>NZ_JBWKOZ010000031.1:0-568 GCF_059416325.1 Variovorax sp. GW821-FHT09D05 | reverse complement strand
AGCGAAATAAAGGAGGAGGCCGAAGGCCGGGGGACATTCGCGGAGGGGAGTACCCGGTGTCATTCGCACGCACCCCGAACACTCAGCACAAATGGAAAACGGCGCCCGAAGGCGCCGTCTTGAAGGGGAGCAGAACGCCGTCAGTCTTCGACGAAGGCCTCTTCGCGCTTCGACTTCACAGCCGGCAGCAGCACGATGATCAGCAGCAGCGCAGCAGCAGCCAGCAGGCTCGCCGAGATCGGACGCGTCACGAACACGCTCCAGTCGCCGCGCGACAGCAGCAGCGAACGGCGCAGGTTCTCTTCCATCATCGGCCCGAGGATGAAGCCCAGCAGCAATGGTGCAGGCTCGCAACCCAGCTTGAAGAAGGTGTAGCCCACCAGACCGAAGATGCCCACCATCCAGATGTCGAAGGTGTTGTTGTTGGTCGAGTACACGCCGATCGCGCAGAACAGCACGATGGCGGGGAACAGGTACTTGTACGGCACCGACAGCAGCTTGATCCACATGCCGATCAGCGGCAGGTTCAGGATGATCAGCATCGCGTTGCCGATCCACATCGAGGCGA
>NZ_JBWKOZ010000030.1:0-707 GCF_059416325.1 Variovorax sp. GW821-FHT09D05 | reverse complement strand
CTTGTTGGCGCCCTGCACCGAGCCGGTCAGCGACAGGCCGTTGCCGAAGTCGTAGCTCGCGCCGACGTTGTAGTCGACGTAGCTCTTATAGCCCAGGCTGCGGATGTCGCTGGACATGTTCGTGTAGCCCACCGCCGCCTTCAGCGTGACCTTGGGCACGATTTCCTTGCTGTACGACAGGTTCAGGTAGCCGGTGTTGGTGCCCTTCAGGCCCGAGCCGGCCTTGTTGCCCGCGTAGCCGAAGTAGTCCTTCGACACGGTGTGCGAGTACTTGGCGGTGAACGAGCCGAGGGTTTCGTTGGCGTAGGTGCCCGCAACGTACAGCTCGGTGGTGTTGCCCGCGGAGTTGCCCGGGTAGATGTAGGTGAGCGCACCGACGTCCATGTCCAGCGGGCCGGCCTTGAACTTGTAGCCGCCGTACACGTCCATCTCGATGCTGTTGCCCTTGAGCCAGTTGACGCTGGAGTTCCAGTTGCCCACGTAGAAGCCGCTGTCGCCGAAGGCGTAGTCCAGGCCGCCTTGAATGGCGGGCTTGAAGCCCTTGGTCTTGGCGTAGTCGTTCTTGCCGATCATGTCCTGGTCCTGGCCACGGAACTTGTAGTTCGTGGTGATGGACACGTTGCCCGTGAGATTCGGGGCGGGAGCGGCTGCCGGTGCTGCTGCGGCATCCGTCGTTGCTGTTTGCGCCAGGGCTGCGCCCGAAGCGG
>NZ_JBWKOZ010000029.1:0-1165 GCF_059416325.1 Variovorax sp. GW821-FHT09D05 | reverse complement strand
CTAGGGAACGTCTGATCAAGTCGTAGATTGATTTGATGACGAGGACGCGTGTTGAGTTGCTGCGCTTGCGGGCTCATCGCACCGGGCATCCCACGCGTTTGAGAGCCTCTGTGGCCGCTTCACGCTGCCTGCGGGCGCACCTGTCCCATCATCGCAATCAGCTTCCTTCTGACCATCCACAGGTTCGACAGCGCAAACAGCGTGATCACATGCGCTGTGTTCTTGGTCAGTCCCTTGAACCTCACCTTCGCCAGAC
The DNA here is from genome assembly GCF_059416325.1 of Variovorax sp. GW821-FHT09D05. Classification (NCBI taxonomy): domain Bacteria; kingdom Pseudomonadati; phylum Pseudomonadota; class Betaproteobacteria; order Burkholderiales; family Comamonadaceae; genus Variovorax; species Variovorax sp. GW821-FHT09D05. Next base: position 909 of record NZ_JBWKOZ010000029.1, on the reverse strand, counting down.
CGAACTGCCGCTTGATCACCCGGAACGGGTGCTCGACCTTTGCCCGGATGCTGGCCTTTTGGTATTCCTGCTTGCGCGCTCTGGCCTTGGCTCGGCCCTGCGGCATCTTCGCCATGTCGCTGGGCCTGCCCGCAATATGCCATTGCACGCTGCGTTTGACTCGGCTCTGTGCTCCGCGATAGCCCGAGTCTGCCCACACCGCATCCTCTTTGCCGTGCAGCAGATCGCTCACCTGTTCCACGTCTGCCTCGTTGGCTGCAGTGGTCGTCACCGTGTGCACCAGCCCCGAGTCTGCGTCCACGCCGATGTGAGCCTTCATACCGAAGTGCCACTGGTTGCCCTTCTTCGTCTGGTGCATCTCCGGATCTCGCTCGCCACTTTCGTTCTTGGTCGAACTGGGCGCCGCAATGATGGTTGCGTCCACGATAGAGCCGCGCTTCAAGAGCAGTCCCTTCCTGGCCAGATGGGCGTTGACCTGCTTGAAGATGTCTTCGGCCAGATCGCTGGCCTCCAGCAGGTGGCGGAAGTTCAGGATGGTCGACTCGTCAGGGATCGCCTCCAGACCGAGTCCGGCGAACGAGCGCAGCGAGGCGATCTCATACAGGGCCTCTTCCATCGCCGGGTCGCTCAGGGCGAACCAGTTCTGCATCAGGTGCACGCGCAGCATGGCTTGCAGCGGGTACGGACGACGGCCTCGGCCTGCCACTGGATAGTGGGGCTCGATGACTTTGAGCAGCGCCTTCCACGGCACCACCAGTTCCATCTCGGCAAGGAAGACTTCGCGCCTTGTCTTCTTCCTCTTGCCAGCTTGCTCCGCATCCGCAAAACTGATCTGGCTCATCGCTCGTGCTCCTTTGCAGGGTTCAGTCCTTCATGCAAGAAACGTGCTCTTGTTCAGACCTTCCCTAG
>NZ_JBWKOZ010000028.1:0-1200 GCF_059416325.1 Variovorax sp. GW821-FHT09D05 | reverse complement strand
TGACCTGCCCGGTTTCTCCGAGACATTGATTTCTAGGAAGATGGCTCCCGCCCGAAGAGGAGCCCATGAAGAAGAGTCGATTTTCAGAAGAGCAAATGGTCACGATCCTGCGTGAAGCAGATCGTACGACGGTGGCCGAGGCTGCCAAGAAGCACAAGGTCAGCGACGCCACCATCTATGCCTGGCGCAAACACTTCGGCCAGATGGAGGCGGCCGACGTCAAGCGTCTGAAGGCCCTGGAGCTTGAGAACAGCCGGCTGAAGAAGCTCCTTGCCGAGCGAGATCTGGACCTCGAGATCCTCAAGGAGATCAACGCAAAAAAATGGTGAGCCCGTTGGCTCGGCGCGAGCAACTGGCCTTCGTGCGCGCACGTGGCTTGAGTCTGCGCCGCGCCTGCGGGCTCATCGGCATGTCACGCGCCACGCCCAGCTACGAGCTGCGCTTGCCCGCCAAGGATGCGCCGGTGCTTGCGGCGATGGAGGAACTCTCGGCTCAGTATCCGCGCTACGGCTATCGCCGCATCCGCGTGTTTCTGCGCCGCAAGGGCTTCGAGCTGAGTTGGTCTCGCACGCACAGGCTGTGGCGCCAGGCGGGCCTGCTGGTGCCCCGGAAACGGCCGCGCAAGCGCATCGCCTCGGTGCGCCCGCGCGTTCACACGCCGTTCAAGGCCAACATGGTCTGGGCCTACGACTTCGTCTTCGACACCACGGCCAGCGGCCAGCAGATCAAGTGCCTGACTGTCGTGGACGAATACACCCGCGAGTGCCTGGCCATCGATGTGGCCGGGGCCATCCGCTCCAAGCGGGTGATCGAGGTGCTCTCGCGCTTGGTGAGCTTGCATGGTGCGCCGCTGTTCATGCGTTCGGACAACGGGCCGGAGTTTGTCAGCCAAGCCATCCTGGAGTGGATCTCAGGCTCGGGCATTGCCACCGTGCTCAACGATCCCGGCAAGCCTTGGCAGAACGGCACCGACGAGAGCTTCAACGGCAAGTTCCGCGACGAGTGTCTGTCCATCGAGTGGTTCCGTTCGCGCCGCGAAGCCGCTGTCCTGATCGAAGCCTGGCGCAATCACTACAACGAGGTACGTCCCCACAGCAGCCTGCAATACTTGACCCCGGCAGAGTTCAAACAGGAACTCCGCCTAGAACTGCAACCCGCCGTCTTCTAGGAAAAACTGTCTCGACTAAACCGAGCAGGTCA
>NZ_JBWKOZ010000027.1:0-1229 GCF_059416325.1 Variovorax sp. GW821-FHT09D05 | reverse complement strand
GGCGGATTCAACCGGTCGATGCAACACATTCGCTGAACATCTCAGCGGGTGTCTGGAAACCGAGCGTCTTGCGCGGCCTCTCGTTCAATTGTCTCGCGATCGCGTTGAGCTGGCGCTGTGAGAAGCCTGCGAGGCTCACGCCCTTGGGCATGTACTGCCTAAGCAAGCCATTGGTGTTCTCGTTGCTTCCGCGTTGCCATGGGCTTTGCGGATCGCAGAAGTAGACCCGGATGTCGGTGGCCATCGTGAATTTCTTGTGCGCGTGCATCTCCGTGCCTCGATCCCAAGTCAGTGACTTGTAGAGCTCCTGCGGCAGTTTGCGGGCGTTCTTGATGAGTGCATTGACGACCGTCTGCGAGTCCTTGCCATCCAGCTTCACCAACATCACGTATCGCGTTTGACGTTCAACCAATGTCGCGATCTGGCTGTTGCCACTGCCAAAGACCAGGTCGCCCTCCCAGTGACCAGGCACTGCTCGGTCTTCAACGCAGGCGGGCCGCTCACTGATCGAAACAGCATCGACGATCTTCCCGTGAATTGCCGTCTTCTGCGTGTAGTGGCGTGACCGGCGCATTCCACGGGTGCGCCGCAGGTGCTCCAACAACTCTTTCTTCAAGGCGCCACGCGCTTGAATGAACAGACTGCGGTAGATGGTCTCGTGTGACACGTGGTGGCTCTCGTCGCACGGATAAGTATGCCGGAGCCAACCTGCGATCTGTTCCGGCGACCAGAGCACGCGCAGCTTGTCCATCACGATGCGAGCCAATGCGCGGTTCTCACTCAGCTTGCAACGCTTGGGACGTCGCGCTCGATCCCAAGTCGCTTCATCGGCCAGGCTGGCACGGTAGCCATCGCTACCACCGTTGCGCTTGATCTCTCGACTGATCGTCGATGGTGCTCGCCCCAGTCGCGCTGCAGTGGATCGAATCGACTCGCCTGCCACCATCGCCCGCGAGATCTCCTCGCGCTCGGCCAACGTCAATGCAGTCGATGCGCGCGATCGCTGAGGCGGCCGGAATCCGCCCGTTTCCGCAAGTATTCGATGGATCGACGTGTGAGGCCGATCGAAGAGTTTGCCGATCTCATGCAACGTCCAGCCTTGCTTCCAGCGCTCCCACATCAGTGCCTTCTGGCTGCCTGAATAGTAGATTCTTGGTCGCCGCTTCATCTGCAACACTCCTTCCGCCTATGCGGTGGTTAGTGTGTTGCATCGACCGGTTGAATCCGCC
>NZ_JBWKOZ010000026.1:0-5073 GCF_059416325.1 Variovorax sp. GW821-FHT09D05 | reverse complement strand
TCCTTCGACGGCTTGGGAAGCGGACCTTAGAACTCACCATCTTGGGCTCTTGAGCGGCGGCGGAATGCGGTTCAAGGTTCCGGCCTAAAAGCTTCGATTCACTTGCCGCCGCGTAATCGCGACCTTGCCACATTGTGGAGCCTACGCGCCGTAGGCCGCCATGAAGACCCGTACGGCCTCGCGAAGAAGAGCCCTGTTTTCCCGGGTATCCGGCATATCGAGCTTCAGCATTCCGCGGATGTGCCCGGAGCCCAGGAACATCGACAGGAACAGGTCCGCTGCCTGCAGCGGGTTCCGCACCTTCAGCGTGCCCGCCAAGTGGGCACGGCGCAGGTATGCAGCCAGCTCGCCGTTCGCACGCTCAGGGCCGTCCTTGTAGAACGCTCGGCAGGCTTCCGGCTGCGTCCCCGCGACGCCGTAGGCAGAGCGCAACGCGCCCAGTGCGTCCCCGCGCGCCAGTGCGAGAAACCGGGCGCCGATCGCCAGCAGCACCTTCTCCGGCTGACCCGGGTCCAGCGTCCCGGCGCCCGGGAAGTCAGCCACCACCGCTGCCGTCCTGTCGCGCACGACCGCCTGGAACAGCCCCTCCTTGGAGCCGAAGTTGCTGTACACGGTCATCTTGGAAACACCTGCGTCCGCGGCGATGGCATCCACGCTCGCACGCTCCAGGCCATGCTCGTTGAAGTGCCTTTGCGCCGCTTCCAGGATGCGCCGGCTGCGCTCGGGATCGCGTGGTCGTCCGCGTTGGGGCTTGGGAGCAGGAACTGGGGGGAGAGTCATGAGCGGATTTAGTGGACTTGACAGTTTACTATATCGGACATAAATTACTGTACTTTATAGTCCAATAATCATTCGACCCACACGGAGCCCATCACCATGAATGACGTCATCATCATCGGCGGCAGCTTTGCCGGCCTCGCCGCCGCCCTGCAACTCGGCCGTGCCCGCCGCAAGGTCACCGTTCTCGATACCGGCCGGCCGCGCAACCGCTTTGCCGGCCACTCGCATGGCCTGCTCGGCCACGATCACAAGCCACCTCTGGACATCCTGGCCGAGGCGCGGCAGCAGCTGGCGCGCTATCCAACGATCAGGCTGGTCAATGCCCGGGCCGAGAGCGTGTCTGGCGCCATCGACGATTTCTGCGTCGTCACTGACGATCAAGAAAGCCTCGGGGCGCGCCGCGTGATCCTGAGCTACGGCGTTGCCGACCAGATGCCTGAGGTTCCAGGCTTTGCCGAAAGCTGGGGCACGTCCATCGTGCCCTGCCCCTATTGCGACGGCTTTGAAGTCGCCGGCCGGCATTGGGGCCTCGTCTGGTCCGGCCCGCAATCGCACAGTCAGGCCAAGCTGTTCCGCGATTGGACCGACAAGTTGACTGTCTTCGCCGATGGTCACGACATCCCGCCCGATATCCAGGCCGATCTGGCGCGCCGCAACATACCTGTCATCGATGGCCGGATTGTCGAGATCGCCCATCACAAGGGCCATATCTCCACAGTCAATCTCGATACCGGCCGCAACGTCGCGGTCGACGTCCTGTTCGCCCATCCGCGCAACAAGCCGTCCGCAAGCCTGCATGAATCACTGGGCCTCGCCACGGTGGATACGCCCACCGGCATCGTTCTCAAGGTCGACGAGCGCCGCCAAACCAGCATGCCCGGCATCTACGCCGCCGGCGACCTGACCACGCCCTTCTTGCCCTCGGTCACCCAAGCATCGTCGCAGGGCGCGATGGCGGGAATCTTCGCCCAGCAATCGATGCTGGCTTGAGGGCATAGATCCGCACGCGGCGCCTGAGGAAACGCACTTTTAGAGAAGCCTGATGCACATGGACTTCGAACACGTCACCTTCGACCTGCCACACGGCACTTTTCACGCGCTGCAGGGTGGTGATCCCGATGCTCAGCCGACGCTTGTCTTGCACGGTTTCCCGGACCATCCGCCGACGGCGAAGCCCTTCCTTGCCGAGCTCGGTCGCCGTGGGCGTCACGTCGTCGCCCCCTGGCTTCGCGGTTACGCCCCGTCCCCGACCTCGGGACCGTTCGACATGGCTTCCCTCACCGGCGACGTGCTCGCGCTGATCGACCGCTGGTCCCCCGGGCGAGCCGTAGAGTTGATTGGTCACGACTGGGGCGGCGCGATCACATACGATGTCTGCGTCACCGCGCCGGAGCGGATCAAACGCGCAGTCACGCTGGCCTTCCCGCACCCACTGACATTTCTGAGCCAGCCGCGCCTCACTCAGCTACGCCGCAGCTGGTACATGGGGCTCTTCCAACTGCCGGGAAGCGGCTGGATCGCCAGCGCCCGAAATCTCGCCCTCATCGACCACTTATGGCGTCAATGGTCGCCGGGCCTCTCGCTCGATCCAGCTGTCCAGGCGGAGCTACACGAGACCCTGCAGGCAAGCATGCCCGCGCCCTTGCGCTACTACAGGGGGCTGCTGCGGCCCGGCATGCTTGGGACGATGCGCCGCCTATCTCAGCCGATCACAACGCCCCTGCTGCAGCTCCACGGTTCCGACGACGGCTGCATCTTTCCGCAACAGGTCGACGACAGACATCGGTTCGCCGGCCCACATTCGCTGGAAGTCGTCCCTGACGTCGGCCACTTCCTGCACATCGAGGCCCCCGAGGCGATCGCGGAACGGATCGCGGCATGGGCCGAGTAGCGGATCACTCGTCCCAAGACAAGGAAACTGCATGGCAGAGCAAAACGCTAATCAGATCGCTGACTGGAACGGCCAAAGCGGGGAGCGCTGGGTCGCCAACCAGGCTCGACTCGACGCCATGTTGGCGGTGTTTGGAAAGGCCGCGATCGAAGCAGCCGCGCCCGTGATGGGCGAGCGCGTGCTGGACGTCGGCTGCGGCGCGGGCGCGTCGAGTCTTGCTCTGGCCGCGCTCGTTGGCGCGGGGGGCCGAGTGTTGGGCGTGGACATATCCGCGCCGCTGATTGGACGAGCGCGCGCGCTTGCGCCACAAGATTCGACGGCCCTATTCCTAGTAGCCGACGCCAGCAGCGCCAAGCTGCCCGAGGGCGAGTTCGACATCCTGTTCTCGCGTTTCGGGGTTATGTTCTTCGACGATCCGGCAGGAGCGTTCGCCCACATGCGCCGGGCGCTCAAGCCGGGCGGGCGGGTCTCTTTTGTTTGCTGGCGGGGCGTGGCCGAGAACGATTGGATGCGCCTACCAATGGGCGCGATCAAGGGCATCGTCCCGTCGACCGCACAGCCCGACTCTGAAGCACCCGGCTCATTTTCTTTCGGCGATAAGGGGCGGGTGGCGCGCATCTTGACGGCGGCCGGCTTCACCGATATTTCCATCGCGCCCTTGGATGCTTCCATCCCGTTCGGCGAAGGCGGGACGCGGGACGCGGCGATTGAGGACGCGGTGGAGATGGCGTTCGAAGTTGGCCCCCTGTCGCGCGTGCTCGCTGATCAGTCCAACGACATCCGTGCCCGCGCTTCGGCCGCAGTTCGTGCCGCCTTTTCGGGCCAGCCCGGTGAGCGGTCGGTGATGATCGGCGGCGCGGCGTGGATCGTCATGGCGCGCAATCCGGCAAGCTGACAGGGATCAATAGGGAGACGCCCCGCTCGATGGAGTGGGGCGTCTTTGGCCGGTCCGATTGATGTCCCTTCTGGTTTGGTTGTTGACCGCCAAACTGGACAGTGCGCACGCGCTCACAAAGACACCGTTGTGAGGCAGCGACGAGTGACCGCTGCTGGCCGTCTGCCGAAGTTTTCCTCACGCAGGGTGCGGCTCAAATGAGCCAGTTCCCGAAGCGAAATGCGGAGGTAAGGCCGAGGTCTTGAGTTGGCCGGTCAATCCTCGCGCGAGAAACTGCGACATGCTCATCTTGAAGTGCTCGGGCGAATCACTACGTGGCACCGTGACGACTTCCCACAAACCGCTCGCGCCGACGGTGCTCCAGCAGAACACATCTCCTTCATTCGAAACAGCCCATGGCAGGAGGCCGCCTGGTTCAAAGAAGAGCGGGAACGGGAAGTCCTCGGGATAGCTGGTCCGGAGTTCGCGTAGTGCCGAGAGCTGGACGAACACTTGATCCAGTAGGTTCACATGTGGGTTCGCGCTGAAAGGGTTGAGAACGGTCAGGAATCCGTTAATGGTCCCTGAGCCATAGTGGTCAACAAACTGCATGTAGTCGGTGGGCAATGGCCCGCCAAGCTTGGACGTCACGGTGCCCCATTCGGGCGCGGTGCCTTGCTCCCTGGGCTGGGCGGGGCGCGGGAGCAGACCGAAGAGTTCGTCAATGACCATGGGAGTGCGGCCGATGCTGATTTTTTGACTGGATTCTGGCCGAGGGCCTGAACGTCCGGTGTTGGCCGCGAGGAAGCATCTTGGTAATTGTCCTCATGCTGCGAGCTCAGCAGTGCTGAACGAACGTTGTGAACGCGTCCTTCGCCGGGTCATGGAAAACATACACCGCCGCCTCATCATGAAAGTAGTCGGCGACAGGAAACTGCCCCAAGAAGACCAAAGGGCCAGCATCTCCGATGGGCCACGCTGGAGACTGCAACCAGCGCGGGGGCTGCTTGGCGTACTTAAACAGCTCCAAGATTCTCTGACGCAGCCATACCTTTCTCTGTTTGGGAGGTAGGCATGGCGCGGCATCGAGTAACGAGGCAAGGAACTTGACGTCCGCGTCGAGCCAGCGCGGCTGGGCATCGAGCAGCAGCGCATATTCCGCCGTTGCGGCCCCGGCCAGCGCTGTCTTCACTCCGTGCTTCTGGAGCAACGAAACCAATACGTCCTGTGCGTTGAGCACGTGGCCTGGGTCGCTGAGGTCGAGTCCAATCAGGTAGTGGAATAGCGTTGTTCCCGTTTGGCAAAATCGAGGAGCGCTCTCTGCCGAGAGCAACGTTTCAATGTCTGGATCGTTGTAGAGCTGTTGCTCGAACTTAGGCACCGGAGTTTTGCCAGAGGCGAAGTCGCTCAGTCTTTGCAGGGTTTCAGTTGACGGAGGCATTCTCGAAGGCTTCTAGATTGGAATGCGCCACGAACGACCGGTCTCGCGGGACTGGTGGTAATTGGCTGAATGACTGCATGTGGCCGG
>NZ_JBWKOZ010000025.1:0-5890 GCF_059416325.1 Variovorax sp. GW821-FHT09D05 | reverse complement strand
ATCTGTCATATACTCGTGGGCTTCGCTGATGAATGCCACTGGTGTTCGAGGCAGTTGGTGCTTCTTCTGGGGTGTTGATTGTTGGCGGTGAAGAAAGTCTTCGAAAGTTGACGCGGTTTGAAAAAACGGTGCATAATCGAAGGCTTCGCTGAACGGCTTCAGCGGCTTGCGACGGAAGTTGCGGGTTGCGAAAAGAAGCTGGTGGGAAGCGAAGAAAGAGTTGAAAAGTTTGGTTGGACTTTAAAAGTCGTGCTAGACTGCAAGGCTCCGCTGAAACAGCTTCAGCAGCTTGCAACGAAGGTTGCGGGATGCGAATAAGAAGATGTTGAAAGCGAAAAAAGTTTGACGATTCTTTAAAAATCGTGATAGACTACAAGGCTTCGCTGATCGCAGCAAAGCAAACGAAGTTAACGCAAAGTTGCTTCGAGGTTCGTTAAAAATCTACAGCCGATAAGCGTGGGCGTTTGAAGGTAATTGCGTAAGTTCTTCGGAACAAGTCGCAAGACTTAAAAACGCTCATGAGAATAGAAGTGAAGTTCACTTCAATTTCTTTTTTTATGAGTTTTGCCTCATCGCGAGATGGGGCGCAAATCAAGATCGAACTATAGAGTTTGATCCTGGCTCAGATTGAACGCTGGCGGCATGCCTTACACATGCAAGTCGAACGGCAGCGCGGGAGCAATCCTGGCGGCGAGTGGCGAACGGGTGAGTAATACATCGGAACGTGCCCAATCGTGGGGGATAACGCAGCGAAAGCTGTGCTAATACCGCATACGATCTACGGATGAAAGCAGGGGATCGCAAGACCTTGCGCGAATGGAGCGGCCGATGGCAGATTAGGTAGTTGGTGAGGTAAAGGCTCACCAAGCCTTCGATCTGTAGCTGGTCTGAGAGGACGACCAGCCACACTGGGACTGAGACACGGCCCAGACTCCTACGGGAGGCAGCAGTGGGGAATTTTGGACAATGGGCGAAAGCCTGATCCAGCCATGCCGCGTGCAGGATGAAGGCCTTCGGGTTGTAAACTGCTTTTGTACGGAACGAAACGGCCTTTTCTAATAAAGAGGGCTAATGACGGTACCGTAAGAATAAGCACCGGCTAACTACGTGCCAGCAGCCGCGGTAATACGTAGGGTGCAAGCGTTAATCGGAATTACTGGGCGTAAAGCGTGCGCAGGCGGTTATGTAAGACAGTTGTGAAATCCCCGGGCTCAACCTGGGAACTGCATCTGTGACTGCATAGCTAGAGTACGGTAGAGGGGGATGGAATTCCGCGTGTAGCAGTGAAATGCGTAGATATGCGGAGGAACACCGATGGCGAAGGCAATCCCCTGGACCTGTACTGACGCTCATGCACGAAAGCGTGGGGAGCAAACAGGATTAGATACCCTGGTAGTCCACGCCCTAAACGATGTCAACTGGTTGTTGGGTCTTCACTGACTCAGTAACGAAGCTAACGCGTGAAGTTGACCGCCTGGGGAGTACGGCCGCAAGGTTGAAACTCAAAGGAATTGACGGGGACCCGCACAAGCGGTGGATGATGTGGTTTAATTCGATGCAACGCGAAAAACCTTACCCACCTTTGACATGTACGGAATTCGCCAGAGATGGCTTAGTGCTCGAAAGAGAACCGTAACACAGGTGCTGCATGGCTGTCGTCAGCTCGTGTCGTGAGATGTTGGGTTAAGTCCCGCAACGAGCGCAACCCTTGTCATTAGTTGCTACATTCAGTTGGGCACTCTAATGAGACTGCCGGTGACAAACCGGAGGAAGGTGGGGATGACGTCAAGTCCTCATGGCCCTTATAGGTGGGGCTACACACGTCATACAATGGCTGGTACAAAGGGTTGCCAACCCGCGAGGGGGAGCTAATCCCATAAAACCAGTCGTAGTCCGGATCGCAGTCTGCAACTCGACTGCGTGAAGTCGGAATCGCTAGTAATCGTGGATCAGAATGTCACGGTGAATACGTTCCCGGGTCTTGTACACACCGCCCGTCACACCATGGGAGCGGGTTCTGCCAGAAGTAGTTAGCTTAACCGCAAGGAGGGCGATTACCACGGCAGGGTTCGTGACTGGGGTGAAGTCGTAACAAGGTAGCCGTATCGGAAGGTGCGGCTGGATCACCTCCTTTCTGGAAACAAGCAATTTAATTTAAACGCCCACACTTATCGGTTGTTGGAAGAAGTCGGTTGTCTTCATTTGAAGATGGTTGGCGAATGGGTCTGTAGCTCAGCTGGTTAGAGCACCGTCTTGATAAGGCGGGGGTCGTTGGTTCGAGCCCAACTAGACCCACCAAATCTTCTGATATCTCGTGTGAGAGTTTGAGGGGGATTAGCTCAGCTGGGAGAGCACCTGCTTTGCAAGCAGGGGGTCGTCGGTTCGATCCCGTCATCCTCCACCAATAACTCGATACTTATTCAACACCAAAGCGGCTTCCTGCGAAGGCATGAGGCTTCTTTGTTGTTGATCAGGATCTCTTGATCAATCGGCTGTTCTTTAAAAATTCATAGAGTCGAATCAGCGTTGCTGATGGAAACTGCACATTCGTAAAGGTTTAGTGCAGACCGTGCCATCAGCAACATAGAATTTTTGATTGCGTCAAAAGAAACTTCAATTTCGAGTCAAATCGAATTTTGAATGTAACGGCATAACGCGCCAGGTGAAAGACCTGGCAATTCCTTGATTGACTTTGGTTTCCGTGAGGAAACGTCAAAGTTATAGGGTCAAGTGAATAAGAGCACGTGGTGGATGCCTTGGCAATGATAGGCGACGAAGGACGTGATAGCCTGCGATAAGCTTCGGGGAGCTGGCAAATTAGCTTTGATCCGGAGATTTCCGAATGGGGAAACCCACCGAAAGGTATCGCATGATGAATACATAGTCATGCGAGGCGAACCGGGTGAACTGAAACATCTCAGTAGCTCGAGGAAAAGACATCAACCGAGATTCCGAAAGTAGTGGCGAGCGAAATCGGAGAAGCCTGTTAGTGATAGCACAAGACATAACGGAACAGCTTGGAAAGGCTGGCCATAGCGGGTGATAGCCCCGTACGTGAAATGACCTGTGTGGTACTGAGCTAACGACAAGTAGGGCGGGACACGAGAAATCCTGTCTGAATATGGGGGGACCATCCTCCAAGGCTAAATACTCATCATTGACCGATAGTGAACTAGTACCGTGAGGGAAAGGCGAAAAGAACCCCGGGAGGGGAGTGAAATAGATCCTGAAACCGCGTGCTTACAAAAAGTAGGAGCCTCGTAAGGGGTGACTGCGTACCTTTTGTATAATGGGTCAGCGACTTACATTCAGTGGCAAGGTTAACCGAATAGGGAAGCCGTAGAGAAATCGAGTCCGAATAGGGCGATCAGTCGCTGGGTGTAGACCCGAAACCAAGTGATCTATCCATGGCCAGGATGAAGGTGCCGTAACAGGTACTGGAGGTCCGAACCGACTAGTGTTGCAAAACTAGCGGATGAGCTGTGGATAGGGGTGAAAGGCTAAACAAACTTGGAAATAGCTGGTTCTCTCCGAAAACTATTTAGGTAGTGCCTCAAGTATTACCATCGGGGGTAGAGCACTGTTTTGGCTAGGGGGTCATGGCGACTTACCAAACCAAGGCAAACTCCGAATACCGATGAGTACAGCTTGGGAGACAGAGCACCGGGTGCTAACGTCCGGACTCAAGAGGGAAACAACCCAGACCGCCAGCTAAGGTCCCTAAAATTGGCTAAGTGGGAAACGAAGTGGGAAGGCTAAAACAGTCAGGATGTTGGCTTAGAAGCAGCCATCATTTAAAGAAAGCGTAATAGCTCACTGATCGAGTCGTCCTGCGCGGAAGATGTAACGGGGCTAAGCCAGTTACCGAAGCTGCGGATTTGCAATTTATTGCAAGTGGTAGGAGAGCGTTCTGTAAGCCTGTGAAGGTGCGTTGTAAAGCGTGCTGGAGGTATCAGAAGTGCGAATGCTGACATGAGTAGCGTTAAAGGGGGTGAAAAGCCCCCTCGCCGTAAGCGCAAGGTTTTCTACGCAACGTTCATCGGCGTAGAGTGAGTCGGCCCCTAAGGCGAGGCAGAGATGCGTAGCTGATGGGAAACAGGTCAATATTCCTGTACCGATATATAGTGCGATGTGGGGACGGATCTTAATAGGTCATCCGGGTGTTGGATATCCCGGTTTAGTTGGATGTAGGCGTGCATTAGGCAAATCCGGTGCACATATACCGAGGCCAACGATCGAGCCAGCTTGCTGGTGAAGTGACTGAACGAGGTTCCAGGAAAAGCCACTAAGCTTCAGCTATATACGACCGTACCGCAAACCGACACTGGTGCGCGAGATGAGTATTCTAAGGCGCTTGAGAGAACTCAGGAGAAGGAACTCGGCAAATTGACACCGTAACTTCGGAAGAAGGTGTGCCCTATTAGTGTGAAGTGAACAACGGAGCATGAATGGGTTGCAAAAAATCGGTGGCTGCGACTGTTTATTAAAAACACAGCACTCTGCAAACACGAAAGTGGACGTATAGGGTGTGACGCCTGCCCGGTGCTGGAAGATTAAATGATGGGGTGCAAGCTCTTGATTGAAGTCCCAGTAAACGGCGGCCGTAACTATAACGGTCCTAAGGTAGCGAAATTCCTTGTCGGGTAAGTTCCGACCTGCACGAATGGCGTAACGATGGCCACACTGTCTCCTCCTGAGACTCAGCGAAGTTGAAATGTTTGTGATGATGCAATCTCCCCGCGGAAAGACGGAAAGACCCCATGAACCTTTACTGTAGCTTTGTATTGGACTTTGAACAGATCTGTGTAGGATAGGTGGGAGGCTTTGAAGCAGGGTCGCTAGATCTTGTGGAGCCAACGTTGAAATACCACCCTGGTGTGTTTGAGGTTCTAACCTAGGTCCATTATCTGGATCGGGGACAGTGCATGGTAGGCAGTTTGACTGGGGCGGTCTCCTCCCAAAGCGTAACGGAGGAGTTCGAAGGTACGCTAGTTACGGTCGGACATCGTGACGATAGTGCAATGGCATAAGCGTGCTTAACTGCGAGACTGACAAGTCGAGCAGATGCGAAAGCAGGACATAGTGATCCGGTGGTTCTGTATGGAAGGGCCATCGCTCAACGGATAAAAGGTACTCTGGGGATAACAGGCTGATACCGCCCAAGAGTTCATATCGACGGCGGTGTTTGGCACCTCGATGTCGGCTCATCTCATCCTGGGGCTGTAGCCGGTCCCAAGGGTATGGCTGTTCGCCATTTAAAGAGGTACGTGAGCTGGGTTTAAAACGTCGTGAGACAGTTTGGTCCCTATCTTCCGTGGGCGCTGCAGATTTGAGGAAGCCTGCTCCTAGTACGAGAGGACCGGAGTGGACACACCTCTGGTGTATCGGTTGTCACGCCAGTGGCATTGCCGAGTAGCTAAGTGTGGAAGAGATAACCGCTGAAAGCATCTAAGCGGGAAACTCGTTTCAAGATGAGATCTGCCGGGGCCTTGAGCCCCCTAAAGAGTCGTTCAAGACCAGGACGTTGATAGGTCAGGTGTGGAAGCGCAGTAATGCGTTAAGCTAACTGATACTAATTGCTCGTGCGGCTTGACCCTATAACTTTGATCAGTCTGATCAAGGTGTTATGCCAAGTTGACGCATTCAAAACAATTCGCCAAAAGCTGATTCCAAACTCTATGAATTCGTTTGATTGATCATGTGATCAGTCAGACAACCCTTTATGCCTGATGACCATAGCGACGTGGTACCACTCCTTCCCATCCCGAACAGGACAGTGAAACGCGTCAGCGCCGATGATAGTGCGGGTTCCCGTGTGAAAGTAGGTCATCGTCAGGCTCTTACAGCCCAGAAACCCCCAGTCAGAAATGACTGGGGGTTTTTGCTTTGG
>NZ_JBWKOZ010000024.1:0-5963 GCF_059416325.1 Variovorax sp. GW821-FHT09D05 | reverse complement strand
CTCGTCACCCGCGTGGGGATGGTGAGCACCTGGCCCGCGCGCAGATCCGCATTGCTCATCAGCCCGTTGGCGTCCGCGATCAGGTACCAGAGGTTGCCGTCGCCATACGCGCCCTTGGCAATGCTTTGCAGCGTGTCGTTGACTTGCACCGCATACATGCCCGGACTGCCCGAGGGATAGTTGCCGTCGATCGGCTGATACCCGAAGCTGAAGCTCACCTCGGGCTTGATCACATCAGCGCCCGGTATGAACGGATTGCCCTGCGGGTAGCGCTGATCGATCGTCTGCCCATAGCGCCCGAGCACCTCCCCGTTCACCACCATCTGGCGCTGGCCGTTGTAAGCTGTGTTCGGGTCGGTCGCGCTCGTGTAGTCCGCGTAGAGCACGGTGCCTTGGGCATCGTTGACGAAGCGGTGCTGAGGCAGCAGTTGATCGTGCGCATCGATCGTTCGCACCATGTGGCCGTTGGCGTCGTATGCGTAACCCAGGTAGCCCGGCAGCTGGCCGGTGGCCCCGCTCTCCCGGGTCTTGACCTGGTAGCCTTCGGCGCGCTCGAACCGCGTTCTTTCGGCGCTATGAGTAGCCACTGCCGAACCCGCCGCCAGCGATGACGACTCCGACAGCACCATGTTGCCCACGGCGTCGTACTTGTACGTCGCTTCGCTGTGCACTGGCGTCACGCCGACGCTGTTGCTGACCTGGGCGATCAGCCGCCCGTTGGCATCGTAGGTGTTGATGTCCCCGCGCAGAGGCCCACCGGCCAGATCTGCCGGCAAGGGACCGCCATTGAGCAGGTTATGCGCGTTGATGTAGCCCAGGTCCACCCCACCGACGCCAAGCACGACCCCACTCATCAGCACGCGGTCGGCTCCATCGTAGACACGTGTGTCGATCGTCACGCCGTCGCGCGTGTTGGTCTTCAAGCGGCCCAGCGAATCGTAGCTGTAGACCTCCTGGGTCTCGCCTGTCACACCCGTCACCGCCTCCCACTGGCCATTGACCTGGACCACGCGCTGGTCGCTGTTGTGCGTATCGCTCTCGCGGTTGCCGTCCTTGAAATACGTCAACCGATGGCCCTCGGCGCCCAACACCAAGGTGCCATCGGCCAGCCGTTGCGCGTCCACCATCGTCTGGCGGTTCATCGCGTCGTACGCGTAGTACTTGTCGATGTAGTGATCGTTGCCGCCCACGCCGCTGGACGGATCGTTCACATGGATACCCACGTGGGTGCGATTGCCCACCTTGTCGTAGTCGATGCTGATGTACGCACGGGTATCGGCCACCCAGCGGATCCGCCCCAGCGCGTCGTACGCGATCTGGTTGTCCTGGTAGGTGATGCCGCCCTGCACCGTGGTCTCGCGCAGACGACGTCCCGCCAGGTCGTAGCGGTAGCTGGTGGTCTGGCCGATGGCGAGATCGTCGATGCGGATCTGCTGGCCGGCCGCGTCGTAGGCGTAGGTACGGTTCTGCCCACCGTTGGGCCCGCCGCTGCTGCCCTGCGCGACCAGTTGGCGCGCGTTGTCGTAGGTGTAGGTGTATCTGGCTCCGCCGATATCGGTATGCCCCTTGAGCTGTCCGAAGTAGTCGTAGCGCCATGCGGCCACCGCGCCGTTGGCATCCATCTCGATGATCTTGCGGTTCAGCGCGTCGTAGGCCGCCAGGGTGGTCTGGCCCAGCGGCTGGGTGGTCCTGATCAGGTTGCCGCGCAGGTCGTAGTCATACTTGATCTTGTCGCCGGCGCCATTGATCTGGCTGAGCTTGCGCCCGGCCTGGTCCCAGCTCTGCCACTCCGCGATGGCTTCTCCACCGGAGCCCCTGTTGGTCCGCACCAGCCGGTCCAGCTTGTCGTACAGGAAGGTTGTGGTCCGGTTGACGGCATCGATGGTGCGAACCTTGTCGCCGAATGCGTTGTAGGCATGGCTGATCACGCCGTCATCGGCATGCAGTTCGCGCACGAGGTTGCCCCCCGCGTCCCACTCCTGGCCGTTGACGTTGCCGTTGGCGTCGCGCACGGCCACCTGATGGCCCATGGCGTCGTAGTAGATCTGCGTGACCGGCGCGTTGGCGTTGGTGACGTTGCCATTCGCATCCGCGCCGGCATTGCCGTCCGCATCGGTCTGCACCTGGCGGATCAGCTGGTTGTTGGCGTTGTAGCTGTAGGTGGTCTTCCACGCCGTCGAGCGCGGGTCTGTGATGGAGACCACGTTGCCCCAGCGGTCCACGTTCTGGTTGACCACAGGGCGTTGGTAACCACTGCTTCCGTTGACACCTGCCACGATGCCCAGACTCGGGCCGCCCAACATCGGGTCCTGGCTGATCGCATAGGGGCCGGGCTGCGTGGCTGCCCAACCATACTGCGCCGGGCTGCCGGGAGTCCCTGGAATGGTGTAGCCCGGCTGGTAAGCCGGCGTCGTGTCGGTGATGCTGATGCTGCCGTCACCGTTGACGGTCAGCTGGCCGATCGCATGGTGCGTCGGCACCAGCACGTTGGGCGCGATGGAGTACGAGTAGACGTACGTGTAGACGCCCGGCGACAGGCTTGGCGAGTGCGACGGAATGTAGTAGCCGTAGAGTCCGTCGGGATAGACGATGTTCTGCGGCACGAGGATGCCGCCAGGCACGCCGATCTGCAGGCTGCTGAGGTAGGGCAGCATCACCGGCAGTCGCATGGCCGGCACGTAGACGGGTTGCCCTTCTCCGTCGTTGGGCTCGTAGGGATACGGCGCAATGACCGCCACACCGTCGATGTGCGGCAACCCTACCGGCGCAATCACCTGCTCGGGCGTGCCTGGCACGGCCGCCACCTTATTGAGCTGGCCGGTGGCATGGGCGTATGGCCCGGCATCGCCCGGGTGCGTCCACAGCAACTCGTACTCATAGGTCCCGCCGGCAAGGCCCGCAAGGCTGATGCCGCTCCAGCCGCCCTGCGGCTGGCCGATGGACTGCTCCATCCATGGCCCTTGGGAACCCGCCACACGCAACCGGATGATCTGCGTATCGCCCGCCTGCGGGCTCTGCCACGCGAAGGTCTCCGGCGCAACGCCCAGGCTGGTGTTCAGGCTGATGGTGGCCAGCAGATGCGGCGTGATCGACAGGGAGCCTGTCGCGGTTGGCGTCGTCAGGCTCGCGGGGTCGCCGGGCACCTGGGTGAAGACCCGGTACTCGTAGTTGCCCAGTCCGAGCCCGGACGCGTCGTAGCGCAGGCTGTCGCCGAAGCGCGTGGTCGGCACCGTGGTCCAGCCGCTGTCTCCCGAGCTTCCGGCCACGCGCACCTGCACGACCACCGTGGCGCCGGGGTCCTTGGGAGCGGCGACGTCCACGCTCTGCCCCACATAGCCCGTCCCCTCCTTGTCGATGACACGGGTCCAGTGGCCGAAGAGATCTTCCTTGTCGACGGTGACATGGGTCACGCGCTGGATGCGGTTGTCCTCGCTCCAGCTGAACTGCACGCCGTCGGCGCTCTGTGCGGCTCTCAGGATCTGAGTGCGGCTGCCGGCAACATCGTTGCCATTCGCATCCTTGGCGATGTAGTTGATCGTGACCGAGACATCGCCACTGCCCAATCCACCGAGATAGCCGGGCCAGTTCAAGTTCACTGCATTCACATTCTTGCCGTCGGCCCCGTTGCTCGTGGACACCGCAGTGCTGAGAACGCCCGTGTGCACGCTGACGCCGCCCTGGGTCTCCAGGCGTTCGGGCAAGGCAGTGCTTGCCACCCGGCCCAGCAGGTCGTAGGTGGTGTTGGTGCGGCGAACGTCGGCCAGGCCCGCAATCTCCTGGGCGTTGCCGAAATTGCGCAGGTTCAGGTCGGCCCTTCCCTGCCCCGTGCTTCGGATGTCGGCGGTCTGATGGCCTTGCAAGTCGTACAGCGCGACCTTGTCCACGCCGTCGCCCGCGTTGGTGCGCCACAGGCGGCCTGCGTTGTCGTAGTCGAAGTATTCACCGCCCGCCTGGCCCACGACGCCCTTGCTCACCAGTTCGCCGAAGGCGTTGTAGTTCAGTGCGGTATCGACCACCGTGCCCGACGCGGCAGGGCCGCTCGCCAGGGCGTTCTGCCCATCGGCCTGCGCCTGCGTACCCTCCCAGCGCGGCGTAGGCTCCTTGATGGGCGTCGGGAACGGAAACACGATGCCCAACTGGTAGATGCGGATCCGCAGGATGCTGCCGTTCGCACCGATGGGCCCGTCCGATTCGCCGGGCACCAGATCCACGCTGGTGGCGGTGTCGAGCAGGCCCATGTCCGTGAAGTCCTGGCCGTAGGTGACCGTATGGGCCGGCACCGCTGGCTCACTGGGGACGGTGGTCCCGGGCAGCATCTTCGGCGGACGCTCTGGCGTGACGTAGTCGAACTCGACCCTGAACCCGGCGGCCGTCTTCAGGTCGAGAAGGTTGGCCAGCTGCGCGAGCTCGAGCGTGAACTTGCCCATCTCCACCGTCGTATCGACGCCGATCGGCACGTCGCCGTGGGTGCCGTCGGAGGAGTTGTCGTTGCCGTAGATCACCTGTCCGTAGTTCGGGCCGTAGCCTCCCGGCACGACCGTGGCCTTGGGGTTGTTGACGTACCCATTGCCCTGACTGGCTGCACCTTCCGTGTAGACGGCGTTGTCGCTCGGAGTGCCCGGGTCGAGCACGTGCGTCTGCCGGCCCAGCGCGTCATATTGGTAGGCGCGGAACAGGGTGCGCGTGGTGCCTGCGTTGTCGCTGACGCCCTGCCACTCCTTCGCGATCAGGCCTTGTGCGTTGTAGGAGCTGTAGTGATTGACGCCCATGGCGTCGGTGCTCTGCACCTTGTGTCCCAGGGCGTCGTACTGGGTGAAGGTGGTCCGGTCCGAATTGGCGATGGCATCGGCGAAGGCCGAGGGATCGGACATCGGGTCGACCTTGATGGTGCCCGGCAGGTAGCGATGTTCCTCGCCGAGGATCGGTGTCAGGTCGTTGGGGTCAACGAACGGCAGCACCTGCATGACCATCTGCAGCGGCGTGTCCATCGCGCCAGCGCTGGTGGTTCCCAGGTATCCGAGGACGAGGGCATTGCCACTTCCGTCGAGGTCCAAGCTCCAGCCAAGGCCCTGCAGCCGCGCGATCTCGTTGGGGTCGGCCACCAATTGGGTGAATTCGAGATCGCTCTTTTGCCGCATGCGGTACAGCGGTCGTGTATCCGGCGCTTGCGTCTCGGCGACATATCCGATGGGTGTCGGTTCGCCCCAAATCGGGACGCCGTTCACGGGCGCAAGGTTCGCCACCAACTCCGCCTGCGTGACGTACTTGTAGAGATTGGGGAAGAGCGTCGCGTGAATCTGGTAGATCGGCACACCGCCCGCGAAGGGCACGGGCGAGAAGTAGCCGACCGGCCCGACATTCGTCCACCCGTTCGCGGCCAGTTGCGCGACCTGCGGGTTGGGCACCTGCACAGGGCCCAAGGTGCTTGGACTCAGCGGATTGCCATTGGCATCAGCCCCGTTGAGGTACTCGGTCTTGAGCACAACGTTGCCATAGGCATCGCGGCGGAAGACGGTCAATGGCGTGACCGGGGTCGCGCCGTCGCTGCCTGCGCGCGTTGGCTCGGCCACCGCTGTCACGCGCCCCAGCGCGTCGTAGTAGCTGTAGGTCGTGGCGCCCTTGGCGTCGGTCGTGCTCGTGAGGTTGCCCACGGCGTCGTAGCCGTAGCTGGTGGTCAGGTCCCCGCGCGTGCTGGTGCCGTTGGACGCGGTGCTGTACTCGACGTTGCGGCGGCTCTCGCTGGTCTTGCGGTTGTTGCGGTCGTAGAAGATGTCCACGCGCCGATCGTTGGCGGCGTCCGGCGGTGACGTGGGAGGTGTGCCGCCCGCGTTGGTCAGGCCCGTCCACCCCGCGAGGTTGCTTGCCCCGGCCCAGGCCGAACCGTCCGAGTTCTTTGCGGCCTGCGCGTATTCGACGCGCACCGTGGTGTTGCCCGCGGCATCGAAAGCCTGGATGGTCAGGTA
>NZ_JBWKOZ010000023.1:0-10292 GCF_059416325.1 Variovorax sp. GW821-FHT09D05 | reverse complement strand
TTGGTCGCCGCTTCATCTGCAACACTCCTTCCGCCTATGCGGTGGTTAGTGTGTTGCATCGACCGGTTGAATCCGCCACCCCTCTGAGTCATTCGCGTGCCACCGCTTAAACGGATGCAACCACGGAAACCGGTCATTGAGCGCAGCTAGCCCCGGTCGGCAGCTTCACACCCTGAATCGGTCGCTCGACCGCCGCGCAAGCATCTTGTCGGCACGAACGGCAGCTCTCGTCCGCTACGACAGACCCATGTCGACTCGAAGCGGAAGCAGCACTAGGCCCATTGGCCTTCATCGCCCCACTCGAACGACTCACTTGAACACAGCGCCAGCACGAGCACAAGAGGAGATGGTGCGCTCGCGCTCATTGCTCTTCGACGTCTTAAGGGTTGAACAAGCCCTTGAAAGTCCGGTCGAAACCTTCGAGCGCACGCCGAAGCTCTTCGAATCTCTCGTCCGACAAGGCTCCGGCCGCCCTGACTTCGGTTCTAGAGACTGTATACATGGTGAAGTCGTGCGTCCAGATCGGCAAAGTGGCTATCAGACAAGTGCCATGAGATAAGTCCAGGTGCTTGGTGTTCAGTGCCTCGACCTCCGTGCTGTTTTCTATGAGGAATGCTCTTAGAGCTTTGTTCAGCTCGTCGGCTGCCTGTTGCCGCGTGGCGACCTCAGCTTTCACCTTTTCGACGATACAGCCCGAGACATCGACGTAGATGAGGCCGAGCACCTTCTCGCCATCGATCGCTGGTGCTTCGGCCAGTTGGGAAGCTGCCTTGTCCACACGTTCTCGAAGCTTCTTCTCTGATGTGATCCGCTTGCACTCGACGCGGACCGTGATGCCGTCGCGACGAGCGACGACATCCGTCTTTTGGCCGAAATCAATGGTGTATCTCGCTTGATGAAAGCGCGCGGCTACAAGCAGCTCGAACGCGAAGTCCCGCGACTTCCCACCTTCGTCAACTTCGGGCACATCAGGTCCTGTCACAGCCTTCGACAACCTTTCGATCAGGCCGGCATCCCTTAGATGCTTGAAGCTGGTGTAGACCGCGTAGATGTCCATGCACTCTCTGTACGCGAGACTCAGATTTCTGAACGCTTGCTGACCTCCGTCAACGCGCGCATTGGGGTGCGTTTTGTAGAACTCATCGATGATCCGTTCATAGCGGGCGTACCTGGAATTGGTCGATGGCAGCCCGAGCGCCGACAACCAGGCAATGATGTTGGGGATCTCTTCGAGGATTGCTGTTTCGCTCACATCTGCGTTTGACATGGAATCATTCTTTCGGTGCGTCACTGGTCCGACGGCTGCACTCAAAGGATTCTGGCCCGCGTCAGTGATCGTTGTCGTGGCCGCCATTCGAGAAGCACAGGGTGTCTGCGGTAGCCTCGACAGCGGTCATCGCTGCTAACGGGACGCTAGGCAAGCCGATGACGGCTTGTTGTCCCCGACTGTGAATCTGGCGATTGCCGCGGAAGACCGCCCTGGCGGAGCAGACACGTCCGAACCAATAGCGATCTTTTCGTTTACATTTTGCCGCATCGGTTAGCAAGTCGAAGGCATCCGGAAGCCAGCACTGGGGCTCCCAACAAGAACGGAGATCCACGTTGACACGTGAAATATCAGAAAAGATTCTTGCGATTGCGCAGATTCGAAAGTTCGCAGTCAGCTACAGAGGGATCAGGCAGCAGTTCTTTGACGACCTCTACATACTTGTGTCGGAACAAATTCCTCCAGGCGACGCGTATGAGGACGGCGTTGACGATCTGTATGTGGCCGCGATCAGCGCGCTGACGTCTGAGGTCACGCCTCCGACGAAAGAAACGTACAAAAAAGTCGCTCATCTGCTGGCCGAAGCCACTGGGTAAGAAAATTTCCCCCCTGTTCGCATTGCGATTTATCCGGACGACGAGCCGGACACTGTCCAAAAGGGTGACGTCACAGGGGAAATAAATTTGAATCGAGCGCCACGGCCCGCCCGTGAGTGGGGCTTGGAGTCAGCGTTGCCTCCGCGCGTACGTCTCAGCAAGAAGCAACAGGCAGTTGTCGACGAATTCCGGGCCGAAGTCGTTCGGGAGCCGCGGCCGTTCGCACAGCGGAGGCAACGTGGCGACTAAAAAAATTGGCGGCGCAGCGAAGAAGGCGGTGGGTGCGAGCAAGTCCTCCAAGACTAAGAAGGCCCCCAAGACGATCAATAGCGACGTCGCAGTGCTGCTGCAGGCTGTATCGGAGGCACCCGTCCTGACGTTCAAGCAGCGCAAGAGCGCAGCCAAGCTCTTTGAGCTAGCAGTGCTCGCGGAGATGCTCTTCGAATATCGGGCAGCCGGCGGGCATGTCAAGTTAAAGCATGCGCTGGGCGTCGATGCAAAGTTCGCAGGCTCCCCGGCGAGCATTGACCGAACGAAATTCGCTTGGTTCGAACTACGCCCTTCCCCCACCGCCGCCGTCTATGCGGAAGCGTGGGTCTCGGTACAGTTCAACGGATTGAGTGGCGAGCTGGCGGTCGAAACCGCGGCCGCTTTCGGGCCGCCCCTTCCACTCAATCTTCGGCCGTCTAGGCATGAACTTGATCTAACGCTACTTAGCCCCGGTTTGACAATTTCCTATCCGTCGCGCATGGACATCATCGCTGCGATCACGGTGAAGCACGTTTCCACGTTGACCAAAGAAGCAGTGCGCGAAGCTCTAGGCTTCAAGCGCGAAATGGGCCTCCTAAGTCTGGACCAGCCTTCACAATGCTCATGGCTCGAGCAAGATGTGCCCTCTGATCCACCGTCCCCGCTGTATTTGGTGTCATCGGCGGCCAAGTTCGAAAAGTACGCGGGGCACATCCATCAACTTGGCATATATCCGAGATTTATGAAGTTCCCGTACTGACCTCACAACCCTGCGTGGCAGGCCGCCTCGACGCATTCCGGGACGAGACGGCAGGCATATCGCGATAGGGAGCTATCGACGCCGCTCGCATAATACTGGGTCCGATTGAGGTGCCGCGCCCGGGAGGGCACCGCTCGAAGTCGGCCCGTGTGCCGAGGCGAAAACTGGGAGCGAGGATGCCAACGATTGAAAGGCTGGTGCTGTCGAACTTCAAGAAGTTCGACAGCTTGGAACTCGAGTTTGATCCTGAGCTAAACCTCCTTATCGGGGACAACGAGGCGGGGAAAAGCTCAGTGCTTCTGGCGCTGGAACTTGTGATGAGCGGAAGTCGCAGCAGGGTCGAAACCATCGGAATCGAGACGCTACTGAATGCCGACGCTGTCAGGGCATTTCAGGCAGGGCCATGTACCGTAGACCGTCTACCGAAACTGTTCGTTGAGGTCTACCTCTCGGCCGAAAAAAAGCCTGGCTTGAATGGGAAGAACAACTCTAAAGATCTCGAGCGTGACGGGCTGCGCATGTCGTTTGAGCCGATTCTCGATTTCAGCAAGGACATCGCAGAAGCGCTGAAGGAAGACCCGACCAACTTCCCCTTCGAGTATTACGGCGTCCAGTTTTATACGTTTGGGGGTGAGGCGTATTCCAGCGTCAAAAGGCACGTCCGACACCTGGCAATCGATAGCTCCAGAATCGACAGCGAGTATGCCGCGCGGGAATACACCCGTTCGGTGTTCGCGATGCACGCGGATGTCGGGAACCGGAGCAGGCTCGAGAACGCCTATCGACAAAGCAAGGGCGAATTCAAGAACGCCCAACTGAGGGAGCTGAACGACAAGCTGGTGGACTACAAGTTCGGCGTGCGCACGAGCGCCAAGGCCAACCTGGAGTCCGACCTGGTCATCACCGAAGACGAGATCCCCATCGAGAGCAAGGGCAAGGGGAGGCAGTGCTTCATCAAGACCGAGTTCGCGCTAAGTAAGAAGGGCGTCAAAAGTGGGCTGGACGTGCTGCTCCTAGAGGAACCTGAAAACCACCTGAGCCACGCGACGATGCACCAGCTCATCGAGCGAATCGCTCAGTCGGTGAACAAGCAACTGTTCATCGCGACTCACAGCAGCCTGATCTCCGCTCGACTCGACTTGCGCAAGGCTCTCCTGCTTGGAGAGCAAGGTCAGCATGCGCGGCTCAACAAGCTCCCATCTGACACCGCGAAGTTCTTCATGAAGGCGCCTGATAACAACGTCCTTGAGTTTGCGCTGTCGAGAAAGGTGATCCTCGTGGAGGGCGATGCCGAGTTCATCCTCCTGGATGCGCTCTACCAAAAGCACTCAGGGTCCACGTTGAAGAAGGACGGTGTCCACGTCATCTCAGTGGGCGGTACGAGCTTCAAGCGCTACCTAGACCTCGCCAGGCTGCTGGGCGTGCGCACTGCGGTCATACGCGACAACGACGGCGACTACCAGAAGAACTGCGTCGACAACTACGCAGAGCACACGATGCCGCATGCCAAAGTCTTTGCAGACGCCGACTCCAAGCAGCGCACGACCTTCGAGATCTGTCTGTACGAAGACAACAAGGCAGTTTGCGACGAGGTCTTCCGCAAGCCAAAGCGTAAGCTTGAACCGTTGGCGTACATGCTCGCCAACAAGGCTGACGCGGCGTTTGACCTCCTGCTGGCGAAGGAGGCCGAGCTGGTGGCCCCTGGGTACATGCAGGAGGCCATCAAGTGGATAAACGAGTAGTCTTCGCGGTCGCAGGCTCAGGAAAGACAACCCGCCTTATCAACGAACTGGATCTTGCGAAGCGGGTCTTGCTCATCACCTACACAGACAGCAACTGCGAAGAGATTCGTCGCCGCGTCCTTGCGAAGTTCGGGTATCTCCCGGACAACATCACCGTCTGCACCTACTTCACATTCTTGAACTCGTTCTGCTATCGGCCCTTGCTTCTGATGAAGATGCAGACCATAGGAATTTCGTTCGAGAGGCCGAGCGAGTACTCATCGCGCCAGAAGCTCCAGAGCCGGGACCGGTACGTCACAACGGGCGGCCGTATCTACCACGCGAGAATGGCGAAGGTCTTGGATGTGCATGGCTGCATCCCGACGCTCCAGCGTCGACTGGAGCGTTACTACGACAAAGTCTGCATCGACGAGGTTCAAGATTTCGGCGGGCATGACTTCAATCTGCTTAAGCAGATTGTTCAGGCCAACGTCGAGGTTCTGTTAGTCGGTGACTTCTATCAGCACACGTACTCCACCAGCGCTGATGGCGCGGTCAACAAAGGGCTGCACGACAGTTATGACCGCTTCAAGGAAGCCTTGCGATCTGCCGGCTTGGTAGTTGATACGACGTCCTTGCTCAAGAGCCACCGCTGCAGTTCCTCAGTGTGCTCGTTCATCCGAGACAAGATCGGTGTGGACATCTATGCGCACTCGGATCGCACCACCCAAGTCTCAGTCGTCAACGAATCATCACTGGCGGCAGAGCTTCACGCTGCTGCAGGCACCATTAAGCTGTTTTATCAAGAGCACGGACGGTACGGCTGCTACTCGCAGACCTGGGGCGACTCAAAGGGGCGAGACCATTATCAGGACGTCTGCGTCGTCCTGAACGCCGAGTCTTGGAAACACTTCTCGGCAGATACGCTGGCCGAGATGGCCGCGACCTCGAGGAACAAGCTATACGTCGCGTGCTCGCGTGCGCGCGGCGACCTCTATGTGATGCCAGACACGCTGCTGAAGCCGTTCAAAAAAGCCCGCGACGTTCGTCACACCGCCTCCACTTGAGCATCTTGACTGCGCGGCTCCAGCCCTTCCGCTCGGCATGGCAGAAGTCGGCCATGGACTGCTTCGAGTGGTGGCGGTCTCTGCAAAGCAGATAGGCGTTGCTGGATTTACGTGCAAAGAAGGCGGGATGGGAATGAGTTCCTCATAAGCCACATTGTCGATAGCTGAGAACGGTCAGACCGTGGTCGTTTGCTGGATGAAAAATGTCGGCCCAAAGCGGGGGGAATGACTCGCTATCCGACCGACTGTTCAGACTGATCGGAATCATTCAGCGTCGCGAACCTGATTGCCGGCGAACACAACCATCGATTATTGAGCACCGTCGGTCTGACCGGCAGCTTCGCCATAGGCACCGGTCACTCGACCGCGATGCGACTGGCTTGTGCATGTAGGTTTGTCCGACATCTGCCCACGTAGTTTCCAACACTCACATCGAGCGCCAGTGAGGATGACCTAGAGCTTCGCAGACCCTCCCTAAACAGCACGGTACAAGTCCGATACCTGTACGCGAGCCTTGCCTCGACACACGCTTTGCCAGACTCGCGGTCGGTCATCTCTGGATTAAGTCCGAAGCTTTGCGGTGCAGATGGCTATGATTCCTGTAGCGGTACGGACCTAAAGCCCCGGAACATGGGCGTCAGGCGGCCGTGATTGGTCGGGGGCAAACGAGAGAGGGGCATGTGGCAAAACACACGGATAAATACGCTGCTGGCGAGCAGGGGCTCGGCTACGTCTATCAAATTCGGTTTGCGCTCGCGCATCTGATGAAGCAGGATGAGAGCCAGGCGCTGCTTATTGAGGCTGACGATGACGTCGAGCTAAGGGACGTCGACGGCAAGAAGACTCTGATATCGCTGAAGCACAAGCAGGTCGGCGAGACCGTTGGCACCCTGTCGACTGACTTCTGGAAATCTGTCCGCATCTGGCTTGACCGGTACATGCGGGACGGCAATCTCGCCTGCGACCACTCTTACTGCATGGCGACGACGGCGCGCGTCGGTCCGAGCTCGTTGCTCAAATACTTTCTCGACGGCGCTGTTGCTAAGCCAACGAACTTTGCCATGCAACTCGTCGCCGAACTCAAGGGCTCGAAGGCCGCACTTAGCGCGCAGATTGAAGCCACGTTCAGCAAACTAAATCAGACTCAGCAGGATGACTTCTTGGCTCGCATCGTGATTGCGGACAGTTCGCTGCGAATCAAGGAGCTGGATGCGGCTGTCGCTCCCTTGCTGAAGTCGGTATCCACCAAATATCGCGTCGATGTCCGCGAGCGAATGGAGGGGTGGTGGCTGAGAGAGGCAATCGACCTCATCCAAGGTGACCGCAAACCCATTACCGGTGCCGAGGTCTGGGCGAAGTTCGCTCAGGTGAACAGCGAGTACTACGACGAGCGTCTGCCCATCACCTTCGACGACGCGTATCCCGATGAGGAGATTGACGCGACCAAGGACACCCGGCAGTTCGTCGAGCAGTTGCGGGCGATTGGAATGTCCAGCGACAACCTTGAGATGGCCATCCTGGACTTCTACCGCGCGTTCTCCCAGCGTGCGCACTGGACTCGGGTCAATGCCCTGGTTGGCGGCGAGATTAGAAAATTCGAGCTGCGCCTAGTCGAAGAATGGAAGCGCGCGAGGGGCTGGGCCATGGTGCACGCGCCACAGAACGAGGCCGAGTTCCAGGCGGCAGGCCGCAAGCTGTATGACTGGGCCGAGAACCAGTCCAAGGGCCTGCAAATCCGCAAAGACGTCTCAGAGGACTTCGTTCGCCGCGGCAGCTTCCACATCCTTGCCGACGAGAAGCCGACGCCGCGGGTGCACTGGCACCCGCAATTCCTCGAGCACCTCAAGGCCACCGCGTCGAAAGCGGTGTCAGCATGAGGGACTGGTCATCTCGCCCTTTTGAAGAGCGCAACCTCTTCAATCCGGCGTTCTGCGCCGTGGTGCTGGCCGCAGCCATTCGCGAGTACGAGCGCGTCACACGAAAGCCAATGCCCTACTCATTGACGCTACTTGTCCTGCCAATGTGCCTGCACCAGGCGTCGCGCGAGGAGATTCTGGAGAACAAGCGGTTGTCGGTCCTGCGGGTGTTCGCGCTGCGCCCGGACCTGCTGGTCGACTTCGCTGAGCGAGTTCGTGCACTAGTCCAATACGCCACGGAGGCCTTTGCGCTACTCGCCAGCAAGGACTGTATCAAGGTCTTCGACGACGGTGGCATCAGCCTCGTCCCAAGACGTGTGTCACCCTTGGCGCTGAACTCCGATGACGCCGAGCGGTGCCGCGCCGCCGCAACCGTCCTCGGTCGTGATTTCGCCCAGATCAACGACCGCGTTACGGTCTACACCAGCCTGTCAATTCGCCCATGAAGATTGCTTCGATTCACATTTATAGTCACGATGGCCGTAGGCGCGACCTCATACTGAATCCCGATGGGCTCAACATCATCACGGGCCTGGCATCAACGGGTAAGTCGTCCCTCTCGGACATCGTCGAGTACTGCATGGGCGAGGACGTGTGCAAGATTGCGGAGGGCTTCATCCGCGAGAAGGTCTCCTGGTTCGCGGTGACCTTCCAGTTCCCACACGAGCAGGTTTTCGTCGCCAAGCCCAATCCCAAGCCGGGACACGTCCAGTGCTCGCTCGCGATGATTTTGCGCGGCAGGCAGATTCGCACGCCCGACTTTGGAGCGCTGAAGCACAACGGGGGTGATGAACTCGTCCACGAAGTGCTTTCCTCCCTGCTGGGCATCCCTGAAGCCAAGACGCCTGTTGCTGAGCGCAGCAGCCGGACTGGCTACTCGGTCAACGTCAAGCACACGGCGTTCTACCTGTTCCAGAAGCAGGGCCTGGTGGCCAGCAAGGAATTGCTGTTCTATAGGCAGGCGGAGGAGCATCTGCCTCAGACCATCCGCGACACGTTCGCAGTCCTCTTCGGCATCTCCAACGTGGGCGATATGGAGACGGAGGCCAGCCGACGTGCGGCGCAGCGAGAGCTGAAGATTGCGCAGAAGGAACTGACGTTGGCACAGGAAACCGAAGACGCGCTGGATACGCGCGGGCTGGGGTTGCTGGCCGAGGCGCGGGCCGTCGGAATCCCGTTCAGCAGTGCGCCTGACATCGCCGCACCGAGTGTGGATGGCGCCGAGAATGACCTGGTCGCGTCCCTCCGAGAAATCCTCACTTGGCGGCCTGGGCAGGTTCCCCTTCTGGCGGAGAGCGACATGGCCAAGCTCCAGGCGCGTCGCTCGGATCTTCGGACTGAGCGTCGTCTGGTTCTGGACCAGATTGCATCTGCGCAGCGGTATGTCAAAGGTGCTTCGGACTTCCAGACCGAAGCGCAGGAGCAGCGTTCCCGTCTGGAGTCCATCAATGCTCTTCCGCGGGCATCAAACGGAACATGGCAGTGGCCCTTCCTGAAGGAGGCAGACGCGCGTATGGATGGCATTGCCCAATCGCTTATGGCCGAACTCTCAAGCTTAGACAGCGAGCTCCAGCATGTCGGTGGCGCACGCCCCCGTCTGGATGAGCACTTGGCTGCTCTCACCGATCGCGCAGGCCAGTTGAAGGAGGCCATCCGAGAGGTCGAAATCAACCTCACTGCTGCGGTGCTCGCCGAGGAGAAGGCAGTCGCCCAGGAGGACGTCAATGCGCAGGCGCTGAAAGTCCAAGGCCGCGTCAGCTTCTACCTGGACAGCTTGAATCCGAGCAACACCATCAGCACCTTAAAACTCAAAGTCGGCCGATTGCAGGCGAAGCTGGACCAGCTCAGTCGGAAGGCGAGCGCAGACGACGATGCGGACGCCCGCATGGACTCGGTCATCACGCATATTTCCAGCACGATGACCATGCTGGTGAAGGAGTTCAAGGCCTTCTTTTCGGAGTTTCCGTTCCGGCTGGACATGCGCAACCTGACCGTGGTCGTGCAACGACCCGGCAACCCTGTGCCGATGATTCGCACGGGCGGTGGCGCGAACTGGTTGGCGTATCACATTTCCGCTTTGCTGGCCCTCCACCACTACGCTTCGGAAAACCGCATCCCAATTCCTCGCTTCCTGATGCTGGACCAGCCGACGCAGGTGTATTTCCCCTCGCAGGCGATCTACGAATCAGTGGCAGGCGATTCAGAGCAGGTCCGGCGCGTAGACGTCGACTTAGTGGCAGCCAAAAAGCTGTTCGAGACGCTTCTGGACTACACCAAGGTGCTCGTCCCTGGCTTCCAGCTCATCGTCACCGAGCACGCGAACTTCGCTGACGACTGGTTCCAGGATGCGCTGGTTGAGGACCCTTGGATGAACCCGCCCGCGCTAGTGCCGCAGGACTGGCCAAGCTGGCGCAAGTAGCACTTCGACGCCAGCATTGTTCAGACGGACAGGCGTTTTTGTCGGGCAAGCTAGACTGCCCTTCGAAGCCGTGGGTGGACATCTGCCCGCTAGATCCGTAACGCGACCCTGACCGTCATGAATGGCTGCCATACCCTCCGTACCGGTCGTTCGCGAACCACAGGCTCTGTCAAACGGCTGACCGTCGCGCGGCCCGATAGACGAAAGGGCAGCATCTGCTGGCGGATTCAACCGGTCGATGCAACACATTCGCTGAACATCTCAGCGGGTGTCTGGAAACCGAGCGTCTTGCGCGGC
>NZ_JBWKOZ010000022.1:0-32935 GCF_059416325.1 Variovorax sp. GW821-FHT09D05 | reverse complement strand
GTGTGAAAGTAGGTCATCGTCAGGCTCTTACAGCCCAGAAACCCCCAGTCAGAAATGACTGGGGGTTTTTGCTTTGGAGGAGGCAATCAGGAAGCGAATTAGGTATTGCGAATACCTGGAGGGCTCATCTCAGCTGCGCCTGCGGCAACCAACTCCGCCAAGATCTCCTTAGTCAATTGATCTAAATCGACAGCGCCGAAAAAGCGTGATCGAATGGCTTCGAGATAAGCGGTACTCCGCAGCCAGGTATTCCAATCCGCGGCAGAGATCGATTGCACCTCCAGCAGCTTGAACTTCATCAACACCTTGATGGCGTGCCGTGCGTGTTTCACGGGATCGCGCTGCAAGCCATCGAGTCGCCGACGCGCGACGGACAAAGCCTTATCGACGTCATCGAAAACAGCGCCATGCCCCGGAATCACCTGCTTCGGTGCGAGTTCCCCAATCAGATCCAACGTAGCGCCCACATCTTCGAACGACGGTTCGCCGGCCAACTCGGGAAACGCAATGCCAAATCCGTTCTCCCACAAGGCATCCGCTGAAATCAGCGTCCGTGATTCCGCGTCGAACAGAATGACCGAATGAGGATCGTGGCCTGGTGCGGCATGCACCTGCCACGGCCTGTCCCCGAGCACGCATTCCGTCCCAGGCTGCAGCAACCCCGTAAAGCCAAATCGTGGACACGTCTGCCCCGTAGCCAAGAAACTCAACCGGCGTTGATCCCAACGCTCCACCAGTGCAGCCTCGCCTGGCGGAATGTCCGTGCGAGCCAACGGATAGCGCGCCTGTAGCGCCGCGTTCCCCCCGCAATGGTCGCTGTGAAGATGCGTATTCAGAATCCGATCGAGCGGCCGCAGCGTCAGCACCGATTCGACCAAGGCCAAGGTCTGATCGGCATGCGTCGCATACCCCGTATCGACCACAGCCGTCTCTTCATCGCCCACGAACAGAACATTGTTCGAAGACAACCATCCTCGCTCGAACACAATGACATTCGCCGGCAGCCCGGCGCTCGCCGACGAATGACTCATTCAGGCGACTGCAGCGGTGCGAAGCTCACGGCGCAGGATCTTCCCCACGTTGGTTTTCGGCAGCGATTCCCGGAACTCGATGTGCTTCGGCCGCTTGTAGCCCGTGAGCTGCGAGTGACAGTACTGGAGCACGGCATCTTCGGTCAGCGTCGGGTCCCTGCGGACCACGAAGACCTTGATGGCCTCGCCCTGCTTCTCATCAGGCACACCCACCGCCGCGCACTCCACAACGCCAGGGCACAACGAAATCACGTTCTCGAGTTCGTTCGGGAACACGTTGAAGCCGCTCACCAGAATCATGTCTTTCTTGCGGTCGACGATGCGGCTGTAGCCGTCTTCCTGCATCACGGCAATGTCGCCGGTGCGCATGAAGCCGTCCGTGGTGAACGCTGCTGCAGTCTCGGCGGGCTGGTTGTAGTAGCCCGTCATCACGTTCGGCCCCTTGATGCAGAGCTCGCCAGACTGACCGATCGGCAGCGAATTTCCGTCATCGTCCTTGATCGCGATCTCAATGCTGGGCAACGGTAGCCCAATCGTTCCGGTGAACTTCGTGTTCGATACCGGATTGTTCGTCCCGATCGCGCAGGTCTCACTCATGCCCCAGCCTTCGATCATCGGACAGCCGGTGGCCTCGAACCACTTGCGCGCCGTACCTTCCGAGGCCGCCATGCCGCCCGCCTGCGAAACGAACAGCGTCGAGAAGTTGATCGATTTGAACTCTGGGTGCATCAGCAGCGCATTGAACAGCGTGTTCACCGCCGGCAGCATGTGGAACGGCCGCTTCTTCAGCACAGCAATGAACTTGTTGAAGTCCCGCGGGTTCGGGATCAGCGTCATGTGCGAACCCTGGCGGATCACCAGCAGGCACAGCGTCAGCGCGAAGATGTGATACAGCGGCAGCGCCGCGATGCTGTTGACCTTCGCGAGGTCACCGGCGCGCGACAGCGCCGGCGTGAACCAGGCCTCGGCCTGCAGCGTTGCCGCGACGATGTTGCGATGGGTCAGCACCGCGCCTTTCGACAGGCCGGTCGTGCCGCCCGTGTACTGCAGGAACGCGATCGAATCGAGCGTGCTCTGATCGGGCCCCAGCGTGCGGCCGCGCCCTTCGGAGATGGCCTGGGTGAAGGGCGTCACCGTGCGCCCATCGCTCAACGGCAACTTGTAGGCCGGCACGAGCTTCGCCAGATGGCGCACCGCCACAGTGATCCACGCGCCGTACAACCCACCCAGCAGGTCGCCCATCGACGTCATGACCACGTGCTTCACGGGCGTACGCTCGATCACCTTTTCAAGCGTTGCCGCGAAGTTCTCGAGGATGACGATGGCCGTTGCCCCGGAGTCCTTCAGCTGGTGCTCCAGCTCCCGCGCCGTGTACAGCGGATTGACGTTGACGCAGGTGTAGCCCGCACGAAGCACGCCGCACATGGTGACCGCAAACTGCGGAATGTTGGGCAGCATGATCGCCACGCGCGCCCCAGGCTCGAGCCCGCGCGACTGAAGCCAGGCGCCCATTGCCTTCGACAGCGTGTCGAGCTCCCCGTAGGACATCCAGCGCTCCATGCAGACCGAGAACGGTCGATCGGCATAACGACCGAAGGCCTCGTCGAACATGTGAGGCAACGACCGGTACTGCTCGGGATTGATTTCGTGCGGCACGCCGGCCGGATAGTTTTGTTGCGCGGATGTTGTCTGCATGCAAGCTCCTTTGGCGCGGATTGTGGGAGGCAGTGCGCCTCCGCCGCCAGCGGGCTTGTCCTAGGGAGCGGGCGTGTGCTGTCGCGCGCGCGATAGCTGCGCGGCTGCAATCATCTCTTCAGGAATTCAGGCCTTGCCCGATTCGCCAGGCAGCAGCACCCCGGCTTCGATATCGGACTCGACCTTCAGCGACTCGTACAACGGCGTGAAGTCGGGCGCCGTGAAGTCGAACAGCTGCGCAAAGCTGTCGATCACGAAGTAGTTGGCCTGGTAGGTGTCGATCTTGTAGCGCGTGCGCATGGTGCGCAGCAGGTCCAGCGGCAGCCGGCGCGGCTCGTCGCTGAGCACCGCGTGCTTCAGTTCGCCCACCGAGCTCAGGATGCCGGCGCCGTAAGCGCGCAGGCCGTCTGGTTGGCGGATCAGCCCGAACTCCACCGTGTACCAGTAGAGCCGCGCGAGCTTCTCGCCAGCGCCCAGTTCGTGCGCCTTGATGCCGCCTGCGCCGTAGCGCTGCACGTAGTCGGCAAAGGTCGGGTCGAACAGCATCGGCACGTGGCCGAATAGGTCATGAAACACGTCGGGCTCGACGATGTAGTCGAACTCTTCGGGCTTGCGGATCCAGTCGGTCACCGGAAACTTGCGGTTCGCGAGCAGCGTGAAGAACGGCAACTCCGGAATCAGCCCCGGCACCGCCACGATCTCCCAGCCCGTTGCGCGGTGCAGCCGTTCGTTGAGTTCCTCGAAGCGCGGGATGCGGTCCTTCACGCCGAGCGAAGGCAATGCCTTGATGAAGGCGTCGCAGGCCAGCCCCGGCAACTGCGCTGCCTGGCGCTCATAGAGCCGGCGGTACGTGTCGTGATCGGCTTCTGTATAGCTGGCCCAGTCCTGCGGGCAGGTGTAGTCGGCCAGCACCGCGCCGCCGCGCGAGTAGTCGCCGCGGGGCGGGCGGTCCGAGGCGCCGTAGACGGCAGGGGTGACAACAGCGGCAGGGGTTTCCATGAGATCGGTCTTGAGTTACTTGAGCCAGCGGTCCATCGTGCGCTGGAAGTCGCCGCCGGCTTGCTGCAGGTGCAGCCATTGGTCGACATACGACTTGAAGGCCACGTCGTCGCGCGGCAGCATCCAGGCCATTTCGCCGTACTGCAGCGGCTTGTCGGGGTTGATCGCGCACAGGCCCGGCTTGAGCTTCTGCTGCGTGATGGCCTCGGCCGCTTCGGTCACGAACACGTCGGCGCGGTTGGCGAGGATCTCGTCGAAGATCGTCACGTTCTCGCCGTGCAGCGTGAGCTTGGCCTGCTTGAAATTGGTCCGGGCGAAGCGTTCGTTGCTGCCGCCCGGGTTGAAGATGACGCGCACCGACGGCTTGTCGATGGCGGCCACGCTCTGGTACTTGGACACGTCCGCGCAGCGCGCAATGGGCGTCTTGCCGTTGACCATGTAGGGGGCGCTGAAGAAGGCGCGCTTCTGCCTGTCGGTGGTGACCGACACGCCGCCCACGGCGATGTCGCACTTGCCGGCGCTCAGGTCGGGCAGCAGGTTGGCCCAGGTGGTCTTGACCCACTCGGGCTTCGCGCCGAGGCTGGCGCTGAAGCCAGTCATCAGGTCGACGTCGATGCCCTCGAAGGCGCCGTCCGTCTTCTGGAAGCTGAAGGGCTTGTAATCGCCCGGCGTGCAGATGCGCAGCACCGCGGCCTTCTGCACCGCATCGAGGTGCGAGCCGGCCACCGGCGCGGCCGCCGGAGCCATGGCACAACCCGAAAGAACGGCGGCAGCTGCCGCGATGAAGGTCAAACCGATTGAAGACGTAAAGCTGCGCATGCGGGCTCCAGAAGCAATAAGGGAAGGGGCCCTTATTTTGCGGCGCTCAGCACGCCGCGGCGCATCTGGTCAAGCTCGATGCTTTCGAACAGCGCCTTGAAGTTGCCGTTGCCGAAGCCGTCGTCGCCCTTGCGCTGGATGAACTCGAAGAAGATCGGGCCCAGTTGGTTCTCGCTGAAGATCTGCAGCAGCAGCGCGTCCTTCTTGCCGTCGATCAGGATCTTGCGCTTTTGCAGCTCTTCCACGCTCTCGCCGTGGCCGGGGATGCGCTTGTCGACCAGCTCGTAGTACGTGTCGATGGTGTCGAGCAGCGTCACGCCGTTGGTGCGCAGCGCGTCGACGGTGCTGTAGAGGTCGTCCGAGCCCATCGCGATGTGCTGGATGCCTTCGCCTCGGTACATGTCCAGATACTCCTGGATCTGGCCAGCCTGTTCCTTGCCCTCTTCGTTGATCGGGATGCGAATCTTGCCGCAGGGGCTGGTCATGGCCTTGCTCTTCACGCCCGTCACCTGGCCTTCGATGTCGAAGTATTTGATCTCGCGGAAGTTGAAGAGCTTTTCGTAGAAGCCGGCCCAGACGTTCATGCGGCCGCGATACACGTTGTGCGTCAGGTGGTCGATGTAGGTCAGGCCGTTGCCGAACGGCGAAAGCGCCTGTTCCGGCGCAACGCCTGGCAATGCCTCGAAGTCGACGTCGTAGAAGCCGATGTTGCCGATGTCGCCGGGCTTCGCGCCGTTCTTGCCGGGCCAGCGGTCCACCAGGTAGATCAGGCTGTCGCCGATGCCCTTGATGGCGGGAATGTTCAGTTCGCCGGGACCGGCCTTATCGGCAAAACCCCATGCGCCGAGTGCCGTGGCGCGTTCGTAGGCTTGCTTGG
Organism: Variovorax sp. GW821-FHT09D05; assembly: GCF_059416325.1. NCBI lineage: Bacteria > Pseudomonadati > Pseudomonadota > Betaproteobacteria > Burkholderiales > Comamonadaceae > Variovorax > Variovorax sp. GW821-FHT09D05. Next base: position 27,514 of record NZ_JBWKOZ010000022.1, on the reverse strand, counting down.
CATCCTGCACGCGGAAGGCGATGGCGCACACGCTCGGACCGTGCTCGCGAGCGAACTTCTGCGCGAAGGAATCGGGCTCCGCGTTCAGGATGAAGTTGATCGTGCCCTGGCGGTACAGCAGCACGTTCTTGTGGCGGTGCTTGGCCACGGCCTTGAAGCCCATGCGTTCGAACACCTTGCCCATGGCGACCGGATCGGGTGCCGCGTACTCGATGAATTCGAAGCCGTCGGTGCCCATGGGGTTCTCCCAGGGCGTGAAGGCGGGTGCGTCGGCTTGGCTCATGTGCGGTCTCCGGTGGGGTGGAAATTGAATGAATAAGGCGCTAAATCGGCCGGTCATGCAATGTAGGGTGGATGCCTCTCAGGTTTTCTGCGTTTCCGGGCGCTCATGGTGGCTCTTGCGCAGTAAAACTGCAAGAATGCTGAAATGGAAGCTCTGGACAAGATTGATAGGATGATTTTGCGCACGCTGCAAGCAGACGGGCGCGCAACCTACGACCAGATCGCGGAACAGGTGAGCCTGTCGCCCAGCGCCGTGCTGCGGCGGGTCAAGCGCCTGGAAGAACACCGCGTGATCGACCGCTACGTGGCCCTGGTCCAGCCCGAAGCCATCGGCCTGGGGCTGACCGCCTACCTAAATGTGCGGCTCGAAAAGCACACCGAGACCCACAAGCGCAACCCGATGGACCTGTTTCGCGCCAGCGTGCAGACCTGGCCGGAGGTGGTTGAGTGCGCCGCGCTCACCGGCGACATGGACTACCTGCTGCGCGTCGTGGTGGCCGACATGGCCCACTACAGCCGCTTCATCATGGACACCCTGCTCAAGCACCCCAGCGTGGAAGACTGCAAGACCAGCTTCGTGCTGGACCGTGTCAAAGCCACAACAGCTGTTCCGGTTTAGCTACATCTGGTTGCGTGAGCGCCACGTCCCTCGGTACTGGTTCACGAATGTGTCCCGCGATTGACCCTGCGGACTTGTTGTTTAAGGGAAAACCCTTACATTTGAGCCATGCTTACCGCCAAGACCCTTCTCAAAGCGTCTCTCGGCCTCGGCTCTTTCCTGAAAGCGCCGATGGTTGAAGCGCAACCACGCGCCGTCAGCGCGCCTCAACCCGTCATGGTGCCGATCCGCTCGATCGGCCCGCGCGAACGGGAGCGCATCGCCCGCCACCTGCTCGAACTCACCCCGCACGACCGCTACCTGCGCTTCGGCTACGCGGCGGCCGACGAACAGGTCCAGCGCTACGTCGACAGCCTCGATTTCGAGCGCGACGAGCTCTTCGGCATCTACAACCGCCGCCTCGACCTGATCGCGATGGCGCACCTGGCCTTCGCGCCCGGCGACGAGCACAGCGACTGCGCCGAATTCGGCGTGTCGGTTTCGGCGCACGCTCGTGGCCGGGGCTACGGCGCCCGCCTGTTCGAGCGCGCCGTGGTCGTGGCCCGCAACGAAGGCGTGGGCATGCTCTTCATTCATGCGCTGAGCGAAAACGCCGCCATGCTGAAGATCGCCCGCAACGCCGGCGCCACCGTGGTGCGCAGCGGCTCCGAAGCCGAAGCCCACCTGGAACTGCCCAGCGCCACCTTCGACAGCCGCATGAGCGAGATCGCCCTGGAGCATTACGCTGCGGTCGACTTCGCGCTCAAGAGCCGCGCCAAGCAGTTCTGGGCCTTCCTGGCCAGCCTGCAGGAAGTGCGCAGCGGCATGCGCGACGCCCGAAAAAAATCCGCCCCCTGAGGGAACGCGGCGCCTCCAACCGGCTTGTGCCGGCCGTGGGGTAGAGCGTGTCACACGCAATCCGGTATCCTTGTCCCTCCTCAACTAAGCCCTCCCGCAGTGGCCGACCCTCACCCTGAACGCGCTCCCGTTGAACGGGAAGACAAGCGCGGCTTTCTCCAGAAGCTCGCCGAATTCATCCACCCCGGTCCCGACTCGCGCGACGAGCTGATCGAAACCCTGGCGGACGCCGAGGACAACGAGGTGATCGGTGCAGAGTCGCGCGTGATGCTCGAAGGCGTGCTGCGCATGGCCGACATGACCGCCGGCGACGTCATGGTCGCCGCGCCGCGCATGGACCTGGTGAACATCGACGCGCCGTTCGATGCACTGCTGCACCTCATCATCGACACCGCGCACTCGCGCTTCCCGGTGTACGAGGGCGAAAAAGAAAACATCATCGGCATCCTGCTGGCGAAAGACCTGCTCAAGCTGCAGCGCGCGCCGGGCCTGAACATCCGCGCGCTGCTGCGCCCGGCCACCTTCGTGCCCGAGAGCAAGGGCCTGAACGACCTGCTGCGCGAGTTCCGCGGCAACCGCAACCACTTGGCCATCGTCATCGACGAGTTTGGCCGCGTGGCTGGGCTCATCACCATCGAGGACGTGCTCGAGCAGATCGTCGGCGAGATCGAGGACGAGTTCGACATTGCGGAAGACGAGGGCGACATCTTCGGCCTTGCCGACCACACCTACCGTGTTTCGGGCGACACGCCCATCGAGCGCGTGGCCGAGGCCTTCGGCATCGTCTTCGACGAAGAACAGCTCAGCGAAGACTTCGACACCATCGGCGGCCTGATCGCGCACGAGATGGGCCACGTGCCCAAGCGCGGCGAGCACCATGCGATCGGCGGCTTCGACTTCGTGGTGCTGCACACCAAGGGCGGCGCGGTGCGCTGGTTCAAGGTGTCCCCGGCCCGCGGCGGCGACGCGGCCGACTGATGCGCGGCGCGCCGGCTTCCTCTTCCGCCAACCTGTTCCGCCTGCTCGGCTTCGGTGTCGCAGGGCTCGCGCAGGCGCTTTCGATGGCTTCGCCCGTGGGCGGCAAGCCGCTGTGGTGGCTGCAGCTGCTGTCGCTCGGTGCGTTCGTGTGGCTGCTCGACGGCCTTCGCGTGCAGGGTGCGGGCTGGCGTCGGGCCGGCCTGCATGGCTGGCTGTTCTCCACCGCCTGGCTCACCGGCAGCTTCTGGTGGCTCTTCATTTCGATGCACACCTACGGCGGGCTGCCCGCGCCGCTCGCGGCCATCGCCGTGCTGGCACTGGCCGCAGCGCTCGGGCTGTACTACGCCGTGGCTGCTGCCTGGTTCGTGGTGCGCGGTCCGAAGGGGCGGGTAACGGGCGCGCTCGTCTTCGCTGCGCTGTGGACGTTGGCCGAGCTTGTGCGCGGCAGCTGGTTCACGGGCTTTCCGTGGGGCGCTGGCGGCTATGCGCATGTCGAAGGTCCGCTGGCCGCGCTCGCGCCGTGGGTCGGTGTCTACGGCATTGGTGCCGCGGCTGCGCTGGTCGTTGCGCTGGTCGCGCTGCATCGACCCGTTCGCGGCCTGGAGCTTGCGCAGGGGCTGGTGCTGATCGCGCTGGTGTTCGCGGTGCCGCATCTGGTGCCATCACTGAATGGCGACGTTCAGGGCGCCAAGGGTTCGACCGGCAAGCTTCAGGTCGCGCTCCTGCAGGGCAACATCCCGCAGGACGAGAAATTCATTCCCGGCGGCGGCATAGAAACTGCGCTGCGCTGGTACGGCGAACAGCTGCGCGATGCCAAGGCCTCGCTCGTCGTGACGCCCGAAACCGCCTTGCCGCTGCTGCCGCAGCAGTTGCCGGCCGGCTACCTCGATGCGATCCAGGCTCGCTACAGCCAGGGCACGCAGGCCGCCATCGTCGGCCTGCCGATGGGCGGGCAAGGCAGCTACAGCAACTCGGTGCTCGGCTTCCAGCCCGGCGCTGCGCAGCCCTACACGTACAGCAAGCACCACCTTGTGCCTTTCGGCGAGTTCATTCCACTGGGCTTCCGCTGGTTCATCCAGATGATGAACATCCCGCTCGGCGACTTCGAACGCGGCGGGCTCGCGCAGGCGCCTTTCGTCTGGCAGGGCCAGCGCATTGCGCCGAACATCTGCTACGAAGACTTGTTCGGCGATGAGATCGGCGCGAACTTCCGCGACGAGGCCACGGCGCCCACCATCCTGCTCAACGTGAGCAACATCGCGTGGTTCGGCGACTCGGTCGCCATCGACGAGCACCTGTCGATCTCGCGCATGCGCGCCCTCGAGTTCGCGCGGCCGATGGTGCGCTCCACCAACACCGGCGCCACGGTCGTGATCGATGCCGAAGGCCGAGTGACGCACGAACTGCCGCGCCTCACGCGCGGCGTGCTCGAAGCCAGCGTCGAGGGCCGTCGGGGCCTCACGCCCTATGCGCGCTGGGTGGCGCCATTCGGCCTCTGGCCGCTGTGGATATTGGCGATGGCCATCGTGGCGGCAGCCTTCGTGCAAGGCCGCCGCCAGCGCTGAATCTCAGGCGGCGGGCGCAGCCTTCACCGGCCAGTCGCGCAGCTTGCCCGGGTTCAGCAGGCCCATCGGGTCGAAGCGCTTCTTCACCGCGATGACTTCGGGCGGCAACGGCCCGCCGGCCTTGCCGTCTTCCACGATGTTCACGTGCGGGTTGTTGATGTGCACCTGATGCGCGCGGTGGATATCGATGATCTCGTTCAACCGCTCTTCAGTGCTGAAGCGCACCAGCTGCAGCCCGCTGCAGGTCATGAGCCCCGCCACGTTGCGCAGGAACTCGATGTGCATCATCACCTCGCTGCCCAGCAGCTTCTCCATCTCGATGACCTGTTCGACATGCTTGCCGGGAATGAACCCGCTCTGCAGGTAGGTCAGCGTCGGGTCGACCTTCAGCGCGTGCAGCGTCGTGTGGTTCCAGGTGAACTCCATCAGCGTGCGGTTGCTCTTCTGCACCTCGTCCGCCGTCTTGCGGTAGCTCACGGTGCCGCCGTGCGCTTCCGCCAACAGCATCATCGCGGGCTCGCTCGACTCGGCCACCAGCGACAGCACCGTGTGGCAGCCCTTCGGCAGGTGCGCGGCCAGCTGCGCGAGGTGGTCGGAGATCGGCGCTGCGAAGAAGGAGATGCCGCGCTTGATGATGCCCGGCGCGTGCGCGAGCTTGTCCGCGAAGTTCAGCGCGTTCTCGAAGTCGTCGAAAGTCACCAGCGTTTCGAGCCATGGATGCGCGGGCGCCAGCGCAATTTCCAGCTCCAGCACGAGGCCGTTGGTGCCCCACAGGTGGTGCATGCGCATCGCCTCGGCGCCGCGCAGCTCGACCACCTGCGGCTCGGCCTCGATGGTCATCGCGCGAATGCCGAGCACATTGCCAGGCGCACCCAGCGGCCCATAGTTGATCGAGCCCACGCCGCCGAAGCCGCCGCCGAACAGGCCGCCCAGCGTCGCACTGCGGTAAGTCGAGGGCACGCAGCGCATCTCCTGCCCCGTGGGCTTCGTCTGCTTCTCCAGCTCGCCCAGGCGGATGCCGGCCTGCGCCCGCGCCACGCCGGGCCGCACCCACAGGCAGGTGTTGTAGCCCGTCATGTCGAGCACCACGCCGCCGGCCAGCGGCGTGGTCTGGCCGTAGTTGCCGGTGCCGCTTCCGCGGATGGTGATCGGTACGCAGCGGCGCGCACAGGCACCGACCACCGCGCGAATCTCTTCCTCGGTGCGCGGGCGCACGACCACGTCGGCGCGCTTGTCTTTCAGCTGGCGCGTGAGGACGGGGCTGAACCAGGAGAAGTCTTGCGACAGCCGTGTGACGCGGCTTTCATCGGTGATCCAGTCGAGATCGGGCAGTTCAAGCAGCAACTGCTCGATGGCGCTGTCGAGCGTGAGGGTGGGAGCATTCATGGTCAAGGTTCAATCCTGGGAAAGTTCGCTCGCATGCCACGAGCCCAGCGCCAGCTTGGTCAGCCAGGCCATCAGCACGAAGAGCGCGACACCGGTCAGAGAAATGAGCAGCAGGGCCGCGAACATGCGCGGAATGTTCAGCTGGAAGCCCGCCTGCAGGATCTGATACGCGAGCCCCGCGCCCGAGCCGCCTGTGCCGGCCACGAACTCCGCTACCACCGCGCCGATCAGCGCAAGGCCGCTTGAAATGCGCAGCCCGCCGAAGAAGTACGGCAGTGCGCTCGGAATGCGCAGCCGCACCAGCTGCTGCCAGCGCGTCGCGCGGTTCAGCTTGAAGTAGCTCTGCAGATCGGGGTCGATGCTGCGCAGGCCGAGCGTGGTGTTGCTGATGATCGGGAACAGCGCCACCAGCGCCGCGCACACCGTCATGGCGGCCACCGGGTTCTTCACCCAGATGATGATCAGCGGCGCCACCGCCACGATGGGCGTCACCTGCAGCAGCACCGCGTACGGAAAGAGCGCAGTCTCGATGCGCTTGCTCTGCACGAACAGGAACGAGATCAGCACGCCCGCCACCGTGGCCAGCAGGAACGACAGCACCGTGATCTTCAGTGTGACCAGCAGCGCATTGCCCAGCGGCGCCCAGTCGGTCACCAGCGTCTGCATCATCAGGTAGGGCGAGGGCACGAGGTAGGGTGGCAGTTCCATTGCCACCACCATCCATTGCCACAGCGCAACCAGCACCACGCCGATCAGCACTGGGTAAAGCACGCGCTGCACGCGCGGCTGGTTCAGCAGGGGCGTGGCTTTCACTTTCGTCATCGCGCGGTCTCCTCGTCGGCGCTGCTGGCGCGCAGCAGGCTGTCCTGCAGCCGCTTGGCGTAGCGCGCGAACTCGGGCGTCACCATGAAGTCGGCGCTGCGCGGATAGGGTTCGTCGATGCGGAACTCTTCCACCACGCGGCCCGGCCGCGCGGCCATCATCACCACGCGGCTCGACAAAAACACCGCCTCGTGAATCGAGTGCGTCACGAAGATCACCGTGAGCTTCTTCTTGCGCCACAGCTCCAGCAGGTCGGCATCGAGCTTGTGGCGCGTGATTTCGTCGAGTGCACCGAAGGGCTCGTCCATCAATAGCAGGTCGGGCTGCGTGACGAGGCCGCGCGCAATCGACACGCGCATCTGCATGCCGCCCGAGAGCGCACGCGGCAGCGCATCGGCAAACTTCTCGAGTCCCACCAGCGCAAGCGATTCCATCACCCGCGCATCGGCCTCCTTGCGCGGCACGCCGGCCAGGTCAAGCGGCAGGCGCACGTTGGTCCGCACGCTGGCCCACGGCATCAGTGTGGGCGACTGGAACACGAAGGAAAGCTTGTGCGGGCAATCGTGAAGCTGCGCCACGGGCCTGCGCCACACCAGCAGCCGGCCGTCGCTGGGTTCGAGCATGCCCGCCACCATCTTCAGCAGCGTGCTCTTGCCGCAGCCCGAGGGGCCCAGCAGCGTGACGAATTCGCCCTCGGCGATCGACAGGTCCACCGGCAGCAGCGCCTGCGTGCCGTTGGGGTACGTCTTCTCGGCCGAGAGCACTTCCACCGCGGGCATGGCAGGCGCCGTTGGCGGCGCGAGGGTGTGAGGTTCGATGCGATTCATGAAAGGCTGAGGCTTGTCAGGGCAGGACCTTGGCGTCTTTCACGAACTCGGTCGTGTAGGTCTTCGCCAGTTCGACCTTGGCCGGGTCGAGCAGCTTCGCGGTCACGAGGAAGTCGTAGCTCGCCTTGGAGCGCGCATCCGTCATCACGCCAATGCCGAGCTTGGCCGCGTCTCCGCCGGTGACCATGCCCATCTCCTTGAGCTTGGCCACGCTGTAGGCCAACTGGTCGTCGGTCATGTTGGGGTTGTCTTTCTTGATGAGCGCGTTGGCGGGCGCCGGGTCGGCGAGGTAGCTCTTCCAGCCCTCGGCCGAGGCCTTCACGAACGCGGCGACCTGCTTGCTGCGCTCCTTCACCGTTTTATCCATGCACGACACGGTGGTCGCGTACGCGGGGAAGCCGTGGTCGCTGAACATCAGCACCGTGCTCTTCACGCCTGCTTTCTGGATGGCGTAGGGCTCGGAGGTCAGGTAGCCCTGCTGCGCGGTGTTCTTGTCCGCCACGAAGGGCTGGATGTTGAAGGTGTAGGGCCGCGTCTGTTCGTCGGTGAAGCCGAACTTGGCCTTCAACCAGGGCCAGTAGCCGCGCTGCGCCTGCGCGCCGATCAGCAGCGTCTTGCCCTTCAGGTCCTCGAACTTCTTCACGTCGTCGTGGGCGATCAGCACCTGCGGATCTTTCTGGAAGAAGGCCGCCACGTTGACCACCGGCACGCCGCCTTCGCGCACCTGCATCATCTGGATGTCGCTCGAACCCATGATGCAGTCGGCCTGGCCGGCGGCCATCATCTGCGTGATGTTGACCTGCGGGCCGCCCATCTTGATGGTCACGTCGAGGCCGTACTTCTTGTAGATGCCCTGCGCCACTGCCTGGTAGAAGCCGCCGTGCTCGGCCTGCGCATACCAGTTGGTCATGTAGGTGAACTTGTCCTCGGCCTGCGCGGGCGCGGCGGCGAGGAAGGCGATGGCGGCGGCGCCGGCCAGGGACAGTGCGAAGGAGCGCATGGTGGAAACCTCTAGAGGGCAGGGAGTTGAAGGAAGAAGAAGCGAGAAAGCGAAGTGGCCGTTGCAAGAAGCGGGCTCAGGCCCACCTCAGGCCGGTTGGAAGCTCTGCTGGATGAAGCCCTGTTGATGGCCGCGCTCCCAGGTGGCTTCTTCGCGCACGACCCAGCGCAGCGCGTACAGCTCGGTCAGCGCCTGCACCCAGCTGTCGGAGAGCGTGTCGAGAATGGCTTCGCCCTGCTCGCGCGTGGCGGTGGTCGGGTCGCCGATCACGCCGCTCGGGCCGAAGTCGCGCGCGGTCCATGCGCAGGCCGGGCGGCCGTCGGCCGACAGCAGCTTGATCGGGAAGGGCGGCGGAAAGTTGGCGACCGCGCGCTCCATGTGCACCGTGTCGGGCGCGAGTGCGAGCATCAGCGCGGTTTCGGAATGGCCGGCGTGCATCGCGAGCTTTTTCTCCTGCTCGCTCACCTGTTTGCTCGCCGCACTCGGCAGGCGCGACACGCCATGCGGCACGATCACGAAGTCGCCGTGGCGCAGGCGCAGTTCGCGCGCTGCCATTTCCAGCACCTGCGGCTGCCCGCCGTGGCCGTTGGCGAACAGCAGCTTGCGAAAGCCCGAGCGGTACACCGATTCGCCGATCTCGATCACCGTCGACAGCAGCGTGGTGCCTGTGAGCGTCATGGTGCCGGGGAAGTGCAGGTGCTCTTCCGACTTGCCATACGTGATGGTCGGCAGCGCGAAGGCGCGCACCTCGGCGGGCAGCTTCTCCAGTGCCTTGCCCATCACGCCCGAGCAGATCACGCTGTCGACCGAGCACGGCAGGTGCGGCCCGTGCTGCTCGATGGCACCGCAGGGCAGCACGATGACGGTGTTCTCGCGGTCGGGCAGCGCGGCGATTTCAGTCCAGCTCAGATAGGGCAGGAAGCGGTGGGGCGGGATGTAGCCGTGGAGCATGGGGAATCCTTGTGCGTTCGTTCGTTACCGGGGAAGGAAGGGCGTCGCGTCGCCGTGCGTCACGCGGCCATCGCGCAGCACCACGCGGGTGGCGGTGCGCGAAGGCCAGCCATGGCGGTCGGCCTGCGTGAACAGCACCAGGTCGGCGGCGCGGCCCACCAGCGTGGGCGTGGCGGGCGCTGGTGCGCGCTGTAGCCAGTCGCTGCGGCACAGCGCCTGCGACCAGGTGTCGAAGGGCTCGTCGAGCTGCGCCACCAGCGCGGCCGTGCCCAGCGCTTCGACAGGGTCGAAGCTGCCAAGCCGGCAGAAGGGGTCTTGCACGTTGTCGCTGGCAAACAGCAGCGGAATGCCGCGCTCGCGTGCTTCCTTCACCAGAGTGATGCCGCGCTGGCGCGGCGTGCGGCCGGTGACGGCGTCTTGCAGCAGCAGGTTGGTGGCGGGCAGCGAGACGACCGTGATCGGCGCACGCGCCACCGCATCGAGCGTGGCGAAGGCCTGCGCCTCGGGCTGGGCAGCGAGCGCGCAGATGTGTCCGCAGACCACGCGGCCTTCGTAGCCGATCTCGCGCAGGATGCGCGCCGTGGTCTGCAGGCCGAGCGCCGAGGCGTTGAGTTCTTCGTCGACATGCAGGTCGATGTCGAGATCGCAGGCCTGCGCCGACACCAGCAGGTTGCGCAGCGCGTTCTCGCTCCAGTTGGTGGAGTGAACGAAGCCGCCGAGCAGCGCATGCGGCCCTGTGGCCTTCACCTGCTTTGCGAGGCGCATCGCCTGCGCCGCGTCTTCGAACAGCGGCAGCTTGATGAGGCTCACCTGTTCGAGCCGCACCCTGCCGGCCCATTCCTGCGCCAGTTCGGCCATCACGGGCCAGGCCATCGGCACCGAGTCGGGCTCCCACCAGTCGACGTGCGTGCGCACGTGCGTGGTGCCGCACTCCCATGCCCACTGCAGCCCACGCGCGGCGCGCTCGCGCACGTCGTCGGGCGTCCAGTGCACGCGGTCGCTCAGCATCGCGTCGATGGCGCCGAGCAGGCCGGGCTGCACCTGTTTCATGCGCGGCAGGGTGAAAGCCTTGTCGAGATGGGTGTGGGCGTCGACGAAGCCGGGCAGGGCCAGCGTGCCGGCAAGGTTCCAGGCTGATGGTGACGACGGCGCTGCGGACGTGGCGGGCTGCACCGATTGCACGCGGCCGGCTTCGATCGCAATGCGCGCCAGCATGGGAACGCCGTCGCGCTGCGGCCAGCCCGTGGGCAGCAGCCAGCGCGGCAGCCGCACGTTGTCGAGGAGCGAGGGCGCGTTCATGCGAAACGCGCCATGGCTTGCCCCACGCGCGCCATGAAGCGCTTGAGCTGGGGCTCGGTCGCGATGTTCATGTGGTAGTGGGCGTGGTAGTCCACCTTCGCGCGCTGCCCGGTCAGCCGCTTCATGTATCGCGTGACGATCTTGCGCGGCGGATCGCCCATGTACATCGCCATCCAGCGCGGCCGGCCGTAGGTAACGACGGCGCTGATGCGCTTGATGTGCGTGAGCATCGGCTTCACGTTCGCCGGGTCGCTGATGTCGAAGGCCACGCCCGGCATGAAGAGCCGGTCGAAGTAGCCCTTGAGCATCGCCGGCAGGCCGAAGCACCAGGTCGGAAAGCAGAAAACGATGCCCTCGGCCCACTGCAGCCGCTCCACATAGGGCTTCAGCGGCAGCTGGTTGGCCGGCACGTCGTGGTAGCCCAGCCGCTCCTCTCGCGACAGCACCGGGTTGAAGCCCTCGGCGTAAAGGTCGCAGTCGTCCACCTCGTGCCCGGCGGCGCGCAGGTTCTTCAGCACCTCCTGGTGCAGGGCGGCGTGGAAGCTGGTTTCAACCGGATGGCAGTAGACGACGAGCACGCGCATGGTGTGTTTGACCGCTTAATCAGAGCAAGTGGTCAGGTTATGCAAGCGACGTGCCAGTGTGGGTGCACCGGTTTGGGGAGGCGTGGTTACGGAGCGACGCGGCGGTTGGAAAACTCGTCCTAACGCCTCTGATATCCGTAACAAAAGTCACGGAAGTCTGCAAAAACACAACGAGAAGAGTGCCGTTGCCACGCTTTACGTAACACTCACACACCCTTTCTTCTAATTGTTAACTAAAATTCACACTTCCAAAGTTGTGAACTTTGGGCCTCATTTCTCTCTTCATCAACCGTTCGATATCCGAGAGTCCGTCCTCATGAAAAAACCTTCCCTCATCGTTGCAGCCGTCCTTGCTGCCTTTGCCACCAGCGCGGCAGTCGCCGCAACGACCAGTTCCACGTTCCAGGTCCTCATCACCGTGACCAAGGCCTGCTCGGTTACTGCAGGTGCGGGCTCGAACATCAACTTCGGTTCGGTCACTTCCACCGCCACTGCCCTGTCCGCCAGCAGCAACATCAGCGTGACCTGCTCCAAGTCGACGCCCTACAACATCGGCTTGCAGCCCTCGAGCGTCCCCACCAACACTACCGGTGCCGGTGTTATGAATCCCACCGTGGCCGGCCCGGACACCATCCCCTACCAGCTGCGTTCGGTTAGCGCCACCGGCTCGGCCTGGGGCAACGCCACCTCGCCCGCCAACACCGTGGCTGGAACCGGCACCGGCGCGGCCCAGTCGATCCCCGTGTTCGCCACGGTCGCGAGCGTCAACGTGACGCCTGGCGACTACTCCGACACCGTGACCGTCCAGGTCAACTACTGATCGATGGCCTGACCGTGCACCGCTTGCTGTGCCACACACTCGCCCTTGCGTTCGCCCTGCTGGCGCACGCGGCCGCTTCGGCGAGCGGGCTGCAGGTTGCTCCGGTCACGCTGACGCTGCAGGCCACACAGAACGCCGACGGCCTGTGGCTCAGCAACACCGGCGACGACGTGGTGCACGCGCAGGTTCGCGTCTATCAGTGGTCGCAGGAAGACGGCAACGAAAAGCTCACCCCCTCGCGCGAGCTCCTCGTGAGCCCGCCGATGGTGCAGCTGGCGCCGTCCGAGCGGCAGCTGATCCGCGTCATCCGCACCGGCGTTCCGCCCGGTGCGGTCGAGAATTCCTACCGGGTCATCATCGACGAGCTGCCCGTCGAGATGAAGGAGAAGAAGGGCCTGCAGCTGGTGCTGCGCTACTCGGTTCCCATCTTCATCGCGCCCGCCGGCGCACAGTCGGCCGCGCCCCAGCTCACCTGGTCGCTGCGCCGCGAAGGCAGCCAGGCGATGCTCGAAGTCGTCAACGGCGGCGGCATGCACGCCCAGCTCGCCGATCTGGATTTTGTCGATGCCGCGGGCAAGCGCAGCGCGGTGCACGCAGGCCTGATGGGCTACGTGCTGCCGGGCGCGAGCATGCGTTGGCCCTTGAAGACACCCGCGGAAGCCTTTGCCTCCGGCGGAGTCCTGGAAACGAAGATCAATGGCAACGCGACGCAGGAAAAGATCCCGCCACTCCCACGCGTCCGCTGAGCGTCTGCTTCCACTGCTGCTTCTGTCGGGTCTGGCGTCATTCGCCGCTCAGGCCGAGAAGACTGCAGCCGAACAGGGGCCCTGGCTGGTCGCATCCGCGGCTGAAGGCGACATCACCGGCCCGGGCGGCAGCGACCTCTACCTGGAGCTGAGCCTCAACGGCAACCCCCAGGGACTGGTGCATTTCGGCCTGCGTGGCCGCGAGCTCTGGGCCAGCGCCTCCACGCTGCGGCAACTGGGCTTCATCCTGCCGCCGGGCGTGTCCGACCCGGTGAGGCTCGACAGCCTTCCCGGCGTGAAGGTCGCCTACGACGCCGCGCGGCAGAGCCTGGCCATCAACGCTTCCGCCGAGGCGCTGCGCCTGCCCACGACCGTGGTCAACACGTCGACGATCACCTCGCCGAAGGCCAGCGCCTCCCCCGGCCTGCTGCTCAACTACGACCTCTACGGCACGCAGGGCCGAGGCAACAGCACCAGCCTCAATGCCTTGGCCGAAGTGCGCGCCTTCAGCGGCAGCAGCGTGTTCACCAGCACCATGATGTCGCGCGCCTATCGCTCCGGCAACGAGGACTGGACGCACGACTCGGTGCGGCTCGACACCACCTGGAGCCGGTCCTTCCCCGACGACATGCTGACGCTGCGCGTGGGCGACACCACCACCGCGTCGCTGCCGTGGTCGCGCTCCACCCGCATCGGCGGCATCCAGCTTTCGCGCAACTTCTCGCTGCAGCCCTACCGCACCACCACCCCGCTGCCGGCGTTCCTGGGCGCTGCCGCGCTGCCTTCGCAGGTGGAGCTCTACATCAACGGCCTGCGCCAATACACCGGCCAGGTGCCGGCGGGGCCCTTCCAGCTCAACACGGTTCCGAGCATCAACGGCGCGGGCAACGCCCAAGTGGTTCTCACCGACGCCTTCGGCCGTGCCACGACACTCGATTTCTCGCTGTACGACACGCAGCGGCTGCTGGGGGAGGGCCTGTCCGACTGGTCCGTCGATCTCGGCGTGGTGCGCAAGAACTACGGCCTGCGCTCGAACGACTACGGCAGCGACCCCGCCGCCACCGGCGTCTGGCGCTACGGCGTGAGCAACAGCTTCACGCTGGAGGCGCACGGCGAGGCCACCAGGGGGCTGGTCAAGGGCGGCGTCGGCGGCGCATGGCTGCTCGGGCAGAGCGGCGTGTTCACTGGCGCCGTGGCGCGCAGCAGCTATCGCGGGGAGGGGGGCTCGCTGCTCAGCATGGGCTACAGCTGGCGCGACAACCAGTTCAATTTCGCGGTCGAGGGCACGCGCACGCGCGGCGAGTACCGCGACGTCGCATCCCTGTACGGCAGCGCGCCGCCGAGCGGTTCGGGCCGGGCGTCGATCGGCTACACCACCAAGGACTTCGGCAGCTTCGGCCTCAGCTACCTCTATCTGCGCTATCCGGCGCAGGAGGCGACGCGCTTGGCCAGTGTCTATTGGTTCAGGGCGATCGGATCCAGTGCCTCGATGAACGTGAGCCTCAACCAGAACCTGGACAACCGCCGGGAACGCAGCCTTTTCGTCGGCTTTACCTGGGCGCTGGACGGCAAGGTCACGGCCAGCGCCGGCATCCAGCGCGACCGCGGCCAGACCGTCTACACCGCCGATGCGCAGAGCTCCATGCCGGGCGACGGCGGCATCGGCTGGCGCGCCGGCCTGCGCCAGGGCGGCGGCCAGAACGGCGGACAGGCCGAGATCGACTACCTGGGCCGCTACGGCCGCGCCATGGCCGGCATCAGCGTGCTCGGCGACAACCGTTACGCCTACGCCGGCGCCACCGGTTCGATCGCGTTCATGGGCGGCCAGCCCTTCGCGGCCCGGCGCATCGACGATGCCTTTGCGGTGGTCTCCACCGACGGCATTGCCGGCGTGCCCGTGAGGCTGGAGAACCGGGACATCGGCACCACGGACGACAAGGGCATGCTGCTGGTGGCGCCGCTGCGGTCCTACCAGAGCAACCAGCTGTCGATCGATCCGATGCAGTTGCCCGCCGACGTGAAGATCGAGCGCGTGAAAACGGTCGCCACGCCGAGCGACCGCTCCGGCACGATGGTGCGATTCGGCATCACGCCGGTCAGCGCGGCCGCGCTGCTGCTGGTGGACGAGGCGGGCAAGCCCCTGCCGCTGGGCAGCCGCGTGCGCGCCAATGGGCAGGATGGCGAGCCGGCGCTGGTCGGCTTCGATGGCGCGGTGTATCTCGAATCGCTCCAGGCCCACAACACGCTCGATGTGCAGACGCCCGGCGGCGCCTGCCGGACCAGCTTCGACTATCGCAAGGACGGCGTGGCAATCCCGCAGATCGGGCCGCTGCGCTGCGCCAGGGAGGCCAAGACGCCATGAGTCTTCTGACCAGTACTTTGCGCGCCCTGCGCCTGCCTCTGTTCTGCGCACTGCTGTGGCTGCTGTCGGCGGGCAGCGCGCAGGCGTCAATCAATTGCACCGCGACGATGACGGCCGTGGCTTTCGGCACGGTCGACCTGGTCGCCGGCGGCACGCCCACGCCCGCCACCGCCACGCTGAGCTACACCTGCACCAAGACCGGCAACACCAACACTACCGAGTACGCGAGAGTCTGCTTCAACATCGGCGATGGCAACGAAGGTCTCACGAACTTCAATCCGCGCGTCATGAAGAGCGGCGCGGGCGACTCCTTGAAGTTCCAGCTCTACCAGGGGACGACCAGCACGATCTGGGGTTCGAGCGGCAACGCCGCGGTGCCGAACCCGTACACCATCAACATCGCCATTCCTGCCCGGTCCACCACCTCCTCGGGAAGCACCACGATGCGAGGGGAGCTGATTGCCCTGCAGACCACCGTGCCTCCGGGCGCGTACCAGGACAACTTCGCCGGAATCCATACCTCGATCACGCTGACGTCGAGCACGAACGCCCCGCCGACGACATGCGGCACGGCGGTGGCGGACCAGTTCGCCTTCATCGTCAGCGCGACCATCGCCAAGAGCTGCCTGGTCACGGCCGATCCGCTGAACTTCGGCTCCGTCGCGGGCCTCCCGGGCGGGGCCAACATCGACCAGATCAGCACCATCAACGTCACCTGCACGACGCCCACGGCCTACACGGTCGCGCTGACGCCATCCAACAACGCGACCACCGGTGCAGGGGCGATGACGCCGACAGGAGGCGTGCCCGGCAACACCGACACGGTGGCCTACCGGCTCTACAGCAATGCCGCCCGCACGAGTCCCTGGGGCGGCGTCACGGGAACCAACACCGTCGCGGGCACGGGCACCGGCCAGGTCCAGGCGCTGACCTTGTATGGCCGCGTTCTGGGCGCCAGCGTCAACGTGCGGCCGGACAGCTACCTTGACGTCGTGACGGTCGGCGTGACCTACTGAGCTGCACAGGCGGCTTTGCCGACACGGAAAAGCCTGCTGGCAAATTGCAGGCAATGCGCGAAGAATAGCGCCCGGACTGCCTTCATTTTCCCGAGACTCTGCCGATAAACCGGGTTGGGCATCGATGCGATGCCTCCCATCCAGGTTGCGAGGAGGAGTTCCCATGTCCGGAAACAGGCGCTTTGCAAGGGCGGCTGCGCTGCAATCACCGCGAACGGTGCCGCCGCTGGCCGCCGTCGGCGTGCTGCTGCTCTTGCTGCCGTTGCCGCTGCAGCTCAGTTCCGCGGAGCCGATGCGCGGCATGAACAGCGCCACGGGCCGCTTCGACCTGACGATAGTCGTTCTCCCGACTTTCAAGGTGCTGGAGGTCACGCCCGTGAAGGGAGGGCATGAATACCGTGTCTGGACCAACATGAAGTCGGTGCTCATCAAGGGGCGCGAATACCGGTTCGACAAGATCGGAGAAGTGACGTTCATGGTGGCTGGCACCGATGCCGATGGCCGCGACAGCCTCGGCTCCGCCTGGCGCGGCGCGATCGGTGCGATGGCGTCGACCACGGGCGGCGCTGCGCCGCAGGCCGCAGCCGCTCCGGCCGGCGACGGCAGCAACGCGACGCGGGTGACGGTGACTTATTAGGGGCCTTGCCCTGGATGTCGCCTTCTGGGTCCGGAAGGACCGCTGAGAAAAAAGCCGCCTGAGCCCTGCACTTCTTCCCGTTTCCGCCGATATCCGGAGGTCGGGCGCCGATGCAGCGCCCGAAGCTCATGTTCTTCGGACGGATCGGGCCTTATGACGGGAAATTGGCTTCAATCGGCGCGCTGCGCGCTGGCCGCGTCGTTGCTGCTCGCGCCGATGCTGTGCGTGGCGGAGAGCGGCTTCGGCAGCAATTCCGCGACGGCGCGGGTGCGCATCACAGTAGTCGTGCTGCCGGTGTTCCGCGTGCTGCAAGTCACGCCGACCGCCGAGGGGTATGACTACCGCGTCTGGACCAACATGAAGTCGATCGTGCTCGGCGGGCACGAGTACCGCTTTGCGCGCGTCGGCGAGAACACGCTGCGCGTGCCTACAGCGCCGGGCGACACCTGGGTCGTGCACGGGCTGTAGGACGGGCGCGTGCTCGCGCCGTCGCGTCAGTTGCAATACTGCGCGTTGCCGCTCGTATCGAGCGACACCGGCGGATCGGCCAGGAACTGCTGCACTGGAACGATCGACGCATTGCAGGCTTCATCCGTACGCACGTCGAAGACATGCCAGTAGTCCGTGCTGCTGCTTTCACCGGCGGGTGGCGAAAACACCGTCTGCGCACCCCGGTTGCTCACCTCGACCCGCGCAGGAGAGCCGGTCTGTCCCGGATCGAAGGTGCCGGAGAAGTTGCGGATGTAGAAGCGGTAGGTGCGGTTCTTGGCCAGCTTGGCGAAGGTCGTCACTTCGGGGCCGAAGCTGTCGACGTCGTCCACGTCGAGCGCGATGAAAGGCGCGGCCGCGAGGCTGCCCTTGTCGCTGTAGTAAACGTGTTCGTCGGCGTTGGCGCCCAGCGTGTGCGAGTCGAGGTCGCGCGGGCGCTCGCCCCAGGTCAGCTTGATCGACAGCGCGGAGCGCGTGAGTTCGAGGCAACTGCCCAGCGGCACGTCCTCGTCCGCGACGTTCACCGTCGGCGCATTGGAGATCTCGCTGGCGGTGGTGGCGACCACGAAGGCCGAACTGGTGCGCTTCACGGCCACCGAGAACTCGCCGTTCGCATTGGTCAGCGCAGTTGCCTGGCCGGTGTACGACTTGCCTTCGGAAGCCACCAGTGCGCCTGCGACTCGCGCACCCGTCGCATCCTGCACGCAGCCATTGATTCGCACGGTGTTGTAGATCTGGTCCGCGTTCCAGGTGGTGAAGTGCGTCACCGTGCCTTCGTAGTACTGGTTGGGCGCGGTGCCTTGCAGCGTGGCCGAGCCTTCCTGCACCCACAGCCCCGTGGCCGTGTTGTAGAAGAACAGCGGCACCGACGGCGGCAGCGTGCCGGCGCGCGAGGACGGGGCGATGCGCACCGTCGCGCTGGTGCCCGCGGCCAGGTTCAGCGGCGTGCCGTCGGCATCCGTGAAGCTGGCGTCGAGCGCGCCGAAGCTCTCCATCGGCGCGCTGCCGCCGTCCGTGGCGGCGAGGTAGTTGCCGGGCATCACGTTGACGTCGCTGGCCGGCGCGATGGGCGTCACCCGTGCGGTCACCGGTCCGCCAGGCGCGCTGCCGTCGGGGCGGCGAAGCGAGTTGGCGCTCAGGCGGACCATCGCGGTCGAGCCCGGAACGACAACGTCGTGCGCCGATTGCCCGTCGAAGGTCTCGGTCACCGCCACGGGCAGCATCGGCACGTTGACGACCGTCGATGCGCCCGAGCCGCTCAGCGCGGCCGTGGCTCGGCTCTGCGGCACCATGCCGGCCTTCGAGAAGCTCAGCAGCACCGACGCATTCGGCGGAATCTCGGCGAGCGAATAGCTGCCGTCGTCGCCTGTGACGGCGGAGACGCCGGCGGCCGCGACCGTGACCTGCGCGACGCCCTGGCCGTCGAGTGCATTCGTCACGCGGCCGCTGACCTTCGCGTTGGTCTGCTGCGGCGGTGGTGGAGGCGGTGGCGGCGGCGGTGCGTTCTGGTCGGGTGGGGGCAGGGTGACGAAGCCCGCGCCTCCGTCGCTTCCGCCGCAGGCCACCAGTGCCACTGCTGCCGCAAGCGCGGCAAAAAACATCCTCGTTTTCATGATCCCTCTCTCCTTTGTGTTCGTGATTCGCCGCAACCGGACAACCCGGGCAGCGAGCGTGCGAAGGTAGGCGCGCAGGCGCGGCGTCGCCAGTGCCGAAAGTCACCGCGTCGCAGGAGTAAGAAGAAAGGATTGGCCCAGACAGGGCCGCTTGCTCAGGCCTTGATGCCGCAGCCGTTGAGCACGAAGGCTACGAGCTCGCGCGCGATCGGTTCGCGATCGATGGGCGCGTCAGGCGGCAGGCCGAGCATCACGCGCGTCTGGATCGCGTAGTCGGCATAGCTCTGGGTCATGGCCCAGATGTGCATCAGCAGGATGCGCGCATCGAGCGGGCGCATCAGCCCGCGCGCGATCCAGCCGTTGATGATGTCCACCTTCTTCTGCGTCCAGGCCCGTGCGTTGGGCCAGTAGCGGTCGAGGTTGCGGCCGCCGTCGAGGATCTCGCGCGTGAAGATGCGCGACATCTCGGGGCTGTCGATGGCGTGGTCGAGCTTCTTGCGGATGTAGTCGCCGAGCACCGTTGCAGGGTCGTTCGCGTCCTCGAACGAGAACACCACCTTCCACGCATGCAGCACCTGCATCAGCAACTCTTCGTAGAGCTCTTCCTTGCCGGCGATGTAGTAATGAAGCTGGGGCTTGGTGAGGCCCGCGCGCGCCGCGATGGCCTGGGTCGAGGTGCCCTTCAGGCCGTGCAGGCTGAACTCGGCGACCGCCGCGGTGCGGATCGCCGCCATGATGCGTTCGCGCCCGGGCCGCGCGCGCGACAGCGGGCCGTCGGGGGCGGGCATTTCCTGGGCGGTCGAGACGGGGAGGGCGGCGGGATCGGCGTTCATGATGGCGGTGGGCGGCAGGGCGCGCGGTCGATGGTAATACCTCGCCCTTGTCCGGGCCGTCCTTGGCCCTCGTGCATGACCGCATGCCATGCCGGCATGGGCAGGCAGGGCATGCGGGCACGGTTCATGTATCTTCCTCGCCGCCCCGAAAAATTCCACCTCAACACAGGAGTTCTCCATGTACCTCTCTCCCCGTTTCCGTGCCTTCGCGGCCGGCGCCGCTTTGCTGGCTGCCAGCGCGCTCGCGCAGGCGCAGCAGGCACTGCCCAACGTGGTGATCCTCGCCACTGGCGGCACCATCGCCGGGGCCGGTGCCTCGGCCGTCAACAGCGCCACGTACGCGGCCGCCAAGGTCGGCGTCGAGAAGCTGATCGCAGGCCTGCCGGAGCTCTCCAAGGTGGCCAACGTGCGCGGCGAACAGGTGTTCCAGGTTGCATCGGAAAGCCTGACCAACGACAACCTGCTGACGCTGGCCAAGCGCGTATCGGCACTGTCGAAGCAAGCGGACGTGGACGGCATCGTCATCACCCACGGCACCGACACGCTTGAAGAAACCGCCTACTTCCTGACCCTGACCGTGCACACCAACAAGCCGATCGTCGTGGTCGGCTCGATGCGTCCGGGCACTGCGCTGTCGGCCGACGGCGCGCTCAACCTGTACGACGCCGTGAACGTGGCGGGTAGCAAGGACGCGATGGGCAAGGGCGTGCTGGTGACGATGAACGACAACATCGACAGCGGCCGCGACGTGAGCAAGAACGTCAACATCAAGACCAATGCGTTCTCCAGCCAGTGGGGCCCGCTGGGCATGATCGTCGAGGGCAAGAACTACTGGTTCCGCGCACCGGTCAAGCGCCACACCATGAACTCGGAATTCGACATCGACAGCATCACCGCGCTGCCGCCGGTCGAGATCGCGATGGGCTACGAGGGCGTGTCGTCGGTGGCCATCGACGCCATCGCCAAGAGCGGTGCCAAGGCGCTGATCCACGGCGGCACGGGCAATGGCTCGGTGGCCGACCGCATCGTTCCGAACCTGCAGAAGGCGCGCTCCGACGGCGTGATCGTGATTCGCAGCGCGCGCGTGCCCGACGGCTTCGTCATTCGCAACGCCGAGCAGCCCGACGACAAGTACGACTGGGTGGTTGCGCACGACCTGCGCCCGCAGAAGGCGCGCATCCTGGCCATGGTTGCCCTGACCAAGACCAACAACACCAAGGAACTGCAGCGCATCTTCTGGGAGTACTGATCTCCCCTCGGGTGCATTCGGCACCCTTCCCGGATCGGGCCGCAGCGGTGAAAGCCGCTGCGGCCTTTTTTCATGTGCGTGTGCCGCGATGGTGCCGTGCGTACTCGATGCTCGCGATGCAGATCGCCAGCCAGGCACCGCCCGAGCACAGTCCCGCGAGCACGTCGCTAGGAAAGTGCGCCCGCACGAAGATGCGGCTGCAGGCCACGGTGACGACCACCGCCGTTGCCGCCATCACCGACGGCACCCGCCAGCGCGGCGGCAGCATGCGCAGCCCCAAATAGCCCAGCATGCCGTAGAGCACCATCGAGCCCGAGCTGTGGCCGCTCGGAAAGGAATAGCCCGACACCTGCGCGAAGCCGAAGTCGTGCACCGGCCGCGCGCGCTCGAAGATGAGCTTGAGCACGTGGTTCAGCACCCCGTTGCCGGCGATGGCCGCGACCCAGCCAGCCGCGAAACCGCGGTGCCCGCGAAGCCACAGCGCCACCGCCACGCCAGCGCACACCAGCACAGCGACGATCGGGTCGGCCATGTGGGTGAGCCATGAGAACGCCTCCCTCACGACCGGCGGCGTGTGCGCGCCCACGGCGCGGCTGATCGTCTCGTCCAGCAGGCCCATGGGCCGACCGTCGCCGAGGCCTTCCGCCACTTCGGCGAACAGCCAGGCCAGTGCGACCACCGACGCAGCACCGATGGCCAGTCCGCCGAACAGCAGTCCGGCGCCCGGCTCGGGCTGCGCCGCATGCCGGCGCCGCAGGTGCTCGAAGCCCCAGGCCGCGAGGCCGGCGGCCGCAGTCAGCGCGACGAGAAGAATCAGGAATCCGGGCCAGGCCTGGGCGCCGAGGCGCTCTCCCAGGGCGATCAATGCGGCATCTTCAACGGGCATGGGCGAGGCGGGCGGACGGCAGGGGCAGGCGAATCACGGCGTGTCGGCAGGAGTTCCAAAAGGGGAGGCCGAGCATAGCGGCCCGTTCCTGACCGCCCGCTGCCTCGTAAAATAGCCGGTTCGTTGCGCCGCGGGTTCTTCTCCCACCGGGCGGCCGCCTTCACGCAGAGCCATGCTGACCTTCCAACAAATCATTCTCAAACTGCAGTCGTACTGGGCCGACAAGGGCTGCGCGCTGCTGCAACCGTACGACATGGAAGTGGGCGCGGGCACCTCGCACACCGCCACCTTCCTGCGCGCGCTCGGCCCCGAACCCTGGAAAGCCGCCTACGTGCAGCCCAGCCGCCGGCCCAAGGACGGCCGCTACGGCGAGAACCCCAATCGTGGCCAGCACTACTACCAGTACCAGGTGGTGCTCAAGCCGGCGCCCTCGAACATCCTCGAGCTCTACCTCGGCAGTCTCGAAGCCCTGGGCTTCGACTTGAAGAAGAACGACATCCGCTTCGTGGAAGACGACTGGGAGAACCCCACGCTCGGCGCCTGGGGCCTGGGCTGGGAGGTCTGGCTCAACGGCATGGAAGTGACCCAGTTCACCTACTTCCAGCAGGTCGGCGGCCTCGATTGCAAGCCGATCACCGGCGAAATCACCTACGGTCTCGAGCGGCTGGCCATGTACCTGCAGGGCGTGGAAAACATGTACGACCTGGTGTGGACCGAAGGCCACGGTGGCAACAAGCTCACCTATGGCGACGTGTTCAAGCAGAACGAAGTCGAACAGTCGGCCTACAACTTCGAGCACAGCGACGCCGAGTTCCTGTTCACCGCCTTCAACGCGCACGAAAAGCAGGCCAAGCACCTCATGACCGAGCAGCTCGCGCTGCCGGCCTACGAGCAGGTGCTGAAGGCCGCGCACAGCTTCAACCTGCTGGACGCGCGCGGCGCAATCAGCGTGACCGAGCGCGCGGCCTACATCGGCCGCATCCGCAATCTCGCGCGCAGCGTGGCGCAGAGCTACTACGACAGCCGCGAGCGCCTGGGCTTCCCGATGGCGCCGCGCGAATGGGTCGCGCAGATCCCCCCGAAGAAGGCCGCCTGAGCGATGACGACCCCCATGAACAAGAACTCCCTGCTGGTCGAACTGTTTGTCGAAGAACTGCCGCCGAAGGCACTGAAGAAGCTCGGCGATGCTTTCGCGGGCGTGCTGCGCGAACAACTGGTGGCGCAAGGCCTGGCCGAAGCCGGCTCGGTGCTCACCGCCTACGCCTCGCCGCGTCGCCTGGCCGCGCATCTCACGCACGTGGCCGAGCGCGCCGCCGACAAGGCCGTGTCGCAAAAGCTGATGCCCGTGGCCGTCGGGATCGACGCCTCGGGCCAGCCCACGCCCGCGCTGCTCAAGCGCCTGGGCGCGCTCGGCGCCGACGCCTCGGCCGTGCCCGGCCTGAAGCGCGCGATGGACGGCAAGGCCGAAGCCCTGTTCTACGAAAGCACCGCCAAGGGCGCCACGCTGGCCGAAGGCCTGCAGAAGGCGCTGGCCGAGGCGATTGCCAAGCTGCCCATTCCCAAGGTCATGAGCTACCAGCTCGAAAGCGGCTGCGAAATGCCGGGCTGGAGCAGCGTGAGCTTCGTGCGTCCCGCGCACGGCCTTGTGGCGCTGTATGGCGACGCCGTGGTGCCCATCGAAGCGCTGGGCCTAAAGGCCGGCCGCGAAACGCACGGCCATCGCTTCGAGGCGGCGGTCGATCCGGTCGTGCTGCGCGACGCCAACAGCTATGCGCTGCAGATGCAGGAAGACGGTGCCGTCATCGCGAGCTTCGAGGCCCGCCGCGCCGAAATCGCGCGCCAGCTTGCAGCGGCTGCGGTGAAGGTCGGCGGCGGCTCGGTGCCCATCAACGACGACGCGCTGCTCGACGAAGTGACCGCGCTGGTCGAGCGCCCGAACGTGCTGGTCTGCAGCTTCGAGCGAGAGTTCCTCGAAGTGCCGCAGGAATGCCTGATCCTCACGATGAAGGCCAACCAGAAGTACTTTCCGCTGCTCGGCGCATCGAGCAGGCTCACCAACAGGTTCCTGGTCGTCAGCAACATCAGCCCCGACGATGCGAGCGCGGTCATCGGAGGCAACGAGCGCGTGGTGCGCCCGCGCCTGGCCGATGCCAAGTTCTTCTTCGACCAGGACCGCAAGAAGTCGCTGGCCTCGCGCGTCGAGTCGCTGGGCAAGGTGGTCTATCACAACAAGCTGGGCACGCAGGGCGAGCGCGTGGAGCGCGTGATGCGCATCGCGCGCGGCATTGCAGAGAAGATCGGCGACACCGCGCTGGCCGCGCAAGCCACGCAGGCCGCCCAACTCGCCAAGGCCGACCTCGTGACCGACATGGTCGGCGAGTTCCCCGAGCTGCAGGGCACCATGGGCCGCTACTACGCGCTGCACGACGGGCTCGACGCATCGGTGGCCGACGCCATCGAAGACCACTACAAGCCGCGCTTTGCCGGCGACGAGCTGCCGCGCAACAGCGTGGGCCTCGTGGTCGCGCTGGCCGACAAGCTCGAAACGCTGGTCGGCATGTTCGGCATCGGCAACCTGCCCACCGGCGACCGTGACCCGTTCGCGCTGCGTCGCCACGCGCTGGGCGTGATCCGCATGCTGATCGAGAAAGACCTGCCGCTGGGCCTCGACGCCTTGCTGCAGGACACGGCCGCGCAGTTCAGCGGTATCGCCGGTTTCGAAAGCAGCCGCGCCACGGGCGAGCTGCAGGACTTCATCCTCGATCGCCTCGCCGGCAGCCTGCGCGAGCAGGGCGCCAGCGCGCAGGAAGTCGATGCCGTGCTGGCTCCGCGCCCGCAGCGCCTGGGCGAAGTGCCCAAGCTGCTGGCCGCCGTGCGCGCCTTTGCCGCCTTGCCCGCCGCCGCCGCACTGGCAGCTGCGAACAAGCGCATCGGCAACATCCTCAAGAAGGCCCCCGAAGCCGACGCGCACGTCAGCGAGCTGCTGCTGCAGGAGCCGGCCGAAAAGGCGTTGCACGCAGCCATGGCACAGGTCGTGCCCGCTGCCAACGCACAGTTCGAAGCTGGCGACTACACCGCCTCGCTGCAGACGCTGGCCGCGCTGCGCGAGCCGGTCGACGCCTTCTTCGACGGCGTCATGGTCAATGCCGAACAGGCCGACCTGCGGCTCAACCGCCTGGGCTTGCTGATGTCGCTGCACACCGCGATGAACCGCGTGGCGCAGCTCGAACGGCTGGCTGTCTGAGCTCATTCACGACGCCTCCCCCAGGAGTGGCACCACCATGAAACTCGTCATCCTCGACCGCAACGGCACGATCAACGTGCACCGCGAAGACTTCGTGAAGAGCGACATCGAGTGGACGCCGCTGCCCGGTGCGCTCGAGGCCGTGGCGCGGCTCAACCATGCGGGCTGGCACGTGGTGATTGCATCCAACCAGTCGGGGCTGGGCCGGGGGCTGTTCGACATGGCTTCGCTCAACGCGATGCACGCCAAGATGCACAAGATGCTCGCGGCTGTAGGCGGCAAGGTCGATGCGGTGTTCTATTGCCCGCACAGCCCCGACGAGGGCTGCGAGTGCCGCAAGCCCAGGCCCGGCCTGTTCCTGCAGATCGGCGACCGCTACGGCATCGACCTCAAGGGCACCCCGACCTGCGGCGACAGCCTGCGCGACCTGCAGGCGGGCGCGGCTGCCGGCTGCGAGCCGCACCTGCTGCTCACGGGCATGGGCGCGGCCTGCCGCGGCGTCGATCCGCTGCCTTCCGAATACCCGGCGAACACGTTGGTCCACGACGATCTCGCCGCCTTTGTCGACTTTCTGCTCGCGCGCGAAGCGCGGGCCGCACTGCAGGTGGCTGTCTGATGGCGTTTTTCCGTTCCGTTCTCCACGCGCTGTGGATGCTCGTCACCGTGATCCCCTGGGGCATCATCATGTGCGTCAGCTCGCTCTGGAAGCGCGGCATTCCGCTCTACTGGATGGCCGAGCAATGGCTCAGTTGGGCGATCGGCGGCGCGCGCGTGCTGCTGGGCATCAAGACCCGCGTGAGCGGCATGGAGAACCTGCCGACCGACAAGCTCGCCGGCGCGGTCCTGCTGGTGAAGCACCAGTCCACGCTCGAGACCTTCCTGATGCCCACGCTGATGCCGCACCCGCTGGCCTACGTGTTCAAGAAGGAGCTGATCTACATCCCCTTCTTCGGCTGGGCGATGGCGCGGCTGGACATGATCCACATCGACCGCAGCCAGCGTGCGCAGGCCTTCAACAAGGTGGTCAACCAGGGCCGCAAGCTGCTCGCGCAGGGCATCTGGATCATCATGTTCCCCGAGGGCACGCGCATTCCGCGCGGGCAGAAGGGCACCTACAAGAGCGGCGGCACGAGGCTCGCCTGCGAGACCGGCGTGCCGGTGATCCCCATTGCCGTGACATCAGCCAAGGTGTGGCCGCGCAAGGCCTTCATCAAGCGCCCGGGCGTGGTCGACGTGTCCATCGGCCCGGCGATTCCGAGCGTGGGCCGCAAGCCTGATGAGTTGATGCGTGAGGTCGAGGCCTGGATCGAGGCCGAGATGCGCCGCCTCGACCCCGAGGCGTATGTCGACAGCCCTCTGCAGCCCACGCAAGAAGCGGTGAGCTGAAGAGGAAAAGAGAGCCCGTCATGGGATTGCTTCGGTTCACGATGGATCTTTTCGAGGGGCTGGGCAGCGAGTTTGCGCCGCCAGCGCCCGCACCGGCGCGGCCGCGCAGGGTGAAGAAGCCGAAGCTGGTGGCACCGCCGGCCGTGCCTTTGGCTCCGCCCGCACCCCTGGACCCGCATGCGCCACCCGCGGTGCCGCTGGCCGACACGTTGACGCTTGCGAACTTCGCGCATCCGCAGGCCACGCGCGAAGTGGTGCTCGGCTCCGCGCGCGTGGCCTATGAATTCAAGCGCGGCAAGCGCAAGACGATCGGCTTTCTCGTCGGGGCCGAAGGGCTGTCGGTGCGCGCGCCGCGATGGGTGGCGCTGCGCGATGTCGATGCGGCCATTCATGAGAAGTCGGACTGGATCCTGCGCAAGCTGACGGAAACGCAGCAGCGCCATGCGCGCGTCGAGGCCACTCGCATCGAGTGGAAGGATGGGGCCGGGTTTCCGTTCCTGGGCGAGCCGGTTGTGATGCGGCTTGATCCGAAGCATGGCTTTGCGAGTGTTGGCGGCACGCTTGACGACGCTGTTGAAGAAGGTGGGCCGCGGGTGCTGCGGCTGGCTGTGGCGCAGAACGCCGAGCCTTCGCAGATTCGTGATGCGGCGCAGGCGTGGTTGATGCGGCAGGCGCGCAAGCTGTTCATCGAGCGGCTGGATCACTTTGCGCCGCTGCTTGGGGTGCAGTGGCAGAAGCTGTCGCTGTCGAATGCTTCGACGCGCTGGGGTAGTGCCAGTGCGGATGGGTCGATTCGGCTGAACTGGCGGTTGATTCACTTTCGGCTGCCGGTGATCGACTATGTCGTGGCGCATGAGCTGGCGCATCTGCGGGTTATGGATCACTCGCATCGGTTTTGGGAAACCGTTGAGAGTGTTGTGCCTGACTACGACTTGCTGCGGCGGCAACTGAAGGATGAAGCGGTTCCTCGCTGGGGCTGAATTTGTCGTTGGTATGGGTTTGCTTCCCGGGGCCGGGACTCGCCCCGGCGGGCGACCTACTTTTCTTTGCTTCGCCAAAGAAAAGTAGGCAAAAGAAAGGCGA
>NZ_JBWKOZ010000021.1:0-40836 GCF_059416325.1 Variovorax sp. GW821-FHT09D05 | reverse complement strand
CCGCGCAAGACGCTCGGTTTCCAGACACCCGCTGAGATGTTCAGCGAATGTGTTGCATCGACCGGTTGAATCCGCCGCCAGAAGCGGTCGTTCGGCAAGACGGCCCAAAGGCGAGCGATAGATGGCGTGTTTGCCTGATATCAATGGTCGTCCAGCCACTCGCCGATGTTCTTCCAGAGATCTTCGATGTTGGCCGCCTTGCCCAGTACATGCCCCTCGCCCCAGTAGCGAACGAAACGGGCTTTCCTCCCGAGCCGCGAAAGCGCCGAAAACATCTCTTCCCCTTGCGAGATTGGAACGTAGTCCTGATCCCCCTGGACGATCATCAAGGGCGCCTTCATCTGTTCGACCGAGAAGATCGGACTGTTGCGGACGTAGCGCTCGGTGTCGGCCCAAGGTGGTCCGCCCATGCGAAAAACACGTTCGCACATCTCAGCCATAGCAAAGCCGTAGATTGCTGGGGAGTCATATCGCATGCGCGGATCGCAACTACCGTGGTAGCTGATCAGATTGGAGATGCCAGCCAACGCGATGCCCGACTTGAAAAGGTCTGTCGTGGCAAGCAGACTCATTACCGCCCAGCCCCCCAAGCTATGGCCCATCACGTGCAACCGCTCGCGGTCTACCAATCCGGAACTCACGCTGATTTCAATCGCTCGCCTGACCTTCGCGGCGACCAGCATGGCCATATCCACCGGCTCCTGGTCCTCTGGAAGAGGCAACGCAGGCTCTATGACGATATAGCCACGCGCAGCCAGCAACTGCAGATTGAACTGCGAGGGATCGTGCAACCTGTGAAGCGACCGCAACTTCCGGCCTGGCGCCGCGCCGGGATAGACCCACAACACTGCCGGGGCAGGCTTGGTGTCGTCATGGTTTGGCGGAAGGAGGAGTCGGACCCTGCGTGGCTTGCCTTGCTCGTCAACATACTCTAGATCGTGGATCTTGCCGG
The DNA here is from genome assembly GCF_059416325.1 of Variovorax sp. GW821-FHT09D05. Taxonomy (NCBI): domain Bacteria; kingdom Pseudomonadati; phylum Pseudomonadota; class Betaproteobacteria; order Burkholderiales; family Comamonadaceae; genus Variovorax; species Variovorax sp. GW821-FHT09D05. Next base: position 39,884 of record NZ_JBWKOZ010000021.1, on the reverse strand, counting down.
GTCGGACCCCTTGGAGATGTGCATTGGTCCTGAAGATCTCGTCCTGGGTGGCCTTGGCCTCGCGGCACAACACGAGTCGGCTTCCTTGGCCATCCTCGACCAGGAACAGCGCTTGCCCACTCGCCTCGTGCACAGCGACAAGCGCACCATCGGGAAGCACCTGATTCGAAACAAGCGTGGCGCGCTCCAGGCCGGCCTGATGGCCGGTGTCGAATCGCCGCCGGAACTCGACCAACCTTGGGCTCCCTTCTTGACCCGAAACCGGGCAACCGACCCTGCTTCGCACGTCATATACAGCGAACTCATGCGGCACCGCGGCAGTTGGGATGGCCGGAGTCTTTTCGACCGGTGATTCCAGCATGCTGCTTGTCGTTTGTCCCGGCACATTCAGCGCCTGCCATGCTGCAGCAGCTTTCCTGGAACCTTGGTTGTCTATGCCCAGCAGCCACGGCCGGCCCCCATCGGGAACGACCACGCTGGCCAGCAGGCCATCCCCGATCCATTCATAAGGGCGCATGCCGCTCAGCTGCAGGCTGCATTGCGGGATTTTGAACTGCTCGCGGGTCCCCATGTCCATGAAGGTGAGCTGGATCGCATCTGGAGTTGCCGTGCCGAATGCAAGATAGTTTCCACAGGGTGACCATGCTGGCGCGAAGCAGTCTTCCGCAGACTCGACCTTGCTCACGTGGAGAGTGGCAAGTTCCACCGTATAGAGCACGCTGCGCGCGACGCCCGCGAGGAACATATCGCAGTAGTGGCTCGCGTCGGCCAGGGGACGCTGAACACAGTAGGCCAACTTAGTGCCGTCAGGCGAGAAAGCAAAGCACGAGCCGTGCGCTTCGTGAAAGCTGTAGAGGCTAACGACATCCCGTACGGCCAGGCACCGGCCGCTTTTCAGCGATTCATTCATCTTCTTGACTCGGTTATTCAGCGCCGAACGCTCTTGAAGGCGTCGAATGCTATTTGAGCATTCTCCGGCTTGGGTCCACACGTTCACATGTCAGGTTCGCCAAGGTCAAGCGTCCGCTTCGGAGCGGCACTTACCGCAGGTTTGGGCCCGCTCACGACGGCGGCGCGACCGGCTACAGTCGGCCAGGACCGGACATCTGCGAAATGTCCATCGAAGTCGCCGAAGGGCTTCGTTGCAGACATTCGTGCGCGCCTGCCCAACCGGCCTTTTCGAAGCCGCTAGCAGTCATGGCCTTCAGCCGGCCGACGCGGCTTAAAGCTTGATCCCTGCGCCCTTGACGGCAGGTCCCAACACGCTCACCTGTTCTTTGACGAAATCGTTGAACATCGCAACGGTTTCAGGTTTGGCCACGATGCCAAGTTCAGTCAGTTTCCTCTGAATTTCAGGCATCACGAGGGCCTCATTGCACGCCGTGTTCAGCCGTGCCACAACGTCCGCAGGCAACTTGGCCGGGCCCGACAACCCAAAGAAGTTTTCAAGCACCAACTTCGGTTGCTTGAGCTCAACAATCGTCGGAACATCCGGCATCAGCGGCGAGCGCTGCATGCTGGTCACAGCCAACGGCACCAGTTGACCGCTCTTGAAGAAGGCGACATAGGACGTGAGCACGTCGATGCCAACGGGAATCGTGTTGGCGATCAGGTCGGTGGTCATCGGTGCGCCGCCGCGGTACGGCACATGCACCATATTGATCCCCGTCGTCTTCTTGAGCAATTCGCCGTGGATGTGTCCGATCGAGCCTGGCCCCCCGGAGCCGAAATCCATATGGCCTTCCTTGCGCGCGACCGCCTCGAACTCGGCATACGTCTTGATGCCCGACGGTTTGCTGGCCATGATGACGAGCGGTGCAGCGCCCAGATACGCGATGTGGCTGAAGCCAGTCACCGGGTCATACGGCTGCTTTTCCAGCGTGAACGGGCCGAGCGCGATCGGCGTGGTGTTAGACAGCATCAACGTGTAGCCGTCAGGCGCGGCCGAGGCGACCTGGGCCCCGCCGATGGTGCCGCCCGCGCCGGGCTTGTTGTCGACCACCACAGGTTGGCCCAGCTTCTTCGTCAGTTGCTCCGCCATCAGGCGGGCAAGCACGTCGCTGGAGCCACCGGGAGGAAACGTGACGATGATCTTGATGGCCTTGTCGGGCCATTGGGCGAACGCCGGAAGAGCCGCAACGGCGGCGCCAGCGGCAAGGAACTGCAGCGCAGTGCGCCGAGTGGAACGGAAGTTTGTCATGACATCCTCAGCGGCGGTATGGGATGACCTCTCATGCAGGAAACGAGCCCGATGAGATCGCAGCATTGAAGTGTCGGACCTGCCGCATCGTGAGCTCGTGCCGCTGATGCTCGAGGGCGTTGGGATGGCCTGTTCGGTTTCGTCAACACGATCCGGGCGCAGACGATCGAGGCCGGCCTCGACCCGGACACCGTGTTGCGTCATTTCGAGTGGCAGCACTACGTGCCCTCGCTGTACGGTGCCGCCGTGATGGTGACACCTGCCTTGCTGCGCGACCAGCCATCGACCGTTGCGGGGCTGGTGCGGGCGGTGAATCGCGGTGTGGTCGATACCGTCGCCGACATCGAAGCGGCTGTGGATGCAGTGGTCCGGCGAAACCCCTCGATGGACCGCGTCGCCAACCGGGAGCGGCTCGCAGGAACGCTCGCGCTTGAGATGGCGCACGAAGAAGGCTCGGTGCTGGGGATTGGCGCAATAGATATGGCGCGCCTCGCGCAGACCGTCGATCTGATGACACGCGCTAAGCAGCTTGCCCTTCCCCCCAGCCCCGAACGACTGTTCGACGACCGCTTTCTGCCCCCGTCTTCGAAGCGCGTGCGCTCCCTGTCGTCCGCGCGATGACCCCGGCTGGGTCGTCGGTGCGACCGGGACCGCCCTCCTGTCCAGTCTGATGGACTGAGTGTTCCCGGCAGCCCAGCCTTGCAGACCAGACTTCTAGAGTTGGTCGATGGTGTTGCTCGGCGATGCAGTCGCGCCGAGCGCAAATCTCTGCTTCGTGCCCACATAGAAGCTCGCTCCGAAGCGCCCGACGGGCTGGTAGTCCTGCAGCTGAACACGCCATCGCTCGGCGTCAACCAGTCCCTCGCGAACCGCAAGCCACTTCACCCGGCCGAAGAGGACATATCGGCTTTCTGTTTCCATCTTCTCGTGCAGCACGCACTCGAACGCTACGGGCGCCTCAGCGATCCGCGGTGGCGCGACTGTGGCTGACGGGATTGCATGCAATCCGGCATGTGCAAGTTCACTCGTCCCACGCGGCAGTGCATCGCCGCAGGCGTGCATCTGCATCGCCATCGCCTCGTCCGTCAGGTGCACGACAAATTCGCCGGTGCGAAGGATGTTTGCAGCGGTGTCCTTGATGCGGCCGTCATGCATCCGGTTGATGCTGACGAATACCAGCGGCGGGTCTTCCCCGACCATGTTGAACATGCTGAACGGCGCCGCATTGACAGTGCCTTCAGGTTCGAGCGTCGTTATCAGCGCGATCGGACGCGGCACGATCAGGCTCGCCATCAGCTTGTAGCGGGCGTAGGGGTCGAGGGTCTGAAAGTCAATCTCCATAGGGCCTCCTAGATCGAGTTTGGTGATTCGTATGCACATTATTGGTGTTAGTGCATGCAATTTGTGCGAAATAATAGAGTGTGATTCGATGCGAAGTCCGATGGCAAGCATCGCATCCACGCATTATGTGGTTGATTTTAAAGGGGAAAAATACGTTTTCTCCGATGTAGAAGAGATTGGCACGAAGCATGCATGAAAAAAAATCGTATGCAATCCACATTCCATCCAACCGAAGGAGTCGACATGTCAGCAGCCCAACTTCCCCAGCCCCGCGATTTCAGTCGCCGCGCATTTCTGCAAGCCGGCGCTGCCATCGGTGCCACCGCTGCGACCGCGGCGTGGACCTCCGCCGAAGCGGCGGACCCCAAGGTGCTGAACTACCTGTCATGGCCCGGCAATGCCGACCCGTACCTGATCGAAGCCTTCGAGAAAGCCAACGGCGTGAAGGTGCGCATCAAGGAGTACGTCGGGGGCGACCAGATGATGGCGGTCATCAATCAGTCGCCGCCCGGCAGCTTCGACGTGGTCCTGGCAGATGCCGAATACATGCACCTGCTGCACGAGGCCGACTTCCTCGAGGCACTCGACCCGGCCGACTACCCGCTCAAGGACTACTGGCCGGAGTTCCAGAAGTTCCCGCTGCACTGGTTCAACGGCAAGCTCTACGGCGTCATGACCGACTTCGGCTATCTGGGGCTGTCGTACAACACCAAGGCATTCACGCCCAAGGAAGTGGCTTCGTACTCGGCGCTGTGGAGCGAGAAGGCCAAAGGCAAGGTCGGCCTGTTCGACTGGTACCTGCCGTCGATGGGCTCGATCAGTCTCGCCAACGGCAACCGGCCGCCGTTCGATCTGGACAAGGCGCGTTTCGAGGCCATGAAGAAGAAGCTTTTCACACTCAAACCGCAGACGTCGGGCTTCTACACGATCGCCGACATCTTCTCGTCGATGACCAACGGCCGCGCCCTGCTCGTGCCGGGCATCGGCGAGTGGATCACGCTGGGGTTGCGTCTGAACGGCGTACCGGTCGACACGATCATTCCCGAAGAGGGTGGACTGCAGTGGACAGAGTCGCTGTCGATCGTCAAGGGCACACCCAAGCGTGACCTGGCGCGCAAGTTCATCCAGTACACGACCTCGCCCGAAGGCCAGGTTCGCATGGCAACCAAGGCCGACAACAAAAAGAGCATTCCGTCGATGGCCGGCTGGAAGCTGCTCAACGAGACCAAGCCGAAGGACGCGGAAATCCTGCGCATGACGCTCAAGGGGCCAAACGTGATGGACGAATACAAGGCCAAAAAGATCCAGTTCCGCCAGCTCCCCAGCAAGCAGTCGATCGAGGAGTGGAACGACGTGTGGAGCCAGTTCAAGAGCCTTTGAGCACCTGAACATCCGAGCCATGGACGCCGTACCCACTCCACCGCTTGCGGTCCCTTCCGTGCGATCGATGCGCACGGGCATCGCAGGCCGTGGCCCGTCGCTGAAAACGATGCCTGTGCTGCTCGGGCTGCCCGTGCTGTTTTGGCAGGCCGTTTTCTTTGCCGGGCCGCTGCTGTTTCTTGTGATCGTCACCTTCTGGCAGGTGCGATCCTTTCGGCTCCAGCCGGCGCTGTCGCTGGACAACTGGACGCGCATCCTTGGCGCTTCGAGCTTTCACCAGGCCGCCTTGCATAGCGTGGCGGTCTCCGCAACAGCCACCGTGCTCGCACTGGCCATCGCTTTTCCGGCTGCCTACACCATCGCGTTGCGATTGCCCGCGCGCTGGCGCAACGCCGCCATCGCGGCACTGCTGGTGCCGGTGTTCTCCAGCTACATCCTGCGCATCTATGCGTGGCAGATCGTGCTGAGCCCGGAAGGCCTGGCCAACAAGCTGCTGGATGCTGTGGGAATCTCGGCGTTGCCGTTGCTCGGCGGCGCGTTCTCGCTGCAGATCGGGCTCTTGACGTTGAGCCTGCCGATCGCCGTGCTGATCCTGGTCTTCGCACTCAGCGGCGTTGACCCATCGCTCGTGGAAGCGGCGGATAACCTGGGCTGCAGGCGTTTGCGTGTCGTGGGCAATGTGCTGCTGCCGGCCATCCGGTCGGCGCTTGTGCTCGCCGGATCGACCACCTTTCTGCTGGCGTTCGGCGACTACGTGAGTCCGGTGTTTATGACCGGGAGCAACCCGCCGACCTTGTCGATCCTGATCGTTGACACCGTCAAGTCGGGCTCGCAATGGCCGAGGGCGTCGGTGATCGGCGTCTGCATGCTGGCTTTGCTGGGCATCGTCCTGGGCCTGGCCCGCCGTCTGGGCACCAGGCGGGCACCATGAAGCACGAGCGCATGCAGAGAATCTCCCGCGCCGCCCAGTACACGTGGCTCGCGTTGCTGTTCGCCTTCATCGCGGCGCCGATGCTGATCATCATCGTGTTCTCGTTCGACGCCAACCGCTACCCCACGATTCCGTGGGGCGGATTCAGCCTGCAGTGGCACCGCGCGATCCTCGACGACGACATGGTGCGCGAAGCGTTCACGAATACGCTGGTGGTGGCGCTCGGCACCGCGGTGCTGTCGACGGTGCTCGGCTTCGCGGCCGCCTATCTCGACTACCGCTATCGCTATCGCGGCAAGTCGGCCTTTGCGATGCTGGTGGCCATTCCGCCTGCTGTGCCGGCCACCATCCTCGGCATGGCAATGCTGGCCTTCCTGTCGCGCATCGGCTTGTTCGGGCGGCTGGAGGCGATCATTGCCTGCCACGTGGCGATCGCGACCTCGTTCTCGATGGCCATCATCCGGCTGCGCCTCGGCGAGTTGGGCCAGGACATGGAACAGGCCGCGTGGAACATGGGCGCTTCGCCGGCGGTGGGACTGGCGCGCGTGGTCATCCCGTTCTGCAAATCGTCGTTGATCGCCTCGTTCTTTCTTGCTGCAGCCGTGTCCTTCGACGAATTCATGATCGCGTGGTTCGTCGGCGGCGTTCACGAGACCTTGCCTGTGCGCATCCTCAATCTGCTGCAAGGTCAGGTGAGTCCGAAGATCAATGCGATAGGCGCCGTGGTGCTGGTGGTCAGCGTGGCGCTGGTCTTGCTGGCGCAGCGATTCATGGGCGTGCGTGCCGGACGGTCGGCCGCACAAGTTGCAACCGAGTGAGGTCACGATGGACAACAACGCATTCGTTTCATTGCAGGCGCTCGACAAGCGCTTTCCCGGCCACCACGCCGTGCGCGGTATCGACCTGGACATCGCGGCCGGCGAGTTCGTCGCCATCATGGGCCCGTCGGGCTGCGGCAAGTCGACCACGCTGCGTCTGCTTGCGGGGCTGGACCAGCCGACCTCCGGCGACATCGTCATCGGAGGGCGCAGCATGCGCGGCGTGCCGGCCTACCAGCGCGATACGCCCATGGTCTGGCAAAGCCTGGCCTTGTTCCCGTTCCTCACCGTGGCCGAGAACGTGGAGTTCCCACTGCGCATGAAAGGCCTGGGCGCCGAAGCGCGGCGCAAGCGCGCGCTGGACTGGCTCGGCCGCATGGGGCTGGATGGCATGGGAGACCGGCAGATCGCCCAGCTCTCGGGCGGCCAGCGTCAGCGCGTTGCCATTGCCCGCGCGCTGGTCACCGAGCCGTCGATCTTGCTGCTCGACGAGCCGCTGAGTGCGCTGGACGCGCATCTGCGCGTTCGCATGCAGACCGAACTCGCACGGCTGCACCGCGAACTGCGCATCACCTTTGTCTATGTGACGCACGCGCAATCGGAGGCCTTTGCGCTGGCCGACCGCATCGTGATCATGAACGAGGGTCGAATACAGCAGGTCGGCGCGCCGCAGGACGTCTATCGTGCGCCGGTCAATCCGTTCGTCGCCGACTTCATCGGTACCAACAATCTGGTGACCGGCACCGTGGTGGCGCCGGCGTCCGAGGGGTACGTCCGGGTCGACGGAGCGCTCGGCGGCTTCGACGTTCCGGCGCAACGGGCCTTGGAGCACGGGGCGGATGTGAGCTTTGTGGTCGCGGCCGACCGTGTGTCGCTGACATCTTCGGATGCAGGCGCTCCCGCAGATGCCTCGCGCCTCGAAGGGTCGGTGCTCGGACTGGAATTCGTCGGTTCGACACAGACGGTGTTCATCGAGCTGCCGGGCGGGCACGAGTTCCGGGTACAGAAGCAGCAGCACGAGATCGAATCGCTCGATCTCGCGCCAGGCCGGCGCGTGGGGCTGCACTGGGACCCCAGGCACGCATGGCTGTTGCCACGCAACGCCTGACCAATTCAAACAGTCACAGGAGAAACGATGTACGAAGAGAAATTCATGAAGCTGGCGCTGGAGCTTTCGGCGCGCGCGCTCGCAGAACCTGGCACCGAGCCGTTCGGCGCTGTGGTTGTGAAAGACGGGCAAGTGGTCGGCGAGGGCTTCAACCATTCAGTGGCTCACTTCGATCCCACCTCGCACGGCGAAGTCGAAGCGATTCGGGACGCGTGCCGGCGGTTGCAGCGCGTGGACCTCGCCGGCTGCGAGATGTACTCCTCCTGCGAGCCTTGCGCGATGTGCGTGGCCGCCATGCGGGTGGCGGGTATCCGCCGCCTGTTTTTTGCCGCCACGCTCGATCAGTCTGGCGCGGCCTTCGAGGGCTTGCCGATCGCGGCCCGCCATCCCATCGACGTGGATGAACTGCGCCGTGTGGCGGGCGCCACGCTGGATGCCGGCCTGACCCCGGCCGAGCAGCATCTGCCGCGGGAAGCGATCGAGATCCTGGAGGCCTGGGCTGGCTCGCGCAAGGCAGCGGGCCATTCCTGATGAGTCGGATCGCCCGAACGACCTCGGGCGACAATAGCTGCGCTTTCTGAACTCATCGCCACGCGAAACCGAGACCCGTGCCCCCATCCAAACGTCCGTCGAGCACCGCCGCCGCTTCCGAAGACAAGCTCAGTCGGACGCGCACCGAAGCTGTTCATGAGGCCCTTCGGCTGGCCATCATCGAGCAGAGCCTTCAGCCCGGTGCGCGCCTGCCCGAAGACGCGATCGGTGAGAGCTTCGGTGCCAGCCGCACGATCGCGCGTGAAGCGCTCGGCCGCCTGGCGGTGGAAGGCCTGGTCGAGCTAAAGCCCAACCGCGGCGCGTTCGTGGCGAATCCAAGTCTTGAGGAGGGGCGAGAGATCTTCCTGGTGCGCAATGGGTTGGAGCGCACGGTCGTTCAATCCCTCTCAGGCAAGCTCTCCGCGACGAACGAAGCCTCACTGCGATCACATGTCGGCAAGGAAGAGGAAGCGTCCGGGCGCGACGCAGTGCGCTCGATGCGCTTGGCTGGAGAGTTCCATCTACAGCTTGCGGCGATGACGGGCAACCAGTTGCTTGAGCGCTATGTCAGGGAGGTGGTCTCGCGATGCTCGCTGATCCTCGCCACCTATGGCCGGCCGCACTCCAGCGACTGCGCCGTGACGGAGCATGCGGAGATCGTCGACGCATTGGCAAAGGGTGACTTCGAAACGGCAGCGGATGTCATGCAGCGGCACCTCGAAGCGGTTGCTGACCGTGCGCTGCCGCCGATCAAGGCTGGGGTGGACATTCGGGACGTGCTTGCGCGGTATGCATCCGCGACCACCGGGCCCGCGCTGGAAAATGAAAATGCTTCGACCTCTAGTCCCGATGTGAAGGTTGGTGATCGTCGACGTCCACGCAAGCAAGAATAGGCACGGGCTGAAGCTTTGGCGTCGCCGCAATTTCCTGGTTAACGCTGTTTTTTTGGGAGCGGTTCAATGAGCTGTATGACCCGTGCACGAAGGCTTTGAAGAGCTGCTTTCAGGCAGAGCGGACATTCGGAGAAAGTTGACGAAGGACGGCCGTGGGCCCTACAGCGACGTTCGCCGCTTGGTGTCGAACGGCTACAGACAGTCTAGACCGGCCGTAGCGGATGGCCGACCGTGATGGTCGGCCTGCCTAAGACCTGGCAGCAGAGCACCAAGCCGCTAGCACTCGCCCGACCGATGGGCATGTCTCAGACATTAATGCGCTGTCTCGGACTTTAATGCGCTGTCTCTGACATTAATGGCAAAGAACACCAGTCGATGCGCTGTCTCCGGATCACTCCACAGTCACGCTCTTCGCCAGATTACGCGGCTTGTCCACATCGGTCCCCCGCGCACACGCCGTGTGATACGCCAGCAACTGCAGCGGCACCACATGCAGGATCGGCGAGAGCGCGCCGTAGTGCTCGGGCATGCGGATCACGTGCAGCCCGTCGCTGCTCTTGATCTTCGTGTCGCCGTCGGCCAGCACGTAGAGCACGCCGCCGCGCGCGCGCACTTCCTGCAGGTTGCTCTTGAGCTTTTCGAGCAGTGCGTCGTTGGGTGCGACGGCCACCACGGGCATCTCGCTCGTCACCAGCGCGAGCGGGCCGTGCTTGAGTTCGCCGGCGGCATAGGCCTCGGCGTGGATGTAGGTCACTTCCTTGAGCTTGAGCGCGCCTTCGAGTGCGATCGGGTAGTGCAGCCCGCGGCCGAGGAACAACGCGTTGTCCTTGCGCGCGAAGTCTTCGGCCCAGCCGATGATCTGCGGCTCCAGCGCCAGCACCGACTGCAGCGCAACCGGCAGGTGGCGCATTTCCTTCAGGTAGCGTGCCTCGTCGGCGTCGCTCAGGCGGCCCTTGGCTTGCGCGATGGCGAGCGTGAGCAGGAAGAGGCCCGCGAGCTGCGTGGTGAAGGCCTTGGTCGACGCCACGCCGATTTCGACGCCTGCGCGCGTGATGTACGCCAGCTTGCACTCGCGCACCATCGCGCTGGTGGCGACGTTGCAGATGGTCAGCGTCTGCTCCATGCCGAGCGAGCGCGCATGCTTCAGCGCGGCCAGCGTGTCGGCCGTTTCGCCGGACTGACTGATGGTGACGACCAGCGTCTTCGGGTCGGGCACGGAGTCGCGGTAGCGGTATTCGCTCGCGATCTCGACCTGCGTGGAAATCTTCGCGATGCCTTCGAGCCAGTACTTGGCGGTGCAGCCGCTGTAGTAGCTGGTGCCGCAGGCGAGGATGAGGATCTTGTCGATGTCCTGGAACACGCGGTAGGCACTGGCGCCGGTCGCGCCGTCCTGGCCGATGCCGTCGAACAGCTCGGGCACGATGCCTGCCACGCCTTCGAGCGTGTCGCCGATCGCGCGCGGCTGCTCGAAGATTTCCTTCTGCATGTAGTGGCGGTACGGGCCGAGCTCGGCCGCGCCGCTGTGGGCGAGCACGGTGCGCACCTGGCGGGTGACCGGCTTGTGGTTCTTGTCGACGATCCAGTACTTGCCCGGCTGCACGTCGACCACGTCGCCTTCTTCCAGATAGACGATCTGGTCGGTCACGCCGGCCAGGGCCATCGCGTCGCTGGCGAGGAAGTTCTCTGCGCCGTCCTTGCCGGCGCCGAGGATCAGCGGCGAGCCCGCACGCGCACCGACCACGCGCTGCGGCTCGTCGCGGCAGATCACGGCAATGGCGTAGGCGCCGTGCAGTTGCAGCACGGCGGCCTTCACGGCTTCGAACAGGTCACCGTCGTAGAGGCTATCGACCAAGTGGGCGATGACCTCGGTGTCGGTCTGGCTCTCGAAGGCGTAGCCCTTGGCCTCGAGCGCGGCGCGCAGCGTTTCGTGGTTTTCGATGATGCCGTTGTGCACGAGCGCGATGCGGCCCGGCCGCGCGGTCTGCGCATCGGCGCCGGGGCCGTGGCTGAAATGCGGGTGCGCGTTGTGCACGGCCGGCGCGCCGTGCGTGGCCCAGCGCGTGTGGGCAATGCCGGTGAGGCCCTCGACCTTGTCGTCGCGCACCTGCGCCACGAGATCGGCCACGCGCGAAGTGGTGCGCGCCCGCGTCAGGCCACCGGCATGCACCGCCACGCCGCACGAGTCATAGCCGCGGTATTCGAGCCGCTGGAGGCCCTGGACCAGGACCGGAACGATGTTGCGATGGGACGCTGCCCCGACGATGCCGCACATGGTGAGCTGCCTTTGAAAGAAGAAGAGCCTCGATGGTAGGAAGGCATGGAAGAAATATGCACTCGAAATTTTGTTGATTTCGGACTTTTATTTCTCCATTTCTTTGATTTGGACTTTTATTCCATAATTTCATTCAATATGGAATCAATCTCTCTGGATTCAATCGACCTGCGCCTGCTCGACGCGCTCCAGCGCGATGCCTCGCAAACCAATCAGCGCCTGGCCGCCGACGTCGGCATCTCGCCGCCCACCTGCCTGCGCCGCGTGCAGAGGCTGCGCGAAGTCGGCCTGATCGAACGCCAGGTCGCGCTGCTGTCGCCCGACCGGCTCGCCACAGTACTGGGGCACGGCCTGCAGGCGGTGATCGAAATCTCGCTCGACCGGCAGGACGCCGCCTCGCTCGACGCCTTCGAGACGCGCGTGATTGCCGACGACGCAGTACAGCAGTGCTGGCGCGTGTCGCCGGGCCCGGACTTCGTGCTGGTCGTGGCCGCGCGCGACATGCCCGACTACGGCGCACTCACGCAGCGCCTGTTCACGGCCGACGCGAACGTGCGCAACGTCAAGGCCTTCTTCAGCCTCAAGCGCGCCAAATTCGAGCCCCGGTTGCCGCTGCGATAAAGCTTTCGTGCCTCTTCGCGGAACACCGCGGAACCGGCTTTGCCGGGCCGCTGGTGTTGCCCCCGGCAGGGGGTTGGCGAAGCGACACGAAGTGCGCGCAGCCTGGGGGCGAGCCTATTTCTTCTGAGGGCGCTTCCAGTTCGGAAAACTCACCTGCTTGCCCCGCGCCACGGTCAGCGCCCCCGGCTCGGTCGACTTGTTGATGGTCGAGCCGCCGCCGATGGTGCCGCCCGCACCGATGGTTATGGGCGCCACCAGCACGCAGTTGCTGCCCACGTGCACGTCGTCGCCGATCACGGTGCGGTGCTTGTTGGCGCCGTCGTAGTTGGCGGTGATGCTGCCCGCCCCGTAGTTCACTCGCTCGCCCACGGTGGCGTCGCCCAGGTAGGCCAGGTGGTTGGCCTTGGCGCCAGCAGCCAGCGTCGAGTTCTTGACCTCTACGAAATTGCCGATGTGTACCTCGGCACCCAGCTGTGCGCCGGGCCGCAGCCGAGCGAAGGGGCCGATGAGCGAGCCCGCGCCCACCGTCACGCCGGCCTTCTCGCCCTCGATATGCGTGAACGGATGAATCACCGCGCCCGCCTCGATGCGCGCATTGGCAATGACGCAGTTCGCGCCGATGCGCACGCCCTCGCCCAGCGACACCATGCCTTCGAACACGCAGTTGACGTCGATCTCCACGTCGGCCCCGCAATCCAGCGTGCCGCGCAGGTCGAAGCGTGACGGGTCGGCCAGGCGCACTCCCTGCTCCATCAGCGCATTCGCCTGGCGCAGTTGCCAGGCGCGCTCGAGCGCCGCGAGCTGGGCCGGGCTGTTGATGCCGGCCACCTGCAGTGCATCGGTGGTGATGTGCGCGACCACGGGCACGCCGTCGGCGGCGGCGAACTTCACCACGTCGGTCAGGTAGTACTCGCCCTGGGCGTTCTTGTTGTCCAACCGCGCAAGCCAGCCCTTGAGCAGGCGCGCGGGCACGGCCATCACGCCGCTGTAGATCTCGCGCACGGCGCGCTGCGCTTCGGTGGCGTCCTTGTGCTCGACGATGGCGGTGACCTCGCCTTGGCCCGCCGCGCGGATGACGCGGCCGTAGCCGCTCGGGTCGTCGAATTCGATGGTCAGCAGCGCCAGCTTGCTGCCTGCGCTGGCCGCGATGAGCGCGCGCAGCGTGTCTTCGCTGATCAGCGGCACGTCGCCCGACAGCACGACCACCGTGCCGTCGTCCGGCAGCAGCGGCGCGGCCTGCTGCACTGCGTGGCCGGTGCCGAGCTGCGGCTCCTGGCGCGCAAAGCGCAGCGTGACGCCCTCGATGCCGCTGTTCAGCGAGGCCTCGACTTCGGCCGCGCCATGGCCGGTGATGACCACCACGTCGCGCGCGCCGATGCGTGCGGCGGTGCCCGTCACATGGGCCAGCAATGCGCGACCGCCCAATCGATGCAACACTTTGGGCAGTCTGCTTTTCATGCGCGTGCCCTTGCCGGCCGCCATGATGACGACGTCGACCGGCCCCCGGCTGTCTTGTTGCGGAGTCTGATTCATGCGTTTTTCTTCCCGATTTCGTTGCGCTGCAGTGGCCCGAATTATCGGCGTGCTGCTCATCGCCGCCGCCCTGGGCGCCTGCAGCGCGATCAAGCTGGCTTACAACAACCTGCCCACGGTGAGCTACTGGTGGCTCGACGGCTACCTGGACTTCGACGGCGCGCAGACCCCCAAGGTGCGCGACGAGCTCGACCAGTTGCTGGCATGGCACCGCCAGAACGAGCTGCCGCGCATCGCCTCGCTGCTGCAGGAAGCGCAGGCGCTGGCGCCGGGCGAGGTGACGCCGGAGCAGGTCTGCGCCATGGCCGACCGCATCCGCGAGCGCCTGCTGGCCGTTACCGAACGCGCCGAGCCCGCCGGCACCGAGCTGGCGCTAAGCCTGACCGATGCGCAGCTGCAGCAGCTGGAGCGCAAATACGCGAAGAACAACGCCGAGTACCGCAAGGACTGGCTCGACCGCACCTCGGCGCAGGTGCAGGAAAAGCGCTACGACCAGTTCCTCGACCGCACCGAGGACTTCTATGGCCGCCTCAGCACGGAGCAACGCGAACTGCTGAAGCAGCAGGTCGCGCAGTCGGTGTTCGATCCGCGGCTGGCGGACGCCGAGCGCCGCAAGCGCCAGCAGGAGGCGCTGGTGCTGCTGCGCGGCTTCGTGGCCAGCAAGCCGTCGCCGGCCGAGGCGCGCGCGGCGCTGCATGGCTACATCCAGCGCATCGCCGAACCACCGCCCGGACCCTGGCGCGACCAGCAGCAGGCCTTGCTGCAGGAGGGTTGCCGCAACACGGCGGCGCTGCACAACGGCACCACGGCCAGCCAGCGCGCGCAGGCGGTGCGCCGGCTGCAGGCCTACGAGAGCGACCTGCGCCAGCTGGTGGCCACGCGCTGAAGGCCGTGTGGCGGATCAGATCAGCGGCGTAGGCCGCATCGGGCGCTCGAAGTAGTCGCCCAGCGTTTCCAGCGCGTGCGGCTCCATGATGCGCAGCCAGCCGGCGTCGATCTTGTAGAGCCCCAGCCGCTGCAGCCGCCGCAGCGTCTTGTTGGTGTGCACCAGCGACAGCCCCAGCGCATCGGCGATGTGCTGCTGGTTGAACGGAAACTCGACCCAGCCGTCGCGCACCATGCCCACGCGCTGCGCGCGGCGATACAGGTGCATCAGCAGCATGGCCACGCGCTCGCCGGCATTGCGCCGGCCGGTGGTGACGAGGTTGTCATCGACCATCTTTTCCTCGCGCGCTGCAAGCCAGGTGATGTCGTAGCCCAGCTTGGGCTGGGCATGGAACAGGTCCCACAGCCGGTCGCGCGAGAAGGCGCACAGCGTGACGTCGGTCACCGCCTCGACGCCGTGCGTCTGGCCCTCGGCGAACTCATCCTGCAGGCCGAGGAAATCGCCGGGCAGCAAAAAGCTCAGTATCTGCCGCCGTCCGTCGCTCAGCGTCTTGTAGCGGAAGGCCCAGCCTGAATAGAGGGTGAAGAGCTGCGGGCTCGGCCGGTGCTCGTCGATGATCGAACTGCCCGCCTCCACGCGCCGGGTGCCGACGCGGAAAGACTGGATGGCCTGCAACTCTTCGCCGGCAGGCGGCAGGAAGGCATCGAGCCGTCGCAATGCGCACTGGTCGCACGAATTCACGCCCTGG
Organism: Variovorax sp. GW821-FHT09D05; assembly: GCF_059416325.1. Taxonomy (NCBI): domain Bacteria; kingdom Pseudomonadati; phylum Pseudomonadota; class Betaproteobacteria; order Burkholderiales; family Comamonadaceae; genus Variovorax; species Variovorax sp. GW821-FHT09D05. The sequence goes on along the minus strand of NZ_JBWKOZ010000021.1, from coordinate 24,622 downwards.
GGAGGCGCTGCAGCAGCGGGGTAGTCCTCGAATTTCACGCTTTACTATAGGCGCTTCGCCTGTGTCTTTTGACATTTCGCGGCGTCCCGGGGCTGCCTACACTCCGCACCGCTTTCCTCCCCAAGACGCATGACAGAAGACCCAAGGCTCCCGCTCTACGAAGTGCTTTACTGCAGCACGCTCGCCCAGGACCTGCCCCCGGGCACCGTGGGCTCGATCACCTCCCGGGCGCGCATGCGCAACGCGGAGCGCGACATCACCGGCCTGCTGGTGTTCGACGGGCAGCGTTTCTGCCAGCACCTGGAAGGCCCGCCCGAAGCCATCGACGCGCTGATGCAGCAGATCGAGGAAGACCCGCGCCATGTCGACGTCAGGGTGGTCTACGAAGCTCCGCTGGCGGCCCGGCGCTACAGCGGTTTCGGCATGGGGCTGGCCGAATGCGAGGGCCCCGACCTGATGGCCGGCGTGCATGTGCTGATTGGCGAGGCGGCGCTGCGGCACTTTCTGGCCCTGGTGCCCAGCTTCGACATCAACGGCTGAATTGAACTGAACGGGCGGCCGCCCGACGGCCCTACCCCAAAAGACGCTTCAAAAAGAAAAAGGCGGCCGAGGCCGCCTTTTCAGCACTTGGAGGGAAAACAATCGCTCAGGCGTTGTCCCAGCTGTAGGTCGCGCCGTAGCCGTCCCACGCCTCCATGACGATGCGCTGGCCCGCGGCCACCGTCAGCGATTCGCCGGGTGCGAGCACCAGGTCTTCGCTGGGGTTCTTGAGCGTGGCATCGGGCGTGATCCACACCCGGCCCTGCTTGACCCGCAGGATGCTGGCCGCCCGCGCCTTCAGGCTCATCGCCTCGCCGGGCGCGATCTGCCAGGCACCACGACGCACGGCCGGCGGAACGGCGGCGGTGCGGGCGGGAACGGACAGGGACGAGAGCGATTCGGTGGTGCAGACGGCGGTGGACATGATGTAACTCCTTGGCTTTGCCGAAGCGCTTGTCAGAAAGTGGCAATAGCGCAGTTCGGGAATGAATGATCGTTTCTATGGCGTTGGCGGTCCAATGAAAACGAGGTAGCCTACTGATGCGCGTTTCGCATCAATCGATCCAAACGCCGATTCGCCCTCCAAAGTCATATCCATGCAACATTCGCAAACCCATCTGCGCTCCCGTCCGATCTCCGCCGGGCACCTGCGCGCCTTCGAGGCGGTGGCCCGGCACCTGAATTTCCGCGCCGCAGCTGAAGAAATGGCGCTGACCCAGTCGGCCGTGAGCCGCCAGATCCAGTCGCTGGAAGAAGAGGTGGGCGTGGCGCTGTTCCTGCGCCATACGCGCGCGGTGGAGCTCACGAGCGCGGGGGCATTGCTGCTGCTGGCGGTGCAGCAGTCGCTGCCGCGCATCGACACGGCTGTGCGCCAGATTCGCCAGAGCGCGGGGCGGCAGAGCGTGTCGCTGACCACTTTTGCCTCGTTCGCCTCGATGTGGCTGATCCCGCGGCTGGAGGCCTTCCAGCGCGACAACCCCGAGATCGACATCCGCATCGACGCCAGCGACGTGGCGGTGGACCTCGAAGTGGCCGACGTGGACATCGCCCTGCGCTACGGCCCGCGCGAGTCCATGACGGCCGGCGCGGTGCGCCTGTTCGGCGAAACGCTGACGCCGGTGGCCAGCCCCTGGCTGCTGAAGAGCAGCCCGCCCATCAAGACACCCGCCGACATCACCCAGTTCACGCTGATCGAGGCCGGCGACGCGCACCGCACGCACCTGGAATGGCTGACCTGGCGCCGCTGGTTCGAGGTGAACGGGCTGGAACGCGCGCAGCCCAAGCGCTGGCTCTATTTCAACTACGCCTACCAGATGGTGCAGGCGGCCCTTACCGGGCAGGGCGTGACGCTGGCGCGAAGCTCGCTCATTGCCGAGAGCCTGGCCAACGGCGATCTGGTCGAGGTGCTGCCGCAGCACCGTATGGATTCGCCGATGTCTTACTGGCTCATTGCCGGGCCGCGCAGCGCGCTGCGGCCGGAAATCAGGGCCTTCTGCGACTGGCTGCTGCTCCAGTCCGAGACCACGCGCGAGACCATCGGCGAGGTGCCCGACCCGGACACCGTCGACAACATCGACTGACGCTGGCAGCTCAGCTGGTCGGCCAGACGACTCCGTTGTCGTTGAGGATGGCGTCGAGCGGCAGGTCGTGCGCCTCGGGCTCGAAGTCTTCGAGAAAGCCGTGGGTGAAGCCCAGACCCACCGTGAACGGCCGCGGCTCGAGCGCCGCCAGCGTGCGGTCGTAGAAACCGCCGCCGTAGCCCAGCCGGTAGCCGCCCGCGCTGTAGCCCACGCAGGGCACGAACAGCAGGGTCGGCACGATCAGCTCGGTGTCCTTGGGCTTGGGAATGCCGTAGGCGTCTTCTTCCATCTGGCAGCCCGGGTACCAGGCATGGAAGGTCAGGGTCTTGTGGACTTTGTCGATCACCGGCAGTCCGATGCGCCGGCGCTGCGTCTCTTCCATGAGTTCGCCGTCTTCCTTCCAGCGGTGCAGGGCGGGCAGCGGATCGAACTCGCCCTTGATGGGCCAGTAGGCGCCGATCACGGTGTCGGGCCGGCCGACCAGCCAGATCCGCATCACGCGCTGCAAAAGGTCTGCGCGTGTCAGCCGGTCGGGCATCGCAAGACGTTGCTCGATGAGTGCCTTCCTCAACTGTTCCTTAAGAAAACTCGCCGTTGCCGAAGTGTCGGCACCCTTTGACTTGTCCATAATCCCCCGATGCAGTTCCCAAGCATTTTGGCACCCAAGCGCCATCGCCCGCGCGTCAACCCGCGCAACGCGGCACCCGCGCTCGTTTTTTCCACTGTTCTTGCCCTCGCCGCGTTGCTCTCGCAGCAACCCGCAGCAGCCCAGAGCAACACCAACGACGACGTGCTGATCCAGATGAAGCAGGCCTTCCAGCGCGGCGACAAGGCCCGCCTGACCGCCCTGCTGCCGCAGGCCCGAGGCCATGCACTGGAGCCCTGGGCCGCCTACTGGGAACTCAAGGCGCGCCTGCAGGACGCCCCCGCCAACGAAGTACAGGACTTCTTCGCGCGCTACCCCGGCACCTACCAGGAAGACCGCCTGCGCAACGACTGGCTGCTTCTGCTCGGCCAGCGCCGCGACTGGGACAACTTCACCGCCTCGGTAGACGGTTTCCGCATGGGCGACGACGCGCAGGTGCGCTGCTACGCGGTCCTGGTCGACTCGCTGCGCACCGGCACCGCCACGCAGGCACAGGCCGACGAAGTGCGCCGCAACTGGTTTGCCCAGAAAGACCTGGACGACGGCTGCCTCACCGCCGCCGACCGCATGGTCGCCGCCCGCCTGATGTCGACCAACGACGCCTGGAAGAAGGCGCGCCTGGCCATCGAGGCCAACCGCCCGCAGGCCGCACGCGCCGCCGTCACCATCGCCGCGCCCGACGCGCTGCCGCTGTTCGAGGAGCTCAACGCCAGCTCGGCCAAGTTCCTGACCGGCCGCGCCTTCGTGGCCGCCAAGTCGCGCAAGGAACTGGTGGTGCTCGCGCTCATCAAGATCGCCATTGCCGACCCCGAGCTGGCCGCCTCTCAACTCGACAGCAAGTGGGGCCCGATGCTCTCCGCCGAGGAGCGCAACTGGCTCTGGGGCACCATCGGCCGCGCCGCCGCGCTGAAGCTCTGGCCACAGGCCGGCACCTATTACGCCAACGTCACCAAGAACAGCGACCTGTCCGACGACATGCTCGGCTGGCGCGTGCGCGCCGCCCTGCGCGCCGGCCAGTGGAAAGAGGTGGCGCCCGCCATCAACGCCATGAGCGAAGCCGCCCAGCTCGAGCCGACCTGGGTCTACTGGAAGGCCCGCGCCCTGGCCAGCGCCGGCGGCGACGAACGCCGCGCGCAGGCCCGCGACCTCTACCAGAGCATCGCCGGCTCGCGCGGCTTCTACGAGATGCTGGCGCTCGAGGAACTCGGCCAGCGCACCATGGTGCCCACGCGCCCCGACCCGCTCACGCCCGAGGAAAAAGCCGCCGCGCGCAACAACCCGGCGCTCGCCCGCGGCCTCTACGCCATCGCCATCGGCCTGCGCCCCGAAGGCACGCGCGAGTGGAACTACGCCACCAACCTGCACGACAAGGGCGGCATGGACGACCGCGCGCTGCTGGCCGCGGCCGACTTCGCCTGCCAGCGCGAGGTGTGGGACCGCTGCATCAACACCAGCGAGCGCACCAAGGGCGTGGTCGACGTGGAGCAGCGCTTTCCCATGCCCTTCCACGACACGGTGCTGCGCAAGAGCCAGGACATCGGCCTCGACCCGGCCTACGTGTACGGCCTGATCCGCCAGGAAAGCCGCTTCATCATGGACGCGCGCTCGGGCGTCGGCGCCTCGGGCCTGATGCAGGTCATGCCCGCCACCGCGCGCTGGACGGCCCGCAAGATCGGCATGAACGACTTCTCGCCCGGCCAGATCAACGACCGCGAGACCAACATCACCATCGGCACCAACTACTTGAAGCTTGCACTCGACGACTTCGACGGGTCGATGGCGCTGGCCGCCGCCGCCTACAACGCCGGCCCGGGGCGCCCGCGCAGCTGGCGCAACGGCCCGGTGCTCGACGCCGCCATCTGGGCCGAGAACGTGCCGTTCAACGAGACACGCGACTACGTGAAGAAGGTGCTGGCCAACACCACCAACTACGCGGCCATCATCAGCGGCCGGCCGCAGTCGCTGAAGGAACGCCTGGGTCGCATTGGCCCGCGCGATGCGGCTGAGCCGGAGCCCAACAAGGACCTCCCCTGAGATGAGCTGGCGCGACGAGGTGCTCGACACCCTCGCATCCGAGTTCTCGGACGTGAGCGACGTCGCGCAACTCACCCGCATCGTGCTGCGCCTCATGCTCGCTGGCGCCCTCGGTTTCGTGCTCGGCTTCGAGCGCGAGCAGCAGGGCAAGGCGGCCGGCGTGCGCACCCACATGCTGGTGGCCATCGGCTCGGCGATGTTCGTGCTGATCCCGCAGCAGACCGGCATCGTGCCGGCCGACATGAGCCGCGTGATCCAGGGGCTGGTGGCGGGCGTGGGTTTCCTGTGCGCCGGCACCATCCTCAAGCAGGGCAAGGACGAGAGCCATGTGCAGGGCCTGACCACCGCCGCGGGCCTTTGGATGACGGCTGCCATCGGCATGGCCTGCGGGCTCGGCCGCGAGGTGACCGCCGTGGTGAGCGCGCTGCTGGCGCTCGCCGTGCTGGCACTGGTGCCGCGCCTCGTGAGCGTGATCGAGCGCGTGGCCGGTCCGAAGAAGAACGACGACACCCGCGAGCGCTGAACGCGCTGCCGCATCAATTCGCGCTGCCTTCGGCATCAATCGCGGCACCGCGCCCGGCTAGCATCGAAGCCCCCCTTTTTGAACCACCGCAACGGACCGGAGATCCCTCTCATGCGCAAGCTCTATGTCGGCAACAAGAACTACTCGTCGTGGTCCATGCGGCCCTGGGTACTGATGAAGCAGGCCGGCATCGATTTCGAGGAAGTCGTGGTGCGCTTCGATTCGTTCGAGGCCGATTCGCAGTTCAAGCACACCATCGCCGCACTGAACCCGGTGGCCAAGGTGCCGGTGCTGGTAGACGACGGCCTCGTCGTCTGGGACACGCTGGCCATCGCCGAATACCTCGCCGAGACCTTCCCCGAAAAGCAGCTCTGGCCCCGGTCCGCGGCTGACCGTGCACGCGCCCGCAGCGTCTGCGCCGAGATGCACTCGGGCTTCGGCGGCCTGCGCAACCATTGCGGCATGAACATCGAAGCCTCGCTGCCCGAGGTGGGCGCCCGGCTGCTGAAGGAAGTGCCCGAAGTCGCCAGCGACCTCGCGCGCATCGTGCAGATGTGGAACGGCCTGCTCGACAAGCATGGCGGCCCGATGCTGTTCGGTGCCGGATTCGGCATCGCCGATGCCTACTTCGCGCCCATCGGCACACGCATCAAGACCTATGGCCTGCCGGTGCCGGCGCATATCACGGCCTACATCGAGCGCGTGCAGGCGCTGCCGGGCGTCAAGGCCTGGATCGACGATGCACTGGCGGAGAAAGATTTCCTGCAGTTCGAAGAGCCCTATCGCACGGGGCGCTAGGGTCTTCGAAGCAAGTGGGGCGGATCAGAACCGGTAGGTTGCCGCCACGTAGGTGACGATCGGGTTCAGCTTCAGGCTGGCTTCGCTATTGGCCACCGGCAGGCCGTAGATCGAGGTCGTCGTCAGCTTGGCCTTGGTCTTCAGCGGGATGTACGACACCGAGAACGAGACGCCCCAGTGCTTGTCGAACTGGTAGGCCGCGCCCACGTTGATCACCGGCGCGAACTTGCTGTCGAGCTTGGCCGTGGTGTTCACAGCGAACGGCGACTGGTGGAACTGGCCGGCCAGTGCGCTCTGCAGGTTCGAGGTCAGCTTGACGTCGCTGTACCAGACGTAGGTGGCGCCCAGGCCCACGAACGGACGGAAGGCGTCGGTGCCCTCGTTGAAGAAGTACTTGCCCAGGATCGTCGGGCTCCACTGGCGCGCCTCGCCGAGCTGTCCGACGCGGCCGAGGGTGCCGGTGCCGTTGAGCTTGAACTTCGGCGGCACGCCGAACACGCCTTCCACCGCCCAGTGGCTGTCGAGGAAATAGGTGGCGTTGAGGCCCACCGTGTCGGAATCGCTCACGCTGGCGCCCGAGCCGGCCAGCACGCTCGGAATGGGCGAGGTCACGGTCAGCGGCTTGCTGGAATCCTGTGGTGACAGATGGAACCAGCCCGCGCCGACGACCCAGTCGCCCGCCTGCTGCGCCATCGCGCTTCCGGATGCCAAGGCACCCAGAGCCGCCAGCGCAAACATTGTTTTCTTCATGATGTGAATTGCTCCTTTGGTTGACATATCCCTCTACGGATGCGGGCGTCGACTTGTGACTGCCGCTGAATTTCGTCCGATGAACGAACGATTTCCCGGTCCGCTCCGGGGATTATCGAACGACCGTTCTATTTTTTGGTACCGGGAGTATCCCTACACTGCACTTATGAAAATTTTTCTCGTTGGAGGTGCACTTCGCGACCGCCTGCTGCAGCGGCCGGTGTCCGACCATGACTGGCTGGTGGTCGGCGCCACGCCCGAAGAAATGGTGGCCCGCGGCTACCTGCCCGTGGGACGCGACTTTCCGGTGTTCCTGCACCCCGAGACGCGCGAGGAATACGCGCTGGCCCGCACCGAACGCAAGAGCGCGCCGGGCTACCGCGGCTTCACCGTGCATGCCGCGCCCGACGTCACGCTGGAGCAAGACCTCGCGCGCCGCGACCTGACCGTCAACGCCATTGCGCTGCCGGCCGAGCTGGTGAGCGCCGACGGCCGCTTCGACCCCATGCCCGAGACCCTGGCCGACCCCTTCCACGGCCAGCGCGACCTGCGCGACAAGGTGCTGCGCCACGTGACCGACGCCTTCCGCGAAGACCCGGTGCGCATCCTGCGCGTGGCGCGCTTCGCGGCACGCTTCGACGACTTCAGCGTCGCCCCCGAAACCATGGCGCTGATGCGCGAGATGGTCGCCGCCGGCGAGGTCGATGCGCTGGTGGCCGAGCGCGTGTGGCAGGAGCTGTCGCGCGGCCTGATGGAAACGCGCCCCTCGCGCATGTTCGAGGTGCTGCGCGAATGCGGTGCGCTGGCCGTGCTGCTGCCCGAGCTCGACGGCGGCACGCAAACAACGATGGCAGTCATCGATGCCAGCGCCCGCCTGCAGGCCTCGCTGGCGGTGCGCTTCGCCTGCCTCATGCGCAACGAGAGCGTCAAGCAGCTGCAGCAGGTGTGCGACCGCTGGCGCGTGCCGGTGGACATCCGCGAACTGGCCGAGGTGGTGGCGCGCGAGCATGGCCACATCGACGGCAGCGACGCGCTGGACGCCACGGGCTTGGTGCGCCTGCTGGAGCGCTGCGACGCCTTCCGCAAGCCCGCGCGCTTCGCCGAGGCGCTGCTGGCCTGCGAATGTGACTCGCGCGGCCAGCCCGGCTCCGGCGATGCGCCCTACCCGCAGCGCGAGCGCCTGCTCGCCGTGCTGGCGACGGCAGCGGCCGTGGCCACCGATGTGGTGGCCAAAGCCGCCCAGCAGTCCGGCGCCACCGGCCCGAAGATCGGCGAGGCGATCCACCAGGCCCGGGTCGAAGCCGTCGCGGCGTCGCTGTCCGCCAGGGCATGACTTCTGGCACTTCCCGGAGCAGACCCGGCCGATAGCATCGACCGGGTGAATGCCACCGCGCCGAAGCCCGCACTCGAATCCGACGCTTCCCAGCATCCGACCGATCCATCCGCCGGGCCGGACGACCTGAGCCTGCGCGTGCTGCGCGAGCATGTGGCCTCGGTGTACGCGGCCTACAACGCATCGGTGTTCGTGCACTTCGGCCTGGGCGCGGCGCTCGGCGCCGCCATGTACGTGCACCAGCCCCGCCTTTGGATCCTGGCCTGGATGGCGGCCCACCTGTCGTTCGGCCTCGTCCTCTTCTTCATGCCGCGCTGGCACGAGGGCGTGCCGCTCGCGGACACGACGCGCTGGGCGCGCCGGCATTCGCGCACCGTCACTGCCGTGAGCATGGTCACGGCCACTGCGCCGCTGCTGTTCATCTCGGCCGGCGACCTGCCCGTGACCTCGGTGGTAACCGTGGTCATCATCGGCAGCTGCGCCCGGGCCATGCAGCTGCTTTGGCCGCTCAGGCCCGCGCTGTACGGCTACACCCTGCCGATGATGCTGAGCCTGATCGCCGCGCTGGCCTGGCAGGGCGACGCCCTGCACTTCTTCCTCGCGGTGTTCAGCCTGGGCTACCTGCTGTTCACGCTGCGCGTGGGCGACCAGCAGCACAAGCTGCTGACCGACTCGCTGGTGCTGCGCTTCGAGAACGAGGCGCTGGCCGCGCAGCTCGGCAAGCAGATTGCCGTCGCCGAACGCGCCAGCGCCGAGAAGACGCGCTTCCTCGCCACCGCCAGCCACGACCTGCGCCAGCCGCTGCATGCCATCGCCCTGTTCGGCGCCGCGCTGGAGAACGAGCTGCGCGAGCACCATGGCGGGCGCAACGCGCAGCGGCTGATGCGCGCGGTAAATGCACTGGGCAATTCGCTGGACACCATGCTCGACGTGTCGCGCCTCGACGCTGGCGTGGTCATGCCGGCCGTCGGGTCCGTGTCGCTGGACGCGCTGTTCCGCTCGCTCAACCACATGTTCGCGGCGCAGGCCGAGCAACGGCAATTGCAATTGCGGGTGCGCGCCAGCGGCCTGTGGGTGCGCAGCGATCCGCAGCTGCTGTACCGCATGCTCTCGAACCTCGTCGACAACGCGCTGAAGTACACGGCACGCGGCGGCGTCGCGGTGCGGGCCCGTTCGCGCGGCGACATGGTGTGGATCGAAGTGCTCGACACCGGCATCGGCATCGCGCCCGAGCAGCACGAGCGCGTGTTCGAGGAGTACTACCAGGTGCAGAACCCGGGCCGCGACCGCGCGCAGGGCCTGGGCATCGGCCTGTCGATCGTGCAGCGGCTCTCGCGCCTGCTGCAGCATCCGGTGCAGGTGAAGTCGCGCCTGGGCGGTGGCTCGCGCTTCCGCATCCAGCTGCCGGCCGCGGCGCCCCTGGTGGCCGACGTCGAGCCGGCCGCAGCTTTCCGCAGCGCCGCTGCTTCGCCCGAGGCGGTGATCCATGCGACACGCGCACGCATCCTGCTGATCGACGACGAAGCGGAGATCCGCGAGGCCATGACCGGCCTCTTCCACGCCCACGACCTGGCCGTGGACGCGGTGGCCAGCGAAACCGAAGCCGTCGAGGTGCTGGGCCGGCCCGATGTGCAGGAGCGGCCCTTCGCACTGCTGATGTGCGACTACCGCCTTTCCAACGGCGACAACGGCCTCGACGTCGGCCTGAGGCTGCAGCGCCGCTTCGGGCTGCAGGCGCCGCTGATGCTGGTAACCGGCGAGACCTCGCCCGAGCGGCTGCAGCACGTGCGCGCCTCCGGGGTGCCGGTGCTGTTCAAGCCGGTGAACGCCGCGGCGCTGCTGCGTGCGCTTGCCGATGTGGTGCCCAAGGCCGCCTGATTCACGGCCCTGACCCCGACGCACGTCCGGTTTTGGCCGACACGCGCATGCTTCGACGCGTGTTAAGGTTTTTCCCGATGCCAAAGTCCTCCAGCAACTTGCAGTTGCCTCCTCCGTTGGGCCGGGATGCAGCCCTCTTCCTCGACTTCGACGGTACGCTGGTCGGGCTTGCGCCCACGCCTGAAGCCATCGAGATTCCGCCTGCCCTCGTGCCTCTGCTGAGCGACCTGCGCGACCAGCTCGGCGGCGCGCTTGCCGTGGTGTCGGGCCGCCAGATCGACTCCATCGACCGCTTTCTCGCACCGCTGCGGCTGCCCGCGGCCGGCGAGCACGGCGTGCAGCGCCGCAACGCCAGCGGCCACACGCAGGAGCAGCGCCCGCCCGATCTCATTCCCATCCTCGAAATTGCCAACGAACTCGCGCGCGTGCACGAAGGCCTGCTGGTGGAGCGCAAGCACGCCGCCATCGCCCTGCACTACCGGCTCGCGCCGCAGCTCGAAGCCGTATGCCGCGACGCGATGTCGCGCGCCATCGAAAACCATCCGCAGCTCGAACTCATGCACGGCAAGTTCGTGTTTGAGGTAAAGCCCACGGGCGTCAACAAGGGCATCGCCATCGACGCCTTCATGACCGAGGCGCCGTTCGCGGGCCGCACGCCGGTCTTTCTGGGCGACGACACCACCGATGAAAGCGGCTTTGCGGTAGTGCAGCCGCGCGGCGGCATCGCCATCAAGGTCGGCTCGGGGCCGAGCCTGGCGCTGCACCGGCTCGAATCGCCGCGCGCCGTCTATGAATGGCTGGTGCAGGCACGCGACATGCTGGCGACACAAAAACCCGCAAAAACCAACGAAGAATCCCCGAGGAGCCCCCGATGAGCGAACAACAACTGCCGGTGGCGCCCGAGGATCGCGCCGGCCAGGCGCTGGCAGGCGCGGCCGGCCCGGACGACCGCGCGCCGGCCGACATGCAGGCAGCCGCAGCACCCGGCCCGCGCGGCTTTGCCCCGCCGGCCGAGCCTTCGCTCAACGTCGGCGTGATCGGCAACTGCGCCTACAGCGCACTCATCGACGCGCGCGGCCGTGCCGTGTGGTGCTGCCTGCCGCGCTTCGACGGTGACCCGGTGTTCAACGCACTGCTGCACCCCGGCGAAGATGCGGGTGCGTGGAGCATCGACATCGAAGACTTCGCCGAGGCCAAGCAGTGGTACGAGCCGAACACGGCCGTGCTGCGCACGCAACTGTTCGACAGCGCGGGCCAGGGCGTGGAGATCACCGACTTCGCGCCACGTTTCTACAGCCGCTCGCGCTACTTCCGCCCGCTGATGATGGTGCGCCGCGTGCGGCCGATTGCCGGCGCGCCGCGCATCCGCGTGTCGCTCGACCCGCGCTTCCAGTGGGGCGCCTCGGCGCCGGTGGAGGTCACGCGCGGCAGCAACCACATCCGCTACGTCGGGCCCGATGTGACGCTGCGGCTGAACACCGACGCATCGATCTCGCACATCCTCTCGCGCCAGCCCTTCGTGCTCTCGCGCGAATACAACTTCATGTTCGGCGTGGACGAGACGCTGCTCGACGGCATTGCCGACACCGCGCGCAAGTTCGAGCAGGAAACCATCTCCTACTGGCGCACCTGGAGCAAGCGCCTGGCCATTCCCTTCGAGTACCAGGAGGCGGTGATCCGCGCGGCCATCACGCTGAAGCTCTCGCTGTACGAGGACACCGGCGCCATCGTCGCCGCCATGACCACCAGCATTCCCGAGGCGCCGGGCAGCCAGCGCAACTGGGACTACCGCTACTGCTGGCTGCGCGACGCGTTCTTCGTGGTGCGCGCGCTCAATTCCCTGAGCGAAGTGGGCACCATGGAAGACTACCTGCGCTGGCTGGGCAACGTGGTGATCGGCTCGCACGGCGAGCACATCCAGCCGCTGTACGGCATCGGGCTGGAGCGCGAGCTGCCCGAGTCTTTTGTCGAGAACCTGGCGGGCTATCGCGGCATGGGCCCGGTGCGCGTGGGCAACCAGGCGCAGGAGCATTTCCAGCACGACGTGTACGGCAACATCGTGCTCGGCGCGGCGCAGGCCTTTCACGATCACCGGCTGCTCAGCCGCGCGGGGCTGGCGGAGTTTCCGCACCTCGAGGCGGTGGGCGAACAGGCGGTGCGCGTCTACGGCACGCCCGACGCGGGCATGTGGGAGCTGCGCACCCGCGCCCGCGTGCACACCAGCTCGGCGCTGATGAGCTGGGCGGCCTGCGACCGGCTCAGCAAGATCGCCCGCGCGCTGCACCTGCCCGAGCGCGCCGCCTACTGGCACGGCCATGCCGCGCGCATGAAGGAAGAGATCCTCGCCAAGTCGTGGTGCGAAGAGCGCCAGGCCTTTGCGGAGAGCTTCGGCGGGCACGAGCTCGACGCGAGCATCCTGCTGATGGTGGAGGTGGGCCTGATCGACGCGCGCGACCCCCGCTTCATCTCGACGGTCGACGCAATGGAAAAGTCGCTGTGCGACGGCCCCTACATGCGCCGCTACGAGGCCGCCGACGACTTCGGCAAGCCCGAGACCGCGTTCAACATCTGCACCTTCTGGCGCATCGACGCACTCGCCAAGATCGGCCGCAAGGCCGAGGCGCGCCAGATCTTCGAAACCATGCTCGCGGCGCGCAACCCGCTGGGCCTGCTGTCGGAAGACACGCACCCGGTCACGGGCGAGATGTGGGGCAACTTTCCGCAGACCTATTCGATGGTCGGCATCATCAACGCGGCCGTGCGCCTGTCCGCTCCCTGGGATTCGTGCATATGAGCCGTCTAGTCGTCGTTTCAAACCGCGTGGCAGACCCACGCAAGCCGGCAGCCGGCGGACTGGCCGTGGCGCTCGGCGAAAGCCTGCAGCAAAGCGGCGGCATGTGGTTCGGCTGGAGCGGGCAGGTCATCGAAGGCGGCCCCACGGGCGAAGGCGAACTGCACCGGCAGCAGGCCGGCAAGGTAACGCTGGCCACCATCGACCTGAGCCGCGAAGACCACGACAGCTACTACCTCGGCTACAGCAACGACGTGCTCTGGCCGGTGTTCCACAACCGGCTCGACCTGGCGCATTTCGACGCCGGCTTCATCGGCGGCTACCGGCGCGTGAACCAGCTGTTCGCGCGCAAGCTGCTGCCGCTGCTGAAGGAAGACGACATCATCTGGGTGCACGACTACCACCTGATCCCGCTGGCAGCCGAGCTGCGCGCCATGGGCTGCAGGCAGCGCATCGGCTTCTTCCTGCACATTCCGCTGCCGCCGCAGATCATCACCGCGGCCATCCCGCAGCACGAGTGGCTGATGCGCTCGCTGTTCTCGTACGACCTGATCGGCTTCCAGGCGCAGCAGGACGTGCAGCACTTCGAGCACTACGTGCGCAACGAGGCCCACGGCGAGTACCTGGGCAACGACATGTACCGAGCCTACGGTCAGACGGTGCGAAGCAGCGCCTTTCCCATCGGCATCGACGTCGACGAATTCGCGGCGCTCACGCATGCGAAGGAATCGCGCGACATGTACGAGACCATGAAGCGCGAGTACTCGAGCCGCCGGCTGCTGCTGGGCATCGACCGGCTCGACTACTCCAAGGGTATTCCGCAGCGGGTGCGTTCGTTCCGCGAGCTGCTGGCCAACTACCCCGAAAACCGGCGCAGCGCCACGCTGATCCAGATCGCCTCGCCCACGCGCGAGACGGTCGACGCGTATGGCGACATCCGGCGGGAGCTCGAATCGCTCTGCGGTGCCATCAACGGCGACTACGGCGAACTCGACTGGATGCCGGTGCGCTACATCCACCGCATGGTGGCGCGCAAGCGTGTGCCGGGGCTGTGCCGCGCGGCGGCCGTGGGGCTTGTAACGCCACTGCGCGACGGCATGAACCTCGTCGCGAAGGAATACATCGCGGCGCAGGACCCGGCCGACCCGGGCGTGCTGGTGCTGTCCCGCTTTGCGGGAGCGGCCGAGCAGTTGAAGGAAGCGCTGCTGGTGAATCCGTACGACACGCACGGCACAGCGGAGACTGTGCAGCAGGCGCTGCAGATGCCGCTGGAGGAGCGGCGCGAACGGCATCAGAAGTTGTTGTCGCGTATTCGTGAGCAGGATATTCACTGGTGGCGGAATAGCTTTCTCGAGGCGCTGCGGGAAGCGGCTAGCGAACGTTGATTGTTCGGGGTGCGATCACGCCGACGGGGGACATTCGCGGAGGGGAGTACCCGGTGTCATTCGCACGCACCCCGAACAAGTCCCCTACCAGCCAGTAAGCAGACGCACAAAGCGCATCACAGGCCGCGCCTCCACAGCTGAAACCTGCCCAACCGGCGGCACGTGCACCCGCAAATGCACCGCCGTCAGCGCAGACACTTCGATCCAGCCGCCGTGCGGCAGCCGATGCACCTCGCCTTCCTCGAGCAGCGTCTCGGCCATGAACACGGTCTCGCCGAACCATCCGGGCGGCGACACGACCCGGGCGCGGCCCTCGGCCAACTGGAGCCAGGCCCCGGCATCGACCGAGGTGCGCAGGGACTGGCCGGGTTCGAGAACGATGGAATCGGGCGCTTGGGAGAGGGTGGTGATCATGGCGAACCTCGGGTGAATGAGGGTTCATCGTAGAAATTCCGTCGCCTAAAAAACAGGCACACGCCATGGCTATTGCGACCGTAACAGCGGTGCCGCCGACGCATCTGTTATGGTCGTTTTCCCTAGCAACTGCATCTGTTTTCGGATGCCCGATACGGGGAACATCGACCCCATGGACTCGCTACCGCTCTACCGCCAGCTCTCCGCGCACTATGTGGACGCGATCCACACCGGCTCCCTCAAGCAGGGCGACAAGCTGCCCTCGCTGCGCAGCCTGATGCGGCTGCACGACATCAGCCTGTCGACCGCGCTGCAGGTCTGCCGCGCGATGGAAAGCGACGGCTGGGTCGAGGCCCGCGACCGTTCGGGCTACTTCGTGCGGCGGCCACAGCGGCTGGCCATCGCGCCGATGGAAGAGCCGATTGCCGACGTGCCGCCCGACCCCGCACAGTTCGTCAGCATGCGCACGCGCATGGCCAACTTCATGGCGCGTGGCCGGCACACGGGCGTGAAGCTCAACTTCGCCATCGCCCGCGCGGCTCCCGAGCTGTATCCCGCCGAGGCCCTGCGCAACTCGATGACGCGCGCACTGCGACAGCGGCCCGAGCTGCTGACCACCGCCTCGTCGCAGAAAGGCCACGAGCAGTTCCGCGAAGCGCTGGCACAGCGCAGCCTGCGCGTGGGCATGACGGTGCCGCCCGACGAAGTGCTCGTCACCAACGGCTGCATCGAGGCCCTGAACCTCGCGCTGCGCGCCATCGCCAAGCCCGGCGACACGGTAGCCGTGGAGTCGCCCACCTTCTACGGCCTGCTGCAGGTGCTCGAAAGCCTGGGGCTGCGCGCACTGGAGATTCCGACCAGCCCGCAAACGGGCATCTCCCTGGAAGCGCTCGACCTCGCCATCCACACCTACGACGACATCAAGGCCGTGGTGGTGGTGCCGCACCTGCAGAACCCCATCGGCAGCGTGATGCCCGACGCCCACAAGCAGCGGCTGGTGCACCTGTGCGAGAGCCACGGCATCGCGCTGGTCGAAGACGACACCTACAGCGACCTCGTGGAAAGCGACGCGCCGCTGCGCGCGGTGAAGTCGTGGGACCGCACGGGCAACGTGATCTATTGCGCCTCGCTGCACAAGGTGCTGGCGCCGGGGCTGCGGCTGGGCTGGATCACCGCCGGGCGCTGGCACGCGCAGGTGGAAATGCTCAAGTACGCGCAGACCCGCAACAACGAGGCGCTGGCGCAGATCGCCGCGGGCGAGTTCGTCGCGAGCGGCGGCTACGACCGCCACCTGCGCCGGCTGCGCGAGCGGCTGCACGTGCAGCGCGACCAGACGGCGGATGCCATCGCCAAATACTTTCCGTCGGGCACGCGGCTGAACCTGCCGCGCGGCGGGCTGCAGCTGTGGGTCGAGCTACCCGGGCAACGCTCGTCGGTGGACGTGTTCGACGCGGCGCTGCGCGAACACATGCTGGTGGCGCCGGGCGCGCAGTTTTCGAACTCGGGGCGCTTCGACAACTACCTGCGCATCAACTGCGGCTGGCCGTATTCGAAGGCGGTGGATGCGGGGCTGCGGCGGCTGGGCGAGATCGTGTCGGCCGTGCGGCCGCCGCACTAGCAGCCAGCCGGCGATTCAGACGATGTAGAACACGACGGCGTCGCGCCTTGCGGCCGCGCCGGCGAAGAAGCGCTTCACGCCTTCCATGAAGCCCTCGAGGTCCCGGGCGCCGTCCTGCCAGACCTTGGCCCAGTAGAGTTCACTGAACTTCGCCGGCTCGCCGGTGAAGCGACCCATCAGTTCCGCCACGTCGCGCTGCGCGAGCCGGGCCGCGGTGCGCTCGACGTGGGCGGCCGTGAGATAGATGCAGCCCAGCCCGTCGGTGCCGTCGAGCTCCTCGCCGTCAACCGCCTCGGGCAGCAGCGTGCGCACCACGTCCCAGGCCTGCTCCACCGTCTGGCTGTCGTGCGGGCCGCCCTGCGCGGCCGGCGAATGCAGGAAGCCCGACACGGTGGACGGATCGATCACCAGCGCGCGCAGCCGGTAGCGGTCCAGGGCGTAGAAGGCGCCGCCGATGCTCATGTGCTGGGTTCCATGCGTGCGGCGCGAGCGACCGTGGCGAGCACCATGCTCACGCTGTCGATGTTGCGCTGCGCGTTGTCGATGTTCCTGAAGTGGTCGGGCGCGCAGATCTGGTTGAGCAGCAGCGTGCGCTTGAAATGCATCAGCGCCTGGCGCAAGTCGCCCTCTTCCTGCGCGATCAGGCCCAGGTCGTTGTGGGCGGTTGCGGCCGCCTGGGAAATGCCCCGGCAGCTGCCCTGCTGGATGTCGAGCGAGCGCTCGAACAGCGGCCTGGCCTTGTCGAATTCGCGGCGCGCCATGAACAGGCTGGCGAAGTTGTTGAGCATGTCGGAGTGCAGTTCGGCGTCGCCCTCACCCGGCGGGAGCTTGTCCAGATGCACGAGGGCGCGCGCGTAGCAAAGCTCGGCTTTGGCGTCCTGGCCGGACTCGGCATAGAGAAACGCCAGGTTGTTGAATGCGCGCACTACACCATCGCTGGAGCCGCCCCGGGCTTCGGCCACCGCCATGGCGATGGTCTTCTTGTAGAGCGCTTCGGCCTCTTCGGCCCGCCCGGCCGCAGCATGCAGCAGCGCCAGGGTGTTGGTCGGCCCGCGCCGCCAGCTGTCGTCGAGGCCGAGCAGCCCGATCATGGCCAGGGCCTCGTCCGCCGAGGCCTGCGCCTTGTCGTACCACTGCAGCCGTCGGCACAGTTCCGCATAGCTGGCCAGCTGGAGCACCACGGCCCTGTCCGCGCCGCCGTACAGCCGGCGACTGGCGGCGACGGCTTCGGCGCAGAACTTCTCGGCCCGGGGCAGGTCGCCCTGGGCCAGTGCGTCGCGGTAGCGCGCGTCGCGGTCTTCGAGCAGGTTCAGCAGCGCGCCTTCTTCGTCGGACGCAGCGCCGTGGGCCTTGCGTTCGGCGATGCCGGTCAGGGTCAGGTCCAGCGCCTTGCGGGCGATGTCCATGTCTTCCGCCGGCATGCCGATCTTGCGGCCGATGGAAAGGCTTTCCTCCAGGCTGGCCCGGGCCCTGTCGAAGGCCTTGAACTGGTAGCAGGCCTGGCCGAGCATGCACAGCGTCATCGCGAGGTTCTGGTGCGGGCCCTTGAACACGCGGCGCGCGGTGGCAACGATCTGCTCGGCGATGGCGACGGCTCCGGCCCAGTCTTCGGCCTCGGCGGCGGCCACGAAGCGCTCCTGCAGCTTGTTGGCTTCAGCGAGGGCGGCGAGGTCGTATTCCTTGGCCTCCCGTGTCCCGGCGCGACGGGCGCGCTGGCGGGCCGGAGCTTCTTCACCATCTTCGACAGCGGCCCCGTCCTGCTGCTTCATCCGCCGGTAGATCCAGTAGACGTCGAACAGCATCCACGGCAGCACAAGCGCCAGGCCGAAGCGCGATCCCGGCAGGCCGGCGACGCCATACAGCAGCAGCGCCAGTTGCGCCGCGCCGCCCAGGTAGCTCCCGAGATAGAAGCGATGCGCCCCGATGAAGCCGCCCACCAGCCACAGCAGGTAGGCATAGGAGCGACGGCGAGGCAGCAGGGTCATGGTGTTCGCCGGATCGTACGGTGGCCGTTCAGTCGAGCAGCGCCAGTGCGGCGTAGTCACCGACCTTGTCGCCCAGGCCGGCGGGCACGAGCGTCACACCACGCGTAAGCGGGAGCAGCTTGCCGTCGACCTGTGCCTGCAGCCGTGGCAGCACGAAGTCGCGGTGGTGCCAGAACACGCTGCCACCCAAGCTGATGCGCTGCAGGTCGAGGGTAATGACCATGTTGTAGAGCATCCGCCCGAACACGCGACACAGGGCCTCCGCCGTTTCCAGCGCCTTGGGTTCACCAGCGGATGCGGCAGAGAACAGATCGGCGGCAGACTGCCCGAAACGGTGCCCGATCGAATTGCCGCCCGCCAATGCCTCGACGTCGCCGTAGTTGCCACAGCCGCAAAGCGCACCGCTGTCGTCGTCGACCACGAAACTATGCCCCGCGTGACCAGCATTGCCGTTCTTGCCGCGCAGGGCCTTGCCATCGACACAAAGGCCAACGCCCACGCCGGTGCTCCAAGTGGCATAGGCGCAGTTGTCCAGGCCCTTGAGCGCGCCCCAATGGCGCTCGGCCTCGAGTGCTGCCACGGCGTCGTTCTCGACCCGGACGCTGCCGAAACGCTGGACCAGAGGAGCCTCGATGATTGCGGTCATCCACGCATTGGGCAGGCCGCGCGATGGCCCAGCGATGCCACCGCAGATATTGGGAGTGGCGAGTTCGACCAGACCGTCGCGCAGCTCGAAAGGCCCGGTCGACGACACGCCCACGCGGTCGATGGTTGCGGCATCGATGCCTTGCTCCGCGCAGACCTCGTCGATCATCCGCATGATCTGCACCGCCACCGCGTCGTTGTCGCCGGTCTTGGCCGTGGGTTCGCTGCGGCGGCCGATCAGCGGCGCGTCGCTCGAAGCGGAAAGGCTTACGGCCACCTTGGTGCCGCCGATGTCTACGCAGGCTCTCATTGCTGTTTGTCTTTTCTCTACAGAAGACGCGCGACCAGCGCCGCGATCATGCTGAGCACCACGGTGCTGGCAATCGGCAGTTGCCACTCGCGGCCGAAGGCGCGGAACTCGAAATCGCCGGGCAGCCGTCCGAAGCCGAAGCGGCGCAGCCAGGCGGTCAGGCCGCTCATGAGCACCAGTGCGAGGACGACGACGATCAGCCAGCGGAACATGTTCGACAGTCTAGGCCGAGAGGATGGCCATCGCTTGCCGGTGGAGTTCGGGCGTTGCCGCCGCAATCACCCGCCCGTCTGACTTCAGCCCCAGCGGCTGGCCCTGCCAGTCGGTGATGACGCCGCCCGCGGCCTCGATCAGACCGGCGGGGCCGAGGTAGTCATAAGGCTGCAGGCCGGTCTCGACCACGAGGTCGATGGTGCCGCCCGCCAGCTGGGCGTAGCCGTAGCAGTCGCCGCCGAAGCGGCGCATCGCGCACTGGCGGCTGAGCCGGTCGAAGGCAGTCCAGTCGGCTGGCGCGAAGATGTCGGGCGAGGTGGTGACGATGCGGGCCTTGGCCACCTCGGTGCAGCTGCTGGCGCGCACGGGCTGGCCGTCGCGCGTGGCGCCCTTGCCGGCCTCGCCGATCCAGCGCTCCTTGAGCACCGGCATGTCGACCACGCCCAGCACGATGCGGCCGCCCTGCAGCACACCGATCAGCGTGCCCCACAGCGGTGAGCCGGTGATGAAGCTGCGCGTGCCGTCGATGGGGTCGAGCACCCAGACGCGCTCTGCGTCGAGCCGCTCGGGGCCGTGCTCCTCGCCGTAGATGCCGTCGGCCGGCACCCGCGCGCCAAGGATTTCGCGCATGGCCGTCTCGGCGGCGCGGTCGGCCAGCGTGACCGGGCTTTCGTCGGCCTTGGTGATGATGTCCAGCGGCGTACGAAAGTAGTGCATCGACTGCGCTGCGGCGGCATCGGCCAGCGCCTGGGCAATCGACGAAAGATCGGGGGTCGAGGAGCTCATGGGAGAGTGGTTAACACATGCCAAAACCTGCGATTAGACCCGAGCCGGGCCGGGTTTGACACGGCGGGGGCGCCGGTCCTAGCATGGCCCGAAAATTGCCAGGAGACAAAACAAATGGCCTCGCTCAAATTCCTGCGCACCACGCTGCTCGCCCTCCTGCTCGGCGCCTCGGCCCTGCTGGCGCACGCCACCCCTTCCGACGCCGAGGACAAGCTGATCGACACGCTGATCCAGCGCGTCTCGAAGATGTCGGCCATGGTCTTCCTGCGCAACGGCAACGAATACACCGCCGCCGACGCCGCCAAGCACATGCAGGCGAAGTACGACTACTTCAAAAAGGAGCTGGTGACGGCCGAAGACTTCATCGAGCGCTGCGCCTCGCGCTCGGAGATGACGGGGCAGGCCTACAAGGTGAAGCTCAACAACGGCACGGTGCGCGACGCCAACGAGTTCCTCAACGGCGAGCTGCGCTCGATGCGGCAAGCCGCGAAGAAGACCAGCGGTTAGCTAGCGCTGCTGGCCCCAGCGGCGCACCGTGAGCCGCTCCAGCGTCTTGAAGCCCAGACTCTCGACCAGCAGGCCGATCAGCACCACCATCGCAAGGCCCGCGAACACGCGGTCGGTGTACAGCTCGTTGCGGTTCTGGAAGATGTACCAGCCCAGCCCGCCCTTGCCCGACGAGGCGCCGAACACCAGTTCGGCCGCGATCAGCGTACGCCAGGCAAAGGCCCAGCCGATCTTCAGGCCCGACAGGATCGACGGCAGCGCAGCCGGCACCAGGATCTGCAACACGTAGCGCAGGCCCTTCAGCCCGTAGTTGCGCCCCGCCATGCGCAGCGTTTCGGGCACGCCCTGGAAGCCCGCATAGGTGTTGAGCGCCAGCGGCCACAGCACCGAGTGGATCAGCACGAACACGAGGCTGCCGCGCCCCAGCCCGAACCACAGCAACGCCAGCGGCAGCAGCGCGATGGCGGGCAGCGGGTTGAACATCGAAGTTAGCGTGTCCAGCAGGTCGCGGCCGATCTGCGTCGACACGGCGAGCGTGGTGAGCGCGAATGCCAGCAGCACGCCGGCGAGGTAGCCCTGCAGCAACACGGCCAGCGAGATGCGCACCTTCTCGATCAGCTCGCCGCTGGCAAGCCCTTCGAACAGCGCGCTCGCCGTGGCGGTGAAGGTGGGCAGCAGCAGGTCGTTGTTCTGCCAGCGGGCCGCAAGCTCCCACAGCACGGCGATGACGGCGAGGATCAGCCCCTTGCGCAGCCAGGCCTGCGACCAGATACGCGCGCCCGGGGGCAGCGTGCGTTCGACCGGCAGCTCGGTGAAGGGCCCGAGCGTGCGCTCGTACTCGGGGCGGATGGGAGGAACGATCGCGCTCATGCCGCGGCCTCCTCGTGCTCTTCTTCGAAAAGCATGTCGTGGATGCGCTGCGCCGTGCTTTGGAACTCGGCACCGCCCAGGCTCGCAAGCGAAAAGCCGTGGCTGTTGATCTCGGCGCGCATGCGCCCCGGGTGCGGCGAAAGCAGCGCGATGCGGTTGCCCACCACCAGAGCCTCTTCGATCGAGTGCGTGACGAACAGCAGCGTGAAGCGCACCTCGTCCCACAGCTCGAGCAGTTCCTGCTGCATCTTGCGGCGCGTGAGCGCGTCGAGTGCGGCAAAGGGTTCGTCCATCAGCAGCACGCGCGGCTGCATCGCAAGCGCGCGTGCAATCGCCACGCGCTGCTTCATGCCACCTGAAAGCTGGTGCGGATGCACATCGGCAAACTTTGCAAGGCCGACCTTGTCGAGGTAGTGCAGCGCGCGTTCGGCGGCTTCCTTCTTGCCGAGCGTGCGCGAAGCCAGCAGCGGGAACATCACGTTCTGCTTCACGGTCTTCCACGGCGGCAGCTGGTCGAACTCCTGGAACACGACGATGCGGTCGGGGCCGGGCTGCGTCACGCGCTGGCCTTCGAGGCGGATCTCGCCTTCGACCGGCGGGATGAAGCCCGCCACGGCCTTCAGCAGCGTGGACTTGCCGCAGCCCGAGGGGCCGAGCAGCACGAAACGGTCGGCGGCGTGGACGTCGAAACTCACGCGGTGCGTGGCGCGGACGACTCGCTCGGGGGTGCGGTATTCGAGGCTGACCTTGTCCACCTGTAGCAGCGGTGCGCTTTCTTGCCCCCTCTCCCTCTCCCTCTCCCTCTCCCTCTCTCGCTCGCGGGAGAGGGTTGGGGTGAGGGCTGCGGGCGATGCCGAAGGCTCCCCCCTCACCCCCGCCCTCTCCCGATGTGAGAGGGAGTCACCCCGGGAAGGCAAAGCCGCTGCCGTGCTCATCGATCAATTCCCCGACGAATTCTGCGCATCGTCGAAGAAGTAATCCTTCACCGAAGCCGGCTTGTTCTTGATCGCGCCCACGCGGTGCATGAACTCCGCCAGCGGATACGTGTTCTGCGGCGTGGTCTTGAACTGCACCTCGGGGTTCTTGATGATCTTCAGCAGCAGATCGCGGTCGAGCTTCGCGTTGCTCACTTTCAGGTAGATGTCGGCCGCCTTCTCAGGGTTGGCCGTGACGAACTTCGCCGCCTCGTCGAGCGCATCGACAAAGGCCTTGTACGTCTTCGGGTTCTCGCTGCGGAATTTCTCGGTGGCATAAAGCACCGTCGCCGACGACGGACCGCCCAGCACCTGGTACGAGTTGAGCACGATGTGCGCGTTCGGATTGCCCGCAAGCTCCTGCTCCTGGAACGGCGGATTGCCGAAGTGCCCCGTGATCTCCGTGCCGCCCTTGATGATGGCCGCAGCCGCATCGGGGTGCGGCAGCGCCACGCTGATCTTGTCGAGCCGGTTGAACTCCTTGTCGCCCCACAGCTTGGCCGAGGCGAACTGCAGCACGCGCGACTGCACCGACACGCCCACGGCGGGCAGCGCGATGCGGTCCTTGTCGGTGAAGTCGGCGATCGTCTTCACGTTCGGGTTGTTGCTCACCAGGTAGTACGGGAAGTTGCCCAGCGAGGCCACGCCCTTCACGTTCTGCTTGCCCTTGGTGCGATCCCACAGCGTGAGCAGCGGGCCCACGCCGGCACCCGCGATCTCGATGTTGCCGGACAGCAGCGCGTCGTTGACGGCCGAGCCGCCCGAGAGCTTGACCCATTCGACCTTGGCATCGACGCCCGCGGCCTTCGCGTGCTTCTCGATGAGCTTCTGCTCCTGCGCGACGTTGAGCAGCAGATAGACGATGCCGAATTGCTCGGCGATGCGGATCTGGCCTTCGGCATGCGCAGCGAGGCTGCCAACGAGAAGGCCGAGGCCGGTGACGAGCGCGGCGGCTTTGCGGGTGAAGCGGTTCATTGACGGGGGTCCGGAAGAGAAATCAGAAAGGCGTGTCGCCGACGATGGTGGTGCGGTTGAGGCGGCGGCGCAGGTGGTCTGGCGTACCCGCTGCGAGGTGCATCAGCGAGCGGTTGTCCCAGAACACGAGGTCGTGCGGCGCCCACTGGTGGCGATAGACGAACTCGGGCTTCACGCTGTGCGCGAACAGCTCGGCGAGCAAGGCGTCGCTTTCGGCCTGCGGCAAACCGACGATGCGCGTGGTGAAGTGCTCGCTGACGAACAGCGCCTTGCGGCCTGTCTCGGGGTGTGTGCGCACCACGGGCTGGACGGCTGGGGCGACCTGATCGATCTGCGCTTGCGAGAGCTTCGGCCGCCACGGGTTCTTCGCGCGCAGCTCTTCGTATTTGGCGAGGTAGCTGTGCTCGGCCTTCAGCGGCAGGATGCGCTGCTGCAGCTCGGGGCTCAGCGACTCCCATGCGAGATGCTGGTCGGCGAACAGCGTGTCGCCGCCTTCGCTCGGCAGCTCCTGCGCGTGCAGCAGGGAGCCCAGGCTGGGGTTGGGTTTGTACGAAATGTCGGAATGCCAGTAGACGCCTGCGTCGCCAAGGCCGATGGGCTCGCCGTTCTCCTTGATATTGGAGACGATGAGGATCTCGGGGTGGTTCTTCAGCTGGAATTGGTGCAGGACGTGGATTTCGAGCGGGCCGAAGCGGCGGCTGAAGTCGATGTGCTCCTGCGGGGTGATCTGCTGGTCGCGGAATACCAGGACGTGGTGGTCGAGGTGGGCTTTGTGGATTCGGACGAAGTCTTCGGTGCTGATTGGCTTCGAGATGTCGAGGCCGATGATTTCGGCGCCGACCGGGGCATCGAAGGGGCGCACTTCGAAGTGCTGTGCGGCGGGCTCGGGCCTGCTGCTGGAAAGAACGGCTGTCATGCCGGGAATGTAGGGGCCGGTTTGTTGTTTCCCAACGAACTCTTCGTTGATAGCTTATGACTTTGGATGTTTGGGTTCCGGGGCCGGGTCTCGGCCCGGCGGCCGACTCACTTTCTTTTGCTTCGCCAAAAGAAAGTAAGCAAAGAAAAGG
>NZ_JBWKOZ010000020.1:0-49234 GCF_059416325.1 Variovorax sp. GW821-FHT09D05 | reverse complement strand
ATCCACATCGAGGCGATCAGGCCCCAGAACAGCTCGGGGTTGCTGGTCATGACCTGCGGGCCCGGCTGGATGTTGTGAATCGTCATTGCGCCCACCATCAGCGCCATCACCGCGTTGGGCGGAATGCCCAGCGTCAGCAGCGGGATGAAGGAAGTTTGCGCACCGGCATTGTTGGCCGACTCGGGAGCCGCCACGCCGCGGATGTTGCCCTTGCCGAAGGGCACTTCGCCCGGCTTCAGCTTGGTCTTCTTCTCGATCGTGTAGGCCGCGAAAGCCGCCAGCAGCGCACCGCCGCCAGGCAGGATGCCAAGAGCCGCGCCCAGTGCCGTGCCGCGAAGCACCGCGGGAACCATGCGCTTAAAGTCTTCCTTGGTCGGGAACAGGCCCGAGACCTTGGCAGTGAACACTTCACGCTCGTCATCGGGGCGCGAGAGGTTGGCAATGATTTCGCCATAACCGAACACACCCATGGCGATGGCCACGAAGCCGATGCCGTCGGTGAGCTCCGGAATGTCGAAGCTGTAGCGAGCGACACCCGAGTTCACGTCGGTACCGACCAGACCCATCAGCAGGCCCAGCACGATCATCGCGATGGCCTTGAGCAGCGAGCCCGAAGCCAGCACCACGGCGCCGATCAGGCCCAGGATCATCAGCGAGAAGTATTCGGCCGGGCCGAACTTGAAGGCCAGCTCGGTCAGCGGCGGAGCGAAGGCGGCCAGGATCAGCGTGCCCACGCAACCAGCGAAGAACGAGCCCAGGCCGGCGGCAGCGAGTGCCGGACCCGCGCGGCCCTTGCGCGCCATCTGGTAGCCGTCGATCACGGTCACCACCGACGATGATTCGCCCGGCAGGTTGACCAGAATCGCGGTGGTGGAGCCGCCGTACTGCGCGCCGTAGTAGATGCCGGCCAGCATGATCAGCGCCGACACGGGCGGCAGCGCGTAAGTGGCGGGCAGCAGCATCGCGATGGTCGCGACCGGGCCGATGCCCGGGAGCACGCCGATCAGCGTGCCCAGAATGCAGCCGACGAGGCAGTACAGCAGGTTGGTGAAGGTAAAGGCAACGCCAAAACCCATCGAGAGGTGTTCAACCAATTCCATGATGTGAGCAGCTTTCTTCTCAGCCGGTGATGAAGGTCGGCCAGACCTGGATCTGGAGCTTCAGCGCCCAGATGAACGCGACATAGCTGCCGACGGCCAGCACAGTGGCCAGGACGAGCACGCTGGGCAGCTTGAACTCATGGCCCGCGAGGCTGGAGATGATCACCAGCGCGTAGATGGCGATGATCATGCCCATGGCCGGCACGCCGATGCTCGGCAGGCCGCCGAGCAGGATGCCGAATGCGAGGTTGGCGCCCAGGATGAACACCACCTGCTTCCAGGCCCACTTGCCGATCTTTTCGCCGTCGGTGGTTTCAACGGTGAGCCCGCTGAACATGATCCCGAGGCCGATGAGGGCCATCAGGATACCGAGCATCAACGGGAAATAACCCGGACCCATGCGGGCCCCGGTGCCCACGGTGTAGGTGGTGGCGCCCCATGCGAACGCCACACCCACCACCGTGAACATCAGACCCGAGAAAAAGTCTTTCTGACTCTTGATCTTCACGAACAGTCTCCTCGAACAAATTTCGATGCGGGATTGTCGAGTCAGCTTCCGGTCAGACTGATGTGGATTCCACTAACCAAAGGCCTAGGGATAACCCGAAAGGTCTCAGCGGCCTCTCAGATGCTGAACTGCCGGACTATTCCAGCGGCGGCGTGGCGCTCAGCACCTCTTCGATGGTCGTCACGCCTTCGGCCACGCGCAGCGCGCCGGCCAGCCGCAGCGGCCGCATGCCGTCGATCACGGCCTGCCTGCGCAGCCCGCCCAGGTTGGGCTCCTTCGTGACCTGCGCCTTGAACGCCTCGCTGATGCTCAGCAGTTCGTACAGTCCCATGCGGCCCATGTACCCGGTCATGCGGCAATCGACACAACCCACCGGCTTGTAGGCGCGCACCGAGCCCGTGATCTGCCACGGCTTGACGATGGTCTCCAGCTTCTCGCGGGTGACGGTGTCGTCGGGCTGCTTGCAGTTGGGGCACAGCGTGCGCACCAGCCGCTGTGCGAGCACGCCCAGCATCACCGCGTTGATGAGGTACGAAGGCACGCCCAGCTCCATCATCCGCGTGATGGCGCTCGGCGCGTCGTTGGTGTGCAGCGTGCTGAACACCAGGTGGCCGGTGAGCGCGGCCTGCACCGCCATCTCGGCGGTGGCGAGGTCGCGGATTTCGCCGACCATGATGATGTCCGGGTCCTGCCGCATCAGCGCGCGCAGGCCTTCGGTAAACCCGAAGTCCAGTTGCGGCTGCACCTGCGTCTGGTTGAACGAGGGCTCGATCATTTCGATCGGGTCTTCCACCGTGCTCACGTTGACCTCTTCGGTCGCCACGCGCTTGAGCGTGGAATACAGCGTAGTGGTCTTGCCCGAGCCCGTGGGCCCAGTCACCAGGATGATGCCGTTGGGCCGCGTGACCAGCTGTTCCCAGCGTTGCGCGTCGTGCTGCGCAAAGCCCAGCGCGTCGAGGTCTTTCACTGCCGTGTCGGGGTCGAAGATCCGCATCACCATCTTCTCGCCGAAGGCGGTCGGCAGGGTCGACAGGCGCATTTCGACTTCGTCGCCGCGCATGTTGCGGGTCTTGATGCGGCCGTCGAGCGGGCGGCGCTTTTCCACCACGTCCATGCGGCCCAGCAGCTTGATGCGCGCGACCATCGCGTTCATCACGCCCATCGGCATCTGGTAGGCCGGATGCAGGATGCCGTCGATGCGAAAGCGGATCACGCCCTGCTCGCGGCGCGGCTCCAGGTGGATGTCGCTCGCGCGCTGGTCGAAGGCGTATTGCCACAGCCAGTCGACCACCTGCACCACGCTCTGGTCGTTGGCGTCGAGTTGCTTGTTGCTCTTGCCGAGCTCCACCAGCTGCTCGAAGCTCGCGCCGCCGGTGTTGCCACCGGCCTTCTGCGCGGCGCGCACCGACTTCGCCAGCGCGAAGAACTCGGCCGTGTAGCGCTGGATGTCGGCCGGGTTGGCGACCACGCGGCGCACCGAGCGGCGCGCCTGGCGCTCGACCTCGGCGATCCAGTCGGTGAGGAAGGGCTCGGCCGTGGCCACCACCACCTCGTTGGGCAGCACCTGCACCGGCAGCACCTTGTGGCGCTCCGCGTAGGCGGCGCTCATGGTGTCGGCCACCTTGCCCACGTCGACCTTGAGCGGGTCGATGCGCAGGTACGTGAGCCCGGCGCGGCCCGCGAGCCATTGCGTAAGCATTTCAAGGTCCAGCGGCTTGTTGTCGCTCTCGCGCGTCATGGCCACGTTGGCCAGCCGCACCAGCGGTGCCTGCCGGCTTTCGGCCTGCGCGCAGCGCGCGATGGTGCGCTTGGCTTCGACCGGGGAAATCACGCCATCGGCGGCGAGCCATTCAATAAGGCGCCGCAGGTCGAGCGGGCCTTCGTGGCGGGCGGCCAGGGGGGCGGGAGCAGAAACAGCGGGAACAGCGCTCATGAGCCGGCAGGTCGAGTGATTGAAATATTCAGGGGCTTGAAGACTCGCAACCATTTCGGCGCGGGCAAGCCCCAGCGAGTCTGGATCGTTTGGGCGCGCTCGGCAAGCGCCTCGCGCTTCGGACGGCTCGGCGTGCGCTGCGCGAGCACCACCGTGTTGCCTTCGCGCGTCGGCTTGAAGGCCCAGACGGCATCGGCGCCGAATGCTCCTGCGATCTTTTCGAGGCTGCGCTCGTAGCTCGACGAGCGGCCGAAGAGATTGACCGTCATGCAGCCGTCTTCGGTGAGCAGCGCGCGGCAGTCGGCATAGAAGTCTTCGCTGTCGAGCACAGGCGCGGCGGCCTCGTGGTCGTACAGGTCGACCTGCAAGGCATCGACAGTGCCGTGCCATTCGGGCTTGCGGATCTCGGCTGCGGCGTCGGCGATCACCACGCGCAGCTTCGGGTCGTCCGGCGGCAGCTTGAACCAGCCGCGGCAGGCCGACACGACCTGAGGATTGAGCTCGATCGCGGTGGTGCGCATGCGCAGGATCTTGCGGCTGAACTTGGTGAGCGTGGCCGCACCCAGGCCGAGCTGCATCGCATGGCGGGTGGCGACGGTCTTGCCGTCGGCAAACAGCAGCCAGGCCATCATGCGCTGCACGTATTCGAGTTCGATCTCGAAAGGCGCGTCGAGCTTCATCGAACCCTGGACCCATTCGGTGCCCAGGTGCAGGTAGCGGATGTCGCCCCAGTCGGAGAAATTGACTTCGGGGAGAGAAATAGAAGTTTTGCTCGATGCCATCGATGCCGTCAGACGACTAGTTTGTGGGTGGCCAGCACCTCGCGCCACGCCGCAAGCTTGCGCTCGAAGCTCCACGACGCATTGGCAGGACTGGTGGAAGGCAGCTGGTAGACCGGCACGCCGAGGGTGCGCGTATGGCGCGCATGCTTGAAGCTCTCGCCGCCGTTGTGCGCAATGGCGGCGAGCTTCGGCAGATGCAGCCCGGCAATGTCGTTCGCCACGGGCGCGCGGATGGCCGAGTCGAGGCTGCCCTCGCGCTCGCAAGACGCGTACACGTCCCACACGCCCAGGCCGCGGTCGAGCAGCCAGCGGCAGCGCTGCGCGTAGCTGTCTACGCCCGACGGCAAGGGGACTTCGGGCCAGACAGCTTGCAAGATCTTCCAGAACTGGTTTTGGGGGTGTGCATAGTACTGCTGCCGCTCGAGCGACTTGACCCCGGGGAAGCTGCCGAGGATGAGCACGGCCGTTGCAGGCGAGACGATGGGCGCCAACCCCGTGAGCATGGAGCTGGCGGCATCGGATGCGGCGGGTGGATTCATGGGCGGCAATCGTGCCACCGTCCCGCGTGCACTTGCGCGGCCCATGAAAAAACCCGCCGAAGCGGGTTCTTTCGAGAGAGGACCGAAACAGGCCCGAAATTACTTCTTGGCGGCTTCGTTCTCGGCCGTGCCGGGGATCTTCTCGCCGATGGCCTTGCCGGTGCTGCGCATGCCGTCGGCCGTCTTGTGGCCGGCGCTCTCGACGACTTCGCCGGTCTTGGTGGCCGCATGCTTGGTGGCGGTGGTCGCCTTCTTGGTCGTGCGCTTGGTGGCGCTCCAGGCCTTCTTGGCGCCCTTTTCGGTGGCGTTGACGGCCTTCTTGGTGGTGCGCTTGGTCGCGTCCACGGCGTCCTTGCCGGCTTCCTTCACCTTTTCAGTGGTGGAGGGCTCGGCCGGGGCCGGGGCGGTGGCAGCAGGCGCGGTGGTCTGGGCCACGGCCGACACGCCGATGGAGGCGAGCGCCAGCGCGAGGACGACGGGCACGGTGCGAATGAAAGACGTGGTCATGTAAAGCTCCTTGTTGGATGAAGTTTTGAGTGACTGACTTGCCACTGAACCAGCAACGAACTGGTGAAGTTCAAGGATGACAGCAAATCCACGCCATCTGCACGCATCCGGGCAGGTCGGGGCATTGGCCTACGCGGGTTGCGGCGGGCGTTCCGACATGGCCATGAGGTTTTCGAGACGCGGAAGCGTTTCGAGCGCGTTCCGGGTGGTGGCCGCGGCCAGTTCGTCGATGCCCATGCCCCGCAGGCCGGCCACCACTTCGGCGATGCGCGGCAGCTCGGCCGGCTCGTTGCGGCCCTGCGGTTCGCCGGCGTCGCGCTGGGCCTGCGTGCGGTACAGCCAGTGCGGCTGGATGTCGGGCGCATCGGTCTCCATCACGATCGACTCGATTGGCAGCGTGGTTGCCAGTCGCCGCAGCTGCAGGGCCCGCTCGAAGGTCACCGCGCCGCCGAAGCCCAGCTTCAACCCGAGATCGATGCACGCATGGGCCTGCTGCTCGCTACCGTTGAAGGCATGGGCAATGCCCTGCCACGGCCTGCCGCCCGCCGTCTGGCGAAGATGCTTGAGCACCTTGTCGACCGAGCGCCGCACGTGGATGAGTACAGGTAACCCATGCTTGCGTGCCAGTTGCAACTGAGTGTGAAAAAAGCGCTCCTGCTTCGGGCCGTCGAGCCCCTCGACGAAGTAGTCGAGCCCGATCTCGCCGACCGCCACGAGCCGCGGGTCGCCGCGCCGTGCGGTCAGTTCGGCATCGAGGGTTTCAAGGTCTTCGTCCTTCGCCTCGCCGGTGCACAACGGGTGGATTCCCAGCGCGTAGGCATCGCCCTGCGCGTGGGCCAGTTCGCGCACGGCGGCGAAATTGAAGACGGCCACCGCCGGGATCACGCACATCGCCACCCCCAGCCCGGCGGCGCGGGCGCGAAGGGCCGGCATCTCCGCACCGAATTCGGGCGCATCCAGATGGCAGTGGGTATCGACGAAGGTAGCCATCGCACGATGATGCCTGATGGGATGCGCAGGCGCGGAAAGCGTGCTACTGTGAACTCCTTCACGCGATTTTTTAGCCGGAGGTGCTCCGATGCGCAGGCCCGCTTTCTACAGCCGTTCGCCCCGCACGCTGCCACCGGCCGCAGACGAGGCGGCCGAACGGGCGGATGCGCCAGCATCGGCTGAAAACGCCGGCGGGGGCCAGTCCCTGCAGGCTGCTCCCGCGAAAAAACCCGGCTGGCAACCCGGTCGCCGCAGCTTCGCGCTGCTCTTCCTGCTGTCGGCCGCGCTGGTCACCGGCGCCGCCCTGTGGATGCCGCGCCCGGGTGCCAAGGCACTCACGCAAAAAGACATCGACGCGGCCGTGCTGCGCACGCTGCAGACCAACACCCTGCCCTCGCCCGCGGCCAAGGCGGCCGACATCATCCGGCCCTCGGTGGTGCGGGTGGTGAGCTACGGCGAAGAAAAGCACACGCCCGAAGCCAAAACCCAGAAGCGCGGACGCAACATCGCCAAGGGCAAGCCGCCTGAAGCCCCCAACGACGGCGAGGCCCCGGGCGAGGTCGAGCGCGGCGTGGGCACGGGCGTGGTGATCGTCGACAAGGGCGTGATCCTCACCAACCTGCACGTGGTCGCAGGCGCCGACAAGATCAAGGTCACCTTCTACGACGGGCTGGAAGCCATCGCCACCATCACCGGCGTGCAGCCCGAGAACGACCTCGCGGTGCTGCAGGCGCAGAAGATTCCCGACGACCTGATCCCCGCCACCATGCGCTCGACCGCCGACCTGCGCCCCGGCGACCAGGTGGCGGCCGTGGGCTTTCCGTTCGGCATCGGGCCATCGGTGTCGGCTGGCGTGGTGTCGGGCCTGAAGCGCTCGTTCCGCTCGCCCGAGGGCAAGCAGGAGCTGGGCAACCTGATCCAGTTCGATGCCGCAGCCAATCCGGGCAATTCAGGCGGGCCGCTGATCAATATGGACGGCGAGGTGCTCGGCATCGTCACCGCCATCCTCAACCCGACGCAGCAGCGCACTTTCATCGGCATCGGCTTCGCGGTGCCCATCGAGAACGCCGCTTCCGCCGCGGGTTCGCCACCGTTCTGACCGATCCTTCTTCGAAAGTCCTTCGCATGAGCACAGCAGAGACCGTCAACCCCACGCCCGCCGGCACCGCCGAACTGATGGAACAGATCCTCTACGAGGTGAAGCGCGTGGTCGTGGGCCAGGACCGCTTTCTGGAGCGCGTGATGGTCGGCATGCTTGCGGGCGGGCACCTGCTGGTCGAAGGCGTGCCGGGCCTTGCGAAGACGCTCACCATCAAGACGCTGGCCGACACCGTGCGCGGCCAGTTCAAGCGCATCCAGTTCACGCCCGACCTGGTGCCGGCCGACCTCGTGGGCACGCGCATCTACAACCAGAAGACCGGCGAGTTCAGCACCTCGCTGGGCCCCGTGTTCGCCAACCTGCTGCTGGCCGACGAAATCAACCGCGCGCCGGCCAAGGTGCAGAGCGCGCTGCTCGAAGTGATGCAGGAGCGCCAGGTCACCATCGCCGGCGAAACGCACAAGGTGCCGCGCCCCTTCCTCGTGATGGCCACGCAGAACCCCATCGAGACCGAGGGCACCTACCCGCTGCCCGAGGCGCAGGTCGACCGCTTCATGATGAAGGTGCTGGTCGACTACCCGAGCGACGAGGAGGAATTCGTCATCGTCCAGCGCGTGATCGGCCCGCCCGTCAACGCCACGCCGGTCGCCACCACCGAGCAGCTCGCGGCGCTGCAGGCCGAGGCGCGGCGCGTGTACGTCGACCCTTCGCTCATTCAATACGCCGTGAAGCTGGTGTCGGCCACGCGCACGCCCGAGAAGCACGGCCTGAAGGACCTGCGCCGCTTCATCACCTTCGGCGCCAGCCCGCGCGCGAGCATCAGCCTGACCGAAGGCGCGCGCGCCCTGGCACTCTTGCGCGGCCGCAGCTATGCGCTGCCGGAAGACATGACGGCGCTGGTGCCCGACGTGCTGCGCCACCGCGTGACGCTCTCCTACGAAGGCTTGTCCGAAGGCCTGACGCCCGATGGCCTGGTCGAGAAGATCATGCGTGCAGTCCCCGCTCCACCGAAACCGCTCGAACATGAAAAGCTGGTGGCCTGAAATGAGCACACCCCCAGTCTTCGCGCACTTCGTGTCGCTTCGCCAACCCCCTTGCAGGGGGCAACACCAGCGGCCCGGCAAAGCCGGTTCCGCGGTGTTCCCTGAAATCGCATGAAAAGCTGGTGGCGTAAGGCCCCCGCGGCCGCAAACGACGAACGGCTCGCCGCAGAAGCCGGCGGGGCCGAACGCGCGCTGCGCCGGCTCGAATGGACCGTGATCCGCCGCCTCGACGGCCTGCTGCAGGGCGACTACCGCACGCTGATGCGCGGCACCGGGCTCGACCTGGCCGACCTGCGCGAGTACCAGCACCACGACGACGTGCGCCACATCGACTGGAACGTCACCGCGCGGCTGCAGACGCCGCATGTGCGCGTGTTCACCGAAGACCGCGAGATGGCCGCGTGGTTCGTGCTCGACCTGAGCCGCTCGGTCGATTTCGGCTCGGGCCTGAAGGCCAAGCGCGAGATCTCGGCGGGCTTCGTCGGCGTGCTGGCGCGGTTGCTCACGCGGCACGGCAACCGGGTCGGCGCACTGGTATACGGCAGCGACCTCGAAGCGGTGATTCCGCCGCGCAGCGGACGGCGCCACGTGCTGCACCTGCTGCATGCGATGGAAAAGCGCGCCGGCAAGGCCGAGACCGCCCCCACGCAGAAAGGCATGACGCGCCTGGACGGCCTGCTCAAGTCGGCCGCCACGCTGATGCCGCGCCGCTCCACCGTGTTCGTGGTGTCCGACTTCCTGAGCGAGCCCGGCTGGGAGCGCCCGCTGGGCCAGCTGGTGCAACGCCATGAAGTGATCGCCGTGCGCCTGTTCGACCCGCTCGAACTCGAACTGCCCGACCTCGGCCTGGTGCCGCTGCGCGATGCCGAGACCGGCGAGCAGCTGTGGGTCGACACCCATGACGCCGGTTTTCGCAAGCGCTTCGCGCGCCTGGCGTCCGAACGTGAAACCGCACTGCGCGAGGCGCTGGCAAGGGCAGGCGTCGACGCACTCGAGCTCTCGACCCAGGACGACCTGGTGGAAGCCATCGTCCGTTTCGCCGATATGCGCAAGCGCCGCACGCGCATCGGAGGCCCAGCTGGCATGAAGGCGGTGGCAGCATGACTTTTCTCTGGCCTCAATTCCTCTGGCTGCTGGCGGCCCTGCCGCTGCTGATCCTGCTCTACCTCTGGCTGCTGCGGCGCAAGAAGAAGCTGGCCGTGCGCTACGCCAGCCTGTCGATCGTGCGCGAAGCCATGGGCGCCGGGCAGAGCATCCGGCGGCACATTCCGCCCATGCTTTTCCTGCTGGCCATGGCCGCGATGCTGGTGGCCGCGGCGCGGCCGATGGCGGTGGTGGTGCTGCCGTCGAACCAGCAGACCATCATCCTGGCGATGGACGTGTCGGGCAGCATGCGCGCGGCCGACGTGCAGCCCAACCGGCTCGTGGCGGCGCAGGAGGCAGCCAAGAGCTTCATCAAGGACCTGCCGCGCAGCGTGAAGGTGGGCATCGTCGCTTTCGCGGGCAGCGCGCAGGTGGCGCAGTTGCCCACCACCAACCACGAAGACCTGGTGACCGCCATCGACAGCTTCCAGCTGCAGCGCGCCACCGCTACGGGCAATGCCATCGTGGTGTCGCTGGCCACGCTGTTCCCCGATGCGGGCATCGACGTCGAGCAGTTCAGCGCGCCGAGCCGCCAGCGCGGCATGCCTATCGACCAGAACGAGAAGAAGCTCAAGGAGTTCACGCCCGTGGCGCCGGGTTCCTTCACCTCCGCCGCGATCATCATGCTGACCGACGGCCAGCGCACCACCGGGGTCGACCCGCTCGACGCAGCCAAGGCCGCGGCCGACCGCGGCGTGCGCATCTACACGGTGGGCGTGGGCACCGTCGATGGCGAAACCATCGGCTTCGAAGGCTGGTCGATGCGCGTGCGGCTTGACGAAGACACGCTCAAGGCCATCGCCAACAAGACGAACGCCGAGTACTTCTACGCCGGCACCGCGAACGACCTGAAGAAGGTCTACGAGACACTGAGCTCCAAGCTCACGGTGGAGAAAAAGGAAACCGAAATCTCGGCGCTCTTCGCGATGTGCGCGGCGGTGCTGACGCTGCTGTCGGCGGGGCTGTCGCTGCTCTGGTTCAACCGGATTCTTTAGCAGGCCTTCGCGGCTTGGCAGCCGGCGCATCGGGCGTCTTGACCGCCCCGATGCCCCCCAGGAACAGATCGGCCACGATCGGCGCAATGGCCGCGTGGTCGAGCCGGCCGCCGGGCTTCATCCAGGTGAACATCCAGTTGATCATGCCGAACAACAGCATGGTCAGCGGCTTGGCAAGGTCGTCACTCGGCGCACCGGGGCGCAGCGCAGACACCGCACGCGCAAAGCCCGCGACCACCTCGCGCTCCTTGTCGAGCACGCGTTCGCGGTCGGCTTCCGCGAGAAAGCGCACGTCGTCGGTCAGCACGCGGTGCGCGTCCTGCGCGCCGGCGTATTCCTCGACGATGCGGTAGATGAAGCGGCGCAGGCGCTGCTCGTCGGTGTGCGTCGAGGCCTCTTCCTCGGCTACCAGCGCCGCGAGCTTGGAGACGTGCGTCTCGGCAATGCTGATCAGCAGGCTGCTCTTGTCCTTGTAGTAGTGATAGAGCGTGGCCTTCGAGAGGCCGCAGGCCTCGGCCACCTGGTTCATCGAGGTGGCGGGATAGCCGCTGCGCGCGAACAGCTGGGCGGCCTGCGCGAGGATCAGTTCACGCTGATCGTCGTAAGTGGCGGATCTTCCACGCGGCATCGGGTCGGTTTCCTGGGTTGGACTGTTGGGGACAACGCGCGATCTTGCACGAAGCGCGGATGAGGTCAGCCCCGCTTGGTGGCAATGAGCGAACGCACCTCGGTAGCCGGCAGGCGCGGACGGCCTGCCTCCACCTGCGCGAGCGGCGCCACCTCATGCAGGCTCGCGAGGCTGCGCACTGTGAGGTCCTGGTAGGTCTGCGTGCCTTCGAGCTTCCACGCGATCTCCTCCTCGCTCAACTCGCGCTTCACCTTTGCCGGAATGCCCGCGACCAGCGAACGTGCCGGCACCTTCATGCCGGCCGGCACGAAGGCACAGGCCGCGACGATGGCCTTCTCGCCGATCTCGGCCTCGTCCATCACCACAGCGTTCATGCCCACCAGCGCGTCGCGCCGCACGATGCAGCTGTGCAGGATCGCGCCATGGCCGACGTGGCCGTTGACCTCGATCACCGTGTCGTTGTCGGGAAAGCCGTGCACACAGCAGTGGTCCTGCACGTTCGAGCCCTCCTCCAGCACGATGCGGCCGAAGTCGCCGCGCAGGCTGGCGCAGGGGCCCACATAACAGTTCGGGCCGACGATCACGTCGCCGATCAGCACGGCAGTGGGGTGCACGTACGCGCTCGGGTCGACGACCGGAATTACGCCGTCGATGGAATAGCTGGGCATTCGGTCTCCTTTGTTTTTCGCGGGACTCAGGGTTTGCCCTGAATAGCTCCCGCTTGTGCCGGTAGCAGGCTCGATACTAAAATCAACCGAACGGTCGGTCAATAGTGTTTGCACTCCGATCCGCTCCCACAAAGGATGAAAGAGACACGCGATGACTGAGCCTTTGGTACTCACCGGCAACGCCGGCGCCGTGCGCACGTTGAGCCTCAACCGCCCCGCGGCGCTCAACAGCTTCACGACGCAGCTGCACGCCGAACTCATGGCGGCACTGGAGCTGGCGGCTCAAGACGAGAGCGTGCACTGCGTGGTGCTCACGGGCGCAGGCCGCGCCTTCTGCGCAGGGCAAGACCTGGCCGACCCTTCGGTCGCCCCCGACTCGACACCCGGCGCCGCGCCCAAGGACCTGGGCCACGTCATCTCCACTTACTACGCCCCGCTGGTCGCGCGCCTGCGCTCGATGCCGGTGCCGGTGATCGCAGCCGTCAACGGTGTTGCGGCCGGAGCGGGCGCCAACCTCGCGCTGTGCTGCGACCTCGTGGTGGCGGCCCGTTCGGCAAGCTTCATCCAGGCCTTCACCAAGATCGGCCTCGTGCCCGACACCGGTGGCACCTGGCTGCTGCCGCGCCTCGTGGGTTCGGCTCGCGCACTCGGCATCGCGCTGCTGGGCGACAAGCTGCCGGCGGAAGAAGCCGCTCGCATCGGCCTGATCTGGCAATGCGTGGACGACGCGGCGCTGACTGAAACCACGGCGGCGCTCGCACTGAAGCTGGCCGGCATGCCGACCCGCGCCCTCGTCGCCACGCGCCAGGCCATGGCCGCCGCGCAAGACATGGACCTCGACACGGCACTCGCCGAAGAAGCCCGCCTCCAGCGCGACATGGGCAACGCCAACGACTACCGCGAAGGCGTCGAAGCCTTCCGCGCCAAGCGCGCGCCCGTGTTCAAGGATCGCTGAGCCATGACCGACACCACCCGCACACCCCAGCAGACGGCCGAGTACGTCCGCGACGGCATGTTCGAGAACGACAACGCCAGCAAGGGCCTGGGCATGCGCATCGTCGAGGTCGGCCCCGGCCAGGCCACCATCGAGATGCGCGTGCGCGCCGACATGCTCAACGGCCACGCCATCTGCCACGGCGGCTTCATGGCCACGCTGGCCGACTCGACCTTCGCCGTTGCCTGCAACTCGTACAACGAGCTGACCGTGGCCTCGGGCTTTGCCATCGACTTCATCGCCCCGGCGCGCGAGGGCGACCTGCTCACCGCGCGCTGCCACGAGGTGTCCAAGGCCGGCCGCACCGGCCTGTACGACACCGAAATCATCAACCAGCGCGGCGAGCGCATCGCGATGTTCCGCGGCCGTTCCTACACAGCCAAGGGCCGCCCCGCCGTCCCGAACGCCGCTGCCGCCTGAGGAGACAACAGACATGACCGTGAAGCACCCCGCCCCCGGCGACCTCGACCCCATCGAAACCGCCAGCCGCGACGAGATCGCCGCGCTGCAGCTCACCCGCCTGCGCGCCACGCTGCAGCGCGCCTACGACAACGTGCCGCACTACCGCAAGGCCTTCGATGCCAAGGGCGTGCACCCCGACGACCTGAAGTCGCTCGCCGACCTGTCGAAGTTTCCGTTCACGGTGAAGAGCGACCTGCGCGACAACTACCCCTTCGGCATGTTCGCCGTGCCGCGCGAAAACGTCGCGCGCATCCATGCGTCGTCGGGCACCACCGGCAAGCCGACCGTGGTCGGCTACACGCTGAAGGACATCGACACCTGGGCCAATCTCGTGGCGCGTTCCATCCGCGCTGCGGGCGGGCGGCCCGGCGACATGGTGCACGTGTCGTACGGCTACGGCCTCTTCACCGGCGGCCTCGGCGCGCACTACGGCGCCGAGCGCGCGGGCTGCACCGTCATCCCGATGTCGGGCGGCCAGACCGAGAAGCAGGTGCAGATCATTCAGGACTTCAAGCCGAACATCATCATGGTCACGCCCAGCTACATGCAGGTGATCATCGAGCAGTTCGAGCGCCAGGGCCTCGACGCCAAAGACAGCTCGCTGAAGGTCGGCATCTTCGGCGCCGAGCCGTGGACCGAAGCCATGCGCCGCGACATCGAGGCCAAGGCCGGCATCGACGCCGTCGACATCTACGGCCTGAGCGAAGTGATGGGCCCCGGCGTGGCCAGCGAATGCGTCGAGAGCAAGGACGGCCCCGTCATCTGGGAAGACCACTTCTACCCCGAGATCATCGACCCCGAGACCGGCGAGCTGAAGGCCGACGGCGAAGAAGGCGAACTGGTCTTCACCTCGCTGAGCAAAGAGGCCATGCCCATCGTGCGCTACCGCACGCGCGACCTCACGCGCCTGCTGCCGCCCACTTCGCGTTCGTTCCGCCGCATGGGCAAGATCGTCGGGCGCAGCGACGACATGATGATCATCCGCGGCGTCAACGTCTTCCCCACGCAGGTCGAAGAAATCGTGCTCGCGCACAAGGCGCTGTCGGGCCTCTACCAGGTGCACGTGAGCCGCGCCGACAAGCTCGACCAGGTCGAGGTGCACTGCGAGCTCAACCCCGCCGACGCCGCCTCGGCGGACCGCACCGCCATCGGCGAATGGGTGCAGCACCGCGTGAAGACGCTCATCGGCATTTCCGCGCGCGTGGTGGTTCACGCGCCCAACGAGATGGAACGCACCCAGACCGGCAAGGCACGCCGCGTGATCGACACGCGCCCGCGCTGAGCCGCCCCTCACACCCCACCGAAAGGACACGCACATGTACACCCAGGCAATGGACACCATGGGCAAGGACGTAGGCGACGGCAAGCAGAAGGTCGTGCGCTCCGCCGAGGAAATGCGGCTCGAAGAGCGCTTCGACGCGCACATCGATGCCGGCGACTTCATCGAGGCAAAAGACTGGATGCCCGAGCACTACCGCAAGACGCTGGTGCGCCAGATCAGCCAGCACGCGCACTCCGAAATCGTCGGCATGCTGCCCGAAGGCAACTGGATCAGCCGCGCGCCCACGCTCAAGCGCAAGGCCATCCTGCTGGCCAAGGTGCAGGACGAAGGCGGCCACGGCCTCTACCTGTATGCCGCTGCCGAAACACTGGGCACCTCGCGCGACCAGATGTTCGACGCGCTGCACAGCGGCAAGGCCAAGTACAGCTCGATCTTCAACTACCCCACGCTGACCTGGGCCGACATGGGCACCATCGGCTGGCTGGTCGACGGCGCGGCCATCATGAACCAGGTGCCGATCTGCCGCTGCTCGTACGCGCCGTACGCCCGCGCCATGATCCGCATCTGCCGCGAGGAGAGCTTTCACCAGCGCCAGGGCTACGAAGCCCTGCTCACCATGATGACCCACGGCACCGACGCACAGAAGGCGATGGTGCAGGACGCGGTCGATCGCTGGTGGTGGCCGTCGATCATGATGTTCGGCCCGCCGGACGACCAGTCGCCCAACAGCGCGCAATCGATGCGCTGGGGCATCAAGCGCTTCAGCAACGACGAGCTGCGCCAGAAGTTCATCGACGCCGCCGTCGAGCAGGCGGCCATCCTCGGCGTGACCCTGCCCGACCCCGACCTGAAGTGGAACGAAGAGCGCCAGGCGCACGACTTCGGCGCCATCGACTGGAGCGAGTTCTGGCGCGTGATCGCCGGCGACGGCCCCTGCAACCGCGAGCGGCTGCAGGCGCGCGTCGACGCCTGGGAAGACGGCGCATGGGTGCGCGAAGCCGCGATGGCCCACGCCAACAAGCAACCAATGAAGGAGGCCGCATGAGCGCCCCAAATACCCAAGACAGCAAGCAAGAGTGGCCCCTGTGGGAAGTGTTCGTTCGCAGCAAGGCCGGCCTCGACCACAAGCACTGCGGCAGCCTGCACGCGGCAGATTCGAAGATGGCGATCCAGATGGCGCGCGACGTGTACACGCGCCGCCAGGAAGGCAGCAGCATCTGGGTGGTGCGCTCCGAGCAGATCGTGGCCAGCGACCCGGGCAACAAGGACATGTTCTTCGACCCGGCTGAAGACAAGGTGTACCGCCACCCGACCTTCTACGCGCTGCCCAAGTCGGTCGACCACATGTGAGCAAGGCCAGGACCATGCAAGCATCGATCGAACTGAACCGCACGCCCGCCGTGCAGTACCTGCTGCGCATCGGCGACACCTGCCTGGTGCTCGCGCAGCGCCTGGGCGAATGGTGCGGCCACGCGCCTGTGCTGGAGGAAGACATCGCGATGGCCAACATCGCGCTCGACCTCGTCGGCCAGGCGCGCGCGCTGCTCACGCACGCCGGCAAGCTCGAAGGAGCCGGCCGCGAACACGACGAAGACCAGCTGGCCTACCTGCGCGACGAGCGCGACTACTTCAACCTCACCATCGCCGAACTGCCGCGTGGCGACTTCGCCTTTGCCGTCGTGCGCAACACGATGGTTTCGACGCTGCTCAAGCTGCTGTGGCAGCGCCTCGCCGCGTCGAACGACGCCGAAGTGGCCGCCATCGCCGGCAAGGCCGTGAAGGAAGCGCGCTACCACCAGCAGCACTCGGGCGACTGGGTGGTGCGCCTGGGCGACGGCACCGACGAATCGCGCCAACGCACTGAAAAAGCGCTGAAGCAACTGTGGCTCTACGTGCCGGAGCTCTTCGAGAGCGACGCGGTGGATGCCGAAGCCAGCGCCAGCGGCCTCGGCCCGGCGTGGAGCGAGCTGCGCGACCCTTGGCTCGGCGAGATGCAGCAGGTACTCGACGCGGCCGGCCTCGCCATGCCCAAGGAAGCTGCCTTCCGCAGCAACGGCAAGCGCGGCGTGCACAGCGAGCACATGGGCTACATCCTCGCGGAGATGCAGCACCTGCAGCGCAGCTACCCCGGGGGCGTGTGGTGACCACGGCCGACCTCATGGCAGCCTCGCGCGTCGATGCCGCGTGGGCCGTGCTGCACACCGTGCTCGACCCCGAGGTGCCGGCCGTGTCGGTCTGCGACCTCGGCATCGTGCGCGACGTGATCGAGCACGACGACGGCCTGGAGATCGTGCTCACGCCGACGTACTCCGGCTGCCCCGCGACCGAAGCCATCGAGCACGACGTGCTGGCCGCAATCGAGCAAGCCGGCCTCGGCCGCGCCCGCGCCACCCTGCGCCGCGCCCCCGCCTGGAGCAGCGACTG
Organism: Variovorax sp. GW821-FHT09D05; assembly: GCF_059416325.1. NCBI lineage: Bacteria > Pseudomonadati > Pseudomonadota > Betaproteobacteria > Burkholderiales > Comamonadaceae > Variovorax > Variovorax sp. GW821-FHT09D05. The sequence continues at coordinate 32,137 of NZ_JBWKOZ010000020.1, read as the reverse complement.
GATCAGCGACGAAGGCCGCGCCAGGCTCAAGGCCTACGGCATCGCGCCACCGGCCCACCTCACACCCGAAGCCGCGGCCAATACCGCAATGCCGATCAAGCTCTTCGGCCGCATCGCAGGCGAACGCATCGCCTGCCCGCGCTGCGCGAGCGAGCGTACCGAGCGCCTTTCGGCCTTCGGCTCGACCGCCTGCAAGGCGCTCTATCGCTGCATGGCCTGCCGCGAGCCTTTCGAACATTTCAAGCCAATCTAAAAAGCGCCCCAAGCGATGAGCACCCTCTTCCACCCCTTGCGCGTGAAGGCCATCGAGCCCGATACGGCCGAGGCCGTCATCGTCTCGTTCGAAGTGCCGGGCGACCTGCAGCAAGTCTTCGGCTTCACGCAGGGCCAGTACCTCACCCTGCGCCACGACATCGACGGCCAGGACCTGCGCCGTTCCTATTCGATCTGCGCCGGCCTCGACGACGGCGAGCTGCGCGTCGGCGTGCGCAAGGTGCGCGGCGGCGTGTTCTCCAACTGGATCAACGCCAGCCTGCAGCCCGGCGACACCCTGCAGGTGATGGCGCCGCAAGGCCGCTTCTTCGTGCCCATCGAGCCGGCTTCGGCTCGCCACCACGTCGGCATTGCGGGCGGCAGCGGCATCACGCCCATCCTGTCGATCATGAAGACGGTGCTGGCGCGCGAGCCCGCGAGCCGCTTCACGCTGATCTACGGCAACCGCCAGCTCCAGTCCACGATGTTCAAGGAAGAAATCGAGGACCTGAAGAACCGCTACATGACGCGCCTCGTGCTGCAGCATGTGTTCTCCGACGAGCACACCGATTCGCCGCTGGGCTTCGGCGTGATGAACCGCGAGAAGATCGGCGAGTTCCTCAAGAGCGTGGTGCCGGCTGCGCAGATCGACCACGTGTACGTGTGCGGCCCGTTCCAGATGAACGACGAAGCCGAGGCCGCGCTGCTGGCAGCCGGTGTGCCCGAAGACCGCATCCACATCGAACGCTTCGGCGTCGCCCTGCCCTCGGCCACCCAGGTGGGCGCGGTGGTGCACGAGGCGCAGCCCGGAGACGCCAAGCAGGCGCGCATCGTCATCGTGCGCGACGGCCTGCAGCGCGAGATCACCTACACCGAAGGGCAACCCAGCATCCTCGACGCGGCATCGGCTGCGGGCCTTGAAGTGCCCTTCTCGTGCACCTCGGGCGTGTGCGGCACCTGCCGCGCAAAGTGCGTTGACGGGGAAGTCCGCATGGAAAGAAACTTCGCGCTCGACAAGAATGAAGTAGCCGCGGGATTCATCCTGACCTGCCAGGCCCACCCCCTGACCGAACGAGTAACGCTCTCATTCGACGAGCGCTAGCACTTCAACGTTTTTTTCAACCCGGAGACAAGACCAAATGAAATTCTTCTTCAAGCCCCTGCTGATCGCCGCGCTGTGCGCCACCGCCGCCGCATCGTGGGCCGACGTCACTGTCGGCGTGACGGTCTCGGCCACCGGCCCAGCCGCCTCGCTCGGCATCCCCGAGAAGAACACCATCTCGCTGATGCCCAAGACTCTCGGGGGCCAGAAGATCAACTACATCGTGCTCGACGACGCATCGGACACCACCGCAGCCGTGGCCAACACGCGCAAGCTCATCACCGAGAACAAGGTCGACATCGTGCTGGGTTCTTCCACCACGCCCACCTCGCTCGCCATGATCGACGTGGTCAGCGAGGCCAAGGTGCCGATGATCTCGGTGGCCGCCTCGGCCCGCATCGTCGAGCCGGTGGACGCCAAGAAGCGCTGGGTGTTCAAGACGCCGCAGAACGACATCATGATGTCGCTCGCCATTGCCGAACACATGGCCTCCAACGGCGTGAAGACCGTTGCCTTCATCGGCTTTGCCGACGCCTACGGCGAAGGCTGGTCTGAAGAATTCGCCAAGGCCGCGGCGCTGAAGAAGATCACCGTGGTCGCCAACGAACGCTATGCGCGCACCGACACCTCGGTGACGGGCCAGGTCCTGAAGATGATGGCCTCGAAGGCCGACGCCGTGCTGGTCGCGGGTGCGGGCACGCCGGCCGCGCTGCCGCAGAAGGCGCTCAAGGAGCGCGGCTACACCGGCAAGATGTACCAGACGCACGGCGTGGCGAACGCCGACTTCCTGCGCGTCGGCGGCAAGGACGTGGAAGGCACCTTCCTGCCGGCCGGCCCGGTGCTCGTGGCCGACCAGCTGCCCGCCAGCAACCCGGTGAAGAAGTCGGCCATGACCTATGTGACAGCCTACGAAGCCGCCTACGGCAAGGGCACGGTGTCGACCTTCGGCGCGCACGCCTGGGACGCCGGCCTGCTGATGAGCTCGGCCGTGCCGGTCGCGCTGAAGAAGGCACAGCCTGGCACGCCCGAGTTCCGCGCCGCACTGCGCGATGCGCTGGAGCAGACCAAGGAAGTGTCCGGCGCGCATGGCGTTTTCAACATGACCGAGAAGGACCACCTGGGCCTGGACCAACGCGCCCGCGTGATGGTCAAAATCGAAAACGGCGCCTGGAAATACCAGCCCTGATCAACTGGGCTCGCCCCCAGGCTTCGCGCACTTCGTGTCGCTTCTCCTACCCCCTACCGGGGGCAACACCGGAGGCCCGGCAAAGCCGGTTCCTCGGTGTTCCCGATCTGACTAACGGGCGCCGCCCGAAGGCTGTTGTTATATGGATTCGCAGATCGCCCTTTTGCTGGGGCAGGACGGCATCGTCAACGGTGCCGTCTACGGTTTGATGGCGCTCGCGCTGGTGCTGGTGTTTTCAGTCACGCGCGTCATCTTCATTCCCCAGGGCGAGTTCGTCGCCTTCGGGGCGCTCTCCATGGCGATGCTGCAGGCCGGCCGCGTGCCGGCCACGCTGTGGCTTCTGCTGGTGCTGGCTGTCGCGGTGCTGCTGGTGGAGTTCTGGCGCTGGAAGCGCGGCGCGGTGGTCGACTGGGCCTCCGCGATCGCTTGGTGCGTGGTGCTGCCGGCGGCGGCGGCCGCGCTGGTGCTGCTGCTCAAGCCGACCTCGATGACGGGCCAGACGCTCGCCACGCTGCTGCTCATCATGCCGCTCGGCCCGCTGCTCTATCGCCTGGCCTACCGGCCGCTGGCGGATGCCAACGTGCTGATGCTGCTGATCGTCTCGGTCGCGCTGCATGGCGTGCTGGTCGGCCTGGGCCTGCTGTTCTTCGGCGCCGAGGGTTCGCGCACCACGCCGTTCTCCGAGGCGCGCTTCGACATCGGCGGCATTCCGGTCAGCGGGCAATCGCTGGTGGTGGTTGGCGTCACGCTGCTGCTGGTGATTGCCATGTTCCTGTTCTTCGGCCGCTCGATGGTGGGCAAGGCGCTGCGCGCAACCGCCATCAACCGGGTGGGCGCAAGGCTCTCGGGCATTCCGACCGAACTGTCGGGCGACCTGAGCTTTGCGCTCGCGGCGCTCATCGGCGCCATCTCGGGCCTGCTGATCGCGCCGATCACCACGGTGTACTACGACACCGGCTTCCTCATAGGCCTGAAGGGCTTCGTCGCCGCCATCGTCGGCGGGCTCGCAAGCTATCCGCTGGCACTGGCCGGCGCGCTGCTGGTCGGCCAGCTCGAATCGTTCGCCTCTTTCTGGGCCAGCCCGTTCAAGGAAGTGCTGGTCTTCACCCTGATCATTCCCGTGCTGTGGTGGCGTTCGCTCAACAGCCATCATGTGGAGGACGAAGAATGAGCGCGTCTTCTTCGAACAACATTGCCGTGCCCGCACAACCCGAAGGCAAGCCGCTGGTCACGCCGCGCCAGCTCACGCTGGTGTGCGTGGTGCTGCTGGCGCTGGCCTGGGGCTTCCTGCCCGAATTCACCGTCTCGGTGCTCAGCAACATCGGCCTGTATGCGCTGGTCGCTGCCGGGCTGGTCATGCTGACCGGCGTGGGCGGCATGACCTCTTTCGGCCAGGCCGCCTTCGTGGGCATGGGCGCGTATGCCACGGCGTGGATCTGCACGTCGCCCACCGCCGCCGCGTGGCTGGGCGGCGCGGTCAGCCCGGCGCTGCTGCCATGGGCCGGCCTGCTGCTGGGCCTGGTGTTCACCTTCGCACTGGCCTGGGCGCTGGGTTCGGTCACGCTCAAGCTGCAAGGCCACTACCTGCCGCTGTGCACCATCGCCTGGGGCCTGAGCCTGTACTACCTGCTGGGCAACATGGACTTCCTGGGCGGGCAGACCGGCATTACCGGCGTGCCGCCGCTGGTGGTGGCCGGCGTGTCGCTGGCCACGCCGCGCATGCTGGGCGTGGTGATCTGGGCGGCGCTGCTGCTCGCGCTCTGGGCGCTGCACAACCTGCTCGATTCGCGCGAAGGCCGCGCCATCCGCGCGCTCAAGGGCGGGCGGCTCATGGCCGAGTCGATGGGTGTGGACACGGCACGCCACCGCATCAAGCTGTTCGTGCTGGCCGCGCTGCTCGCGGCGGTGTCGGGCTGGCTCTACGCGCACCTGCAGCGCTTCGTGAACCCGACGCCCTTCAACCTGAACATCGGCATCGAGCTGCTGTTCATGGCGGTGGTCGGTGGCGCGGGCCATCTGTGGGGCGCTGTGCTGGGCGCAACGCTGATCACGCTGCTGAAGGAAAAGCTGCAGGACATCCTGCCCGCGCTGCTCGGCAGCAGCGGCAATTTCGAAGTGATCGTGTTCGGTCTGCTGATGCTCTTCGTGCTGCAGCGCTTCTCCGATGGCCTGTGGCCCACGCTGGCGCGCATCGTGCGCCGCTGGGTGCGCGATGACTCGGCGGGCAAGGCCGCCGCCGCAGCAGCGCTCGCCAAGACTCCCTCTACCGTGCAGCTCGCACAACGCGCCCTGCCACCCAGTGGCGAACTGCTGCTGCAAGCCAGCGACGTGAGCAAGCGTTTCGGCGGCCTCGTCGCCAACAACTCGATCTCGATGACGCTGAAGGCCGGCGAGATCCACGCGCTGATCGGCCCGAACGGCGCTGGCAAGAGCACCTTCTTCAACATGATCTCGGGCGTGGACGATCCCACCTCGGGCGAGGTGAAGCTCGCGGGCCAGTCGATGGCAACGAAGCCGTCGCGCGCCTTTGCCGCACTGGGCCTGGGCCGCACCTTCCAGCACGTGCGCCTGCTCGGCCAGCGCAGCGTGGTCGAGAACGTCGCGCTCGGCGCCCACCTGCGCGCAAAGCGCGGCTGGCTCGCGGCAATGCTGCGGCTGGACCGCGCCGAAGAAGCCGCGCTGATGGCCGAAGCCCGCAAGCAGATCGAACGCTGCGGCCTCGGCCCACATGCCGACACGCCCGCCGCATCGCTTTCCTTGGGACAGCAGCGCGTGGTGGAAATCGCCCGCGCACTCGCTGGCCAGCCTTCGGTGCTGCTGCTCGACGAACCCGCCGCCGGCCTGCGCCATCTTGAAAAGCGAGCCCTCTCTGTGCTGCTGAGCCAGCTGCGCGCCGAGGGCCTCGGCATCCTCGTGGTGGAGCACGACATGGAGTTCGTGATGAACCTCGCCGACCGCATCACGGTGCTCGAATTCGGCACCGTCATCGCCACCGGCACGCCCGCCGAAGTGCAGGCCAACCCGCGCGTGCTCGAGGCTTACCTCGGCGGCGCCGACGACGAACTGCTGGAAGACGCACGATGAGCCACCCTCTGCTTCAACTCGAGGACTTCTGCGTTGCCTACCGCACCGTGGAGGCGGTGCACAGCGTGCGCCTGCAGGTGAACGAAGGCGAGATCGTCACCGTGATCGGCCCCAACGGCGCCGGCAAGACCACGCTGCTGTGCGCTGCCATGGGCCTGCTGCAGTCCACCGGCCGGCTCTCGCTGGGCGGCGAGCGCATCGCCCGCCCCGGCGTCGAAACGATGGTGGCGCGCGGCGTGGCGCTGGTGCCCGAGCGGCGCGAGCTGTTCGGCGAGATGTCGGTCGAAGACAACCTGCTGCTCGGCGGCTTCTACCAGTGGCGCAAGGGCAAGCGCGACCAGCGTGCGCGCATGGACGAGATCTTCGAGATCTTCCCGCGCCTGCGCGAACGCCGTCCGCAGATGGCATCGACGCTCTCGGGCGGCGAACGCCAGATGCTGGCCATCGGCCGCGCGCTGATGGCGCGGCCCCGCCTGCTGATGCTCGACGAACCTTCGCTCGGCCTTGCACCGCTGGTGGTGCGCGAGGTGCTGCGCGTGGTGTCGCAGCTGCGCAGCCACGGCGTGTCGGTGCTGCTGGTGGAGCAGAACGCGCGCGCCGCGCTGCAGGTGGCCGACCGCGCCTATGTGCTCGAAATGGGCGCCGTGGCGCTCGAAGGCAAGGCGCGCGACCTGCTGCACGACCAACGAATCATCGACACCTACCTGGGCATCGGCAAGAAGGACTGACCCAGTCTTCGACCCGGCGCCATTGACCAAAGGACACGCACCATGACCACCACCCTCCAAAGCTACATCGCCGGCCGCTGGATCGGCCAGCAGGCCGCGCAGCAACTGCGCAGTGCCGTCAACGGCCAGCCCGTGGCGAGCACGCACGCCGAGGCCATCGACTTCGCCGAGGCGCTGCAGTACGCGCGCCGCACCGGCATTCCCGCGCTGATGGCGCTCGACTTCCAGCAGCGCGCCGAACGCCTGAAGGCGCTGGCCAAGTACCTGGCCGCGAACAAGGAAGCGCTCTACGCCGTCTCGGCCCACACGGGTGCGACGCGCGCCGACAGCTGGATCGACATCGAGGGCGGTGCGGGCACGCTGAGCGCTTACGCCAGCATCGGCACCAACGAGCTGCCCTCGGGCAACCTCGTGCACGAAGGCCCGGCCTTCCCGCTCGGCAAGAAGGGCGGCTTCGCGGGTACGCACATCCTGGTGCCGCGCGGCGGCGTGGCGGTGCACATCGACGCGTTCAACTTTCCCATCTGGGGCCTGCTCGAGAAGTTCGCGCCCAGCTTCCTCGCGGGCATGCCCTGCATCGGCAAGCCGGCCACGGCCACCAGCTACCTCACCGAAGCGCTGATGCGCCTCATCGTGCAGTCGGGCATCCTGCCTGCGGGCAGCCTGCAACTCGTGATCGGCAGCACGGGCGACCTGCTCGACCGGCTCGAAGGCCCCGACGTGGTGACCTTCACCGGCTCGGCCGATACCGCTGCCAAGCTGCGCGTGCACCCGAACATCGTGCGCCAGTCGATCCCGTTCAACGCCGAGGCCGACTCGCTGAACTGCGCGATCCTCGCGCCCGACGTGACGCCCGACGACGAGGAGTTCGATCTCTTCGTGAAGGAAGTGGCGCGCGAGATGACCACCAAGGCCGGCCAGAAGTGCACGGCCATCCGCCGCGCGATCGTGCCGCGCCAGCATCTCGATGCGGTGGCCGAGCGGCTGCGCGCGCGGCTCGCGAAAACTGTCGTCGGCGATCCGTCGCGCGAAGAAGTGCGCATGGGCGCCCTCGCCTCGCGCGACCAACAAGCCGACGTGGCCGAACGCGTGGCCACGCTGCTGAAGGGCGCGGAGCTGGTGTACGGCGAGCGCGACGGCTTCTCGCCGGTGGGCGACGGCGTGAGCGAAGGCGCGTTCTTCGCGCCCACGCTGCTGCTGAGCCGCAAGCCGCTCGAACACGACGCCGCGCACGACGTCGAGGCCTTCGGCCCCGTCAGCACGCTGATGCCCTACGACGGCATCGACGAAGCGCTGGCACTGGCCGCGCGCGGCCGCGGCAGCCTGGTGGGCACGCTGGTCACGCGCGACCCGGCCATCGCGGCCAAGGCGATCCCGGTTGCTGCCGCATGGCACGGCCGCCTGCTGGTGCTCGACCGCGAGGCCGCGGCCGAGTCGACCGGCCACGGCTCGCCGCTGCCGCAGCTCAAGCACGGCGGCCCCGGCCGCGCGGGCGGCGGCGAAGAACTCGGAGGCCTGCGCGCCGTGAAGCACTACCTGCAGCGCGCCGCGGTGCAGGGCTCGCCCACCATGCTGGCCGCCATCACCGGCGAACACGTGCGCGGCGCGGCCGTGCGCGAGAGCGATGTGCACCCCTTCCGCCGCTACTTCGAAGACCTGCGCATCGGCGACTCGCTGCTCACGCACCGCCGCACCGTCGGCGAGGCCGACATCGTGGCCTTCGGCGGCATCTCGGGCGACTACTTCTACATGCACTTCGACGAGGTGGCCGCGAAGCAGTCGCCCTTCGGCAAGCGCATTGCGCACGGGTACTTCGTGCTGTCGGCTGCAGCCGGGCTGTTCGTGTCGCCATCGCCGGGACCGGTGCTGGCCAACTACGGCCTCGACACGCTGCGCTTCACCAAGCCCGTGGGCATTGGCGACACCATCCAGGCGCGCCTGACCTGCAAGCGCAAGATCGATCGCAACAAGAAAGACGCGAGCGGCCAGGGCCAGGGCGTGGTGGCATGGGACGTGGAAGTGACGAACCAGGACGGCGAGCTGGTCGCCAGCTACGATATCCTGACGCTCGTTTCCAAGAAACCCGAAACCACCTCCACTCCCGCTTCAACCTGATGTTCGATCTCACTGGCAAAGTCGCGCTCGTCACGGGCGGCAACGGAGGCATCGGCCTCGGCATGGCTCAGGGCCTTGCCAAGGCCGGTGCGCGCGTCATCGTCGCCGCGCGCAATGCGCAGAAGTCGGCCGCTGCCGTCGAAGCGCTGAAGGCGCTGGGCAGCGACAGCTTCGCGCTCGAAGCCGACGTGAGCGACGAAGCCTCGGTGCAGAAGCTGTTCGACGATGCCGCCGCGCGCTGCGGCCGGCTCGACATCCTCGTCAACAACGCCGGCACCAACATACGCAAGCCGGTCGACCAGCTCTCGCTGGACGAGTGGCACCAGGTGATGAACACCAACCTCACCAGCGCCTTCCTGTGCAGCCGCGCCGCGCACCCGCACCTGAAGGCCGCGGGCGGCGGCAAGATCATCAACATCGGCTCGATGATGTCGATCTTCGGTGCGGCCTACGCACCAGCCTATGCCGCGAGCAAGGCCGGCATCGTGCAACTCACCAAGTCGACGGCGCTCTCGTGGGCGGCCGACAACATCCAGGTCAACGCGATCCTGCCGGGCTGGTTCGAGACCGAACTGACCGATGGCGCGCGCAGCCAGGTTCCGGGCCTGTACGAGCGGGTGAAGGCCCGCGCCGCCGCCGGCCGCTGGGGCCAGCCGGCCGACATTGCCGGCACCGCCGTGTTCCTCGCGAGCCCCGCGTCGGACTACGTGACGGGCACGGCCATTCCCGTCGACGGCGGGTTTTCCATTTCGGGCTGATGCCCGCGGGCCGTGTAAATTCGCCCGCCATGCTCTTCTGGATTCAGCTCTTCCTTTTCGTCGCCGGCACGGCCGCTTTGCTGTACGTGTCGCGCGGCCCGCTGAGCCAGCCCGGCTCGCACGGCTTCTACCGCTTCTTCGCATGGGAATGCATGCTGGTGCTGATCGTCGTGAACCTGCCCATGTGGCACGACGATCCGTTCTCGCCCAAGCAGATCGTCTCGTCGCTCTTCTTCGTGCTGTCGATCTGGCTGCCGATCCACGCGGTGCGGCTGCTCAAGGCGCAGGGCAAGCCGACCGAGGCGCGCAGCGACGACCCCACGTTGTACGGTTTCGAGAAAACCTCAGCCATCGTCAGCACCGGCGCCTTCCGCTATATCCGCCACCCGATGTACACGGCGCTGATGCTGCTGGCGTGGGGTGCCTTCCTCAAGCAGTTCACATGGCTCACGCTGGCGCTGGTTGTTGCGGCCACGGTGCTGCTGTTTCTGACGGCGCTGCGCGACGAGCAGGAGTGCATCGCGCACTTCGGCGATGACTACCGTGCTTACATGCGGGGCACGCGGCGGTTTATTCCGTTTTTGCTTTAGCGGGCGGCCGGAGCTCGTCTCCGCGTGAGCGCCGTTCAGCAACGGCGTGGTGATGCCGAAGGATCGATCCGCTCGAGAGAGTGAGGGTCGAGTTCGCCAGGCCAGTCAGCAGGCGATAGCGCACTCACGCGGCCACTGCCGGGGTTGAAGGCGGGCAGGCGGCCAAGCATGTGACCCAATGGAACCAAGGCCAAGCGCAACAGTTGTGCGCCCGTTTCCTTCAGGTCGTTGTGCCGCACCGCGACACCGAGCATCGCCATATGGACGCGCAGATGCAGAAGGAAGCGCGACTGCCCGATGACGTGTGCAAGTTCGAGCGCACGCCACCCTTGTGCGGTGTCGCCGTTTGCCAGTGCGGCGCGCGCGAATGACATTTCACGGTCAAAAGCCTGATGCTGAAGAGCTGGATTCATGCAGGCGATTGAAAGCCCCAAAGCCACTCCAGGGTCAAGAAGCAGCCTTGCGGCACGAGGGGTCGATGAAGCAGCCCACGAAGGCCTTTTCACACGCACGTCATCCTCAACCTTGCGGGATGCTGACCCGCCCGATCAGGTTCTGTTCACACGAGCCTCCTAGCATTCGTGCATGCTGCTCGCACGCATCCGTCGTTTTGCTGAGGCGCACTACAAGGCGTGGTGCGTTGCCGGCATCCTGCTGATCTTTCTGCAGCCCTTCATCGCGGTGCATTTCCGCTGCGACGGGCTGGAAGACGAGCCGATGCTGCGCTTGCGCAACCTCAGCGAAACCACTCAATTCGAAGCCGACGACCGTGCGGATCATCCGTCCGACCGTGAGACCACCGTATTCACCCAGGCGCCGGCGAGCATCGACCACCCCGATGCCTTCAAGCTCGGGCTGAACACGCTGATGGCGATGGTGCTGGCACTGCTGCCGCTGGCCGTGGCTGTCGCACGGCTGGTGATGCCCATCGTGCGCGAAGCGCCCGAACACGTGCCGCCGCACGGCGGTGCCCCGCCTCTCTCGCAGCCCTGGCGGCTTCTGCCGCCCACTGCTGCACCACCTTCCGGGATCTGAGACACGACGCCTCGCGCGTCTGGTGGTCCGCTGCTTCGCGCTGCGGGCTCCTGCGTCCCTCTCGAAAGGTTTGACCATGTCCGGATTTTTCTGGTGCGCGCGCCGCACCGGGTGCTGTCGCACGCCCATTGTTTTCTCCAGCTTGCCGAAGAAGGTGGCGCCATGAATGCGCTGAACCTCACACTCTTTCAATGGCTCACGGCCGGCAGCCAGCCGACGCCGTGGGTGCTGTCGGTTGCATCGGCCTTCGCGCTCTGGGGCAGTTGGCTGTGCGCGGGCGTGCTCGTTGTGGCGCTGTGGCGGCATCGCGCCGACCGGGCCTACCTTTGCATCGTGGCGGCGCTCGCGGGCTTCGCATCGATGGCCTCGCACGCGATTGCGCTGTCGCTCAACGCTCCGCGGCCTTTCATGCTGGGGCTGGCGCCTTCGTACATCGAGCATGCGGGTCGCGGCTCGCTGCCCAGCACGCACGCAACGGTGATGTTCATGGTGGCGCTGGCCTTCCTGCTGCGCCCCAGCCTGCGCAGGCTGAGCGTGCCGCTGCTGCTGCTGGCCGCCATCACCGGATGGGCGCGCGTCTACGTGGGCGTTCATTTCCCGCTCGACATCGCAGCCGGCCTGCTGCTCGCGGTCGCGATCGCAGGGCTGCTCGCCGCCGCGCAATGGATCGCGCACCGGTTCATTTCTTTTCCGGCGTCGCACGCTGGCCGCGCGCGCGACGACAAGACAGCGGCCGCTTCTTTCTGGAGGCATCCATGATCTCCCCGACCAACGCCAGCAGGCATTCGCGCGCACCGGCCAGGCTGCCGCAGGCCGAGGTTCCCGCGCCACGCGCAGCCACGCCTTTCACTCCGCCGACCGGAGCGCGCAGCATTTCCTGTGTGATCCCCTGCTTCAACGAAGCGGCCAACCTGCGGCACCTGCTGCCATTGCTCGAAGACATCCTCTGGGCCACGCACATGCGCTGGGAGATCATCGTGGTGGACGACGGCAGCACCGACGACACCGCCGCGGTGGCCGAGGCGTGGTGCGAGCTCTCGGGCTTTCGCTGCATCTCTCTGTCGCGCAACTTCGGCAAGGAGGCCGCACTCACTGCAGGCCTTGCCGCTGCCACGGGCGATGCGGTGGTGCTGCTCGACGGCGACCTGCAGCATTCGCCGCAACTCATCCACACGATGGTCGCACAGTGGGTGGCCGGCGCAGAGGTGGTGTATGCGGTGCGCGAAGAGCGCAGCGACGAGAGCCGCTTCAAGCAGATCGGCAGCCGGCTCTTCTACAGCCTCGTCAATTCGTCGGACCGCTTCGCCGTGCCCAAGGATGCGGGCGACTTCCGCCTGATGGACCGCAAGGTGGTCGATGCGCTCATGAGCCTTCCGGAGCGCAGCCGCTTCATGAAGGGGCTGTACGCCTGGGTGGGCTTTCGCGCAGTGGCGCTGCCTTACACGCCCGCACCGCGCGCGGAAGGCCGCAGCACCTTCAACGCACGCCGGCTGGTGCGCCTGGCCATCGACGGGCTCACTGCCTTCACCACCTGGCCGCTGCGCATGGTCAGCGTGGTGGGCCTGCTGCTGGCGTTGCCGGCCTTCGGCTATGGCGCCTTCGTGGCAATCGACCACCTGTTGTTCGGCAATGCCGTCTCGGGCTGGACCACCATCGTCGTGAGCCTGATGTTCTTCATCGGCATCCAGATGATCTCTACCGGCATCGTGGGCGAATACATCGCGCGCATCTACGAGGAGGTCAAGGGCCGCCCGCTGTATGTGGTGCGCGAAGAGCGCGGCACGGGAATCGAGACCGGCAAGCCATGAAGCAACTCGCCTCTGCATGGCGGACCGTGCCCCGGCCGCTGTGGCTCATTGCCGCGCTCTTCGCGTGGCTGCTGGCCACCGCCTGGCTCCGTCCGCTGATGGCGCCTGACGAGGGCCGCTACGGCGGCGTCGCGCTCGCGATGCTGCACTCCGGCGACTGGCTGGTGCCTCGGCTCGACGGCCTGCCCTTCTTCCACAAGCCGCCGCTGTTCTACTGGATCGGCGCCGCCGCGATGGCGGTGACGGGGCCGGTGGAATGGGCCGCACGGCTGCCGTCCGTCCTTGGCGGTGGCGCTGCTGCGGCTTCGCTGTTCTTCTTCCTGCGCCGGTGGGCGACAGTGCCGCAGGCGCTGCTGTCGACGGTGGTGCTGGTGACCACGCCCTTCTTCTTCCTGGGCGCGCAGTTCGCGAACCTCGACATGCTGGTGGCCGGCTGCATCTCTGCCACGGTGCTTCTGGCGGCCGGTGCCGCAATGGCGAAGGAGCGCGAGGAGCCGTGGCGAGCGCTGCTCGCGGGCGCCTACCTGTTCGCCGCGGCCGGCTTGCTGGCCAAGGGGCTGATAGGCCTCGTGCTGCCCGCGATGGTGATCGCGATCTGGTGCGCAGCAACGCGCAGGCTCGCAACACTGCGGCTCGCGCTGTGGCTGCCCGGTTGGGCAATCGTGCTGGCGGTGGCCGGCCCATGGTTCATCGCGATGCAGATGAAGTACCCGGAGTTCTTCGACTACTTCGTCATCACGCAGCACTTCCGGCGCTTTGCTTCATCGGGCTTCAACAACGAGCATGGCTTCTGGTTCTACCTGCCGGTGCTCGCAGGCTTCACGCTGCCATGGTTCGCGTGGGTGTTCGTGCCCAGGGGCAAGGACGGCACCGCGCGCCCCCGGCTCGGCGATGTCGACTGGTTGATGTGGATCTGGCTCGCAGTCATCGTGGTGTTCTTCTCGCTGCCGCGCTCCAAGCTCGTCGGCTACGTGCTGCCCGCCCTGCCGCCGCTGGCGTACCTGATCGCGCAGCGCGTGCTCGCCGGCCGCGTGCTGGAGACGCTGCTACCCAAGGTGCGCGTAATGGCGCTGGGGGCCGCCGCCGTGTGCATCGCCTGCGTGGTTGCCATTTCGATCCTTTCATCGCCGCCGGGCACACGGCTGCGGCTGCCGGCCGGGCAGGCAGTGGCGCCCGGCGACCAGGTGCTGATGCTCGACAGCTACTACTACGACATTCCCTTCTACTGGAACCTGCGCGGGCCGGTATTGGTGTCGGACGACTGGAAGGCGGCAGCGCTGGACACCCGCGACAACTGGCGCAAGGAGATCTCCGACGCCGGCCGCTTCGAGCCGGAGCGCGCGGCCCGCACGCTGATCGACCGCACGCAACTCGCGGCCACGCTGTGTCTGCCGCGCACCACATGGCTCGTCGCTTCGAACACGGCGCAGCTCACGCACCCTTGGCTCTTCCGCGCGCAACTGGTGGCGGTGAACGACGGCGTCGCCGCATGGCGTTTCGCAGGCAGCGCCACGAGCGACCCGCATTGCCTGGAAGCCACGCCCGCCCCGATCTCCGGAACGAACGGCGATGAGTGAGGCCCTGCGCTACCTCTGCATCTGCGCGGATGACTTCGGCATGAGCGCGGGCATCAACTCCGCCGTGTTCCACCTGGCCGAGCAGGGAAAGATCTCCGCGACCAGCTGCATGGTGCGACGCGATGCCTGGCTGACCGGAACGCGGATGCTCCGGCGCATCGATCCGGCGCGCTTCGATGCCGGCCTGCATCTGGACCTCACGCGGCCCGCGCGCGCCGGCGGTACTGAGCCCGGGCTCTTGGGGCTCCTCGCGCGGACGTACACGCGCACGGTGTTCGCACCGGGGCTGCAGGCCGACATCCGCGACCAGCTGACGCGCTTCGAGGACGCCATGGGCCGTGCGCCCGCCTTCGTCGACGGGCACCGGCACGTGCACCAGTTCCCGGTCGTGCGCGATCTGCTGGTGGAGGAAATCGCGCGGCGCTATGCCGCGTCGCCGCCCTGGATCCGCAGCACGGCGCCGGGCTTGCGCCAGGGCCCCGAGCGGCTGAAGGCCCGAGTCATCCACGCACTGGGTGGCCCGCAGTTGGCCGCACTGGCCGCGCGGCGCGGCATTCCCGTGAGCACCCACCTGCTGGGCGTCTACGATTTTTCGGGCGACATGCAGCAACACGAGCAGCGCCTGTCCGAATGGATCTCGGCATGCAATACCGGCGACGTGCTCATGTGCCACCCCTCCGCCGGGATCGAGCCGGGCGACCCGCACGGCGCTGCCCGGTTGCGCGAGTACGCATTGCTGCGCGAACTGGTGCTGGCAGCGCAGGACGGCAGCAGCGGGATAGCGCTCGCGCCGCTCTCGCAACACCTGCGGCGAGGCTGACAAGCCGGTCGCGTAACATCCGCGCCACCCTCCCTCCGCGCCCCGCCCAATGCCTTCCCCGAAAAGCGCCGCCTTTCCCTCGGCGGTGCAAGCCGCCCTCCTGTTCGTGGCGCTGTTCCTCTGCGAGTTCGTCATTGGCGCAGCGCTGCGCGACGCCAACGGATGGCTGGAGCTCAACACCATGCAGATCGGTGTGCTCGCAGCCGTGCTGGGCAACGGCTGCGTGTTCGCGGTGGTGATGCACGCCCAGAAGCTCACGTACCGCGAGCTGTTCCACCAGTCGCCGGCTTCCGCCGGGGCAGTGCTCATGCTCGTGGTGCCGCCGGTGCTGCTGCTGGTGCCCGCGCTGCTGCTGACGATTACTTCCGCGCTCAACCTGCTGATGCGCGTTGTTCCGCTGTCGGCCTGGGAAGAATCGATGTTCAGCCGCATGGCCGACGGCAGCATCGCCGCCGTGCTCGCGGTGTGCGTGCTGGCGCCGCTGCTGGAGGAAATGCTGTTCCGCGGCATCGTGCTGCGCGGCTTCCTGCAGCGCTATCCGCGGGGGCAGGCAATCTTCATGTCGGCGCTGTTCTTCGGCGCGGCGCACATGAACATCTACCAGTTCGTGGTCGGCTTCGTGATGGGCACCGTGCTCGCGTGGCTGTACGAGCGCACGCGCTCACTCATTCCGTGCATTGCGCTGCACGCCGCCTACAACACAACCACCTTGCTGCTGGCCGACTGGCTGGACGCTGCGTCGCCGTCGCGCCTGCTCTGGGCCGTGCTGCTGGCGCTGGCGGCAGCCGTGTGCGGCGTGCTGGCCTTGCGGGCGATGCTGGTGCCGCGCGCGGCGCGGGGGACTTCAGCCTGAACGTCCTCTAGCGAGACAGCGGCGGCAGTGGCTGCGCGTCGACCGCATCGCCATCGACGATGAAGTGCCCGCCCGCCACGTGGTGCAAGGTGCGTAGCTCATTGTGCCCGGTGAAGTTCCAGCGACCGTTGGCAAACACGCGCTCATCGGCCTGCGCGGCGATCACCTCGCCGAGGAACAGGTCGTAGCGCTGCTGGATCGAGGGCTCGGGCAGCAGCCGGCATTCGAGCCAGGCCGCGCAGCCTTCGAGCAGCGGCGCATCGGTGGCCGTGCCCGCGAAGGTCTCCAGGCCATAGGCGGCGAACTTGTCCTGCCCCGACTTCTCGACGATCTCGCGGCCAGAGCTGTTGCCCAGCGCTTCGGTCAGGTCGAGCTGAGCACGCACCGGCACCTGCAGCGCGAAGCTGCCGGCGCCTTCGAGCAGCACACGCGTCCAGGTGCTCTTGTCGAGCACCACCGCCACCTTGGGCGGATCGAAGTCGAGCGGCATGGCCCAGGCCGCTGCCATGATGTTGCGCTGGCCGCCATGCGCGGCGCTCACTAGCACGGTGGGGCCGTGGTTCAGCAGGCGGTAGGCTTTGTTCAGTGCAACGGGCTGGCGGTGGGAGGCGGTCATGGACGAGGTTGCTCGGGTTAGGGGCATACGCGGGAGGAGACGGTGGCCGTGTGGATGCGGCCACGGCGAAATCGTACCTGTCATGGGCTTGGCTTGTATCGCACTGCAGCATTCCACCGAAGCAGGTCCAACTCCGGGGCTGTGAGGCGCAGGACCATCCCGCCCCTCCTCGAATCACAGGTATCTGCGTGGCTATACTGCGCGCCGTCACGTCAAAACAGGCGTGATCGGGATTGGCGTCCCGTGCAATCACTGCGACACAAGCCGCAGTTTCCCCGCAGAGTCTGCGGCTTTGTCGTTCGTGCCTCCAGTTTTGGCGGCTCGACGGGAGGGCTCGCGCCCTGCCGGTTTCACGCAAGTGATTGCCCGGTACGCCAACCCGTCGAGCTGCCGCCCTCAATTGGCGTTGAGTGCGTCGGTTTCAGCAAACCGCAATCACTTGGAGGCCATTCATGGCTGCATCCGCTCGCGCGTCCGCGCAAGTCTCTTCATTTCCCGAATCTTCTGAAGCCACCAGCGTTGAATCGCTTGCGCTGCAAGCATGCGATGACATCGACAGTCTTCACGAGGTGCAGCGTGCGTACGTGGGTCTCGAAAAGCTCATCGTTCCACAGGGGGTGAACGATACCGAAGAGGTTTATCCGACACGCACCGAGCTCAGCGCGCTGGTGCGGGTGGTCAATGAGGAGCTGCAGCGGCGGATCGAAATAGCCGACACCACGATGCAGTCGTTGCGTGTCGCCTTGAGCGAAGGCGGTACGCACTAGATGTGAAACGCCGCCAACCCACCCACCACAAGCCCCGCAGCCGCCACACCAAACATCGCCCGCTCAAGCCATTTCTTCTTCGTCAGCAGCGCAATGGCAGCCAGCGCAATCGACACCTGCAACACAGTAGTAGCCTGAGCCCACCGATGATGCTGATGCATCTGCTCATCAGACTGCGCATCCCACCGGCTCGCCTCCGCCTCCAGCTTCTTCGCCTCGGTCTGGATGTCGGTCTTCTCCTGCTCGTAGCGCGCTACCTTGACCTGCCAGCCCTGCCTGCGGGTGTCGTCGGTCGCGGTGTCGCGCGCGAACTCGGCCAGCGCTTGCTTGGTGCTCTTCGACTGGAAGTAATTCCACTGGTTCGACGCCTCGGTCTTCTTGATCGCGGCGTTGTTCTTGTAGAGGCCGGCGTTGGCCTGCGTGGCCCCGCCCATGTACGAGAAGATCGCGCCGACGGTGGCGATCACGGCGGTGCACACCGCGATCTTGCTCGTCATGCTCATGCCGCCGGAATGCGCTGCTGCTGTGTCGTCATGGCCACTGCCATGGCCGCCTGATGCAGCGTGTTCCAGTTCGTGGTCGTGCGGGCCGTGCACGTGAAAGCCGTGTCCTGACATGGGATCCTTGCTGAAATATGGTTTTTAGGGCGCGCGAGAGTATGCACGGTCGCGCGCCGGTATCCCGCTGCGCCGTCAGGTTCCGGTCCGCTACCCATTGCCAGCATGAAGCGACAACAACAAACTTGCCCATGACCGCAGAAACTCCCCCGATGCCCACGCCCACGACCGCCCCACGCCGCCCCGGCCTTGCCGACGTCGTCGCGGGCGTCTCCATCGCGGGCCTGCTGCTGCCCGAGGCGGTCGCTTATTCGGGCATAGCGGGGCTGCCACCGCAGGCCGGCGTGATCGCGCTGTTTGCGGGCCTGCTGGTGTACGGCCTCTTCGGCAGCAGCCGCTTCGCGATCGTCTCGGCCACTTCGTCTTCCGCCGCGGTGCTGTTCGCGGCCACGATGTCGGTGACGGGTGTCGATGCGGTCACGCGGCTGGCGTTGGGCGCGGGCATCGTGCTGCTGGCCGGGGTGTTCTTCGTGATTGCGGGCATCGCCCGACTCGGCGCTGTGTCTAGCCTGATCGCCAAGCCGGTGCTGCGCGGCTTCGCACTGGGGCTGGCGCTCACCATCGTGGTCAAGCAGTTGCCAAAGGTGCTCGCGGTGCAGCCGGCGCACAGCGATTTCTTCCGGCTCGCCGCGGGGCTGGTGGCCGAATGGCGGCACTGGAATCTTGCGGGCGCGGCCATGGCGCTTGTCGCGCTGGTGCTGCTGCGCGGCCTGGCACGATGGCGCGCGGTGCCGGCTGCCCTGCTGGTGATCGTGGCCGGCATCGTGCTCGACGTGAGCGGCCTGTGCCATGCCTGGGGTGTGGCGGCGGTGGGGCCGATCTCGCTCGACTTCTCGCACCCGGGCGTGCCGCAGCTCGACCGGGAGCAGTGGCAGAGCCTCGGCGGGCTGGCCTTCGCGATGGCGCTGATCCTCTATGCCGAGTCTTACGGCTCGATTCGCACTTTCGCGATGCGCCATGGCGACAACGTGTCAGCCAACCGCGACCTGCTGGCGCTCGGCGGCGCGAATCTGCTGTCGGCGCTGTTCCAGGGCATGCCGGTGGGCGCGGGCTATTCGGCCACGTCGGCCAACGAATCGGCCGGTGCGAAGACTCGCGCGGCCGGCATCGTGGCAGGGCTGGTGGTGCTGGTGGCGGTGCTCACGCTGCTACCGTGGATCGCTCACACGCCCGAGCCGCTGCTGGCGGCCATCGTGATCCACGCGGTAAGCCACACACTGAGCCCGGCGGCGCTGCGGCCGTACTTCCAGTGGCGGCGCGACCGGCTGGTGGCGCTGGTGGCGATTGCCGCGGTGCTGCTGCTGGGCGTGCTCAACGGGCTGCTGGCTGCCATCGGCGTGAGCCTGCTTTTGCTGCTGCGCGGCTTCTCGCGCACCACCGTGAGCTGGCTCGGCCGGCTTGGGCAGAGCCACGACTTTGTAGACACCGCGCGCCACCCCGAAGCCGTGGTGCCGCCGGGCGTGCTGATCGCGCGGCCCGATGTGCCGCTGTTCTTCGGCAATGCGGATGCGGTGTTCGCATCGATCCGCGCGCGCATCGACGCGACGCCGGGGCTGCAGCGCATGGTGCTGAGCCTGGAAGAGTCGGCCGACCTCGACGCGACGAGCATCGAGGCGCTGTGCGACTTCGCTGCATACGTGCGGGTGCGCGGCCTGCGCCTGTCGCTGGCGCGCGTGAAGGACGACGTGCGCGATCTGCTCGCGAAGGTGAATTCGCCCGACCTGCATGCCGAGGTGTACGCGCCCTGGAGCGTCGACGATGCGGTGCAACCAGAAAACAGGACACCACGGTCTTCTTGATCACCTGCCGTCGGAGGCAGCGTGTTCAACCGTGTGGATTTCAGCTCTTGGGGGGTGGCTTGGGCTCGCGGCTTTCCCGCAGAGTTTTAAGCCGTGGTTTCGCCTGACCTGGTGGAATCCGACCTTCTGCCTCCAGTCGCTTGAGGCGCCGTTCATCTGCCCGATTGAGAGCATCTTTGAGCAGTGCCATCTTGCGATCGTTGCAGGGTTCGCAGTCGTAGTAGCTTCCGGGATCAGTCGTGGGCCCAAGCGCCTCGTCCAACTCCGCGGTACTGATTCTCCCCGTGGGCTCAATGCCGATAGCGAGGATTTTTCCGTTCTTGAATGTAACGAGCGCACTGCCCTCGCATCCGGTTTCTTGCGCCTGCGGCACGAGATACGACCTCTTTGAGACCCTCCGCATATGACGTAGCGCATAGAACACATCTTCGACGGTCAAAACAACATCCTGACAATCTAGAAAATCTTTGTTCTCCCACGCTGTTTTCCCCGACGGGTTGTCGATCTTGATCGACTTTACGAAGGCTGCCGGATAGCGCTTGTCTGCCGCGTGAACTGACAGGGCCATAGCTACGGTAGCCAGCGTTACCGCAAGAACGATGACTTTTCTCATGGCGTCGGGACCACCAGATTCCAATTCGCACCTTGTGCCTCGGTCGTATTTTTTCTGCTGGCTTCTGGATGTCGAAATATCTCGCTCGGTGCGATCTGCATGGAGTCCTCGAGCGCCTTGACAAGCCACGAGAGTGCTTGGTTCTGGGCGGTGGTCGGCGTGTCGTATACACCGTACCGTCCTCTCAATTCATCCGTGGAGAGTTTGTTGTTTCGTGGTACCTGGAACCCTGCTGGTAGTCTGGCCCTGCCCACCATCTCGATGCCAATGCCCTCCATGTTGCCTGGATACCGGTCGCTAGGTGCCCTGCGCATCTCGATGCGATGCATCGGATCCACCGCGTTCACGCCCGCAGGGTAGTCTCGCGGAGAGCACTTCCCGGTGATCAGGCACCTCGCCTTCAGTGGCCCGACATGGTTCGTGCGCTGGTAGATCGCGGCGGTCTGGTAAATAGTTCCATCGGTGTCGACAAGAAAGTGCGCGCCATTGGCCTTTGGGCGTTTGTAGCTGTTCAGCGAGGATGCTGAAGTGTCCGCATCGGTCTGGTGCACAACGATGCCTGTGATCGTGCTCGTACGTCTACCGCGTTCGATCGCAGGGCTGCGCGCATTGCGGACTTTCGCGTGAATGATCATTCCATCCGTGTCAATTTGAATTGCCATACGGCCTCCCGGAAATTAATTTCTCGTTGTTGATGTGGGTACCCCGGAACATGCAAGTCATCGACCTGCAGGCTTGCTTCGATGCACCCGCCCAGGATGATATCGACCCGAACATTGATTTGTTGCGGCCCGAGTTGCCGCTTTTCTGCGTCACCGCAGACGCAGTATTTGCGTCAATCAGCGCAACGCCGCCTGCCGCCTGAATTCGCTCGGGCTGCCGCCCGTGTGCTCGCGGAACACTCGGCTGAAGTGCGAGAGGTTGCCGAAGCCCGAAGCCAGCGCGATGTCGGTGATCGACCTTGCCGCGTTTGCTGGGTCGAGCAGTTCGCGGATGCTCGCGGCCAGTCGCCGGTGCTGGATGTAGCCGTTCAGCGTTTCGTCGTCGTCCGCGAAGGCGCTGTGCAGCAGGCGCTTGCTGCTGCGCAGGGCCAGCGCCGTGCGCATCCTGGTCGACAACGCGGTGGCCGATGAATTCGTCGCGAAGTTCGCGGCCCGCGCGCAGGCACTGCCGCTCGGCGATCCGCGCGAAGGCCCGGTGGTGCTCGGCTCGGTGGTCGATATGAGCACGGTGAAACGCTGCAATGCGCTCATCGACGACGCACTGTCCAAGGGCGCGAAGCTGGTGTGCGGCGGCAAGGCCCAGAACACGCTGATGCCCGCCACCGTGCTCGACCATGTGACGCCCGCAATGGAGATCTACCACGAGGAATCCTTCGCGCCGGTGAAGGCGGTGGTGCGCGCGAGCGGCGTGGAAGAAGCCGTGGCCATTGCCAACGACAACGAGTTCGGCCTTTCATCGGCCGTGTTCGGCCGCGACGTGGCGCGTGCGTGGAACGTGGCGCAGCGCATCGAGTCCGGCATCTGCCACGTCAACGGCCCCACGGTGCACGACGAGGCGCAGATGCCCTTCGGCGGTGTCAAGGCATCGGGCTACGGGCGCTTCGGCGGCCGGGCCGGCGTGGAGGCCTTCACGGAACTGCGCTGGATCACGGTGCAGACGACGCCGCGGCACTACCCGTTCTGAAAGAGCGCTTCAGCCCGCCAGAAAGTCCGGCTGGCGAAACTTCTTTTCAAGAAACTGCCCGTTGGCCACCAGCGCGGCCGCATCGCTCGAAGCGACGTTGGCGACGATCTCGCGCAGCTTTGCATCGAGCAGGCCCAGCTGTTCGCCAAGCAGTTGGCGCGCGGTCTTGCCGTCCTTCACCGCATGCGTGATGCGAAAGGCCGGCGGCAGCGCGACGTAGTTGGCGAGCGTTTCGGGCAGGTAGCGCAGCACGGTCTCGCGCACGGTGAACAGGTCGTCGCCGTGCGAGCCCGTACCGACGAGGCGCGGCAGCACCTCGCCCACCGAGCCGCGCACGTTGTCCAGGCTCTTGCGCATGTCTTCGGTGAGGTGCGGCTGCGCCTGCGCGACCACGCGGTCGAGGCGCTCCAGCGTCTGCTCGACGCTGAGGCTGTCTTCGATGCGGCGTTCGAGTTCGGGTGCCCTGCGGCCCAGCAGCCAGCCGGCCACGTACAGGCCGACGGTGATCAGCAGCCACCCGGTGTCGATGACGCCGGCAAACAGCAGTGCCGGCCCCAGCAGCGCCAGCGCGCAGCCGAGGATGTTGCCGTTGCCGTAGAGAAACAGCAGCGCGCGCAGTTTGAGCGAGCGCTCCGGCATCACTGGTAGCCCCGGATTTCCTTGAACACCTGCCCCAGCTGCAGCTTGCGGCCGTCGAACTCGCGCCCGCCAGAGAGCTGCGCGATCTCCTGCATCTCGCTCACGTTGGCCTCGCCGAAGAGAATGGGGAAGATGCGCGCAGGCAGGCCGCCCGCGGCATAGCGCTCGCGGAACTCGCGCGGCTTCAGGCCCGCGTTGTTCTCGCCATCGGTCAGCAGCACGATGCTCACGAAGCGGTCGGGTTCGCGCTGCTGTTCCTTGCGCGCCACTTCTTCAGCGACGGCGAGTGCCGAATAGATGGCCGTGCCGCCGTTGGCCGTCATCGCGTCGGCCTGCTCGCGCAGCGTGGCGCGGGCCGCATCGATCCGGTCGGCATCGAAGCGCACCCACACCGGCTCCTGCACCTCGGTGGAGAAAGTGATCAGCACCACGCGCTCGCGGCTCTGGAAGGCGCTGTAGCGGGCGCTGGCGGTGGTGGCTTCGTCAGCACCCGACAGCAACTTGAGCGCCTCGCGCATCGACGCCAGCCGTTTGCCCGCCATCGAGCCGCTGAGGTCGAGCACGAAGATCGATGTGGCGGGTTTGCGCCATTTCGACTGGTAGGTGCCGAGCACCGCGTCGATCACCTCCAGCCGGTTGGGAAAGCCCAGCTCGGCCACGGCGGCGGTAGGCAAGGCGCCGGCGGCGGCAACCTCGGGGTTGGCGGGGCGCAGAAAGGCAGTCGAGAGTGCATCGCGCTGGAACGGCGCGGCCTTCAGCGTAGCCACGAGCTGGGTGTAGGCCTCGCGCTTGTCGGCGTTGAGCAGCATCAGCGGGTAGTCGGCCGAGATCATGCCGTCGCGCGGGTAGATCAGCGTGAGCTGGTCGGCGGCGGGCAGCTTCTCGTTGGCACGCAGGATCACGGCTTCGTAGTTGACCATCGCGTCGATGGCCGACGGGTCCTTGATGTAGGCATCGGCCAGCCAGCCCGAGCTGCCGGCGGTGAGCTTCTGGCCGGAGAGAAAGGCCTTCAGCGTTTTCTCGTCCACGTCTTGCGCGGTCAGGTCTTCGGTCTTGCCCGCGAGCGCGGAGGCCACGGCGAACAGCGCGCTCATGCCGGTGTTGGAGCTGGTGGCGTTGGTCATGCCGTAGCGCAGTTGGCCGGCGCCTGCGGCCTTCGCAATTTCGGCCCAGCCTGGCGGTTTCTTGTTCCACCCGAGCTGCGCGGCCTTGGCGCTCTTCACGCCGAGCGCGATGCGCGAATAGAAGAGCTTGTCGCGCGCCAGCGGCTTGGTCTGCAGCGCGAGCGCGGGATACGCACCGTTGGGCGGCAGGATCGCGTCGAAGCGCTCGCCGGCGTTGATGCGCTCGACGATATCGAGCGTGCCGGCGTACGAGAGCTTCACGTCCACGCCGGCCACCTTCGCGGCGGCGACGATAGGGGCTTCGAGGTCCTTGAGTTCGGAGCCCGCGAGGATGGTGAAGGTCGCGGTGGCTTGCGCGGCCGGCGCGGCGTTCATCGCCTGTGGCGGCTCTTCCTTGCCACAGGCCGCGAGGCCCAGCACCACAGCCGTCAGAGCTAGCAGCCGGGTCAGCAGGCTCACAGCGCGACCTCGCCGCGCGGCGACTGCAGCGCCTCTGTCGTTTCCTGGCGGCGCACGCGGTCGAGATAAGTGCGGCTCTTCGCGACTTCATTCGTCAGCGTGTCCACCGTGGTCTGCATGGAGTCGAGCGCCTTGCTCTTGAAGTCGGCAATCGTGTCCATGGTCTGGTAGATGTTGGCGAAGGCCTGCTGCAGCTTGGCGATCTCGATGGTGCTGGAGGCCGCCTGCTGGTGGATGGCACTGCTCTGGTCGCGCAGCATCTCGCTGGTGCTGGCAATGAGGTTGCCGGTGGTGGCATTGAGCGCGCTGATCTGGTCGAGCACCAGCTTCTGGTTGGACAGCGCCTGCGCGACGATCACTGCGGTGCGCAGCGCGGCCACGGTGGTGGTGGTGGCGCGGTCCACGCCCTTCATCAGCTCCAGGTTGTTCTTGCGGATCATGTCCAGCGCGAGGTAGCCCTGGATGTTCACCGCGAGCTGCGTGAGCAGGTCGGTGACCTTCTGGCGCGAATAGAACAGCATTTCCTCGCGGATCACGCGGGCCTTCTCGGGGTCGGTAGTTTCCAGCGCGCGGGCCTTGGCGTCGAGCTGGCCGTCGAGGGCCTTGCCGATGTGCACGTATTTCTCGAGCCGCTCCATCAGCGTCCAGAGGTTGACCTTTTCCTGTTCGATGGCGGTGTTGTCGCGCAGCAGCTCGTCCTTGCCGCGCTTGAGCGATTCGATGATGGCGTTCAGATGCGTCTGCGACGACTGGTAGCGCTCGAAGTAAGCGAGCAGCTTGTTGCCCAGCGGAATGATGCCGAGCAGCTTGCGCGCCGAGAACAGGTCGCCCTGCTTCGAGGGGTCGAGGTCTTCCACCTGGTGGCGCAGGTCGATCAGCGACTGGCCGATCTGCGCGCCCTTGTCGAACAGCCCGTTGCGCAGCGAACCCACGGGCCGGTCGAGCATGCGGTTGGAGACCGATGCAGAGGCCTCGATGTCCTTGTTGCCCATCGAGTGGATGCGCTCCACGGCTTCCTTGAACTGCGGATGCTGGCTGTCGTGCGCGGTGATGTCGTCGATGAAGCGCGCCACCTGCGCGTCGAGCTCGGCCACGTCCTCGGGCTTCAGGCGCACCTTGCCGCTGGCCGACTCGACCGGCACCAGGGCAACGGGCGCGGGCGGTTCGAGCGTGAAGGCCTGCGGCGGCTGCAGGTCGATGGGCGCGGGGGCCGTTGCGGTGGTGGTTGCGGTGACAGGCGCGTTCATGAATGCGTTCCTTGGTTCAGTCGTTCGGTCGTTCACTTGAAGCGGGCTTCGATGCCCGTGGTCATTCGCTCGAGCCACTCGAAGCTCGGCGGGTCGATCACGTCGACCAGCACGTCGGGCACCTTCACGCCGCGCGCGGCCCAGGTTTCGGGGCCCTTGGCGTCGCCGCCGGTGCGGTAGCCGTATTCGTGCGCCAGCTCGCGCAGGGCCGGGTCGTTCTCCAGCGCCGCTCCGAGCCGCGCGCCGCCGGGCGTGTAGGGCACCAGCACGTGCTTCGAATAGACGGTGGGCTTGGAGTAGAGCAGCACCATGTCGCTCTTGAGGCGGTCGGGGTTCTTCAGCCAGAACTCGATCATTTGCGACTCGTAGGCCACCAGCAGCGGCGCCTTGCCCATGCCGAGCGCGAGATAGTCTTCGAACGGCCCGGCCGACGATTGCTCCTGGAAGCCCTGGCGCAGGAAGAGCGGTGCAACCACGGGCATGACGCGGTCCACGTCTTCCTGGCTCTGCACGATCTGCTGGCTGTTGGCGAGGTAGCTCGCGAGCGCAAGGTACATCGCCGCCGAGTTGGAGGTGCGTACGTCGGTCGAGTTGATGAGCAGCGACTTGCTGGTGGAAAACGCGCTGCTGGCCTTGAGCTCCTTCCAGCGCGTGCCCTTCTCGATCATGGCCATCAGGCCCGGCAGGTCGACCACGTAGTAGAAGTCGCCCTGCTTCTGCGCGATGCCGTTGGCCACGAGGATCTCGGCAATCGGCCGCCAGCTGGCCAGCACGATGGGCGTGTAGAACGGGTTGAAGACGTTCGGCGCCTTGGCGAGCGTCTTGAGCTGCGCCGCAGCGGGCGCGCCCGAGGGAAAGCCGAAGTCGAACTTGGTGGCGTCGTAGCGGCTGGCAATGGCACGCGAGCCGGCCTTCTCGACGGTGACGGTGATGCCCTGCGCGGCCAGCGCCTTCTGCACGCGCGGGTCGGCAAAGAAGGTTTCTTTTTCGGAGCCGATCAGGCCCCGCAGCGTGACCTGTTTCTGCTGCTCGATGCGCGCGGCGGCGGCGGTGGCCGATTCATCGTGCAGGCGGGTGTTCGAATACCAGACGCCGGACCCGACCGCGGCCAGCAGGACGACGGCCAGCGCTGGTGCGATCAGCTTGCGGATTTCCAAATCTCATGCTCCTCTCCCCCTGTGAACGGGGGTAGAGAAACATGCTAACTACCGAATATGACGGTTTGTGACAGTCAGATGTCGGTGGCTATTTCCTGGGTAATGCGCAGGAATTTCTCGATGTCGGCGACGGAATTGCAATGCAGCGGCGACACCCGAACGGTGCCCGCGAGCCCGAAGGATTCGAGCATTCGCTTCGAGTAGATGCTGGTCGCCACACGCTCGTAGACGGTCACGCCGCGCTTGCCGTACTCGACCACCGCCTGCGTGCAGTCGATACGGTCGAAGCCGATGCCCAGGATCAGGTCGCGCTTCGTCAGGTCTTCGTGGTCGAGGAAGACGTTGACGCCCTTCATCTCCCGCATGCCGGTGGTGTTCGCGTTGCCGTCGAGCAGCAGTGCCAGCAGCGCGCGCTCGTGCAGTTCGATGTGCGTGATGCCGGCGATGAACAGTGCGCGCCGGTCGGTGGCGTCGCTGAAGTGGCCGCCCAGCCAGCAAACGTAGTCGACGATTTCCGTGAGCACCGCGAACTGCCACGGCGCCGCGCTGCCCAGGTCCCAGTAGTCGGGCTTCTTGCCCGCCAGCTTGTGGTGCGGCAGCACGGCCGCGCGCTCGGACACCCACGACAGCCCCGAGCCCCGGCAGCCGAAGAACTTGTAGGGCGCGAGGTTGATGCCGTCCACCGGCGTCTTCTGCAGGTCGATGAGGCCGTGCGGCGCATGCTGCACGGCGTCCACCAGGATGTACAGGTCGGGCTTGATCTCGCGCGCGTGGCGCACGATTTCGGCCATGTCGAGCTTGGCGCCGGAGATGTTCGACGCGTAGATCACGTTGAGCAGGCAGGTGTCCTTGTCGACCAGCCGCACGATCTCTTCCACGTCCACACCGCCGGTGACGGGGTTGCTCTGCGCCACGCGCAGCTCGCGGCCGAGGCGCTGGGCGTAGAGGCTCATCGCGTCGAAGGCCGACGGGTGTTCGAGCACGGTGGTGACCATGTTCGTGCCCGGCACGTTCTCCGCGACGGCGCGCACCATGTCGAACATGGCGCCCGAGGCGCTGAACGAGGCGTACACGCTGCCGCCCGTGGCGTTGAGGATGGTGCGCAGGTCGGCGCTGCCCTTGGCCTGGATGTTCTGCAGCTCGACGGCCGTGGCGTGGATGCGCTCGGCGTTGTCGGGAATGGCATCGACCTGCGCGAAGCGCTCGACCGCGGCCTTGAGGCGGAACGAGCCGCCGGCGTTGTCGAAGTACAGGCGCTCACGGCCGTGGTGGTCATGGTCGACCTGCAGGAAGCGTGCTTTCACCTCGCGCATCAGCGCATCGGAAAAGGCCTGGCCGCGGTCGAGATCAGGAAGCTGGAGAGTCATCGCTCAGACGCCCTTGTTGTTCGGGTTCTTGTAGATCTCGCGCACCGCATCCGTCATCGGGAAGTTGAGGTTCGCGTTCTTCGGCGGGATCGGCGACATGAACCACTTGGTGTAGAGCTGCTCGATGGCGCCCGACTTCATCAGGCCCGTGACGGTCTCGTCGACGAGTGCCTTGAACTGCGGGTCGTCCTTGCGCAGCATGATCCCGTAGGGCTCCTGGCGCAGCGATTCCTTCAGGATCTTGTAGTCGCCCGGGTTGGTCGCGCTGGCGATCATGCCGGCGAGCTGCACGTCGTCGAGCACATAGGCGTCGGCGCGGCCGGTGGACAGCAGCAGGAAGCCGTCGGAGGTGTCCTTGCCGGCGATCTCGTTCACTTCGATGGTGCCGCTCTTGCGCGCGCCGCGCAGCAGCTGGATCGAGGTGCTGCCCGAGACGGTGGCCACGTTCTTGCCGTTGAGGTCGCCCAGTGCATTGATGCCCGAAGCCTTCTTCACCGCGGCAGTGATGTTGGTAACGAAGTGGCTGGGCGCGAAGTCGACCTGCTGCTGGCGCTGCGTGGTGTTTGTGGTGGTGGCGCAGTCGAGGTCGACGGTGCCGTTCTGCAGCAGCGGAATGCGGTTGGTCGAGTTGAGCATGGTGTAGCGCACCTCGATCTTGGCCAGGCCCAGCTTGGCCTTCACGGCGTCGACGATCTTCAGGCAGATGTCGTTGGTGAAGCCGATGGGCGCGCTGTCGGCGCTGAGCTTGTACGAGAACGGGATCTGGCTGTCGCGCGCGCCGATCTGGATCGTGCCGCTCTCCTTGATCTTCTGCAGCGTGCCGCCGTCCTGGGCACTGGCGGCGCCGCAGGTGAAGGCAAAGACAAGTCCGAGCGCGAGGGGCAGTTTCTTGAAGTCCATGGAGAGTTCCTTGAAGAGTCGATGACGTTGGTCGAACGCGGTGGTTTTGGCGAATCTTCTGCCTCGCAATGAATTTCTAAAAGCGATTTTTTGTGATCGAATCGCATGAATAAAAGCGTTCTTTCAGTCAGCCTTCACAGGAGCAACGCACCGTGATGACCTTCAAGCAACTCGAAGCCCTGTACTGGATCGCCCGGCTCGGCGGCTTCGCGCAGGCGGCCAACCAGCTCAACACCTCGCAGTCGGCCATCTCCAAGCGGGTGCACGAGCTGGAGCAGCTGTTCGACACCGAGCTGTTCGACCGCAGCCAGCGCGCCGCGCGGCTCACCGAGAAGGGCGAAGAGATGTTCGTGCTCGCCCGGAAGCTGCTGGAGCAGCGCGACGCCGCCGTCGAGCAGTTCGGCAAGCCCGGTGTGGTGGAGCGCCGCATCCGCCTGGGCGTGACCGAGCTCACCGCGATGACGTGGCTGCCGCGGCTGGTGGGCCTCATCCAGCAGCACTATCCCAAGGTGATCCTCGAGCCCGACGTGGACGACAGCCTGCAGCTGCGCGACAAGCTGCTGGCCGACGAGCTCGACCTGGTCATCGTGCCCGACACCTTTGCCGACTCGCGCCTGCCGCACAAGGTCATCGGCCAGGTGAAGAGCGCGTGGATGTGCAAGCCCGGCGTGGTGCCGGCCGGCGGCACCGTGCGACTGCACGAACTGGCGCGCCATCGCATGCTGGTGCAGGGCAACAACTCCGGCACGGGCCGCGCCTACGACGCATGGATGAAAGAGCAAGGCGTACAGCCCGCCAACGTGATCGTGGTGAGCAACCTGGTCGCGCTGACCGGGCTCACCGTGTCGGGGCTGGGCGTGAGCTACCTGCCGCGCGAGTGCCTGCAGCCGCTGGTGGCGGCGGGGATGCTTACGGTGATCGACGTGACGCCAGCCTTGCCCGTGGTGCGCTACGTGGCGATGCACAAGGGCGAGCATCGCAGCGCGCTCACCTCGTCCATCGTGATGCTGGCGCAGGAATGCTGCGACTTCACGCGGATGTTCCAGGCGCAGGCGGAGGGAGAAGAAGAGGAAACGGAAACGACGCGCGGCTGAATGCGAGCTTCTGTCCTAGCTGTTGTCGTCGACGGGGGACAGGTCCGGATGCAATTGCCGCAGCGCCAGAGACAACCGGAGCACTCGCTCCCGCGCACCCGGCTCACCCCGGGCCAGTGCGCCCAATGCTGCTTCGTAGTCGTCAGTGAGCTGCTGCCACAGCTCGAAATCGGCGCCAAGGCCTTCAGCGTCCTTGTCCATCTTTGCTCCAAGTCGGAATTCGACGGCCGGTGAGTGCGTCAGTTTGACCGATTTTTGCCGGGAGCGTTAGAACTTTAGGGGTCGTGGGGTCATATTCAACTGGATACGACGCAGTGCCGGTACCGCGGCCCCTGACTTTGAGGAGCACCGATTCGGGGTTGTCCTTATGAAAATATCTTTCAAACAATCCAATAATTGACGTCAATATAGGCGGCGTAGCGCGATATTTTCGTCAAATCAAGGAAATTAAGAAAAAGTCTTTCATTTCAGGCGCCTGCTTCCCGCTCACCGTCGCAAGACGACCATCAGAAAGTGCCCATGACCATCACCGTGACACGCCAGGATGCTCGCTACAACACCCTGAAAAAGGGTTTCAACCTGCGATGGCCTGCAACGGAGTCAGACGCCGCTTCGCGCATCGAACTGGCGGAGAACGCCGGCGATGCGGCCGCCGCCCTGCAGCGCATCGTCGATGCAGGCCTTCGGCCCACGTTGCGCAGTGGTGGGCATTGTTATGAAGACTTCGTCTCCAACAACCCCGACGGCGCGATCCTCGACCTGAGCCTGCTCAACCAGGCGAGCCCCACCAGCGGCGACGGGCGCTACCGTGTCGGCCCCGGCACGCAGAACTGGAACGAATACCTCGACCTGTACAAGCGCAGCAACGTCACGCTGCCCGGCGGCTCTTGCTACTCGGTCGGCGCGGGCGGGCACATCTGCGGCGGCGGCTACGGCCTGCTGTCGCGCCTGCAGGGGCTGACGGTCGATTGGCTTTCGGCGGTAGACATCCTCACGGTGGACTCCCGCGGCAAGGTGATGCCGCGCACCGTGGATGCGCGCCGCGAGCCCGATCTGTTCCGCGCCTGTCGCGGCGCGGGCGGCGGCAACTTCGGCGCGATTACCAGCTACGTGTTCGACACCCTGCCGCCCGCGCCGCGCGAGGTTGCGCTGGCGGTGGTCGCCTTCGACTGGGCCACCATGACGCCCGAGCGCTTTGCCACCTTGCTCTCCACCTACGGCGAATACTGGGCGACCCGCGGCAAGTCGCCGGACACCTGGGGCATGTTCTCGCTGCTCAAGCTCACGCATCGCTCGTCGGGCCAGATCGTGATGCTGACGCAGTTCTGCAACCCCGACGGCACCTGCAACGACCTGACGGTGCTCAACGAATTCCTCGATCGCTTTCGCGCCTGCGCGCCGGTGCCCGCCAAGGGCCGGCCGCCGGGCGTGGGCCCGGCCCCGCAACGCGACGCGGGGCAGTTGCTGTGCTCCAAGCCGCACACGGTGACACGCTACGACTGGCTCACGGCCACGCAGTACCTCAACGGCTCGGGCGACAACCAGCGCGGCAAATACAAGTCGGCCTACATGAAGCAGAACTTCAGCACCCGCGAGGCGCAGCGCATCTACACGCACCTGACGCGCGTGATACCGGGCGTCGATCTCAGCCAGTCGCTGGTGCAGGTGGATTCGTACGGCGGCGCCGTCAACAAGCCCGAGCGCATCGCCGACACGGCGGTGCCGCAGCGCGCTTCGATCATGAAGCTGCAGTACCAGACCTACTGGCGCGATGCGAAGGACGATGCCGGGCATCTGCGCTGGATCGGTGATTTCTTCCGCGACGTGTACGGCACACCCGACGTGCCCGAGCGTTACGCCGGCACGCCCTACCCCGGCGAGCGCTACGAGGGCTGCTACATCAATTACCCGGACAGCGACATGCTGGCCTACCCCTTCTGGTCGCAGCTCTACTACGGCGACCAGGGGCTCTATGACTTCCTGCGGAAGGTGAAGCGTCGGTATGACCCGAACAACATCTTTCACCATGCAATGTCTGTGCGGCCTTGAGATGAGCCATCGCTCTTGTTTGGGGCGCGATCACGCCGACGGGGTACCTTGCTCCGCGAATGTCCCCCGGCCTTCGGCCTCCTCCTTTATTTCGC
>NZ_JBWKOZ010000019.1:0-74217 GCF_059416325.1 Variovorax sp. GW821-FHT09D05 | reverse complement strand
TTCAAACAGGAACTCCGCCTAGAACTGCAACCCGCCGTCTTCTAGGAAAAACTGTCTCGACTAAACCGAGCAGGTCACAGTGAACAAATTGGGGATCGCGTCGACTTTGAGCGCATCACCGTGATCGCTGCTGCGCTCGACGATGCGGAAGCTCAGGTCTTGATCTGCCTGCTCTTCGCACGACCGAGCGCACGTCGCGGCGCCTTGTACTCGGGATCAACCGCCCTTAGTGCCTCAGGCATCTTCTCTGCAATGGCAATCAGCGTCTTCGCGGCGCCCGTCGGCTCGCGACGCCCCTGCTCCCATTGCTGCAAGGTACGCACCGAGACGCCCAACAGTTGCGCAAACCCGGCTTGCGACAAGCCCGCGTTCTCACGCGCGGCAACGACCGGCGTGTAGACCTTGCGCGTCTTGCCCGCGCCCATCTCGCGTGCAGACTGAATAAGCAAGGCCTCGAAGTCCTGGCTCGCTTCGAAGGCGGCCAGTTCGGCATCACCCATTGGCTTTTTCTGCGGCATCGCGCAACTCCTTCAAGGTTTCGCCAGAGATCGAATCGAGGTTCGCTTTGGCATAGATCAATATCAAGACGACTTCGTCGAACCTGCCGCGGTTGAAGTACACGACCCGTACGCCGCCGCTCTTGCCCGATCCGGCGCGGCTCCAACGCACCTTGCGGACCCGCCGGACTTCTGGACGAGATCGCCAGCATCAGGGTTCTCAGAGATGTAGGCCGCGAATTCACCGCGCTCGTCCTCTGTCCAATAATTCGGCCATAGCTTCTGGAAAAGTTGGTGTTCTAACGACGGTTAGCATGCGCCAAGTCGTACGCCACTGACGTATAGTCTACGCTTGCACGATCGTGAAGCCTGTCACGAATCCGGCATCAGAAATTCGCCATGCAAAACACGCCCTTCGCTTCAATCCTGTGTTCGTTAGCCTTCGCGCTCTGTGCTTCGCTCGCGACCGCCAAGCCCCTCCCTTATGAGCCAGCCGTCGTCACGCTCCAAGGCACGCTGCTCTCCGCTGACGGGATGAAGCCCGAGGGAGAGAAGCTCAAGTTCCCGGCGATACGGCTCACCGAGCCCATCTCCGTGCCGGAAGACGAGCCGCGCGATTGGCCTGCCGAGAAAAACGTGGTGCTACTGCACATGGCGCTCGACGAAAAGAACATGGCTGCGTTCAAGCGCCTCAAGGGCAAGACGGTCGAGGTCACCGGCCGACTCTTCCATTCGGACAATGGCAACCATCAGACGAGCGTGCTGATCTTTCCGGTGTCGATTTCGCCCATCAAGTAGCCCGAAAAGGCCCGCCGATTCACAGGGCGGTCAGCGCGGTTTAGCCCGGCTCACGGTTTGGAAATTTTTGCGGCTTCTTGTACGACAGGTTGATCGACTGGATCGGCTGAGCGATGCGACGCTCAAGGCCACGCGGGTTGTTAGGCAAGTGCCTACAGGCCGATTCGACGAAGTAGAGGTCGAGCCTTCGGCACCCTATCGCGGCATCCGCTTCGCCAGCTCGGCGCAGGTCAGGTCCAGGCCATCGGCGTGGATTGCCAAGGGGATGCCAAGCGTCTTTTCCAGGCACTTGAGCCACTGGAAGAAACCGACGGTGTGCGCTTCGTCAGCCTCGGTCATCTCAAAAATTCCGTTGCTCGCATGCGATCGCTGGACGAGTTCGATGAGCGAGATGAACGACTCCAGATCTTTCGCAATGTCGGCAGTGTCCAGTGCGCGTATATCGCGGATCAGGCTCAGCTCTTCCTGCATCGGCATCACGGTTGGCCGCACTGCCCAATGTGCCAACAGCTTGCCGGGGGTCATCGCGGTCATGGGCCTACAGGCTCTCGAAGAAGTAGGCCAGCACTGTGTCGTCGGCGAATCCCTTGTCGAACATTTCGTCCGAAAGAGACCGCGCGGCATCATCGAAGGAAACCTGGTCGAACTTCCGGTCTTGCAGCATCTTCACGAATGGTGCGCACAGTTCGGCAAGCTCCGCGTGGTCGACGGCAAGCTGCCTCACACCGTCGCTCATGACGTACGGCAAGACCACGAAAACGCGCAGGTCGAAGCGAACATGGAAGCGGGCCTGCATTTCCTTGCTGAACTCGCAATCGATCAGGTGCGAGTACCGATCGTTGGCGGGGCCGTGGCCTGTAGCGTGCGCCTTGGCTGCACTGAAGGCGTGGAGTACTTCGTCGAGTTCGTGAGCAGGCGCATCGGGCAGCGGCTTGAAGTCTCTTGCGGCGGCGAAGGCTTGGAGTTTCTGGATGGTCGGCGTCATGGCAAGTTCAGGGGCGCATCAAACGATCTCGGTGAACAGGCTCTCGAGCACGGTCGCCGGCATCAGTCACAGAATGCCGCAAGCCCCGAGTCTTCTTCTGCGGCACGATCAAGAATCCCCCGGATCGCCTTGAACGCAGCGATCTGCCCGCGATGAGCGCCAAGCACGCCGGTGCTCGCGGCGAACACACGCCGCATCGTCACGACCTGCTCGGGGCAAAGCAGCGAGTCGTCGAAGTAGGTGAGGTTTGCGCCCTTTTGCCCGCATTGGTCGAACACAACGTCCAAGGAGCGATGCGCATCGAAATCGATGGAGCCCGCATGCACCAATCCGCGCGGATCCTTGGGTATGGACCTGCATGAAGATGGGACGAAGTAGATGTCGAGCATGGGTGCAACGGGGCCACGCTCAACGCCGCAGCATCGAGCGGTAGTAGTCCGCGAGCGCACCGTGCGGAAGCAGAGCACCGGCAATCTTCGTCAGCACCTGCACGTCGCCCTCCTCCTTGCGGAAATGAACCGTGACACTGGAGGGAAGCAGCACCACCTGCTCGTCGCCCAGGTCGAAGTGTGTCGCGCCTTCGAAGGCGCTGGCGGCTTGCAAAGGCCCGGCAATGTCCGAGAAACCGGGTAGATCGCAATAGCCGAAGAAGTCGATGGTGTCGTGCGAGAAATTCTTTTTGGGGTCGAAGTGGAGGTTGAGGCTCCAGCCGTCGAAGTCGAAGGTGTAGACGGTCCCTGACCCCGTGCGCCATTGCTCGTCGGCCTCTTGCTCGCAGGCTGTCTGCTCCGGAATGCTCATGCCCGCGGCCAGATGCACGGCGCCTCGCTCGAGGTAGTGCAGAAGGTCGAGCTGCCCGGCGATGGTTTGCTTCAACATCCGACGTGCTTCACCAGCCTCCGTTTCACCGGAGACGGAAGTTCTCCGCCGCACTGCCGAGCCACTCTTGCTGAGCAGGAATGTGCGCCGCAAGTCCTTCCAGGAATGAAGCAAAGCACTCGAAGATTTTCACGGCCTCGGGATCCTCGGAGGTATGACCCCACCCCGTGGTGTGGGAGTCTTCGAGCTGGTCCAGTATCTTGAAGAAAACCTCGCTGTTGCGCGCGATGTCATCGGGCTCGAGCGCCATCAGGCCAAGCATGAAGCGCACCTCGTCCCCCACGGAAAGCAGTGAAGGCGCGTTCTGCAGGTCTTCGTACAACAGGTCGATCGATTTCATGGACTGCAGGCCTTCATGGGTCAGGTGACCTTGTGGTCGGAATGTGAGTTCCATTCCTGCCAAGGCATCGTGCTTCGCCCCGACAGGCTCAGTCGCTGAACGCCACAAGCCCCGCGCCTTTGCCGACCGCTCCTTCGAAGATGCCGCGCATTTCGTCGAACGCCGCAAGCGCCTGGCGGTTGCCGTCAAGCTCTCCCACATTCGAAGTGAAGATTTTCAGCAGCGTTGCAACCTGTGCGGGTTTCAGCAGGGAATCTTCGAAGTACTTGAAACTTGCGCCGGCCTTGCTGCCCTTGTCGAACAACACGGCCAGCGAACGGTGCGCATCGAGTTCGATGGAACCCGCCAGTTCCAGGCTGCCCGGGTCTTCGGGCATGTCCGTGGTGGAAGGGTCTGTGTAGTAGATGTCCAGCATAGTCAGTCCAGCGGGTGGAAGGTTCGAACGGTTCCGTCTTCGTTGACGGTGGCGCGATAGCGTTTGTATTGTCCGTCGTACTTCAGCCGGGACTCGAACACGGCCTTCCCCTCGTAGCTCGACTCCTTGCCGTGCTTGAGCGTCTTGCCCAGCAGCGAGGAAATCTCTCCCTGGCTCATGCTGGAGTTGAACTTCGACTTGTTGGGGAACCGCACCGGATCGACGTGTCGGTCGTAGATGTGCTTCCAGCCCGAGGTGGCATTGCCCTGCTCCAGCGTGAAGTTGCGGCTGCCCCTGTTGAAGCCGACCGGCCGTGCAAGCGTCTCGCCGCAGATCCAACCCAGCGGGTCGATCCACCGGATGGGGTTGGGCGAGTAGCTATGCAGGTTGTCGCCGCCCGCAAGCCCGATCGGGTCAGGGCTGATGAACCGCCCAATGTCCGGGTCATAGAACCGGAAGGTGTTGTAGTGCAGCCCCGTGTCCCGGTCCAGGTACTGGCCCTGGAAGCGCAGGTTCTGCTCGATGGCCTGGGGCACCGTGCCGGTCGATGCAACAGCGCGGCCATTCAGGGCCGTGACCTCCCACTGCTCGGTAACGGTCGCGCCCCATATCCTGTAGCTCGCGCGCCAGCACAGTTGGCCTTCGTTGTTGCTCAGTTCTTCCGGCAGGCCGGCGGTGTCGTTGTGAAAGTGAAAGACCTGTGCCGTGTCCGATGACTGGGCGGGCTCGGCCTTCGCGTCGAGCCGCGCGACTGGTACGTGGCTTTCGGCCTCGTACACATAGCTCACCACCTGCGAGCCCCTGCGCTCCTCTATCAGCCGCATCCCCTCCCAGACGAACCGCGTGCTGCCGAATGCATCGTGCTTCGCCACGCGCCGCCCCATGGCGTCGTAGTCGAAGCGGGTGAGTTGCGTGGTGGCTTCGGGCGTGCCCGGGCGGCGCGTGGTGTGCACGGCCATGAGGCGGCTTTCCTCGTCCCACTCGAAACGCTGCTCGGTGTGCCTGCCCGACCTCTTGCGCACCAGCCGGCCATGGCCGTCGTAGCTGTAGCGCTTGTCCTCGAACACACGCACGAGGTTGTCGCGCACATAGCCGGGCGCGGTCGATGATGCATCGAGCAGGTTGCCCGCGGGGTCGTAGGCGAAGCGTTCGCTGTTGGCGGCAGCCGCGCTGCGCAAGGTCTCCTCGATGCGCCCGGTAGCGTCGTACCGGTGCCCTGTCGTGCCTTGCAGCGAATGCCGGCTCTGCCGCAGCTCGCCCACTGGGTCGTAGCTGTATTCCTTCATCAACCCGTCGAGCAAGCGGGCCCCGGGCGTGCCGGCGCTGTCGATGGCCTGGCGCCAGCTCGGGTCTTGCGTAGTGAAGGCCGTGTCCAGCCCGCCAGCCCGGCACCACGATGCGGCACGTCGGCCCAAGGGATCGAGCGCGAAGCGGGTGTGCAGCGCACCCTGGCTGCGCGCCACTTCGCGGTGCAGGTCGTCGCGCTCGATGTCGCTGATGAGCTGGTGCACCGCGGGTGCATCGCCGCGCTGCTGCGACAGGTTGACCTGGTGCAGGTGGCCGGAGCCGTAGTACAGGTAGTTCAGCACACGCTGCACACCTGGCTGCGACGCGATGGCGGGCAACACGGTCTGCGTGCGGTTGCCCAGTTCGTCGTGCGCGTGGTGCAGGGTGTGCGTCTCGCCGGTGAGCTCGTCGATGGCGGTTTCTTCGATCAGCCGGCCGAGCTTGTCGTAGGCGAAAACGGTGCGGTGCAGCGTGCGCGCTTCGCCGCCGGTGCCGGGTTGCGGCGCCTCCAGCTTGACCGCCTCGGTCAGCCGATCGAGCTGGTCGTAGCTGTAGCGGTAGTGGTGGCTCTGGGTGCGCTTCCCGATGAGGCGGCCCGCGGCGTCGCGCAGCAGTTCGGTGCGCAAGGGCCGGCTCGCGGCAGGCCGTTGCTCGATGCCGTCGTGCAGCGCGAGGTCTTCGTCGCCGATGCCGGGCACATGGGTGATGCACACCGGCCAGCCGTTGGCGTCGTATTCCACCTGCACACGCGTGCCGCCCACGCGGCGCTCTTCCACCACGCGGTCGGCGGCGTCGCGCACGAACTCGAAGTGCAGGCCGTTCTCGTTGACGAGCGACTGCAGGCGCTGGGCGCTGTCGTAGTGCCACGCGATGCGGCGCCCCTCGGCGTCCTGCCGCGCCAGCGGTTGGCCGCGGCGGCCGAGCGCGAACTGCGTGCTGCGGCTCAGCGCATCGGTGGCGGCCACGATGCGACCGGCCGCGTCGTGGCGAAACGACTGGTGGCTGTTGTCGGGCTGCGAAACGGACAGCAGCCGCCCCATGGCGTCGTGGGTCAGCCGTGTGCGCTGGCCCGCGGCGTCGGTCACGGTCTGCAGGTGGCCCCAGCCGTCGTAGGCGTAGCGCGTGGTCTTGCCGGAGCAGTCGGTCAGCGCGACGAGCTGCGCGCACTCGTTCCAGGCCATGCGGTTGGTGCCGCCCTTGCCGTCGGTAACGACGATGGGCAGGCCCCGCCTGTCGTAGGCGTACTCGGTGGTGTGGCCCAGCGGATCGGTCTCGCGCACCAGGTTGCCCTGGTCGCTGTAGGCATAGGTCCAGGTGCTGCCGTCTGCAAGGGTTTCGCGCCAGCGCTCGCCGAACTCGGTCCAGCCTGTGCTCTGCGTGCGGCCCAGCGCATCGGTTCGGCTGCTCATGAACCCCATGGGGTCGTAGGTGCAGCGCGTGGTGGCGCCGCCCGGCTCGGTGATGGCAACGAGCTGGCGCAGCTCGTTGTACTGCGCATGCCATTGGCGGCCAGCCGCGTCGATGTAGTCGGTGACCTGGTGGTCGGCGTTCCAGTGCCAGGCGAATTCGCGGCCGAGCTGGTCGACGACCAGGGTTTCACCCAGCGCCAGCGCATCGTCTGCGGGGGGCGTCATGCGGCGCACGGTGTAGCTCTCGCCGTCGTTTGTCCAGTGGCGGGCCACGTGCGCGTCGCCGGCCGGGCCACGCCACTCGTAGCGGCACTCCAGCCCCGCCGCGTCGGCGTGGAAGCTCATGAGGCCCTGGGCGTCGTAGCCGAAGCGGCGCACCACTACGCCGTTGCGGTCGGTCACGTCGAGCAGGCGGCCTTCGGCGTCGTGCCTGTACGCCACCAGCAGGCCCGGCAGCTCGCCGGGCGCACCGGCAGCCAGGCGCACTGCCCCCAGCCGGCAGCTCTCGCCCGCGTAGTCGAGCGCAAGCAGGCGCCCGGTGCTGTCGGTCAGCTCGCTCAGCCGGCCCAGCACATCGTGGCGCAGGTCGATGAAGTTGCCGTTGCGGTCCTCGAGCCGCGCGAGCTTCAGCGTCTGCGTGCGCGGCAGTTCGGCGGACGGTGGCCCGAACATGAAGAACAGCCCGCCCGGCACGTGAATGAAGTAGTGGCCGCCTTCGGAGCGGCACAGGTCCAGGCCGTCGCGCAGGCTGTATTGCCGAGTACCGGGCTCGATGTCTGGCAGCACCATCGGCCGGCCCTGCTCATCGATTAGCGTCACGGTGGGCTGTCCGGCGGCGTCATTGCCCAGCCGCAGCTCCATTGCATAGGGCAGGCTCCAGCCCTGCCCCAGCGCGCCGTCGCGGCGCAGGTCGTGGCTGCTGTAGAAGCGCTGCCACGCAATGGGCAGCGGGCCGGGCAAGCTGAAGTCGAGCTCGCTCTCGCCGCCCAGAAACTTTCCGCCCGTGGCCGCATGCACCGGGTTGCCGAAGGAGCTGACCAGGCCGTGGATGCCCATGCCCAGCCCCACCGCGCCTTCGATCAGGCAAGGCAGCGCGTTCTTGCCCTGGCGCGCGAGCTTGGGCAGGCAGCGCAGGCCGCGGTAGATCATGACCACGTTGAAGATGGTCACCAGCACCTTCGAGATGAGCGGCACCTCGTCGGCCACCTCGCGCACGCGTGCGGTCGGCCCACCGATGAAGACGGTGGGCGAGCCTTCGCTCACCTTGGCGCCGCACTCGGTGTGGTCGTCCTTGCGCGAGGCCACGCCCATGTTGACGAACACGGTCTCCGCGCCCTCGGCAAGAAGGATCTGCGGCGAGTCTTTCTTGCAGCTCACGGTGTCCATCGGCATCTCGGGCGAGGCGCGCGCCGCGCCTATGGCCTTGTTGTCGATGAACACGTCCGACGAGCCGCTGGTGATCATGCCGGTCACGGTGAGGGTCTCGGGCACCAGCGCATCGGCAATCGACTCGCCCAGGCTCGCGCCGACATACCCGCCGGCCATGCGCGCGCCCACCACCACAGCGCCCGCCACCAGCGGCCCCGCAAGCCCCCCGGTGCCGACCACGGCGGCAGCGGCCACGCCCACCGCAAAGCCGACGGCGATGCCGCCGATCAGCCCGCCCGCGAACTTGGCCCAGAAGCGCGCGTGCGCATTGGTGTGGGCAATGGGGTCGTGCAGCCGGGCGGCGGGTTTACCGGCCATGGGTCGTCGTGGCCTTCAAGGTGTCAGGCCCTGGGCTGAAAGCTCTCGAGCGTGCGCCGCCACAGCGCGAGCGCCTCTGTGTCGAACGGCACGGGGCTGCTGGCCGTGAGAATGAGCACGGCCTTGCCGGTGGCGTCCTGCGGCAAGAGAAACACGGCCTGGCGCTGGTGCAGCGCCTGTCCGTTCTGCTTGAACTGCGTGGCGAGCTCGATGGCGCGCAGGCTCGCGATGGCGGGCCCCACGGCGATGTCGGTGCGCGACACCTCCTTCAGCTGGCTCACCTGGCGCGTCAGGTCGTTCATCTGCCGCGTGACGAACTGCGCCAGGCTCTCCTGCGCGCGCAGCGCATCGCGGCTCACGATGAGCGTGGTGCCGGAGCCATCGGGCATGGCCAGCACGTTCATCGAGCGATCGATGCGCCCATCGTCCGGCACGTCGAACTGGCCTTCCTGGATGTGGTACTTCATCAGGCTGCTTTCTTCCGGGTTTGTTCTATGCGGGGTCGAAAGCCACGAAGGCCAGGCAGTCGGGGTTGCGCTCGGTGAAGCCGAACGACAGCCGGCCCCAGCCGAGCGTGGCCGCGAAGGTGCTCGCTTCGTCGAGCGAACGGCCGCGCGGCACGTCGATGAGTTCCAGTGCGGCGTAGTGCTGGCGCACTTCGGCCATCGGCACGCAGCGCCCCTTCAGCTCCAGCACCAGGAAGCCCTGGCTCGCGTCTTCGCGCCTGACGCGCAGGTCGATGCGCGCAAGCTCAGTGCCATCGGCAAGGCGCACCGGCGTACCTTCGAAGAACCGGAACGCGTCGCCGCCCGCGGCATGCGTGTCGCTCAAGGTGGTCGACAGCGTGCGGCCGACCTCCTGCGTGGAGAACGGCAACTGCGCCGCCAGCGCATCGACGGCCTGCCAGAGCGTCATGGTCGTGGCTTGCCGGTTCATGGATTCAGTGCTTGCCGGCATATTTCTTGTCGTAGGAGTTGCCGTAGTACTGCGTGTACTGCTCGCCGGTGGTCGATGTGGTGAGCGTGCCGTAGTACTTGCCGGCCGCGGCTCTTGCGGCCTCCCGGGTACCACCCTTCACCATGCCGTTGTAGGCCTCGTTGAAAGCCTCCACGTTCGCGGGGTTCGCGCCCTGGAGGATGTCGACCTTGGCCGCGCGCCAGACTTCACGCTGCACCTGGATCTGGTTCAACGCGGCCTCGCCCTCGGAGCTGAGCATGCTGTTGACGAACGCGGTCTTCGAGGAAATATCGGGCTTGAAGCGGTATGAATAGACCGCGTGCCCGACCTCGTGCGACAGCGAGGCGGCGGTCTTGTACGGGTCGCTCGCGTAGTCGCCGTCGATCACGATCTTCCTGACACCCGGATTGGTGTTGGCATACGAGCCCCCGCCTGCAGCGCCATAGCTGACATTCCATTTCTCGCCCTGCAAAAACTTGATCTGCCTCTGCAGCGTGGGCGACCTCGCCGCGATGGCGTCGACACCTTTGCCGAGGCCGGTGGTGACGTAGCCCGGCGGCGCGGCTGCGGGCACAGCACGCTCCGATGCCTCTGCCGACGTGGCAGCGGCAGCGGGCGTCAGGGGCACGCCGTCTTCCACCACGGCTTCCTCGCTCTGGCTGCCGATGGGCGCATCGCAGTTCAAGAAGATCTTGCTGCCGCGCTGGTCGAGCTCGCCCGTGAAGTTGACGAGGCCCTTCACGCCGTTGATGTTCACCGTGCCGTCGGCCAGCAGCACGATGGACGACTTGCCGCAGATCAGCGAGATGCTGGTCTTGCCGGTAACGAACACGTCCTGATCGGCCGCCTGGATCACGACCGACTTGCGGCCTGTGATGTTGGCGTTGCTCTCGGTGGAGGTCATGGAGGCGTCGGTCTTCGACACCAGGTTGACGGCGCCCGCGCTGGCGTGCGAGACGATGTCGCCGCCCGACACCACGTTGACCTGTCCGCCCTCGCTCACCTGCGTGAGCATGCCGCCGGTAACGAGCTGCGTGAGCTGCGCGCCGGTGGTCAGCGTCATGGCCGAAGTGGCGCGCATCGACACGCTCTGCCCCGAGCTCACGACGATAGGCTTGGGACTGATCATGGTCTGCCCCTCGGGGCTGACGATGGAGACCACGGGCTTGTCGATCTTGCGCGAGAGGTCGAGCATCTGCTGCGCGTCGGCCATGGCGGGGTCGGGGTTGTCCGAGACGCCGGCTTCCGGCGTGCCGCCCGC
This sequence comes from Variovorax sp. GW821-FHT09D05, assembly GCF_059416325.1. Taxonomy (NCBI): domain Bacteria; kingdom Pseudomonadati; phylum Pseudomonadota; class Betaproteobacteria; order Burkholderiales; family Comamonadaceae; genus Variovorax; species Variovorax sp. GW821-FHT09D05. The sequence continues at coordinate 63,643 of NZ_JBWKOZ010000019.1, read as the reverse complement.
GGCCAGTGCTGCCACGGCCTGCGAAACGCCGCCCGCGGCCTGCACACCCTGCACCAGGCCCATCAGCGTCTGGTTCTTGCCCTGCGCCATCGACCCCACCAGCGCCTTGGTGGCCGCGATGGCCTGGCCCGACGCCTGCATCAGCGCATTGCTCTGCGCCAGCGTGGCGCCCATGTGCTCGTGGCCGTCGGGGTTGTCGCGCGAGACGCGTTGCGCGTAGTCCTGCGTGTAGGTGGTCAACAGCAGGCCCTTGTCCGCGCGGATGGAGCCCCACTCGTTGGTGCGCAGCTCGAAGCCATAGCTGCGCTGCACGCCCGAGCCCTGGTTCATCAGGTAGCCCATGTGCAAGTGGGTGTTGCCGTGGTCGGTCGACAGCTCGATGTGCTCGGTGCCGCGGCTGTCCTCGAAGCGCAGCATGTGCTTGCCGCCGCCGCCCTTGCTCCAGTTCGTCTGGAAGCCGGTCTGCGTCTTGTGGCGTGGCAGCTCCCAGGGCGGCATTTGCGCGGCGTTGTAGACGCAGCCGGTGACGATGGGGTAGTCGGGGTCGCCGTTGAGAAAGTCGACGATCACCTCCTGCCCGATGCGCGGTATGTGCATGGCGCCGTAGTTGCTGCCGGCCCAGGTCTGCGACACGCGGATCCAGCATGAGGAGTTCTCGTCGCGCCGGCCATAGCGGTCCCAATGAAACTGCACCTTGATGCGGCCGTACTCATCGGTGTGAATCTCTTCGCCCGCGGGGCCCACCACCACCGCGGTCTGCGGCCCGGTGGTGCGCGGCCTGGGCGTGACGCGCGCGGGCCGGTAGGGCGCGCTGTCGGGCAGCACCTCGAAGGTCTGGCGATAGCTGGTGCTGCTGGTCGATTCGCTGTAGGCCGCGTCCGCCGCGCCGACCACGCGCAGCGCGTTCTCCTGGAAGTCGTAGGTCACGGCCTCGATCAGGTAACGGCGGTTGTCCTCGGCGTTCGGATGGCGCGCCAGCTCGAACAGGTAGCCCGGTGCCATGTGGCGCAGGTTGCCTTCGGCGCTCACCAGTTCGCGGCGCCCGGCGAGCTGCTCCAGCCGCAGGCGTGCATAGTTCTCGCCGTCACCCAGCTCGGTGTAGCCGCCGGGCCAGTCGTAGATCTCGAAGTCGTCGCGGCTGTGGCCGGCCGGCTGCTGGCGCACTGTGTCGATCTCGGCGTTGGGCTTCTTGAAGTCGTAGTCGTCAGCGGCGAAGTTGCCCGAAGCGATGTCTTCCGAATGGCTCCAGCTGTCGATGAAGTCCTGCTCGAGGATCTGCGCGGCCAGCACGCCCGCGTGGTACGGCACCTTCACCGGACCGCTGGGCAGGGGGGTGTGCGAATCCGCCCCGTCGCACAGCACCAGCTGATGGCTGCCCTGCGCGTGCGAGAAGAAGTAGTAGATGCCCTCCTGCTCCATGAGCCGGCTGACGAAGTTGAAGTCGCTCTCCGAGTACTGCACGCAGTAGTCCCAGGTGCGGTAGTTGCCGCTCAGGCGCGCGTCGACGGCATAGCCGTAGGGCGCGAGCACCTCCTGCAGGATCTGCGGTGCCGTCTTGAACTGGAAGATCTTGAAGTCGGAGCGACGCGTGGCGTACCACAGCCAGGGGCGCAGCGTGGCCTCGTACACGCACATGTCGCCGTCGTCCTTGCCCACGTAGGCAAAGCGCGTGACCTGTCCACTCAGGAAGCGCTTGCCGGCGCCGCCGAGTTCCGTGGCGAGGTTCACCTCGATGCTCATGTCCTCCCCCAGCATGCGCTTGGGCTGGATGTTGGGCATGTCGCTGATGAGCCGCACGCGATGCTCGAACAGTGCGGAGATGCGCTCCTGTCCCGTCATCGAGCGGAACTTCAGGCGCTCGCCCAACACGCTGTGGGCGATGAAGCTGCGGGTCATTCCTGGAAGGCTCCCTGGTCAATGCGAGCCCGGCGCGTGCCGCAGAAGCGAGCAACACGCCCGGCAAAGGGAACTCATGCTTCCTTGTTTTCCTTGATGTTCCAGCCCAACACCGTCTCGGCGCCCTTGCCGCCCTTGTCGGTCTGTTCCCAGTACTGCTGCTTCACCTTCGCGGCCTGGAAGGCGTACTGCACGAACACGGCGTCCGAACCCTGCTCGGCCGTGTACTGCACCGAGGTGACCAGCACTTCTTCGAGCGTGACGCGGGTGTATTCGATCTGCGAACCGCCGGCCTTGCACACCGACACTTCCACCTTGCTCAGGTGCTTGCCGCTGGCGCAGTTCTTGAGCACCGAAGGCGCCGCCTTGTCGATGCGTGCGAGCACCTGCAGGTCGTTGAAGCTGGCCTTGCCAACCCCGCCGCCGCCGCCGCTGACCATGTTTCCAGGCTGCGTTGCTCCCCACGCAAACGACTTGATGTCCGTCCACTCCTTGTGGTTCGAGTCCTTCGATTCGCCGTTTGCGCCTTCAACGCGCATGAACATGTCTACTGCCATGAGATCAACTCCCTCAGAAATTGCGTGCCCATCGAGGACACCGTGGAACCAGCCGCCCTCCACTTGCAGGAGGACGGCAGCGAATCGCAACCGGATGGCGCCAGCGCTGGTGACACAGCGGGGGTCGCCCCATCTTTCAGGCGCAACGCTTTCGCATTACATCGCGCCTTCGAATCCATTCGTGCCCACTTTCCATTCGATCAAATCGAAACAAGTACGCAACGGAAGGCCCGATTTTTAACAAACTTTTCCTGCTTTATCGATCTGTTGCACGGATCTTTTTTGTCTATTTCTTCAGAAAACGTCCGAAACAAAACAATAAGTTTTAAACCGCTCCATCTCTCGAAGATGCAATGAGCCAAAGGGTCTGAGAGGTGTTGGCGGTCCGCGCTACATCGGGTTCGCAAGGCACGTACCTTAAGCGAGGCACCTGCGCACGACCAGTGCCAAACGGCATGCGGAGAAAGAACTACAGACACTGCCTGCACGATGCGCTGATCGATTCGAACAAGAAAGATCAATAAAAAAGCCCGTCATCGACACGATGACGGGCTTGGGTTGGAGCAGCGCTGCGGAGCAATCACGTGCCGGCTCTCGCCTCGTGAAGCCACCTTGCCACCAAGGCCGGCACCACGTCGGTGGCCTTGCCTTGCAGGAAGGTGAATCCGTGCGGCACGTCTTCCATGTCGAGCGCAACCAGCACTTTCTGCGCAGAGCGATCCGCGTACCGCACAAGCGATGCGGCGGGGTTGACAGTGAGCGACGTACCCACCACCAGCACGCGCGCCGCGGTGGCCACATGCAGCTCAGCTTCGTCGAAGTGCTGTACCGCTTCGCCGAACCACACGATGTCAGGCCGCAGTTGCGTGCCGTCCTCGCACAACTAGCCCATGGCAATGGGTTCGCCGTCGATGCGGTAGCGCCTGGGTTCAGGCTCCGACGTGCCGCGCGCATACGCGAGTTGCCCGTGCACGTGCAGCACGTTGCTTGAACCCGCACGCTCGTGCAGTGCATCGACGTTCTGCGTGACGATCACGACTTCATACGCCGACTCGAGCGACGCAATGGCAAGGTGCGCGGCGTTCGGCTGCGCCTGCCACGCCTTCGCTCGCCGCTCGTTGTAGAAGGCCAGCACCGCCTCGGGGTGCTTTCGCCAGCCTTCAGGGCTTGCGAGCTCCTGCCACGAGTAGGTGTTCCACAAGCCTTTGGCATCTCGGAACGTAGGCAGGCCGCTTTCGGCACTCACGCCCGAGCCCGAGAGCACGACGATCTTGTTCGGTTGGACTTCGGGTTTCATGCTTCGCTGCTCCTTTGGCGTTTGCGTTCGATCGAGTATGGCGTTCCGCAGGGGAGTCGAACCCCTGGCTTCCTCCTGGACAGGGAGGCACTCTGGCCACTGAGTTAGCGGAACGAAAGAGAAAGAAGAGCTGGCAGACCCTCAAGGATTCGAACCTTGGATGCCGGGATCAAAACCCGGTGCCTTGGACCACTAGGCGAAGGGCCGGTAAGGAATGGCGCGCGCGGAAGGAGTCGAACCTTCAACCGTTGGGTTTGGAGTCCAGTGCTCTGCCAGTTGAGCTACACACGCGTGGAAAAAAAGAGATGGTCTGAGTGGCAGGATTTGAACCTGCAGCCTCCTGCTTCCAAGGCAGGCCGTCTACCAGATTGACACTACACCCAGAGAAAATTTGGTGCCCCAGGGGAGACTCGAACTCCCAGAATTCCGCTTCTAAGGCGGACACGTCTACCAATTGCGTCACCAGGGCTGAATGAAAAATGTGAGAGGCGACGATCCGTTCCAGTGGCCGGTCTCGCCTCGATGCTTGCGAATTTTTAAAGAGCGTTCACGGGGCCGAAGCCCGGTGTCATGCAGCACGATCGCTGCTTGAGAAATGAGTGAAGCGAAAAACGAAGAGGCCCGGAACCTTGCGGTGTCCGGGCCTCTTTTCGAGAGAGCTAGGGAGGTCTGCGCCTATGCGCTTCCTCCACCCGGTTGCACCTGATCCTCGTAATCGCACGACCACAGATTGGTCTGCGGCTTCTGCATGGAATACGGGGACTGATCGAGCTGCTGCAACGACGGCAGCAGACCAAAGCTGAGGCCGGCATGCGATGCGACGCGCACGAACACATTGCCCGATGCGGGGCAAGTGCTGTAGATGCGGATCTGTGCGGCTTTCACGATGGTGTCCTGTTGGCGTTGACTGGGTTTGGAATGTAAATAGTCTTTACACAATCGTCAACCACCTCGATCAACTTTTTTTCAAGTACCGTTGCGGCAACACACTCCCTCCCCTTCACCTCCAGGAGCCCGCATGGCGTCTTCGACCCTCGCAGCCCATCCGCACTACGACCGCCTGATCGCAGCCGCGCGCAACCTGCCTCCGTTGCGCGTTGCAGTGGTCCACCCCGCCAACGCTGTGTCGCTCGAAGCAGCACTCTCCTCTGCGGCACTGGGCCTCATCGCTCCTACGCTGGTCGGCCCGCGCACAAAGATCGAAGCCGCGGCGCACGAGATAGGCGCCGACATCTCTGGCATAGCCATCGTCGATGCACCGCACAGCCACGCCGCAGCCGATGCCGCCGTCGCGATGGCACTGCGCGGCGAGGTCGATGCATTGATGAAGGGCAGCCTTCACACCGACGAACTGATGGGCGCAGTCGTGCGCCGCGAAGGCGGCCTGCGCACCTCGCGCCGCATCAGTCATTGCTTCGTGATGGACATACCCGGCCACGCGCAGCCGCTGATCATTTCGGATGCGGCCATCAACATCGCGCCCACGCTCGAAGAGAAGGTCGACATCGTGCAGAACGCCATCGACCTTGCGCATGCGCTGCAGATGCCGGCGGTGCGCGTGGCCGTTCTCTCGGCAACTGAAACTGTCAACCCCAAGGTGCCGTCAACGCTCGATGCCGCAGTGCTGTGCAAGATGGCCGATCGCGGCCAGATCACCGGCGCGGTGCTCGACGGCCCGCTCGCGATGGACAACGCCATCGACGCCGAAGCCGCGCACATCAAGGGCATCACCTCGCCGGTAGCGGGCCGCGCCAATGTGCTCATCGTGCCCGACCTGGACGCGGGCAACATGCTCGCCAAGAGCCTCACTTTTCTCGGTGGCGCCTATGCAGCAGGCATCGTGCTGGGCACCAAGGTGCCGGTGATCCTCACGAGCCGCGCCGATTCCGAACCCGCACGACTCGCCTCTTGCGCCGTCGCGTCCATGCTGGCGAAGGCGGGGCGCGACAAGCTCATCAAGGCGGTCGGCTGAGCAGCCAGGGTCAGCGCGCACCGGCCACGATCGCGATCCCCCGGATCTGCCCCGCCTCCACAGCACGCTCCGGCTTCGGATAGCGCGCCGGTGCAAACCGGTGCAGCAACTCAGCCTCCCGCAGCTTCGCGGCTTCGAGGTTCGCGAGCTTGACGTGGCCGAAGCCACGAATCGACAGCGGCAGCGCAGCAATGCGCGCGGCCGTTGCCTGATTGCCGGCCGACAGCTCGCCAGCCATGGCTTCGAGCAGGCCATCGAAATGCGCGATCAACTCGCGCTCTGCGCGTCGCTCGCCAGTGCGCCCGAATGGATCGAAAGCCGTGCCGCGCAGCCGCTTGCCAAGCGCCAGCCATCGCATCGCTGACAGCATCCAGCCGCCGATACGGATCTTGGCGGGTACCTGCCCGTGTGCCCCACGAGAAACCAGCGGCGGCGCCATGTGGAATTCGAGCTTCAACTCGCCTTCGAACTGCTCCTTCAGCTTCTGCATGAACGCGCCATCGGTGTACAGGCGCGCCACTTCGTACTCGTCCTTGTAGCTCATGAGCTTGAGCAGGCTGCGCGCCGCATTGCGCGTGAAAGGCAGGCTCGCATCGCCGCCCGGCAGTGCCGCCTCGCGCGTCTGCAGGCTGCGGATGCGCGTCTCGAAGCGGGCCGCCCATGCGGCGTTCTGGTAGCCGGTCAGATGCCCGCGTGCATCAGCGAGCAACACATCGAACGGGCGCTCATCGGTCGTTGATGCCTGCGCATCGATAGGCGCAGCGCGCAACTGATCCAGCGCCGCAGGGTCACCCGCAGCAAGCCGCCCCAGCGAAAACGCCGACTGGTTGGCCGCCACCGCCACGCCGTTCAGCTCGATCGCATGCATCAGCGCCTCCAGGCTCAGCGGCACCAGTCCGCGCTGCCATGCGTAACCAGTCGCGACGATGTTCGCCGCCAGCGTGTCGCCCAGGAACTCTTCCGCCAGACTTTGCGCATCGAAGGTCTCGACCTGCTCTTCGCCAGCGACGAAGCGCATCTTCTCCAGCAGCAGATCCACATGCAGATCCGCATCGGGGTTGCGCAGCGACTCGGCCACCGGAATCTCATGGATGTTCGCCAGCACGCGCGTGCGTCCGTGTCGCACGGTCTGCAGCGCATCGGCCGACGCACCTACGACCACGTCGCAGGCCAGGATCGCATCGGCCTGTTGCGTGTCGATGCGCACCTGATGGAGCCGCTCGCGCGAATCGGCCAGCCGCACGAAGCTCAGCACCGAGCCGCCCTTCTGCGCGAAGCCCATGAAGTCGAGCACGCTCGCGGCCTTGGCTTCCAGGTGCGCCGCCATCGCGATCACCGCGCCGACCGTTACCACGCCGGTGCCGCCCACGCCGGTCACGAGCAGGTCGTAGGGGCCGGTCCACACATGCTCCGCCGGATGCGGCAATGCGGCCACCCGATGCAGGAAGGCATCGCGCCCGGCCGCCAGCGCGCCGCTCTTGCGGCGCAGTTTACCGCCCGTCACGCCCACGAAGCTGGGGCAGAAGCCCTTGGCGCAGGAGTAGTCCTTGTTGCAGCTGGTCTGGTCGATCTTGCGCTTGCGGCCCATCGACGTTTCGTGCGGCAGTACGGCCACGCAGTTGCTTTGCACGGTGCAGTCGCCGCAGCCTTCGCACACCGCCTCGTTGATGAACAGGCGCTTGGGCGGGTCGGCCAGTTCGCCCTTCTTGCGGCGGCGGCGCTTCTCGGCCGCGCAGGTCTGTTCGTAGATGAGCACCGTCACGCCAGGCATCTCGCGCAGGCGGCGCTGCACGTCGTCGAGCGCGGCGCGATCGTGAAACTCGGTGCCCTTCGGAAAGCGGTCCTTGATGTCGTCGTACTTGCTGATTTCGTCGCTGACGACGACGACCTTGCGCACCCCTTCCGATTCGACCTGCCGCGCGATGGCATCCACGCTGATGACGCCATCGACCGGCTGCCCGCCAGTCATCGCCACCGCGTCGTTGAACAGGATCTTGTAGGTGAGCGTTGCCTTGGCCGCCACGGCCTGCCGGATCGCGAGGTAGCCCGAGTGGTAGTACGTGCCATCGCCCAGGTTCTGGAACACGTGCGGCGTCTTGGTGAACATCGCGTGCGAGATCCAGTCGACGCCCTCCCCGCCCATCTGGATCAGCCCTGCCGTGCTGCGGTCCATCCAGTTGGCCATGAAGTGGCAGCCGATGCCGGCGCGCGCCGTCGAACCTTCGGGCACCTTGGTGCTGGTGTTGTGCGGGCAGCCGGCGCAGAAATACGGCACGCGCTTGACCGCATCGCTCGCGTTGCCGAGCAGCTCGGGCGGCGTGAAGTCGCGCACGTGCTGCAGGTGGTCACCCAGGTCGTGGTTGTCGGGAAAGTGCACGGCCAGCCAGTGCGCAACCAGCTCGATGAGCCGCGATGGGCGCAGCTCGCCGAGCGCCGACACCAGCGGCTGGCCGTCTCGATCGTGCTTGCCCACGAGCACAGGCCGCGCTTCGGGCGGTGCGTTGTAGAAGATGTCGCGCAGCTGCGTCTCGACCACTGCGCCCTTCTCCTCGACGATGAGAATCTCTTCCAGCCCCTGCGCGAAAGCCTTGATGCGCGTCCGCTCGACCGGAAAGCTCAGGCCTATCTTGTAGAGCCGCACACCGGCGCGGGCCAGTTGCTCCGGTGAGAGTTCGAGCCGGCGCAGCACTTCCATCAGGTCGTGATGCGCCTTGCCGCAGGTGACGATGCCCACCTTCGCGTGCGGGCTCACGATCACATCTCGATCGATGCTGTTGCGCTTGGTGAAAGCAGCCACCGCCGCGAGCTTGTCTTCGAGCCGCGATTCGATGCGCAGCGACGGCAGGTCGGGCCAGCGGTAGTGCAGGCCGTCAGGCGGCGCGTGGTGGCCGGTGGCGGCGCTCACGGTATCGGCGTCTTCCCAGGCCTCGACGCGCTCGTTGATCACGTCCAGGTCGACGGTGCCGGCGCTTTCGACCACTTCAGACAGCGCCGCCATGCCGACCCAGGCACCCGAGTAGCGCGACAGCTCGTAGCCGTACAGGCCGAACTCCAGGTACTCGGCCACGCACGAGGGCTGCATCACCGGCATGCGCCAAGCCATGAAGGCGTGGTCGCTCTGGTGCGGCATCGACGACGACACGCAGCCGTGGTCGTCGCCCGCCACCACCAGCACGCCGCCGTGCGGCGACGAGCCATACGCATTGCCGTGCTTGAGGGCGTCGCCAGCGCGGTCCACGCCCGGCCCCTTGCCGTACCACATGGCAAACACGCCTTCGACGGTGCGCTCCGGATCGGACTCGACGCGCTGCGTGCCCAGCACCTGCGTGGCCGCCAGCTCTTCGTTGACGGCCGGCACAAAGCGGATGCCCGTTTCCTTGAAGCGCTCTCCGGCCTTCCAGATGGCCTGGTCGACCATGCCCAGCGGCGAGCCGCGGTAGCCGCTGACGAAGCCCTGCGTGTGCAGGCCGCGCTGCGCGTCGCGCCGGCCCTGCATCACCAGCACGCGGATCAGCGCCTGCGTGCCGGTGATGAAGACCGAGCCCGAAGGGGCCCAGAGGTTGTCGGAGAGCTGGTAGCCGGGCCGTCTGAGTGCGGCTGTGTCGTGTGGGGCGTTCATGCCCGGAATTGTTCTGCGACACACCAGGGAAGTGCTTCTTCAATACACTGGCGCAGACCCTTGTTTGAAGAATAATCTTCTCGGAATTTGCCATGAACGTCGATTCTCTTTCCCTTGACGAGCATTGCCTCAAGATCCTTTCTGCACTGCAGCACGATGGCCGCCAGACGGTGCAGCAGATTTCAGACACCATCGGCCTGTCGCCCACGCCCTGCTGGAAGCGCATAAAAGACATGGAAACGGCCGGCGTCATCCGCGGCTACACGGCGCTGGTCGACCCCGAACTGGTGGGCCTGCACGTGTCTGCCGTGGCCGAGGTGAACCTCGACCGCCACAGCGAGGCGATGGTGCAGCGCTTCGAAGAGGCCGTGGCCGCGAGCCCGCAGATCATTCGCTGCGTGTCGGCCACCGGGCCCGCGGACTACATCCTGAACGTGACCGTGCCGGACATGAAGCACTACGAGCGCTTCCTGCACGAGGTGCTGTTCAGCCTGCCAGGCGTGACGCACGTGCGTTCGAGCATCGTGCTGCGCGAGATCAAGTCGGAGACAGCGCTGCCGCTCGACCACCTGCTGCCCGGCACGCCGGGCAAGCCTCGCGCGACGGGGGGCCGGCGAAGCTAAGGCCGGGCCGTGTGGAGAATGCCGGCATCCGCAGCAACGAAGACGTCCTGACCATGCCCTCACCAAAAACGACCGCCTTCTTCCCCCGCCTCGCGCTCGCCGCGCTGATTCTTTCTTCTACCGGTGCTGTCGCCTTCGCGGCCACGCCGACCGCGACCGCGGCACCAGCGACTGCGCAAAGCGCAGCCAAGGCCGTACCAGGCGCCCCGGTGCCCGCAGGCTCGCCGCAGCAGACTGGCCCGGTCCACTTCCAGTTCGCCATCTACTACGCCAAGGCCCCGGCTACCGACCCGATGGCCGCGTTGCGCAGCCGGCTCGCCAAGCTCGGCGACAGCCCGAAACTGCTGAAAGCGGCACCCACGCCAGCGACGGCCACCGAGCCCGTGGTCTTCGCGAACTGGAACACCACCACGGTGCTCAAGGAGTACCGCGCGCCGAGCATGGAAATGCTGCAGCGCTTCGGCCGCGGCATCTCGCGCGAGCAAGCCGAAGCCCTGCAGACCGCGGACAAGGCACTCATCATCGATTTCGCGCACCCGGCGCAGCAGTCGTCGGCCGCGATGCAGAAAGCCCTGCAGCTCACACTGCAGGTGGCGCGCGACACCAACGGCCTGCTGTGGGACGAAGAAACACGCGAGGTCTTTTCGCCCGACGAATGGCAGAAGCGCCGCATCGACACCTGGGCCGGCGGCGTGCCCGACATGTCGCAGCACACGACCATTCATGCCTACCGCAGCGGCGACCTCGTGCGGGCCATCACGCTCGGCATGTCGAAGTTCGGATTGCCCGACGTGGTGGTGAGCGATTTCTCGTGGTCGAGCAACCGGCCGATGGGCAACCTCGTCAACATGTTCTCGCAGGCGATGGTCGAAGGCGCCACGCTGGCGCAGCCCGGCCAGTACGACCTGGACCTGCGCGCACTCAAGCACGCCGCCGCGCGCGACCCGCAACTCACGCACCTGAAGCCCAATGCCGCAGCGGTGGCAAAGCTCTCGCTGGTCAACGGCACATGGGAAAGCGGTGATCCGCAGAACCGGCTGTACGAGATCCGCTTCGATCGCTACAAGGGCCCCGACCGCTATGCGCAGCAGACCGCAATGCTGGTCTCGGTCTTCGGTGCTGACGAAGACAGCGTCACGCGGCTCAAGCACAACGACGAACTGCTCGCCGCCAGCAAGGCGGCCAACGCGCAGTTGCCAAAGCTGCGCGACGCCTTCGCCAAGGGCCTGCAGCCCGGCGAATACATCCTCGTGAAGGCACCGTTCACCACGCGCAGCGGCAGCAACGAATGGATGTGGGTCGAAGTCGCACGCTGGAACGGTGACGTCATCGAAGGCCTGCTGAAGAACGAACCGGTCGAGGTACCGAACCTGCACGCGGGCCAGATGGTGAAGGTTTCGCAAGCCAAGGTCTTCGACTACATGCGCCGCTACGCGGACGGTCGAGAGGAAGGCAACGAGACTTCCAAGATCATCGCGCGCATGCAGAATCCGAAAAAGTAAGAGGATCGATCACCGAGGCCCTCCAATGCACATTCGCGAACTCGCCACCGGCCTGCAGTTTCCCGAAGGCCCGATCGCCATGGACGATGGCTCGGTGCTGCTGGTCGAGATCGCGCGTGGCACGCTCACCCGCGTACGTGCTGACGGACTGGTGCAAGTGGTTGCCGACCTCGGCGGCGGGCCGAACGGCGCGGCCATCGGGCCCGATGGTGCGGTCTATGTCTGCAACAACGGTGGCTTCAAGTGGCACACAGAAGCCGACGGCTGCTTGCGGCCGGTCGGCCAGGCCGAAGACTATTCGGGCGGCCGCATCGAACGCGTGAACCTCGCCACCGGCCGCGCCGAGCGCCTGTACGAAACAGTCGAAGGCGGCGCGCTGTGCGGCCCCAACGACATCGTGTTCGACGCACAGGGCGACTTCTACTTCACCGACCTGGGCAAGGTGCGCGAGCACGACATGGACCGCGGTGGCCTCTTCTACGGCCATGCCGATGGCAGCGCCGCAAGCACCATCGCCCGGCCGGTGATGACGCCCAACGGCATCGCCCTTTCGCCGGACGGCAACACGCTCTACTACGCCGAGACCGAGGGCGCCCGCGTCTGGGCCTTCGACATCACCGCGCCGGGCCGCGTTCGCAAGGACGGCTGGCCCTCGCCGCATGGCGGCCGCATGCTCTGCGCCTCGCCGGGCGGGCACTACCAGCGCTTCGATTCGATGGCTGTCGACGCGCTCGGCAACCTGTGCGTGGCGACGCTGCTGCACGGCGGCATCAGCATCGTGTCGCCCGATGGCAGCACCGTCGAGCATGTGCCGCTGCCCGACCGCTACACCACCAACATCTGCTTCGGCGGGCGCGACCGGCGCACGGCCTACGTCACGCTCTCGGGCAGCGGGAGGCTGATTGCCATCGATGACTGGCCGACGCCCGGGCTCACGTTGAACTTCGAAGCCTAAGCAAAGGGAATGGCCGTATTCGGCGCGGGCACGACGCCGTCGGCAAACAGTTGCTCGATCTCGAGCGCGGTGAATCCGAGCGATTCCAGGACGCAGACGGCGTCTGAATTGAAAGGCCGAGGACTCGCGCCCGGCGAGCCTGGCGTGCCGTGCAACCGGACAGGAAGACCGATTCCCTTGTAGTCATCGCGAGCGACCACCATCTCGCGATGCTTTGCGTGAGGCTGGGCAAAGGCCTCCGACACCGAATGCACAGGCGCCGCGGGCACCCCCGCCGCCATCAACGCATCGCACAGCGTCTTGCGCGCGCGGTGGCAGATGGCGTGTTCGATCTCGACCCGAAGGGCATCCCGATGCTGCAGACGCCCAGCGTTGTCGGCGAAGCGTTCGTCCACCGCAAGGTCAGGTCGTTCGACCACACCGCAGAAGCGCTCGAACTGGCCACGGTTCATGATCCCGAGAAAGATCTCGCCGTCGCCGCACGTGAAGCGGTCGTAGGGCGCAATGTTGGGATGGGCGCTGCCGAGCAGACCCGGCTCCTGATGCGATTGAAAGTAGTTGGCCGCATGCGGGACCAGCAGGCTCAGCGCCGCATCGAACAGCGTAGCCTCCACGTGCTGCCCTTGGCCCGAGACGTTGCGGCCTTGCAGCGCAAGCAGGATGCCCGACAGCGCGGTGTAGGCGGTGAGGTGGTCGACGATGGGCACGCCGATCCGTGTCGGGCCACTCGCCTGTTCGCCATTGACGCTCATGAGTCCGCACAGCGCCTGCAGCACCGCGTCATAGCCGGGCAGCCCACCCAGCGGGCCGTCTGCGCCAAAGCCGCTGATGCTGCAGTGGATGAGGCGCGGGAAGCGCTCCTTGATCCACCCTTCGTAAGAAATTCCCCATTTTTCCAGCGTACCGGGCAGAAAGTTCTCGATCAGGACGTCGGCCTCCTCGAGCAACCGTTCGAGGATCCGCCGTCCCGGCGGCTTCGAAAGATCGATGCTGATGCACTGCTTGCCCCGGTTTATCGCGCTGAAGTAGGACGCGTCACCGTGCCGGTCGAAGGGCGGCCCTAGCGTGCGGGTGTCGTCACCACCGGGCGGCTCCACCTTGATCACATGCGCGCCGTGATCCGCGAGCATTTGCGAGCACATCGGCCCCGCCAGCACGCGCGACAGATCCACTACCCGAATGCCGCTGAGCGCACCACGCATCGTTTGTCTTCCTTGTTGGCCTTTTTTGTTTCCGGCCGCAAATACTAGCCGCGGCTGGGCAATTCAACCACGCCGGAACCGAGCACGGAGAGCTCATCGTCCTGGTTGCGCGCTTCCTGCTCGATCTCGACCAGATGCTTGCCGTCCTCGACGTACTTGCGCTTCACATGCCCCTTGATGAACAGCATGTCGCCCTCGGGGTTGTGGCGGCGGATCTTGCAGCTGGCCTTGCGCAGGAAGCCGTCGTCGCCCATCCAGTTCGTCAGGTGATGCGTGAGCCAGGAAGTGCGCTCCGGGCCGTAGTCGTAGGCGCCCGGTGCGCCCACTTCAAGCGCGAAGTCTTCTTCCCAATGCACGCGCTCGGGCACGTCGGGAATGCCGAAGCGGTTGGTAATGCCCACGCCGGGATGCGCGTCGATCAGCTTCCAGGCCATCTTGTTGGCACGGATATAAAGGCCGCCCCAGCCCTGCGCATAGGCGATGAAGCCGGTCACGGTCATCGGGCCCTTGAACATCACAGGCAGCGCCTCGCCTTCGACCACGTCTTCCCAGTAGCGCGGGGTCGCGCCGCGCACTTCCTCGTTGCGATAGAGCTTGAAGGCCTCCTGGATCTCCTCGGGCGAGTACTGCCGGGGCGTGCGTGCGCGCACTTCCTTGTACTTCGTGCCCTGCTCCCGGGCATGATCGCGCTCGGTGCGGAAGCACCAGCTGTCGGCCTCGGACACCTTGTCGCCCTTCTGGTTGTAGAAGTCGACGTGATAGATCTGCTGGACCGCGCGGCCCGCGAAACGCGTCTGGTGCTCGACCAGGTCCTTGAGGTAGGCCTCGGTGCGGATCTCATCATTGCGCAGTACGGGCTTGTGCCAGGTCCAGTCGGCGCCCGACCACATCGCATGCACACCCGGCAGGCCACCCACATAGCCCGACACGATCCGGCTGGTCGAGAACAGGAAGCTCGGGAGTGCCACGACGCTGCCGTACCTCGTCTTTGCGGCATAGGCTGGATCGCACCAGAGCGGGTTGTCGTCTCCGATGCCGTGTGCGTAATGGCGAATGTTGTCGCGCGTGGCTTCGTAGCACCATGGCTCCTGGGTGTTTTCGATCTTCTGGCCGATGCGCTCGCGCAATTCGTCCAGGCCGCGCTCGGTGATCTTCGGGAAGGTTCTTTCGCTTTGCACAGACATCGTTGGTCTCCTGGTGGTTGTAGATAAGAGGGTTGGGGAATAAAGGGGTCAGACGCTCGCGGGCTGCCGCTCGCGGTCTCGCAGGACCTTGCGATGCACCTTGCCGGCGGGTGTCTTGGGAAGGTCCGACACGAAGACCACGTGGCGCGGATACTCGTGCTGACTCAGTCGGCTGCGCACGAGGTCCTGGATTTCCTTGGTGAAGGCATCACTGCCCTCGCGCTCCGTGACGACAAAGGCCTTCACCACCTGGCCCCGGAGTTCGTCGGCTACGCCAATCGCAGCGGCCTCGCGCACGTCGGGGTGTTTGAGCACCGCGTCTTCGATCTCCACCGCGCTCATGGTCCAGCCCGCGGAGATGATCACGTCGTCGGCCCGGCCAGCGTGAAAGAAGTAGCCGTCCTGGTCGACCTTGCCCAGGTCCTTGGTGGGCACCCAGGCGTCGTTGCGCCAGATCTTGAGTTCGCCCACGACACCCGGTGCACATGTCTTGCCTTCCGGGTCCTGAACATCGACCCGCCCTCCGGGGATGGGCTTGCCGAGCGAACCGGGCTTCACCTTGAAATCCGCAGCGCCGGGGTAGTTCACGAGAATCACGCCGATCTCGGTGGTGCCGTACATGCTGCACACGGGCCGCCCGAAAGTGGCGCGGACGAAATCTTCTGTTTCGCTGTCCATCGGCTCGCCGGTGAAGGAAACCTTTTCCAGGTAGTACTTGTATTTGTCCGCGGCACCTGAGTTGCGCATCATCCGGAAGTGCGTTGCCGCGGCCGAAATGTTGTTGAAGCGGCCGTGTTGCAGGGCCTTGAGCAGCCGTGCCGCATCGAACTTTCCGGAGTAGGCGCCGATGGTCACCCCGAGCGCCAGCGGTGCCAGCGTGCCGTGCCAGAGCCCATGCCCCCATGCGGGAGACGACGGGCAAAAAAAGCGGTCGCCAGGCCGGACGCCGGTGCCGTAGAGCGCCGCCAGCATCAACGTGACGAGTGCGCGCTGCTTGTGCTTGACGGCTGCCGGCAATTCGCGGGTGGTGCCGGACGTGTACTGGAATATCGCGTAGTCCTCGGCCGTTGTCCGAACCTCGAAGGTGTCGGGGAACGCACTCAGGCTCTGCACGAAGCCGCCATCGGCCACGAGCACCTCGACACCGTCGATGCCTTGGGACACCGGCGCCTTCTCGGCATTGGTCACGAGAATTTTCGGCTTGCAGTCTTCCACGCGCAGACGAATGCCGTCCGGGCCAAAGAGCGTAAAGAGCGGCACGGCGATCGCGCCCGTCTTGATCGCTCCGAAGATCGCCACGTAGAAGGCCAGCGAGGGCTCGAGCATGACCGCGACGCGATCGCCGGGCTGGACGCCACGCGCCACCAGCAGATTGGCGAAGCGATTCGACAGGCGCGACAGCGCCTTGAACGTGATGACCTCTTCGCTGCCATTCGCATACGCCACCACGATGGCCACCTTTCCTTCGCTCGCATGGCGGTCGACGCACTCGTAGGCGATGTTGAACGACTGCCGGTCGCCGTCGAAAAGCGCCCAGAGCGTCTCCGTCGAGCAATGCGACTGTGCGTCTGAGAAGGAGGTGTAGTCGGTCAGGTGGGTCATCAGTTCAGGTCCTCTTGCGATGCCTGAACTATGCGACTCACTATGTTTTATTGTCAAATACGACTCTATTTTGTATATAGACAAAACATCAGATTCAGTTGAGGTAGAAAGAACACCTTCGACATCCTCCAACGAACACCTCTCATGCCATGGAAGAACCCATCGATTCATTCGAGAACCTTGCCGCTGCAGGCTGGCGTCGCATCCGCACAGCCGGTGCCTTCATGGCGACCGCCGGACCGCTGTGGACCAGGCGAGAAGGCACGAGCTGGGTCTACGCCGTCTGGTCGACCGACGCTCATCTGAACCCGGCGGGTGTCGTGCACGGCGGCCTTCTGGCCACCTTGACCGATCACGCGATCAGCACCGTGGCCTGGGAGGCCGCCTCACGCATGCCCTGCGTGACGGTGCAGCTGGACACGCAATTTCTGGCGCCGGTAGCAGCCGGCGTGCTCGTGGAAGCTCGAGCGCAGCTGGTGCGCCGCACCTCGAGCCTGCTGTTCATGCGCGGCCAGCTGCGGGCTGCGGGTCAGGAGGTTCTGGTCGCGCAGGCGCTCATGAAAGTGCAAAAATTAATTTTGTCTTAGTACAAATTTGCATCTTCTTTGACAATTTCATCCGCGACTTTGATACTTGATTCAACCCGTCCGACCGTGGTGTGCCATCGAATCACAACACTCCGAACGGAGGCCAGGCCTGTGACACAGACCCGAAAAAGGGCGTCAGGCCCGGACCGACGATGCCTTCACAGGAGACAAAAATGAGACTTTGGAAACTGCTCGCCACGGGCTGCGCAATCGCTCTTTGTTCGCACGGTGCGCCGGCACAGACCTACCCCACCAAGCCGATCCGGATCATCGTGGCCTACCAGGCCGGGCAAGGCACCGACATCGCCACGCGCTACCTCGGCAACCTGCTGGCCAAGGAGCTGGGGCAACCGGTCATCGTCGACAACCGGCCGGGCGCCGGTGGCAATCTCGGCACCGAGCTTGCCGCCGACGCGCCGCCCGACGGCTACACGCTCACGATGGGGACCAATGCCACGCATGCGGTCAACCAGTACCTTTATGCCGGCCAGCGCATCAAGACGGAGAAGGACTTCGAACCGATCGTTCTGACGGGCAGCTTTCCGATGGTGCTGGTTGTGAACGCCAAGTCGCCGATGCGATCCATCGGCGATCTGGTGAGTGCGCTCAAGAGCGACCCTCGCTCCGCGGACATCGCGACACCGAGCACGAGCGCCCGCCTGGTCATCGAACTGCTCAAGGAGCGCTCCAGGCTCCAGATCTTCCAGGTGCCGTACAAGGGCTCCGGCAGTGCGATGACCGATGTGCTCGGCGGGCAGTTGCCGCTGCTGATCGATACCCCCACTGCATTGCGCTCGCAGCTGCAGGCAGGCCACGTGCGCGCTCTGGCCGTCACCTCTGCGGTGCCGAGCGCGCTCGTCCCGGGCATCAAGCCGGTGGCGGAACAGGGCTATGCGGGATTCGAGGTCATCGCATGGAACGCGCTCTTCGCGCCACACGGCACGCCTTCGGCCACGCTGGACGTGTTGAACGAAGCAATGAACCGGATTCTCAAGAAGCCCGAGACCCGCCAGCAATTGCTGGAGTACGGTTTCGACCCGGGCGGCGGCACGCGCCAGCAGCTCGCCGAGTTCGTGCAGAGCGAGCGCCGAAAGTGGGAGCCGATCATCAAGACGTCGGGAATGAAGGCGGACTAGGACCGATGGACACCATGACTGCGCTGACCGACCCTCTCTCCGCTATCGGGAACACCTGGGCTGGCCTGGTTCGCCGCGCGCCTTCTGGGATAAGCTTGCGCCCGCCAATCGCAAGCCCCATGAAGTCCAGTTCCTCTTCCGCCTCGAAGCCAACGAAAACAGGCGCCAAGCCCACCAAGCCCGTGCGTGTCAGGCCGGTGCCCGGCGTCACGCGGGCCATCGCGATCCTGCGACTTCTCGGGCGCTCCGCGCATGCGATGGGCGTCAAGGCCATTGCCGATGAACTCGAACTCGTCCCCAGCACCTGCCTGCATATTCTTCGTGCACTCATCGTTGAAGACCTGGTCAAGATCGACAGCGACACCAAGCGCTACTCGCTGGGAACCGGCATGTTGAGCCTGGCCCGCAGCGCGATCGAAAGCAGCAGCTTCGCCAGCCTCGCACAACCAGTACTCGACGTTCTGGCCAACGAGTGGAACGTAACGATGATCGGCGTCGAAACCCATGACATGGAGCCGATGGTCGTGCTGGCCTTGTCGCGCTCCAACGCTCCCTTCCGCCTGCATGTGGATGTCGGCAGTCGTTTCCCTGCGCTGGTCAGTGCCACGGGGCGCCTGGTGGCGGCCTTCAGCAGCGAGACGTGGCCGCAGATCGAAAAGCGTTTCAAGGCCCTGCGATGGGACAAGCCAATCGATCTTGCCACCTGGAAGCGCGAGGTCGAGCAGGTCCGCAAGCGCGGCTTCAGCATCGATCGCGGCTACTACATGAGCGGCGTGACGGTGATTGCCGTGCCGCTGCTCGATGCCTCCGGGCGGGTAGCGCACACACTTGTCGCCACTGGCCTGTCTGACAAGTTGGCCGGTGCGGCCGGCACCGCTCTGGCCTTGGCCATGAAGAAGGAAGCAGATGCGCTGTCGACGCTGCTTCCATCACGCAGGTAAGCAGGCCTGCCTTCTCGAGCCGAGCGCGATCACGCTGTTGCTCGCTAAGACACCACCTGGTAGTACAGGTTCTGCGGGTGCTTCGCCTGCGCGAAGAAGAACCAGCGCTCGGCAAGCAGGCCCGGTGCCTGCACCAGCACCGCGAGCAACCACGGCAACACCGCGGCACTCGCAAGGCCCCACACCAAAAGCAACGCCGGCAACACGAAGGCCAGCAGCAGAAACCCAAGCTTCATGTTCTTCAGCGCAGCCAGCGATGCACCATGAAAGAACTCGCGCGTGTTGAACGACCCGGCCGACATGCCCATCGACTTCTGAACCAGCTTCTGCGTGCGGATGCCAGTGGCGGACTGCAGCGTCGATTTGTGGCGGATGCCCGCATTGCGCCGGAGCGCTTGCCCGCGCGCAGCCCACGCTGCCAGCGTGGCAACCAGCGCACACGGCCCGAAGACTTGTACGAAGCGCGCCTCACCGCTCAAAGCCGCCATTGCACAGGCCAGCACCAGCCCCGACGACAACCCGATCAGCGTGAAGTTGACGATAGTCAGCGGATGCGCCCATTCCTCGATGAAGCTCAGGCAGGCATAGATCATCGCGGTGCAGTACCAGAGCGCGACGGCCCCGCACAGCACCAGCACGGGCAGCAGCCACGACCACGGCGCGCCGATACCCAGCATCAGCGACAGCCACCACAGCCCCACCAGCGCGATGAAGGCTGGCAGCACGATCACCTCGCGCGACATCCACGAAGTGCGCCACATCAGCACTGCACGCCACGCACGAGTCTTGCGCCCCAGGTGCATGAACGATGCGGCAAGCCCGGCCACGAGCAGCACTTCGGCAACACCAAGCGCCAGCGTCAGGAAGCCGGGTGCCAGCGCAAGGCCGAACAGCGCCGCAAGCGCGAGCGTGAAGACCAGCCCCTGAGCCGCGCCGGCCAGCGTGGT
The DNA here is from genome assembly GCF_059416325.1 of Variovorax sp. GW821-FHT09D05. Lineage (NCBI taxonomy): Bacteria > Pseudomonadati > Pseudomonadota > Betaproteobacteria > Burkholderiales > Comamonadaceae > Variovorax > Variovorax sp. GW821-FHT09D05. The sequence continues at coordinate 43,623 of NZ_JBWKOZ010000019.1, read as the reverse complement.
GAAGAAAAGAATCGAGAACGCGGGATGCATCCGGCTACTCCCGCGCGTCCGTTGCCTGCGGGGCTTGCGTGGCTTGCGTGATGTGACGCGGCAGGTACTGGTTGGCCGGGCTGGTCTCCCACTCGGGCATCAGTTGGTAGCCACCGCGCTCGCGGATGGCCTTCGACACTTCGGAGTCCGGGTCCTTCACGTCGCCGAAGATGCGCGCGCCCGTGGGGCAGGCCTTCACGCAGGCCGGCTTGCGGTCTTCCTTCGGCAGTTGCTCGTCGTAGATGCGGTCCACGCACAGCGTGCACTTGGTCATGACCTGGCGCTCTTCGTCGAGCTCGCGTGCGCCGTAGGGGCAGGCCCATGCGCAGTACTTGCAGCCGATGCACTTGTCGTAGTCGACCAGCACGATGCCGTCTTCCTTGCGCTTGTAGCTCGCGCCCGTGGGGCACACGGGCACGCAGGGCGGATCTTCGCAGTGCAGGCAGCTCTTGGGGAAGTGGATGGTTTCAGTGACCGGGAAGGCGCCGGCCTCGTAGGTCTGCACGCGGTTGAAGAAGGTGCCGGTGGGGTTGGCGGCATAGGGCCGCTCGTCGGCGAGCGGGCCTGCGCTGCCGGAGGTGTTCCATTGCTTGCACGAGGTGACGCAGGCGTGGCAGCCGACACAGACGTTGAGGTCGATGACGAGGGCGAGTTGCTTGGCGAGTGTCTCGCCCTGTGCCGCACGCACCGTGTTGCTCCCTCTCCCGTTGGCGGGAGAGGGGGCAAGACCGGAGCCGACGACATCAGGTCCTTCAACCACTGCATCATTTCCTCCCCCTCCCCGCAAAGTACGTCAACACGCTCGCCGCCTTGCCCAGCACCCCGGGCACCGCCGGCATGCTCGCGATCTGCGGGTAGCTCTCTTCGGGCTCGCCCGGTTCGGCCGGCCGTATGCGCACGCGCACGTCGTACCAGCCGGCCTGCCCGGTGATCGGGTCGGAGTTGCTGATGGTCCCGCTCGCAGTGCCGGCGCAGGGCAGCTCCTCGCTGATCAGGTGGTTCAGCAGAAAGCCCTTGCGCGCCTCGTCCGCTCCAGGCGCCAGCTGCCATGCGCCGTCCGCCTTGCCGATGGCATTCCACGTCCACACAGTGCCAGGCTCCACCGCCTCGCTGTAGCGCAGCATGCAGCGCACCTTGCCCCAGCGGCTCTCGACCCAGCACCAGCCGCCATCGGCGATGCCAGCGGCCTGCGCGGTCAGCGGATTCACGTGCAGGTAGTTGTGGCTGTGTATCTGCCGCAGCCACGCGTTCTGCGAGTCCCACGAGTGGTACATCGCCATCGGCCGCTGCGTGAGCGCATTGAGCGGGTACGCATCGAGATCGGTCGCAGCCTCCTCGAGCGGCGCATACCAGAACGGCAGCGGGTCGAAGTATTTGTCGATGCGCTCACGCAGCGCATCGGGCGGCTGCCGCCCCGCGCTCTTGCCCTGCGCCGCAAGGCGAAAGCTCTGCAGCGTGTCGGAGTACAGCGCCAGCTGCACCGGGTCGTTGCGCTGGCGCCAGCCCTTGTCTTTTGCGAAGTCCAGGTATTCCCGGTTCCAGTTGCGCATGTAGTGCATGGTCTCGGGCATGTGGTACTGGAACACGCAGTTGTTCTGCGCATACGCTTCCCACTGCTTCGGATTGGGCGCGCCGCGCAGGTGCTCGGTGCCGTCCTTGCCGCGCCAGCCCATGAGAAAACCGATGCCCGGCTGCGGCTCGAAGTTGACGACGAAGTCGGGGTAGCCCGTGAACTTGCGCCCCCCCTCCGGCGTGGTGAAAGCCGGAAACTTCAGCCGCGAGGCCAGCTCGATCAACACCTCCTGGAAGGGCCTGCACTCCCCCGTCGGCGGCACCACCGGCACGCGCACCGAATCCACCGGCCCATCGAACTCGGAGATCGGCCGGTCGAGCATGCCCATCACGTCGTGGCGTTCGAGGTACGTGGTGTCGGGCAGCACCAGGTCGGCAAAGGCCACGGTCTCGCTCTGGAAGGCGTCGCACACCACGAGGAAGGGAATCATGTGCTCGCCATTCTCGTCCTTGCGGTTGAGCATCTCGCGCACCGCCATCGTGTTCATGCTGGAGTTCCACGCCATGTTGGCCATGAAGATCAGCAGCGTGTCGATGCGGTACGGGTCGCCCTTTGCCGCATTGGTGATCACGTTGTGCATGAGTCCATGCGCCGACAACGGGTGCTCCCACGAAAACGCATGGTCGATGCGGATCGGCGAACCATCGGGGTTGATCGCCAGCTCTTCCGGGCTGGCCGGAAAACCCAGTGGCGCGGCATTGAGCGGCGTGTTCGGCTGGATCATTCCGGGGTCGTTGAAGGCCCGGTAGTTCGGCACGATGTGACGCGGATACGGTGCCTTGTGACGGAAGCCACCCGGTGCGTCGATGGTGCCGAGCACGCTCATCAGCACGGCCAGCGCACGCACGGTCTGGAAACCGTTGGAGTGCGCCGCCAGCCCGCGCATCGCATGGAAGGCCACGGGGCGCGCCTGAGTGGTCGGGTGCTGCTTGCCCCATGCGTCAGTCCACGGAATGGGCAACTCGAAGGCCTGCTGCAGTGCCGTCTCGCCCATCTCGCGAGCCAGCTTGCGGATGCGCGCCGCGTCGATGCCGGTGATGGCCTGCGCCCACTCGGGCGTGCAGCTCGCCACCCGCTCACGCAACAGCTGGAATGAAGGCGCAACGCGCGTACCGTCGGCCAGCGTGTAGTGGCCTTCGAGCGCCGGATCGCAGCCGTCGGCAATGCCTTCGGGATACGCGGGCATCACCGTGCCGCTGGCCTTGTCCCACACCAGCTTGTTGTGCGGGTTGCGACCGTCGCCCGGTGGGCCACGCTCGGGGTCGAAGGCAAACAAGCCTTCGCGCTCGCAGTTGTCGAGCACCACGAGCTGCGGTGCGTTGGTGAAGCGCTTGAGGAAGGCGTGGTCCACAAGCTCGTTGCCGATCAGCTCGTGCAGCAGCGCCATGAACAGCGCGCCGTCGGTCCCCGGCTTGATCGGAATCCACTCGTCGGCAATCGCCGAATAGCCCGTGCGCACCGGGTTGATCGAAATGAAGCGACCGCCAGCCCGCTTGAACTTGCTGATCGCGATCTTCATCGGGTTGCTGTGATGATCTTCGGCAGTGCCGATCATCACGAACAGCTTGGCGCGCTCCAGGTCGGGCCCACCGAATTCCCAGAAGCTGCCGCCGATGGTGTAGATCATTCCCGCGGCCATGTTGACCGAGCAGAAGCCGCCGTGCGCCGCGTAGTTGGGCGTGCCGAACTGCCGCGCGAACAGGCCCGTGAGTGCCTGCATCTGGTCGCGCCCCGTGAACAGCGCGAACTTCTTCGGGTCGGTCGCGCGGATCTTGCCGAGCCGCTCGGTGAGCATGTCGTAGGCGCGCTCCCAGCTGATGGGCTCGAACTCGCCGGCTCCGCGCTCGCTGCCGGCCTTGCGCAGCAGCGGCTGCGTGATACGTGCCGGCGACACCTGCTTCATGATTCCCGACGAGCCCTTGGCGCAGATCACGCCCTGGTTCAGCGGATGGTTCGGGTTGCCGTCGATGTAGCGAACCTCGGGACCCTTTTCGCCTTCACGCAGGTGCACGCGAATGCCGCAGCGGCAGGCGCACATGTAGCAGGTGGTGGTCTTGACCGTGGTGTCGGCCGTGGGCGTGGGCGCGACCAGCGGGTCGTGCACCGGCTCGCGAGACAGGAAGCTGAACACTGGCGGTCCTTTGTTTTCAGGCGGGGTCCGTGCGATGTTATGCAGCCTCGATCAAACGAAAAAGCAGAGAATATCGCTCACCATGACCGGAAAAACAGATCAGCTTCAGAGTCAGAGTCAGACTTCGAGCCAGCGCCTGCGCCTCAACCTGCGGCAGCTGGAGGTGTTCGTCGCCACCGCGCGCGAAGGCAGCACCCGCGCCGCAGCCGACCGCATCGCGCGTTCGCAATCGGCCGCGAGCAGCGCGCTGGCCGACCTGGAGTCTTCAGTGGGCGTTTTGCTCTTCGACCGGCTCGGGCGCCGGCTGGTGCTCAACGAGAACGGCCGCGCGCTGCTGCCCAAGGCACAGGCGCTGCTCGATCAGGCGGGCGAGGTCGAGGCGCTGTTCAGCGGCGAGCATGCGGCGCCGCTGCGCGTGGCGGCCAGCTTCACCATCGGCGAGTACCTGCTGCCCGAGAAGGTGTCGCAATGGACGCACCTGCATCCGCAGAGCCAGGTGCACCTGCACATCGCGAACACGCACGATGTGATCCAGGCGGTCGCGGGCTTCGACGTGGACGTCGGCTTCATCGAAGGCCCGCAGACGCACCCCGACCTCGTGGTGCGCGCCTGGCGCGAAGACGAGCTGGTGATCGTCGCCGCGCCCAACCATGCACTGGCGGGCCGTGTCGCCACGCACAAGCAGCTGTCGCAAGCCACGTGGGTGCTGCGCGAGCATGGCTCGGGCACACGGCAGGTAACGGACGCATGGCTGATCCAGAACCTCGAACAGGTGCGCGTGGGCTTCGAACTGGGAAGCACCGAGGCGATCAAGCGCGTGGTGGCCTCGGGCACCGGGCTGGCGTGCCTGTCGCGCTACACGGTGGCACAGGCGCTGGAAGACGGCCATCTGATCGAGCTGCGCACGCGATTGCCGGCGGGCACGCGGCGGCTGGCAACGGTGATGCACCGCGACAAGCTGCTGGGCCGCGCGACGGCCGACTTCCTGCGCCACTGCGGCGCCAGCGTGCCGCGCGCTTCATCGGCGCGCTAGAAAGCCCTCAGCCAGCAACGCGAAGCACGTTCGCCGTGTGCCGCGCGATCACCGCCTCTTCGTCAGTGCGCAGCACCCACGCGCTGACAGGACTCTCGGCAGTGGTGAGCCGCGCGGCGCCGCTGCGATTAGCGGCCGCGTCGACGTTCACGCCCAGCCATTCGCAGTCTTCGAGGATGCGCTCACGCAGCGGGGCCGCGTTCTCGCCGATGCCGCCGGTGAACACGATGGCGTCGACACCGCGCAGCGCGGCGGCGAGGCTGCCCATGTGCTGCACCACCTGCTCGGCGAAATGCCCGATGGCTTCGGCCGCGGCGGGCTCGGCCGATGCTTCCAGCGCGCGCATGTCGCTCGACACGCCCGAGATGCCGAGCAGGCCCGATTCGCGGAACAGCAGCGCCTCGACCCGGTCGGCCGACATGCCGTGCGAGCGCATCAGGTACAGCACGACGGCCGCGTCGATGTGGCCGCAGCGCGTGCCCATCGTCAGCCCGTCGAGCGGTGAGAAGGTCATGGTCGTCGCGACCGATCGGCCCTGCGCGATGCCGCACATCGACGCACCATTGCCGAGATGCGCGACGATCACGCGCCGCTGCGCCAGCTCGGGCGCGATGCCGGCGAACTGCGCGACGATCGATTCGTAGGAGAGGCCGTGAAAGCCATAGCGCCGCACGCCCGCGTCATGCAGCGCACGTGGCAGCGCGAAGCGGCGGTTGACCTCGGGCTGTACCGCATGAAAGGCCGTGTCGAAGCACGCCACCTGCGGCACACCTTCGAACGCTGCCATTGCAGCGCGCACGCCCGCAAGGTTGTGCGGCTGGTGCAGCGGCGCCAGTGGCTCAAGCTTGGTGAGCGCATCGAGCACCGAGGCATCGATGCGCACCGGCGCAACGAAGTCCGCACCACCATGCACGATGCGATGCCCCACTGCCGCGATGCGCCCGCCATCGGCCTGCTGCGCGTGCCATGCGAGCAAAGCCGCCAATGCACCTTGATGCGAAGCCTGCGCGCTATCGAGCGCCGCATCGTGCAGCGTCTGCCCCTGGGCATCGCGCACACGCAGCCGCGCCTTCAGGCCCGCGCCGAGTCCATCCGCCTGCCCTGACCAACGCGCCGCCGGCAGCGAGGCAGCGCCGTCACCAGCCGCATCGAACAATGCGACCTTGATCGACGAAGAACCCGCGTTCAGCGTCAGCAGCGAGTCGGTCATGGAATGGCTCAGACGTAGTCCTTGTACTTGTCGAGGAATCGCACCGGCTTCGACAGCGCGTCGCGGCGGAAGGGGTCTCCCAGCTCGCGCGTGCACATGATCTCGATCACGCAGGTCTTGCCTTCGTTCATCTGCATGTCGATGGCCTTCTTCAGCGCCGGGCCCACGTCTTCGAGCTTGTCGACCACGATGCCCTCGGCGCCCATGGCCTTGGCGATGCCTGCGAAGCTTTCGCTTTCGAGCTCGCCGGCCACGAAGCGGCGATTGTAGAAGTCGACCTGGTTCTTCTTCTCCGCGCCCCACTGGCGGTTGTGGAAGACCACGGCCGTCACCGGAATGTCGTGGCGCACAGCCGTCATGATTTCCACCATGCTCATGCCCCAGGCGCCGTCGCCGGCATAGGCCACGGCCGGACGGTCGGGCGCCGCGCACTTGGCGCCGATCATGGTCGGCAGCGAGTAGCCGCAGTTGCCGAAGCTCATCGGCGCGAAGAAGCTGCGCGGCTCCTCGAAGCGCAGGTAACTGTTGGCGATGGCGTTGATGTTGCCGATGTCGGTCGAGACCATCACGCGCGGCGGCATGGCCTTTTCGAGCTCGCGCAGCACCTGGCGCGGGTGCAGGTAGCTGCCGCCGGTGGGCGTCTTCTCGCCTTTGGCTTCTTCGATGGCGTCGAGGCTGAACTGGTCGCGCTCGTGGGTCCACTCGTCGAGCTCTTTTTCCCACGCGGCTTTTTCGGCCTTGATCTTCGCGGTGCGCTCGGCCTTGCTGGCGTCGCAGGCCAGCGTCTTGCCCTGCAGGCGCTTGAGCAGTTCCTTGGCCGTGGCCTTGGCGTCGCCGTGGATGCCAACGGTGATCTTCTTCACGAGGCCGAGGTTGGTGTGGTCGGCCTCGACCTGGATGATCTTCGCGTCCTTCGGCCAGTAGTCCATGCCGTGCTGCGGCAGCGTGCCGAAGGGGCCCATGCGCGAACCGAGCGCGAGCACCACGTCGGCCTGCGCGATGAGCTTCATCGCGGCCTTGGAGCCCTGGTAGCCCAGCGGGCCGGCCCACAGCGGGTGGCTCGCGGGGAAGGAGTCGTTGCGCAGGTAGCCGTTGGCCACCGGCGCACCCAGGCGCTCGGCCAGTGCCTGGCACTCGGCCACCGCATCGCCCATGACCACGCCGCCGCCCGAGAGAATGACCGGAAACTTCGCCGAAGCCAGCAGTTCGACGGCAGCGTTCAGGCTGTTCTCGCCGCCCGCGCCCCGCTCGACGCGCATCGGCTTCGGGATCTCCGTGGTGATCTCGCCGTAGAAGTAGTCGCGCGGAATGTTCAGCTGCGTGGGGCCCATCTCGGAGATGGCGCGGTCGAAGCAGCGCGCCGTGTACTCGGCCATGCGCTTGGGGTTGTTCACGTGGCCCTGGTACTTGGTGAACTCCTGGAACATCGGCAGCTGGTTGGCTTCCTGGAAGCCGCCGAGGCCCATGCCCATGGTGCCGGTCTCGGGTGTGATCATCACGACCGGGCTGTGCGCCCAGTAGGCGGCCGCAATGGCCGTCACGCAATTGCTGATGCCGGGGCCGTTCTGGCCGATCACGAGGCCATGGCGGCCCGACACGCGCGCATAGCCGTCGGCCATATGGGCGCCGCCCTGCTCATGCACCACCGGAATCAGGCGGATGCCGGCGGGCGCAAAGATGTCCATCGCGTCCATGAAGGCCGAGCCCATGATGCCGAAGATGTCGGTCACGCCATTGGCGACCATGGTCTCGACGAAGGCCTCTGAAGGCGTCATCTTCTGCACGCCGGTGACGGCTTCGCGTGTGGGTGCTGCGGGTTGCTTCTGGCTCATGGAAGGCGTCTCCTGAAGGAAAGTGGGCAGTGGTAGCGCGTCAAAAGTCGGAACTTCTCGTTCCGGATTTCATTCCGGCGGAATATAGGTCGGCATCGCCGCGGCGTCAAACAATTTACAAAAATCGGAACGCATTGTCTTGTTTTTCGTAAAAAGAATATGATCCGGCCCCATGAAGATCGTCAAAGGCCTCTCACCGGAAGCGCAGGAACCGGCGGGCGACACGCCCACCATGCGCCTGTTCGCGCTGCTCGAAGTCATGGCCGCGAAAGACCAGCGCTACTCGCTGCAGGGCCTGGTGGAAGAAACCGGCCTGCCCAAGCCCACGCTGCACCGCATGCTCCAGCAGCTCGAAGGCGCGGGGCTGCTGCAACGCGAAGGCGACGGCCGGCACTACGGCATCGGCACACGGCTGCGGCGGCTGGCCGAGAACCTGCTGCTCAACGACAGCCTGCACGGTGCGCGCCACACGGTGCTGCGCCAGCTGGTGGAAGAGATCGGAGAGAGCTGCAACCTCACCGCCCTTTCGGGCAGCGAGGTCGTGTACCTCGACCGCGTGGAAACCGCCGCGCCGCTGCGCTTCTACCTGCACTCGGGTTCGCGCGTGCCGGTGCACTGCTCGGCCAGCGGCAAGATCTTTCTTTCGCAGATGAGCGCGGCGCAGCGCCGCCGGTTGCTGTCGAACGCGCCGCTGGAGCCGTACACGCCCCGGACGCTGACCGACCCCGAGGCGCTGGAGAAGGAAGTGCAGCGCGTGCGCAAGGACGGCTACGCCATCGACCACGAAGAGTTCCTGCCGGGCCTGCTGTGCATCGCCACGCTGGTGCCTTCGGGCGACGACGCGCCCTCAAACCTGTGCATCGCTGTACAGGCGCCGGTGATGCGTCTCGACGCCGCCAAGGCGAAGACGCTGCTGCCCGCCCTGCAACGCGCCGCACAGGCGCTGAGCCGCATCGATGCCGACGCGGCCTCCGATCGCGCGCAGGCCTGAAGAACCTCACATTCCCCGAAAGCCGCCATGACCGATACCGCCGACCTTCGACCCGACCGGATGCTCAGCGTGCGCGATGTGTTCGGCATCGACACCGACCTGCGGGTGCCAGCCTTCAGCGAACGTGACGACCACGTGCCCGAGGTCGACGCGGTCTACCGCTTCAACCCCGACGTGACGCTCGCCATCCTCGCGGGCTTCACGCGCGACCGGCGCGTGATGGTGCAGGGCCTGCACGGCACCGGCAAGTCGACGCACATAGAGCAGGTGGCGGCGCGGCTGAACTGGCCCTGCGTGCGGCTCAACCTCGACGGCCACATCAGCCGGCTCGACCTCGTCGGCAAAGATGCGGTGGTGTTGCGCGAAGGCAAGCAGGTCACCGAGTTCCAGGAAGGCATCGTGCCGTGGTCGCTGCAACGCCCCGTGGCGCTGGTCTTCGACGAGTACGACGCGGGCCGGCCCGACGTGATGTTCGTCATCCAGCGCATCCTGGAGCGCGACGGGAAGTTCACGCTGATGGACCAGAACAAAGTGCTGCGGCCGCACCCCTTCTTCCGCCTGTTTGCCACCGCCAACACGGTGGGCCTGGGCAACCTCAACGGCCTGTACCACGGCGCGCAGCGGCTCAACCATGCGCAGATCGACCGCTGGAACATCGTGGCCTCGCTCAACTACCTGCCGGCCGATGAAGAGATCGCCATCGTGCAGGCGCGCGTGCCATCGTTGGCCGACGAGGCGGGCACGAAGCTGGTCGCGTCGATGGTGGCGGTGGCCGACCTCACTCGCAAGGGCTTCGCGGCGGGCGACCTCTCTACGCTGATGTCGCCACGCACCGTGATCACCTGGGCAGAGAACATCGAGATCTTCAAGGACCCGGCGCTGGCGTTTCGCCTGTCCTTCGTCAACAAGTGCGACGACGCCGAGCGGCCCCTGGTCGCCGAATACTTCCAGCGCTGCTTCGACCGCGAACTGAAGGAGTCGCACCAGCTCTCTGCAGGCCCGCGCGAATGAATGCCGAACCCGCGAGCGCGATGCAGCGCCGCGTGCGGCAGGAGGAACAGGTCGCGGAGCTTTGCGCGGGCGTGGTGCGCGCTTTCAGCGGCGAGCGCGACCTGCACTTTCGCGGTCGGCGGCTGCACCGTGGCCGCGTGGCGCTGCCGTGGTTTGCGCCACACCTGCATCCCTCGCCCGACACCGACGACTTCGCTTCGTTCCGTGGCGTGGCCGACGGGCTCGCGCTGCGGCTCACCGAATCGGACGCAGCACTGCACGAAAGCCTGCGCCCCGAAGAGCCGGTCGAACGCATGCTGTTCGAAATGCTCGAGCAGTTCCGCGTCGAGGCGATGGCGCCCGAAGTCATGGCCGGCATGCGGCACAACCTGCGGCACCGGCACGAACAGTGGTCGCTCGCCTTTCATCACTCGGGCCTGACCGACACCGCGCGCGGGCTGCTGCTGTACGCCGTGGCGCAGATCTGCCGCGCCCGCGTCAGCGGCCAGCAGGTGGTGGAAGAAACCGAAGACATGCTCGAAGCCACGCGCTTCGCGCTCGCACCGCTGATCGGCCATGCGCTGGCAGGTTTGCGCAAGGATCGCGCCGACCAGGCCGCCTACGCAGTGCACGCCCGTGCCATCGCGCGCACCGTCGCCGCGATGCTGCACGAGGCCGATGAAGAGGGCAGCAACGCCGCGCGCGACCCGCATGTGGACGACAAGCGCAGCGTGTTCAGCCTCGTGGCCAACATGGACCAGGAGATCGTCGAACGCTTCACCACCGCCGAGTCGGGCCGCAGCGCGGTGCTCGACGACGCAGGCGGCGCATACCGCGTCTTCTCCAACGCTTACGACCGCGAACACGACGCCGCCACGCTCGCGCGCAAGGACGTGCTCGCCGACCACCGCGAGAAGCTCGATCGCCGCATCGCCGCGCAGGGAGTGAACATCGCCCGCCTCGCGCGTGAACTGCGCACCCTGCTGGCCGAGCCCGAGCGCGACGGCTGGGACGGTGCCCAGGAAGAAGGCCTGATCGACGGCCGCCGCCTTGCGCAGCTCGTGGCCTCGCCCACCGAGCGCCGCCTGTTCCGCACCGAGCGCATGGAGCCGGTGGCCGACTGCATCGTCACCTTTCTCATCGACTGCTCGGGCTCGATGAAGGAGCATGCCGAGTCGGTCGCGATGATGGCCGACGTGTTCGCGCGTGCGCTCGAACAGGCCGGCGTGACCAGCGAGGTGCTGGGCTTCACCACCGGCGCGTGGAACGGCGGACGCCCGCAGCGCGAATGGGTGCGCGCCGGCCGGCCACCGCATCCGGGCCGGCTCAACGAGCGCTGCCACCTCGTCTTCAAGAGTGCTGCTATGCCATGGCGGCGCGCGCGCCCCGCGATGGCTGCACTGCTGAAAGCCGACCTGTTCCGCGAAGGCATCGATGGCGAGGCCATCGACTGGGCGTGCATGCGGCTGCGCCAGCGCAGTGAGGGGCGCAAGCTGCTGCTAGTGATTTCCGACGGCTCGCCGATGGACAGCGCCACGCATCTGGCCAACGACGCGCACTACCTCGACCACCACCTGCGCGACGTGGTCGCGCGCCAGGAGCAGCGCGGCGACATCGCCATCGCAGGCATCGGCGTGGGCCTCGACCTGAGCCCCTACTACAGCCGCAGCCATGTGCTCGACCTGGCCACCTCCAGTGGCAACACCATCTTCCGCGAGGTGATCGAACTCATGGCCGGACGCCATCGCCGCTGAGGCCTGCAACCTGAGGCGTTTGGCATTACATCCAAGTCCCTGATTGACAAAGGGCACCCAGCGTTCTTACATTGCGTTTCACATCCGGGAACGCAGTTCCAATATTTGGAACATCGGATATTCCATAGAAAGCCTCATGGACTCCACGCTTGCCAAGGGCCTCGCCGCCATCGAATGGATGGTGCGCCAACAGCGCGACTGCCGCGTCACCGAACTGGCCCAGGCCTTTGGAATGGCACGCAGCAATGCGCACCGCACGCTGCAGACGCTGGTCGAATGCGGCTGGGCCGTGCAAGACCCGGACACGAGCGCCTACCGGCCAAGCCTGCGGCTGTTCGAGCTGGGGGCCATGGTGTCCGATGCATCGGACATCGGCGCACTGCTGCGGCCCCACCTCGCGCTGCTGGCACAAGCCACGGGCGAGACCATCCACCTGGCAGTGCTGGACGACGCCGAGATCGTCTACCTCGACAAGTTCGACAGCCCGCTGCCCGTGGCCGCGTACTCACGCATCGGCGGTCGTGCGGCGGCGTACTGCGTGGCCTCGGGCAAGGCGCTGCTCGCTGCAGCCGCGCTCGACGTGCCGGCGCTGCAGGAGCGACTGGGCACCTTGGTTGCACACACGAAGAACAGCATCACCGACTTCGACGCCCTCTTCAGCGAACTGGAACGCTCGCGCGCACGCGGCTATGCCGAGAACCGCGAGGAGTGGCGCATCGGCGTCTGCGGCCTCGGCGTGCCCGTGCTCAATGCGCGCGGCGAAGCCGTGGCGGCCGTCGGCATGAGCGTGCCCTCGATCCGCTTTGCGCGCACACAGGCACGCGGGCTGGCAGATCACCTGATGGCCTGCGCGCGCGACGCCAGCGTCACGCTGGGGTATCGCTTGAACGCCGCACCGGCCGTGCCGTTGCCGCCGACGCCCATCACAAAGAGAAGGAGATCCGAATGAAGTTGTTCTTCGCCCCCTGGCTGCACGCCGGGTTGCTGGCTCTCGCCGCCCTGTCGTCGCCCTTCGCCGTGCAGGCGCAGAACGGCAGCGACTACCCGACGAAGCCGATCCGCCTGATCGTGCCCTACCCGCCCGGCGGTGGCACCGACGTGATCGCGCGCATCGTGCAGGAGCGCTTTCAAACGCTGCTGGGCCAGCCGGTGCTGATCGACAACCGCGGCGGCGCAGCCGGCTCCATCGGCACCGAGGTGGTTGCCAAGTCGGCGCCCGACGGCTACACGGTGCTGTTCACGCTGTCTTCGCACACCATCAATCCGGCCATCTACGCCAAGCTGAGCTTCGACACCGCGAAAGACTTCGCGCCAGTCGGCATGGTCGCCTCGCTGCCGCAGATCCTGGTGGCCAACACGCAGTTCGCGCCCAACACCGTGGCCGAACTCATCGCGCTGGCCAAGGCCAAGCCCGACAGCATCGCCTTCGCCTCGGTGGGCAACGGCTCGCCCGGGCACCTGGCGGGCGAGCTGCTGAAGCTGCGCACCGGCACGCACATGACGCACATTCCCTACCGCGGCGGCGGCCCAGCCGTGACCGACGTGATGGGCGGGCAGGTGCCGCTGCTGTGGGTGTCGATTCCGGCGGCCGCGCAGTTCGTGAAGGCAGGCAAGCTCAAGGCACTCGCGGTGTCCACCACCAAGCGCAGCGCGGCCTTCCCCGACGTGCCGACGATGCAGGAAGCCGGCGTGCCCGACTTCGACGTGGACTCGTGGTACGCCGTGTTCGTGCCCGCGAAGACGCCGCAGCCCGCCATCGACAAGCTCAACCGCGTGATCAACACCGTGGTGAAGGAACCGGACATCCGCGACAAGCTGCTCGCACAGGGCAGCGAAGGCGTCGGCGGCACGCCCGAGCAACTCGGCAAGGTCGTCACTACAGAACTCGTGCGCTGGCAAAAGCTCGCCAAGGAAGCCAGCATCAAGGTCGATTGATCGACACGGACAAACTCATGGAAAACGCAGCCCCCTCTTCCCCCATCGCCGAACTCGTGGCGCGCGCACGCGCCGCGCAGCGCATCTACGAAACCTGGTCGCAGGCACAGGTCGACACCGCCGTGGTCGCGGCCGGCTGGGCCATCATCGAGCCGGCGCGCAACCGCGAACTGGCCGAACTGGCCGTGGCCGACACCGGCGTGGGCAACGTCGAGGACAAGGTGCGCAAGAACCACCGCAAGACCTTCGGCCTGTTGCGCGACCTGCACGGCGCGCGCTCGGTCGGCATGATCGCAGAAGACCCGGCGCGCGGCATCGTCGAGATCGCGCGGCCCGTGGGCGTGGTGTGCGCCGTCACGCCATCGACCAACCCGGGCGCCACGCCGGCCAACAAGATCATCAATGCGCTCAAGGGGCGCAACGCGGTCATCGTCGCGCCATCGCCCAAGGGCTGGTCAACGGCGGCGCGGCTCATCGAATTCATCCACCAGCAGTTCGACCGCATCGGCGCGCCGCGCGACCTGGTGCAGCTGCTGCCCTCGCCGGTCAACAAGCAATCGACCGCCGAGCTGATGCGCCTGTGCGACCTGGTGGTCGCAACCGGCTCGCAGGCCAACGTGCGCGCGGCCTATGCCAGCGGCACGCCGGCCTTCGGCGTGGGCGCGGGCAACGTGGCGGGCATCGTCGACGAAACGGCGGACATCGCCGCAGCCGCCGACCGTATCGTGCGTTCGAAGACTTTCGACAACGCGACCAGTTGCTCGTCGGAAAACAGCCTCGTCATCATCGACGCAGTGCGCGCCCAGACGCTCGCCGCGCTGAAAGACCGCGGCGCCGTCATGCTCGCCGACGCGCAGAAGGCCACGCTGCAGGCGCTGATGTGGCCCGAGGGCAAGCTCTCGCCCGCCGTCATCGGCCAGTCGGCACGCACCATCGCCGAGCGGGCGGCCGCCATCGACGGCGCCAACCGCGCCGCCTGGCTGGCAATTGCCGTTGCCGATCCGCGCATCCTCATGGTGGCCGAAGACGGCGTGGGCCACGACCATCCGTTCTCGGGCGAGAAGCTGAGCCCGGTGCTCGCGGTGTATGCGGCGCGCGACTTCGCGCACGCCATGGCCACCGTCGAACGCATCTATGCGTACGAAGGCGCGGGCCACTCGGTGGGCCTGCACAGTGCGGTGCCCGAACGCGCGCTCACGCTGGGCCTCACGCTGCCGGTGTCGCGCGTCATCGTCGACCAGGCACACTGCATTGCCACCGGCGGCAGCTTCGACAACGGCCTGCCGTTCTCGCTGTCGATGGGCTGCGGCACCTGGGGCAAGAACAACTTCTCGGACAACATGAACTACCGCCACTACCTGAACATCACGCGCGTGTCGCGGCCGATTCCGGAGAAGGTGCCGAGCGAGGAAGAAATCTTCGGCGCCTTCTTCGCCGAGCACGGCGCGAAGTAAGCATGACGGCGGCTGCAACAACGGTTCATGCGCTGATCGAGCAACAGGCGCGGCAGCAGCCGCACGCGGTGTATGCCCGCGCCACCGAGACCGAACGCCACCTGGGCTACGGCGAGCTCGCGACCGGTTGCCGCCGCGTGGCGGCCGTGCTGCGCGGCCTCGGCATGCAGCCCGGCGACACGGTGTCCGTCGTCATGCCCAACGGCCTGCAGACCCTGCGGCTGCTGCTGGGCGCGATGCACGGCGGCTTCTGCGTGAACCCGGTCAACCTGCTCTCGCAGCCGGAACAGATGCGCTATGTGCTCTCGCACTCCGACTGCCGTGTGGTCTGCGTTGCGCCCGAGTGGGAAGAGCGTGTGCGCGGCATCGTCGAAGGCTTCGACCGGCCCGTGACGCTGGTCGTGGTCGACCCCGAAGGCGATGCATTGCCCGACGAGGAAGAACCGGCAGTCGACACACCGCCGCCCTCGCCCGATGCCGTCGCGCTGCTGATGTACACCTCCGGCACCACGGGCGTGCCCAAGGGCGTGATGCTCACGCAGCGCAACCTCGCGGCCAACGCGCACGCCATCAGCGTCGAGCACGCGCTGCGCCCCTCCGACCGTGTGCTCGCCGTGCTGCCGCTGTATCACATCAACGCCTTTGCCGTGACCATGCTCGCGCCGCTCGCGCACGGCGGCAGCCTGGCGATGCCACCGAAGTTCTCGGCCGGCCGCTTCTGGGAGCAGGCCACGCAAACGCAGTGCAGCTGGATCAACGTCGTGCCCACCATGATCTCGTACCTGCTCGAAGGCCCGAAGCCGCCGCTTGCACAGACGCTGGCCATCCGCTTCTGCCGTTCGGCATCGGCTGCGCTGCCGCCCGAGCACCTGCGTGCCTTCGAGCGGATGTTCGGCATCGGCATCGTCGAGACCATGGGCCTCACCGAGACGGCGGCGCCTTCGTTCTCCAACCCCATGGACCCGGCCGCTCGCAAGCTCGGCTCGGTGGGGCGCGCGTCGGGCTGCATGGCCGGCGTGGTCGATGCCAAGCTCGCAGCCGTACCCACCAGCGTGACCGGCGAGATCGTGATCCGCGGGCCCAACGTGATGCTCGGCTACTACAAGAACGAGGAAGCCACCCGCGCAAGCTTCACGCCCGATGGCTGGCTGCGCACCGGCGACCTCGGCCATCGCGACGAGGACGGCTTCTTCTTCGTCACCGGCCGCATCAAGGAGCTGATCATCAAGGGCGGCGAGAACATCGCGCCGCGCGAGATCGACGAAGCCCTTCTGCAACATCCCGCCGTGCTCGAAGCCGCTGCCGTAGGCGTGCCCGACCGCCACTACGGCCAGGAGATCGGCGTGTGCATCGTGCTGCGCGAAGGCTGCGCCTGCACCGAAGACGAGCTGCGCGAGTTCAGCGCCACCGCGCTCGGCCGCTACAAGACGCCCGGCCACTACCGCTTCGTGCAAGACCTGCCGCGCGGCCCTTCCGGAAAGGTGCAGCGCCTGAAGCTGTTGCCGCTGTTCGAGGCATGACGGCGGCTGAACTGCTGGTGCCGCCGCTGGCGCCGGTAACGCTGGTCTACAGCCTGTGCGTGGTTTTCGCGGCGGGCATCGTGCGCGGCTTCGCGGGCTTCGGCTTCTCGGCCATCACCGTGGCGGGCATGTCGCTGGTGGTGTCACCCGCGCTGGTCGTGCCCGCGATCTTCATGCTCGAAATCCTGGCAAGCCTGAGCCAGTTGCGCGGCATCGCGCGCGATGTCGACATGCCTTGGCTCAGCTGGCTGATGCTGGGCAACCTGATCTGCATTCCCATCGGCGTGGCGCTGCTCGCATGGCTGCCCGAGACGCCGCTGCGCCTGCTGATCGGCGCGCTGCTGATGGCGGCCGCGCTGCTGCTGCGCGGCGGCGCGCACGTCACGCTGGTGCCCACGCGCGGCGTGCGGCTGGCGGCAGGGCTGGCCTCTGGCTTCATCAATGGCGTGGCGGCCATCGGCGGCATCGCCATCGCGGTGTTGCTCAGCACGGCGAAGATGGCACCGGCCGCGCTGCGGGCCACGCTGATTGCGCTGCTGCTGTTCAGCGACGTGGTGTCGCTGATCTGCGCGGCGCTGACGCCTTCTTCAACCCACGCGTCCGGCAACCTGCTGGGGCCGGACACGCTCAAGTGGGCGCTGTGGCTGGCGCCGGCGATGCTCGCGGGCATCTGGTACGGACAGCGCTCGTTCAAGGGGGTTTCGCCGGAGCAGTTCAGGAGGCATGTGCTGAACCTGCTGATTGCGCTGGCGCTGGTGAGTGTGGTGCGGTCGGTGATCGGTCTGCTCGGGTAAGTCAGCCACCAGGACACGACCAGGAAGGCTACGCCAGCTTCCCCGCATCGTAGGCCTCGCAGTAGACCTCCCAGTCGCTCTCGACCTGCGCGGCACACCGGTGCGCCGCATCCAGCAGGTCGCGCCGCCACGACTTCGCCGAAGCGCCGAAGTCGACCAGCGCATCCGCGATGGCCGAACCCTGGCGTCCTGAGCTGCGCAGGTGCGCCCAGGCCATCATCTGCCCCATCTCCCCGATCACGTCGCGGACTTGGTCGAGCCCGGTGTGACGCACGTCGAGGGTCACCCGGTCTTCGCTGGGCTGCAGGTCGCGCAGCACGTAGGAAGACTTGCCATCGACGATCGGGTGCAGGAAGGCCATCGACACGGCCTGCATGCGGCGCTGCAGCCCCACGATGCGGTGCGCATTCGACTGCCATGAGGGCTGCTTGATCTTCTTCAGGTGCGGCACTAACGACGACACGGGCGCCTGCTTCAGGTCGAGCAGGTAGTTGCCGTCGGGCGATCCCTTGCCTTTGACGAGGACAACATAGCGCTCCACGCCCAGGCTGCCGGTGCCGGCGATGCGATGCGCCACATGGAGCACTTCGAAGAAGCCGGGGTTGTTCTGCGTTGCCGCGAATGCGGCGACCAGTTTCTTCGCCCGGTCCTGATCGGCCCTGTCGGCTGGCAGCGCATGTTCTTCATCGAGCAGGATGAGTCGGCGGCCGTTCTTCTTCCGTTCGGTGCGCTTGTCCAGAAACTCGGGCCGGGTCCGGGCCTTGAGCTTCGCCAGCAGGTCATGGATCAGGCCGCCGGCTGTGTCGCGCTCTACCCAGCGGGCCTTGCCGAGCGCCAATGCGCCGGCATAGCCTTCAAGAAACACCTTGCACAGCGCATTCGCATCGTCGCGCGAGGCGCGCAGGCTGTCGCCGGCCACCAGGATGCTCGTGAGGAAGCGCACCAGCTCCCACGTCACCGGCGCGAGGGCCGCTTCGTCGAAGTCGTTGAGATCGAAGTATGCGAGCCGGTTGTCGCCCTTGTAGCTGCCGAAGTTCTCCAGATGGGCGTCGCCGCACAGCCATGCCGTCGGAGCCTTGCTGGTGAACAGCGCATCGGCCGGCAGGCGGTCGTAGAACAGGTGGCAGGTACCGCGCAGGAAGACGAACGGACTGGAGCGCAGCTTCTCGTACTTCATCGCCAGGCGCTCGGGGTCGCGACCGGCGTTGAAGTTGCGGATGGTTTTGACGACATTCGCCATGGCGTTGCTTCTCCCGGTTAGTGAGCGGCAGATTCTCGTTCAACGCGCGCAGCGCAGTGTCGTATCGTTGCGGGTGCATCGACTCCTGGCTCCTTCGTCCGACATGCCTTCCGCAACGCCCCGCGACAGTGCCACGCGCGCGCCCACCGTCCCCTTGGGCAGCGTGGCCGTCGCCGACCTGCCACGCAGTGCGAGTTCCCCGTTCTTCGAGCGCCTTCGCACCGCTGCCACACAGGTCAACCTGCGTGCGCCCGACCCACGGCAGGCGGCGCGCTGGCACTCGCACACCATTGGCGGTGTCCGGCGGCGCCTTGCGCAACCCCTGACCTTCACGCCCTATGCGGCCGTTCAGCCATGCTCGGCGCGCTGCGGCTTCTGCTCGGAAAATCTTCGCAAGGCCGATGGTGGTGTGCCAGCCTCCCGGCTGCGGCCGGACGGCACGTACTTCGACGGCCTTGCCCATGCGCTTCGGGCCTTGCGCGGCGTGCCGCTCTCGTGGTCGCTCTCGGGCCTGGAGACCAGCGACGACGCCGGCTGGATGCTGCAACTGCTGGCCACGCTGGCCGCGGCCGAAGCAAGCGACGGCCCGCGCGTCGAAGACCGCGTGCTGTACACCAACGGTGCCGGCTTTGCCAAGGCAGGCGGCGCCACTCTGACGCGTGCGCTGCAAGACTTCGGACTGAGCTGGCTCGAACTGTCCCGCCACCACCACGAAGGTGCAACCAACCAGGCCATCATGCGTTTCAGGCCCGGGCTGGAAATCAGCGATCAGGCGGTGTTCGAACGCACCGCGCGGCAACTGGCCGATGCAATGCCGTTGCGCCTGGTGTGCATTCTTCAGCGCAGCGGCATCGCACGGCCGCAGGACGTCTCGGCCTACCTCTCGTGGGCGCAGCAGCGCTGCGGCGCAGGCACTGTCGTCTTCCGTGAGTTCTCCCGGCTCGACGGCAGCTACCGGGACAACGCCACGGCGCGCTACCTGCACGCCCAACGTGTGCCAATGGACGCGCTGCTGACAGCCTGCCTCGACGACGCCACCGTCTCGCGCGGATGGACGGTCGAGAGCCTGACCGAGGGCTACTACTTCTGGAACCTGCGCCTGCGCACCGCGAATGGCCTGTCCGTGATCTTCGAGAGTTCCGACTACGGCGCCATGCACACGCGCCATGCGACCGAAGACATCTACAAGCTGGTCTACTTTCCCGATGGACGGCTGTGCGCCGGTTGGGAGCCCGGGCGCGACGTGCTGCTCGACACCCGTTCGATGCAGGAGCATGCCGATGCCTAGCCACAGCTGGCTGATGCTCGACCACGAGTCGCCGCTCCACCGCCTGCCCGACGACCTGCGTGCGCGCGACCCGCTGGGCGCGCGCGACTGCGGGTGGGTCGAGCAGATGACCCCGTTCGTGCGCCGGTTCTCGCAGCGCGGCGACGCGGTCTTCGATCCCTTCGCGGGCTTTGGCACAACCTTGCTTGCGGCGCGCCTGGAAAACCGGCGGGCGGCGGGCTGCGAAATCGACGCGGACCGCATCCAGCTCATACACGAACGGCTGACGCGCCACGGCATCGGCGACAGCGACATCACCCTGCTGCGCGGCTCATGCGACACGCTCGACACCACCGCGCTGCAGCCCTTCGAGCTTTGCCTTACCAACGTGCCCTATTTCGGATGCCAGTGGTCGGGCGCCCCTGCGGCTTCGCAGCTCTACGACAGCCGCAGCTATGCGCAGCACCTGGAGGGCCTGCGCAACGTGTTCCACGCCGTTCGCACGCGCTTGCGCGAAGGCGGCCATTGCATTGCGATGGTGCAGAACATTCGCCTCGGCGATCGCGTGCTGCCCCTGGCCTTCGATCTCGCACGCATCCTCGGTGCGCTCTTCACCATGGAAGAAGAGCGTGTGCTGATCTATCCGCACGAGGAGAAAGCGACCGCCGACAGCGAAGCCTGCGCAGCGCGCACGGATCGCCGCCACGAATACGCGCTGGTGTTTCGCAAGCAGCGCGCGCGCATCGACCTGCAGGGCACAGCCCGGTTGCTCGACGCCCTCCGCGCACAGGGCCACGTCTTCACCCTGATCGGCAGCTTCGCGCGATGGCTGCACGACCCGCAAGGCACATCGCCGGCCGATGCGGACATTCGCGTCGACCCCGATCCACAGCGCCTGGATGCGCTGTTGCATGAACTGCGCAACCAGGGCTTCGGGCTGACGAGCTGGGACGAACCCATCGCCCTTCCCCTTCATTTCGAGAGCTACCGCGGGCGCTATTACTTCCGCGCGGAAAGAATCGACAGCGACGGCGCCATGGTGAGGCTGGACATCGGCTACGAAGAGTAAGAGCAGGCCGGCAAGCTCAGAGCAGCCCGCTCATCTTCTCCGCCGCCGCCTTCAGCGCATCGATGCGCTTCACTGCATCGTCCATCGACATGCGCGCGGTCGGCGCATGCACCGCCAACGCGGCGCGCACCGCGCCCGCCGCATCGCACACCGGCACGGCCACAGCCACCAGCCCGGCGATGAACTCTTCGCGGTCGCACGAGTAGCCGCCCTTGGCGATCGCCTCGCACTCGGTGCGCAGCGCAGCGGCCTTGGTGATGGTGTTGGCCGTCATGCGTTCCAGCGGCAGCTTGTCGATGAGCGCATCGCGCTCCTTCTTCGGCATCTGCGCGAGAAACAGCTTGCCGCTGGCGGTGCAGTGCAGCGGCACGTGCGAGCCCACGTCGAGCGTCAGCCGCAGCGGCCATTGCGCTTCGACGCGGTCCAGATACAGCACTTGCGCGCCGTCGAGCGTGGTGAGGTTGCAGGTTTCGCCCACCTGGCGCACCAGTTCCGACAGCACCTCGTGCCGCAGCCCGCGCACCACGCCGTGGTTCAGCGTGTCGAAAGCGAGCTTGCGCAGCGCGGGGCCGACGCTGAACGAGCGCTCGTCCACATCGCGCGCCAGGAAGCCGGTGGCCAGCAGCTGGGTGCAGATGCGGTGCGCGGTGCCCTTGGGCAGGCCGAGCTGCGCGGCCAGTTCGGCAAGCGTGAGCGCGCGGCCTTCGTTGGCCAGCAGCGCCAGCAGGCGCAGGCTGCGCTCGGCCGACGAACCGGAGCCGGAAGCGGACTCCGCCTCCTCTGGAGAAATCACTGCGGGGATCACTGCGGCAGGCGTGCGCGCGGGACGAGGCATGCGGGTAAACCTTAAAAATGGAACATTGCGTTCCGAAAATCATTAGCCTAGGATGCGGCCGAGCGAAGCGATTGTTCCACTCCCGGACCCCACAGGCCCCTACAGGACCCCTTCATGCCTGAAGAAGAGTTCGACTACATCGTCGTCGGCGCCGGCTCGGCCGGCTGCGTGCTGGCTGGCCGGCTGAGCGAAGACCCGGCCACGCGCGTGCTGCTGCTCGAAGCAGGGCCTGCCGACCGCTCGCTGTGGATCCACCTGCCCATCGGCTACGGCAAGACGATGTGGAGCCCCACCTACAACTGGCGCTTCGAGACAGACCCCGACCCGAACATGAACGGCCGGCGCATCTACTGGCCGCGCGGCAAGACGCTGGGCGGATCGAGCGCGATCAACGGGCTGATCTACATCCGCGGCCAGCGCGAGGACTACGACCACTGGGCCGCGCTGGGCAACGCAGGCTGGGGCTACGACGACGTGCTGCCCTACTTCATCAAATCAGAGGGCAATCAGCGCGGCGGCGACGCCTTCCACGGCGGCAACGGCCCGCTGAGGGTTTCGGACATCGCCGCGAAGCACGAGCTGATCGAGGCCTTCATCGACGGCGCCGGGCAGACAGGCGTGCCGCGCACCGACGACTTCAACGGCGCCGCGCAGGAAGGCGCGGGCTACTACCAGCTGACCACGCACAGGGGCTGGCGCTGCAGCACGGCCAAGGCCTACCTGACGCCGGCCGTGAAGCGCCGCCCCAACCTGCGCATCGAGACCGAGGCGATGGCGCAGAAGCTGGTGTTCGAAGGCCAGCGCGCCGCCGGTGTCACGTACCGGCAAGGCGGCGAGCTGAAGACCGCGCGCTGCCGCGCCGAGGTGCTGCTGTCGGCCGGCTCGATCCAGTCGCCGCAGCTGCTGCAGCTCTCGGGCATCGGGCCGCGCGCGCTGCTCGATCGTTTCGGCATCCCGGTCGTGCACGAGCTGCCCGGCGTCGGCGAGAACCTGCAGGACCATCTTCAGATTCGCCTGGGCTACGAATGCACCAAGCCCATCACCACCAACGACCAGCTCAACTCCTGGTTCGGCCAGATGGGCATGGGGCTGGAATGGCTGCTTCACCGCACCGGCCCGCTGGCGGTGGGCATCAACCAGGGCGGCTGCTTCATGCGTGCGCTGAAGGATGAAAACGGCAACCCGGTGGCGGCCACGCCCGACATCCAGTTCCACGTGGCCACGCTCTCGGCCGACATGGCGGGCGGCAAGGTGCATCCGTACTCGGGCTTCACGATGTCGGTGTGCCAGCTGCGGCCCGAGTCGCGCGGGCATGTGCGCATCCGCTCGCTCGACGCGGCCGAGCCGCCGGAGATGCAGCCGAACTATCTCGCCACCGAGCTCGACCGCGCGACCACCGTGGCCGGCGTGAAGGCCGCGCGCGCCATCGCCGAATCACCCGCAATGCGCCCCTACGTGAAGCGTGAGGTGAAGCCCGGCCCCGATGCCGCGAGCGACGCCGACCTGCTGGAGTTCTGCCGCAACAACGGCGCCACCATCTTCCATCCCACCGGCACCTGCTGCATGGGCAGCGATGCGCTCGCGGTGGTCGATGCGCGCCTGCGCGTGCACGGCGTGGCGGGGCTGCGCGTGATCGACTGTTCGGCGATGCCGACGCTGGTGTCGGGCAACACCAACGCACCCGCCGTGATGATGGCCGAGAAGGCCGTCGACCTGATCAGAGAGGACGCAAGAGCGGCAGCAGCCGCGCACTGAGTTTTTTGTTTTTTGCAAACCCAAGGCCCGCAGAGGCCGCCACGACAACCTCATCGGAGACAACGACATGAGCGCAAGCGACGAGAAAGCGATTCGCAGGGTGGTGGTCTCTGCCCTGGTGGGCGCCACCATCGAGTGGTACGACTTCTTCCTGTACGGCGTAGTGGCCGGCATCGTGTTCAACAAGCTCTACTTTCCGGGCAGCGACCCGGTGGTGTCGACCTTGCTGGCGTACACGACCTTCGCGGTGGGCTTTGTCACGAGGCCGCTGGGCGGCGTGATCTTCGGCCACTTCGGCGACAAGATCGGCCGCAAGAGCATGCTCATCATCACGCTGATGATCATGGGCGTGGCCACCTTCCTGATCGGGCTGGTGCCCACGTACGCACAGATCGGCATCGCGGCGCCCTTGCTGTTGTTGCTGCTTCGCGTGGCACAGGGCATCGGCCTGGGCGGCGAATGGGGTGGCGCGGTGCTGATGGCGTACGAATACGCACCGAAGGAAAAGCGCGGCTTCTATGCCTCGCTGCCGCAGATCGGGCTGGCCATCGGCCTGTGCCTGGCCTCGGGCGTGGTGGCGCTGCTGTCGTCGCTGCTCACCGACGAGCAGTTCCTGGCCTGGGGCTGGCGCATCGCCTTTCTCATCTCCGGCGCGATGGTGATGGTGGGCATGTACATCCGCCTGCACGTGAAGGAAACGCCCGAGTTCGCGGCCGTGAAGGCGCGCAACGCCGAGCTGCGCATTCCGTTCATGGACATGATCCGGCGCTACCCGGGCAATGTTCTGAAGGGCATGGGCGCGCGCTACATCGACGGCGTGTTCTTCAACATCTTCGGCGTGTTCTCCATCAACTACCTCACGACCACCATCAAGATCAGCCGCACCGAAGCGCTGCTGGGCGTGATGGCCGCAGCTGTGGTGATGTGCTTTGCCATTCCCTTCTTCGGACGCATGTCCGACCGGCTGGGGCGGCCCCGGGTGTACATGTGGGGTTCGCTCATTACTGCGGTGTCGGCGTTCCCGGGCTTCTGGCTCATGACGCACAGCGGCGGCAACGTGATGCTCATCTGGCTGTCGATCATCGTGCCCTTCGGCATCCTGTATGCATCTGTGTACGGGCCAGAGGCTGCTTTGTTCTGCGACCTGTTCGACGCCAAGGTGCGCTACACGGGCATCAGCTTCGTCTACCAGTTCTCGGGCATCTTCGCCTCGGGCATCACGCCGATCATCGCGACCGCGCTGCTGAAGTCTGGCGGCGGCGAGCCGTGGCAGATCTGCTTGTACGTGCTGTTCGCGGGCGTGGTGTCGGCGGTGTGCGCGTGGATGATCGGGCGGTCTGCCTCGCCGGCCGATGCGCCGGTGGCGGTGGCCTCGCGCTGACGGCGAGGGCCGGCCGGCCCCGGCTGCTCCTTCCCTATGGGCTCCTGTCCATGCCGAGCGCGCGCATCACGGCCGCCGTGCGCGTCTCGACGCCCAGCTTCACGTACACATGCTCCAGGTGCTTGTGCACGGTGCGTGGGCTTATCTCCAGCAAGGCGGCGATCTCGGCGTCGGTCTTTCCGCGCGAGAGCCAGTGCATGACGTCGCCCTCGCGGGGCGTGAGGCCGGCAGCCGGTGCTTCGGGCAACGGCGCCTCGGCGCGGCAGGCCAGCCGGTACAGGAAGGCAACCGCCACCGCGTGCTCCAACCCCGCGCGCCGGTAGTAGTCGGCCTGCAGCGCAGCGCGGCGGAATTCGCGCCGGCCCGGCGACTTTGTCGCGATGCGGTGGATTGCGCGCAAGCCATCGTTGCCGGCGCCGTGATGCCGCACGGGCGAATGCCCGGACTCCAGTTGTTCCAGCAGGCGAAGTGCGCTCGCGCGATTGTTGCGCGTCAGGTTCGTCATGGCATGCCCCTTTCACGGTGCATACGCATTGCTGCGTATGGCGCCTGCACGCATCGAGACGCAGGATGCTTGCAGGCCCTTTGCCGCGAACAGTATAGGCAGGCGGGGGGCGCGCGGGCCGCCCACCGGCGAAGGAGATACACATGGCTATCGACGAAACACGGCTTAACGCGTTCATGGGTAACTTCGTCCACGACATCGGCGCCGTGATGCACGCGGCAACCATCGTCGTCGGCGACCAGCTCGGCCTGTACAAGGCGCTGGCCGAAGGCCCCTCCACCGCGGAGGCACTGGCCCGCCGCACCGAGACCGATCCGCGCTACCTGCGCGAATGGCTCTCGGCCCAGGCCGCCAGCGGCTACGTCGAGTACGACCCTAAGGGCGAGCTGTTCTCGCTGACCGAGGAACAGGCCTTCGCGCTCGCCGAGGAAGGCAGCCCGGCCTTCGTGCCCGGCGCCTTCCAGATCGCGGTGGCGCAGTTCAAGATCATTCCCAAGATGGTCCAGGCCATGCGCACGGGCCTGGGCATCGGCTGGCACGAGCATGATGTGGCCCTCTTCCATGGCACCGAGCGCTTCTTCCGGCCCGGCTACGCGGCCAACCTGGTGAGCCAGTGGATCCCGGCGCTCGAGGGCGTCGAGCCCCTGCTGAAGCGCGGCGCGCGCGTGGCGGACGTGGGCTGCGGGCACGGTGCATCGACGCTGCTGATGGCGCAGGCCTATCCCGAGTCCAGCTTCGTCGGCTTCGACTATCACGCGCCTTCGATCGAACGTGCCCGCGAAACGGCACGCAAGGCCGGTGTCGACGATGAAAAGCGCCTGCGCTTCGAGGTCGCGAGCGCCAAGGATTTCCCCGGAGAAAACTACGACCTCGTCGCGGTCTTCGACTGCCTGCACGACATGGGCGATCCCGTCGGCGCGGCGGCGCACGTGCGGCGAAGCCTCAAGCCGCAGGGCACCTGGATGATCGTCGAGCCCTTTGCCAACGACCGGCTGGAGGACAACATCAACCCCGTGGGGCGCGTGTTCTATTCGGCCTCGAGCTTCATCTGCACGCCTGCCTCGCGCTCGCAGGAAGTGGGCCTCTGCCTGGGTGCGCAGGCCGGCGAAGCGCGCCTTCGCGAGGTGGTCACCCAAGGCGGCTTCTCGCACTTCCGCCGCGCCAGCGAGACCCCGTTCAACCTGATCTTCGAAGCACGTCCGTAAGGACATTCCAGGAGCCACCATGTCACGCCAATACATCGACTGCCGCGAGTATCCGAGCACGACGAACTGCAGCGTCGCGCTATCTGCCGACTCCGAGAGCGAACTGCTCGATGCTGCCGTGCAGCACGCCGTGGCCGTCCACGGCCATGCCGACACGCCGGAATTGCGCACGCAGCTGGCAAGCCTGTTCAAGACCGGCACGCCGCCGCTGCAGGCACCCGCGCAGAAGGTGCCCGCCTGACGATCCTGCGCGGCGATGAATACCTTCGGGTGCTTTCGATAGGCGCCCGTCGATGAAATCCGGGTAACCCGGTTGAGCGTTGCCCTCCCCGCCAAGCGCACTTTCCGAAGTCGCGCTATGGTTCGCGCTGCCACCCACGGCGAACCAGAAAAAAGGCGGGGCCCATGATCGATCTCAACATCAACGGCCAGTCCGTTGCCCTCAACGCGCCCGAGGACATGCCCCTGCTCTGGGCATTGCGCGACATCGTCGGCCTGACCGGCACCAAGTTCGGCTGCGGCATCGCGCAGTGCGGCGCCTGCACCGTGCACCTCGACGGCCAGCCCGTGCGCTCATGCGTGCTGCCGGTCGGCTCCATCGGCAAGAAAGCCGTCACCACCATCGAAGCCGTCTCGCAGACGCCTGCGGGCAAGAGCATCCAGAAGGCCTGGCTCGATGTCGACGTGGTGCAGTGCGGCTACTGCCAGTCCGGCCAGATCATGTCGGCAGCAGCGCTGAT
Source organism: Variovorax sp. GW821-FHT09D05 (assembly GCF_059416325.1). Lineage (NCBI taxonomy): Bacteria > Pseudomonadati > Pseudomonadota > Betaproteobacteria > Burkholderiales > Comamonadaceae > Variovorax > Variovorax sp. GW821-FHT09D05. The sequence continues at coordinate 16,379 of NZ_JBWKOZ010000019.1, read as the reverse complement.
ACAGCGCACGCCCAACCCGAGCGACGCCGACATCGACCTGGCCATGTCGGGCAACGTCTGTCGATGCTGTACCTACTCGCGCATTCGTGCGGCCATCAAGCAGGCCGCCACCGGCAAGGCCGAGGTGCTGCAGTCGGTGGTCGCGATGCCGGCAAGGAGCGCATCGTGAAGGCCGCCGGCATCGGTGGCATCAGCAGGCGCGCCGCCCTGCAGGCCGGCGGCCTTGCGCTGGCTTTCACCTGGGTCGGAGGCAGCAAGGCCTTCGCCGCAATCAGCCCCAGGCAGCAGCCGGCCGACGCGGCCGCCGCGCTCGCCGACGGCAACCCGGCATTCGCGCCGAATGCCTTCATCCGCATCGATGCCGACGGCGGCGTGCGCCTCGTGATGCCGATGGCCGAGATGGGCCAGGCGATCTACACCGGCTCGGCGATGCTGCTGGCCGAGGAGCTGGGCGTCGAGCTCGACCAGGTGCGCGTGGAGCATTCGCCGCCGAACGAGGCGCTCTACGGCATGCCGCTGCTCGGCGGGCAGATTACCGGCGGCTCGACCAGCACGCGCGGCACCTATGGCGTGCTGCGCGAAGCTGGCGCCGTGGCGCGCACGCTGCTGGTGAGTGCCGCCGCCGCGCAGTGGAAGGTCGACGCTGCGAGCTGCACGGTCGCGCGCGGCGTGGTGAGCCATGCGGCATCCAGCCGGCAGCTCGGCTTCGGCGCGCTTGCCAGCGCCGCCGCCAAGCTGCCGATGCCGGAAAAGGTGACGCTGAAGGAGCCGAAGGATTTCAAGCTGATCGGCCAGCCGCTGCGGCGCGTCGACTCGGCCGGCAAGGTCAACGGCACCACCCAATTCGGCATCGACGTGCGCCTGCCGGGCATGAAGGTGGCGACGGTCAAGGCCAGCCCCACGCTCGGCGGCGTGCTGGCCTCTGTGGACGACAAGGCAGCGCGGGCGATTCCCGGCGTGATCGACGTGCTGCGCATCAAGGACGCGGTCGCAGTGGTGGGCGAGCATTTCTGGGCCGCGAAGCGGGGCCTCGATGCATTGAAGATCCAGTGGACGCCGGGGCAGAACGCCACGCTCACCACGCAGCAGTTGCGTGCGGCGCTGGCCAACGCGCTGGCGAAAGACAAGGCCATCATCGGCAAGGAAGCCGGCAAGCGGCCCGAGGGCACGCTGGTGCAGGCCACCTACGACCTTCCGATGCTGGCCCACGCGACCATGGAGCCGCTCAACACCACGGTGCACGTGCGGCCCGACCAGTGCGAGATCTGGGTTGGTACGCAGGTGCCCACGCGCTGCGTGAGCGCCGCCGCCAAGATCACCGGCCTGGCCGAAGACAAGGTCGTGGTGCACAACCAGTACCTGGGCGGCGGCTTCGGCCGACGGCTGGAGACCGATTCGGTCGAGCAGGCCGTGGCCTTCGCCAAGCAGGTGCCCTACCCGCTCAAGGTGGTGTGGACGCGCGAGGAAGACATCCGCCACGACATCGTGCGGCCGATGTACCACGACGACATCTCGGCCGTGGTCGACGGCGAGGGCCAGATCCTCTGGTTCGGCGACCGTATCTCGGGCGGCACGGTGCTGGGCCGCTGGGCTCCCGCCTTCATGGGCAAGGACGGCATGGACGGCGACCTGATCGAATGCGTTGCCGAGCCTTGCTACGACCTGCCGAACCTCAAGGTCGAATGGGTACGGCACGACATGCCGGCCGGCCTGAACGTCGGCTGGTGGCGCGGCGTGGGGCCGACGCACAACCTCTTCGTCATGGAAAGCTTCATCGACGAGCTGGCGCACCGCGCGAAGAAAGACCCGGTGGCCTACCGGCGCGCCATGCTGAAGAAGAACCCGCGCACGCTCGCGGTGCTCGACCTGGCGGCAAGCAAGATCGGCTGGGGCCAGGGCACGTTGCCGGCGCGCGTCGGGCGCGGCGTGGCCGTGGGCGATGCCTTCGGCAGCCGCGTGTGCGCCATCGTCGAGGCCGAAGTCACGCCGCAGGGCGAAGTGCGCATGCGGCGCGCGGTGGTCGGGCTCGACTGCGGCATTGCGGTGAACGCGAGCTCCATCGAGGCGCAGATCCAGGGCGGGCTGCTGTTCGGGCTGAGCTCGGCGCTGTTCAGCGAAATCACGGTGCGCGACGGCGCCATCGAGCAGAGCAACTTCCACGACTACCGGATGCTGCGCATCAACGAGGCACCGCCGATAGAGGTGCACACCCTCAAGAGCGGCGAGGCCCCCGGCGGGCTCGGCGAAGTCGGCACCGCCATTGCCGCACCGGCGCTGGCCAACGCGATCTTCGCGGCAACGGGCGTGCGCCTGCGCGAGCTGCCGGTGAACCGCGCGCTGCTGGCGCAGGACAAGGAAGCGCTGAAGAAAAAGATCGCCAGTGCCGAACCCAGCGGGCCCACCGGGCTCGGCGAAAGGAGCGCAGCATGAAGCGGCTTCTCAAACTTCTGGTGGCAGTTTTCGTCGTTGGGGCGGCGCTGTATTTCTTTTTGAACCGCACCGACAAGTCCGAGGGCGAGGCGCCCGTGCTGGCCGGCGCACCCAGCGACGCGGCGTTGCTCGTGCGCGGCGAATACCTCACCAAGGCCGCCGACTGCATCGCTTGCCACACGGTGCCCGGCGGCAAGGGGCAGCCCTTTGCAGGCGGCCTGCCCTTCGTGCTGCCCTTCGGCACGATCTACTCGTCGAACATCACCGCCGACCCGGAAACGGGCATCGGCAAATGGAGCGACGACGACTTCGTGCGCGCGCTGCACGACGGTGTGCGCGCCGACGGCAAACGCCTGTACCCGGCGTTCCCGTACACCTCGTACACCACGCTGAGCCGCAACGACGTGCTCGCGATCAAGGCTTACATCTTCAGCCTGCCCAAGGTGAACCAGCCGAACAAGGAGGCCGACCTGGGCTTCCCGTTCAACCAGCGCTGGGCCATGGGCTTCTGGAACGCGGCCTTCTTCAAGAGCAGCCGTTTCGAGGCCGACGCGTCGAAACCGCTTGCGTGGAACCAGGGCAAGTACCTCGCCACGGCGCTGGGCCACTGCGCGGAATGCCACACGCCGCGCAACTTCGCCTTCGCGATGGATGCGGGCAACAACCTCGCGGGCGAATCGATCCAGGGCTGGCGCGCCTACAACATCACGTCGGATGCGAAGAACGGCATCGGCGCGTGGAGCGATGCAGAGATTGCCTCGTACCTGACGACCGGGCACGCCGATGGCCGCGGCTCGGCCTCTGGCCCCATGGGCGAGGCGGTGGAGCACAGCCTGCAGTACCTGAAGCCGGAGGACGCCTCGGCGCTGGTGAGCTATCTGCGCACGGTGCCTGCCAAGGCCGGCAAAGACCCGATCGAGGTCGACGCAAAGGCGCCATGGGCCGTGGCCGCGAGCGCGGCGGCGCCTGCCGCCAACACGGCCGAAGGCCACGAGCAAGGCCTGAGGCTCTTCGCGGCGGCATGCGCGAGCTGCCACCAGTGGAACGGACAAGGCCAGCAGACCGCCAACGCGTCGCTGCTTGGAACACGCGGCGTGAACGACCCTGACGGCTCCAACGTCACGCAGATGATCCTGCAGGGCGTGCGGATGCACGTGCATGACAAGGAGGTCTACATGCCGGCGTTCGGCAAGGCCTACACCGACACAGAAGTTGCGGCGCTCGCCAACTACGTCATCGCGCAGTTCGGCAACAAGCAGGGCACGGTGACGCCGGAATTCGTTGCAAAGCAGCGCACGCGCTAGCTGGATGGGGCGCAGCGCCGCATCTAAACTGAGTTCATGAAAAAGACCGGGGAAGTTCAACGCTGCCTGCAGCCCGTGGTGGAGCTCCGAAAGGAAGCGGCGGCGTACGCGTATTCCGTTCGCGCGCCGCGGTCCAAGGGCGTGATACCGCCCAGTTCGTACCGCGACGGCGGCTTCGCCACGCTTGCCGACTGCCTGAGCGACGTGGCGCGGGCGCTCGGTGGCGACTTCTCACGCATCTACGTGCGGCTCGACGGCCTTTGCGTCGGGGAGCGCGACATCGCGGAATTGCGCCTGGAGCCGGAGAAGGTCGCGGCCGCTTTGAAGGCGGCCTGCGAAATCAACCTGGAGCAACTCTCTGCACCTGGCGGAGACTGATCGCAATCACAAGACCCGCCGCCGCAGCACCTGCGCCGATGAGGAAGACGCCGCTGTAACCCGCCCGGTCGGCCAGAAGCCCGGCCACGGGACCCGTCAGGCCGTAGGCGATGTCCTGGAATGCCGAGAACCCGCCCAGCGCTGTGCCGCGCAGATGCGGCTCCACAAGGCGCACGACTTCGCGCCCCATGGCCGGAAAGATCATCGAGCAGCCGAGCCCTGTGAGAAACGCGCCGACAAGGGCAAGCACCGGATCGGTCGCACTCCAGATCAGGACCTGACCGAGCGTCTCGACGGCGAGCGATCCGATCGCCACGGGCAGGCCGCCCACGCGGTCCGGCAGATGGCCGAAGAGCACGCGGACCAGAACGAATCCGCTGCCGAAGGCTGTCAGGCCCAGCCCGGCATAGCGCCAGTGCTGATCCAGAAAATGGAGCGTGAAGAACGCCCCGATCGCGGCGAAGCCGATGCCCTGGAGGCAGACGATGGAACCGTGCGGCCAGATCCTGCCGATCACGCGCCAGAACGGCGGGCGCTCTGTGCCAGGGTGCGCGGCAACGCCTGCGATGCGCCAGACGGTCAGCAGCCCGAGGCAGGGCAGGATCGCACTGACGCCCATCGCGCCGGCAAATCCGAACCGGTCGAGCAATGCCAGGCCGATGGGCCCGCCAACTGCCAGAGCGCCGTAGATGGCGGCGCCAACCAATGCCAGCACCTGCCCCGAACGGGCGGGGCCGACGAGGCCGATGCCCCAGCCGATCACGCCGACCGCGACAAGGCTCTCGCCAAGCCCGATGAGCAGCCGGCCAGCGATGAGGACAAGAAAGGCCGTCCACGGCGCCAGGAACGACAGCCCCGCAATCAGCGAGACCACCGCCCCGCCCACATAGAAAGCCAGCCCGCGCGCCACCGCGACCTTGGCCCCGCGACGGTCCGAAAGGCTGCCGGCATGCGCCCGGCTGACGACAGTCGCAAGAAAGGCGATGCCGACGCCGAGCCCGGCCCACACATTGCCGAGCCCCAGCCGCCCGGTCACGAAGATCGGCACGATGGGCAATGACATGCCGACGCAAAGATAGGAAATGAAGAGGATGGCCGTCAGCAGCAGAAGGCGGCCCTGCGCCGCGTGGCGCGTCGATGTTGTTGTCGACTGCGTCGATTGAGAAGTCATGGTGTTGTCCAGGCTGTTCCCCATCGACGGAAGCGCGCAGGCAAACGCACTCCGATCGACGAGGATCGTTGAGTGCGTTGCTTGACGTCAGACGCTTACGGCCAGTGCGACTGGCACGGCGGACGCAGTGTCCGCGCTGGTGTTGTTGTCAGCCGAGCCGCATCGACAGCTCGACATCTCCGCCGAACGGCGTGGACATGTAGCCCGCTTCAGGCGAGCGCACGTGCGCCAGGTAGTCGGGGCTGTAGTCGGCGTTGTCGGCGACGATGAAAGCGCCCGGCCGGAGGCGGCTTTCAACCAGCTCCAGGATCTCGGGATAGAGCGCCTTGGCACCGTCGAGCAGCAGCAGGTCGATCGATTCCGGGAGGTCAGCGCTCAGCGTCTGCAGCGCGTCTCCCTCGCGGATTTCGACCAGGTCGTCGAGGCCGCCGGCCGCCAGGTTCTGGCGAGCCCTCGCCACCTTGGACGGCTCGAACTCGGTGGTGATGAGGCGGCCGCCACCGTTGTCCCGAAGGGCCGCGGCGAGGTGCAGGGTCGAGATGCCGAACGAGGTGCCGAACTCGACGACGGTTCGCGCGCCGCTGTTGCGCGCCAGCATGTAGAGCAGCGCGCCCGTCTCGCGCGAGACGGGGAGCGGAACGTCCTTCAGCTTTGCGTAGAAGTCGAGGTAGTCGGTCTTGCTGCGCATCAGGCGCGTGCGCTCTTCGCTGGAGAGATCAGCGACCGCGGAGCTCATTGCAGACGACGCGGCGGCGGCCTCTTCGAACAGGCGCTCCAGCAAGGGCTCGAGCGGTGTGGTGGTCAGGGTTGTCACAGGGGTCTTCGTGTTGGAGTGAACGAGTGCTCATAATATGAAGGAACATTCACATTTTCTATTCGCGTTGCGAGCCCCACCGATGACCGAACGCCGAAGCTCACAAATCTCCTCTAGAAGACAGCCAAAGCAGGCCCGCTCGACCGGGCTCGTCGCCACGATCCTCGAAGCCGCCCTTCAGGTTTTGGCGAAGGAAGGCGCAAACCGCTTCACCACCACGCGAGTGGCCGAGAGGGCCGGCGTCAGTGTCGGGTCGGTGTATCAGTACTTTCCGAACAAGGCGTCGATCCTCTTTCGCCTGCAGAGCGACGAATGGCGGCAGACGACGGAGATGCTGTGCGGCATCCTCGAAGACGCACAAAGGCCGCCGCTGGAGCGGCTGCGCATGCTGGTGCACGCCTTCATCCGCTCGGAGTGCGAAGAAGCCGGAATGCGCGTGGCGCTCAGCGACGCCGCCCCGCTCTACCGGGACGCACCCGAGGCGCATGAGGCCAGGGCCGCCGGAGACCGCACCGTGCAGGCCTTCATGCAGGAGGCCCTGCCCGATGCCTCCGAAGCCACGCGCGCGTTGGCCGGCGACCTGATCACGACGACATTCAGCGCGGTGGGAAAGCAGTTCTCGGAAAGCCCGCGAACCGACGCGGAGATCGAAGCCTATGCAGACGCCATGGCCGACATGTTCTGCGCGTACCTCCAAAGCCTCGGGCACGGCCAGAAGAAACGCACCGGCCGTTCAGCGCGGCGTTGACATGGCCTCCGCCAACGCGCCCACACGCCGCAGTGCATGGCGATGGGCGTCGTCCCAGCGGCCGGCGAGCCCCAGCCGGATGCAGTGGCGAAAGTGGTTCGTGGCGCTGAACATCGTGCCTGGAGCAATGACGATGCCCTCGGCAAGACAGGCCTGGAACAGCGCGAGCGAATCGGTGCCGTGCGGCAGTTCGACCCACAGGATGAACCCGCCCGGAGGATCGGTGACGCGCGTGCCCTTCGGAAAGTGCTGTGCGATGAGCCCCCGCACTTCATCGACGCGCGCCGCGATGGTCGAGCGCATCTGGCGGTAGTTGGCCTCGATGCCCGGCTGCATCAGCAGGTCGGCCATTGCACGCTGCAGCATCGCCGACTGGCTGCCGCTGGTCACCTGCTTCATGCGCGCGACCTTCGTACCCCAGCGCCCGGCATCGACCCAGCCTAATCGCAGCCCGGGTGCGACCGTCTTGGAGAACGAGGAGCACAGCATCACGTGCCCCGTGGTGTCGAAGGAGCGCACGGCACGACGCTGCTCGTCCTGCTCGGCAAGGTCGTTGTAGGTGACGTCCTCGATCAGCGGGATACCGCGTTCGGCAACCATCTGCGCGAGGCGGCGCCGGTCGGCCGGCGGCATGCTCGCGCCCATCGGGTTCGAGAGCGTGGGTACGGCGAGCACGGCTTTCACCGGCTGCGTTTCGAAGGCCAGCTGCAGCGCGTCAAGCGAGAGCCCGGTGCGCGGATGCGTCGGAATTTCCAGCGCACGCAGGTGCAGGTCTTCGAGGATTTCGAGAAAGCTGAAGAGCGTCGGCGATTCGAGCGCGACCACGTCGCCGGGCTGCGTTACCGCGCGCAGGCAGAGCGTGATCGATTCGAGGCAGCTGTTCGTCACGACGATGTCGCGCGCGTCGAGCTGGCAGCCCATGCGCAGCGCATGGCGCGCAATCGCGCGGCGCAGGCTCTCATCGCCGGAGCCGACGATGTATTGGGTGAGCGTTGCGCGATGGCGCTGCATGGCGCGGCTGGTTGCGCGGCGCACGCGCTCTTCGGCAAACAGGTCGGCGCTCGGGCATGCGGCGCCGAAGGAAACGTAGCCCGGGTCGTGCGCGAGCTGCATCACGCGCGCTGCGAGCGAACTGACGTCCACTGCCATCGAGTCCGCAGGCGGGTTCGAGGTTTCTGGCTCGGGCGGCCTCGGCGGGCGGGCCGCGACGAAGTAGCCCGAGCGCGGCCGCGCGACGATCAGGCGCGAATCCTCCAGCATGCGATAGGCCTGCACCACCGTGCCCAGCGACACGCTGTGATGCCGCGCCAGTTCGCGCACCGACGGAATGCGCTCGCCCCGCGCGAGCGTGCCGGCGCGGATCGGCATGGCGATCGATTCGGCGATCTGCAGGTACAGCACCTCGGCTTGGTCGTGCTCGGGCATGGCCGCATTCTGTACCGCACCAGCGCGGCCCGACAGGTACAGATGACGGCCGCCGCGACTGGCACAGATGCGGCTGCGCCCAGTCTGTACCACTCCAGATGGCGAATGCCTGTGGCTGTGCGACTTGGGGCCCGATCTTTACTGTCGAGTCCATGAACACACTCACTCACACCCCATCGCCCGGAACACGCCACGGCGCATCCGCCCCGTCTCTCATGACGCTACCCATCGGCGAGGCGCGCACGCTGCGCCACCGCGCCGGCGCACGCCTCGAAGTGACGAGCGGCCGCGTGTGGCTCACCGAACCCGGCGACCTCGACGACCACTTCGTCGCCAGCGGCGAATCGCTGCTGCTGCATCACAACGGACCGGTCGTGGTGCAGAGCGATGGCGCAAGCGCCGCAGTGCTGCGCATCGTCACGTCGTCTTCCGCACGGAGGCTGCCATGGTCCCCCTGACCGATCTGGCGATCTTTGCCGGTGCCGTGGTTCTGCTGGCCATCACGCCCGGGCCCAACATGGTGTATCTGATCTCGCGGTCGATCTGCCAGGGCCGACAGGCCGGTTTTGTTTCGCTGCTCGGCGTGCTCGCCGGATTCATCGCGCACATGATGGCGGCTGCACTGGGCTTGTCGGCGCTGTTCCTGACCGTGCCGCTGGCGTATGAGCTGCTGAAGTGGGCGGGCGCTGTGTACCTGGCGTACCTGGCCTGGCAGGCTGTTCGGCCCGGCGCGCGCTCGCCGTTCCAGGGGCGGCAGCTGCCGCATGACTCGCCCCGCAAGCTCTTCGTCATGGGGTTGCTGACGAACCTGCTGAATCCGAAGGTCGCGTTCTTCTATCTCTCGCTGTTCCCGCAGTTCATTTCGCCGGAGCACGGCTCCTTGTTCGCGCAGAGCCTGATGCTCGGCGCCACGCAGATCGCGATCAGCTTTGTCGTGCTGCTGACCATGGCGATGTCTGCCTCCCGCATTGCCGGATGGTTCGAGCACAACCCGCATTGGCTGGCCGTGCAGCGCTATGCGATGGGCTCGGTGCTGGCCGGCCTGGCCGCGCGCCTGGCGATCTCCCAAAGGCCGGGCGCTTAGCTCGCCTTGCGGGCGGATCTTTGTATCCGCCACGAATCATTGGTTACTTTCAGACGCAGTTCAGGGTAGACCTGCGTCAGACGGCGCTGCGCCTGTAGTGCCGTAGGCCTCAGTACGCAGCCTCGGGACGGGCCTGGTGCTCCCGTTCCTCGCCAATCACTCCCTCAGGGGGTACCCGCTTTCAGGCATATCGCCAGCGTGTACGCGTACTTACATTTTTGACTTGTAAATGGAAAACGACGGAACGCGCAGACGCAAGAGAGAGCGCACCTGCGCACGGGAGCCTGCCTGTCAGGTAACAACAAACGAACAAATTGAAGCCATGAACAAGATTTTTCGCACCCTCTGGAATCCAACGCTCGGCACTTGGGTAGCCGCTCCTGAGACATCTCGCGGCCACGCGCGATCGGCCAGACTAGGCGAACTGGGGGCCGTCGCCGTCGCGGTGCTGCTCCTGGGCGCCGGGCCGGCGATGGCGGCCGGCGGCGCGGGCGGCCAGCCCGTCGGCGACCCTTCGCTGCACGCCGGCGCGGGCGGCAGCAACGGCAGCGGTGGCAGCGGCGGGCTCAACGACACCACGGTGGGTGCGAACGGCGGAGCCGGCGGATCGTCGACCGATGCCGGCGTTACGGCGGGCTCCACGGCCAACATCGGCTCCTTCGCCGGTGCCACCGCGGGCACGGGCGGCGCGGCGGGCACGACCAGCAACGTCGTCAGCCCCGGCGTGCTGCAGGGAGACAACGGCGGCGCGGGCCAATCGCAGACCGGCGACGCAGCCAACGGCAACGGGTACGGCGGCGGCGGTGGCGGCGGATTCCAGGGCTCGTCGATCGGCAGCGCCGTTACCTCCTCTTCCAACAGCTACACCGGCGGCACCGGAGGCCTGGGCGGCAACGGTTATTGGGCTGCCGGCGGCGGCGGCGCGGGCGGCTTCGGCTCCATCCTCATCGGGCCCACCGGCAACTACACGGCCTCCGGCAGTTCCACGGGCGGCGCGGGCGGCAATGGCGGCAATGCCTTCTCGCAAGCCGGCGGCGGCGGCAGCGGCGGCGGCGGGTTCTTCCTGAATGCCACGACGGCGGGGCTCACCTTCACCAACAGCGGCACCATCGCTGGCGGTGCGGGCGGCACCGGCGGGGCAGAACTGCTGCCGGCGCGCAGCAACGCATCGGGCGGCGGCGGCGGGGCCGGCGGCAACGGCATCACGCTGGCCGGCAGCGCGGTGTCGGTGACCAACACCGGCACGGTCACTGGTGGCGCAGGGGGTGCAGGCGGAGCCGGTGGCGGCGGCGCGGGCGGCACCGGTGCGCCGGGGGCCGGCGGCGACGGCGGCATCGGCCTGTTGGCCACGGGCGTCAGCGCAACGATCACCAACAGCGGCACCATCACCGGCGGGGCCGGCAGCACCGGTGGCGCCAACAGCAACGGAGGCGCGAGCGGCGCCAACGGTGTGGGCGGCGTTGGCGTGATGGGCGCCAACCTCACCATTGCCAACAGCGGCGCCATCTCGGGCGGGCTGGCCGGCGACGGCCTCACCCGTGCGTCGGCCGTGGAATTCACCGGCGGCAGCAACAGCCTGACCCTGAACGCCGGCGCCGCGCTGACCGGCGCGGTTGCCATCGACAGCGGCGCCACCGCCAGCGTGATTGCCGGCGCCGATGGCCTGAGCATGAGCAATGCCCTGCTGCTGGGCGGCACGGGCACCATCAACACCAACGGCCACGACATGGGCTGGTCGGGCCCGATCTCGGGCGCCGGCGACCTGGTGAAGAGCGGTGCAGGCACCCTGACCCTGGCCGGCGCCAACATCTACACCGGCGCCACCAACGTCGCCGCCGGCACCTTGCGCGCCGGTGCGGCCAACGCACTCAGCAGCGCCAGCGCGTTCACGGTCGCATCGGGCGCCACGCTCGACCTGGCCGGCCGGAGCCAGACCATCGCGTCGATGACCAACGGCGGCACCGTCTCGCTGGTGGGCACCGTGCCCGGCACCACCCTCACGGTGACCGGTCCGTGGGTGGGCAGCGGCGGCACGCTGCGCCTTGGCACGGCGCTGGGCGACAGCAGCAGCGCAAGCGACCGGCTGATCCTCAGCGGCAGCACCGCCATTGCCAGCGGCACGACCAACGTGCAGATCACCAACCTCGGAGGCCTGGGCGCGCTGACCAGCGGCAGCGGCATCGAAGTCGTCAGCGCGCTGAACGGAGCGACGACCACCGCACAGACCACGAAGAGCGCCTTCGCCCTGGCGGGCGGCCACGTCGATGCCGGCGCCTACGAGTACCGGCTGTACGCCGCCGACGCAAGTGGCGCGGGCGAGAACTGGTACTTGCGCTCCACTGCCACCGTCGTTCCACCGGCCAGTGGTGGCGGAAGCGGCGGCGGCGTGACCGTGCCCACCTACCGCACCGAAGTGCCGCTCTACGCCGCGCTGCCCGAGCAGTTCCGCCAGTCCAACCTGGCGATGCTCGGCAACATGCATCAGCGCGTCGGCGACGACGGCCCGACCGGCGCCAACACCGCCACGCCAGACCAGGGCTACCGCCAGGCCTGGGCCCGCATCATCAGCACCGACCGCACCATCAGCCAGAGCGGCACCGTCAGCCCCACCAGCAAGGGGCGCCTCACGGGCTTCCAGGCCGGCACCGACCTGTGGGCCGATGCCAACTGGCGCGCCGGCGTCTACGTCGGCCAGCTCGACGGCGACATGAGCGTGACCGGCTTCGCGCGCGGCATCGTGAACTACGCAGCCGGCTCCAACGACCTGCGCAGCCAGTACCTGGGCGCCTACGCCACCTGGAAGAACGACAGCGGCCTGTACGTCGACGGCGTGCTGCAGGCCGGGCGCCACCGCTACACCGTGTCGCCCACGCTGGGCTTCGGCAGCTCCGGCAAGGGCAGCAGCCTGCTGGCCTCCATCGAGGTCGGCCAGGCCTTCAACATCGCCCCGGGCTGGACCATCGAGCCCCAGTTGCAGTTGGTGCACCAGCGCGTGAACCTCGACGACGGCAGCATCACGGGCGCCCTGGTGCAACAAGACAGCCACAACGGCTGGCTGGCGCGCGCGGGCGTGCGGGTCAAGGGCGAGATCGCTACATCCGCCGGCCTGCTGCAGCCCTATGTGCGGGCCAATGTCTACCGCAGCAGCAGCGGCACCGACGTCAGCCGCTTCATCGGCCCGGCCGCGTACACCGACATCGCCACCCGCACAGGCGGCACGAGCACCGAGCTAGCGGTGGGCGCCACGCTGCAGCTGACGCCGAGCACCAGCGTGTATGCGGAACTCGGCAAGCTGTGGGACTCGGGTGGCGCGACGCGCACGAAGAGCGGAGTCAACGGCAGCGTGGGCGTGAAGATCCGCTGGTGAGGCGCGGCGTCAGTGCGACCCGTTGTCGCGGTCCGCACGGACCGTTTCGACGACTGACAGCACCGCGTCGATCACCGCAGCCGGGTCGTCGAACTGGATGTCGTGCCCGGCGTTCGGCAACAGCCGGTGCGTGCTGCGCGAGGACCATGTCGCCATGTCCTCGTGCAGCTTCTCCCAGATGGCCTGCACCTGCTTGCCCTGCTCGGGCGTGATCTTCATTCCCCGGAGTTCCGCTTCGGTGTAAGGCGCCATCGCGGTGAGCACCACCAGCGGGCGGCTGCCCAAGTTCCGGAAGGCACCGGCCTCGGCGAGCGACGCATCGGTCGCATCGCTCTCCGCCAGCTGCGTGACCATCGACTTCGGCGCAAAGGCGTGAACCGCCTGCGCATCGCGCGCCGTCTGGTTCGGAGCCTGCGGCAAGAGCGAGGGGGCCGCCGCGCGCAACAGGCCGGACCACGCAAGCCACACGGCGATGCGAGACCGCAACGACCGCGTCTCCGTCATGAAAGCCGCGACACGCGCGACCTGGTCCGGATGCGATGGGTCGACAAGAACCAGCCCCGCCACCTCGGCGCCGAAGTACTTCGTGAAGCTCGTCGCATAAAGACCGCCCAGCGACTGGCCGACCAGCACGAAGGGGCCGTGCTCGCCCGCACGGGTCAGGGCCTCGTGAAGGTCTTGCGCCACCTGCCTGGCGCTATAGGGCGCATCCGAAGCGTCGCTCCACATCAAGCCCGCACGGCTGTACGAGCACGCACGCGTGTGTGCCGCGACCTTCGACTGCACGGCCGACCAGCTCAACGAACCGTCGACGCTCAGCCCCGCCTCGAACACGACAGTGGGCGAGCCCGAGCCCCGGCAATCCAGCTGGATTTTTCGCCCGCCGATGTCGACCATCTTCCCCGGCGCGGGAAAGTCGCGCACCGCGCGGTAGCGGCCGACCTGCTCGTACACCACGCCCACGAGGACGACCAGCACGACGATTGCCGTGCTCCAGAGGACGATGCGCATCAGCAGACTTTTGAACGAGGGCTTCACTGATCCGGATAGTGCCACCGCCGCACCGGCCCCGGAACAAAGGCATTGGTGCGCGCGATGTACTCGCGGTATGCGGGGCGACGCTCGCCGATGTCGGCCTCGAGCATGCGCACGCCCGAGACCTTGAGCAGCAGCCACGTCATGAGCAGCGGCGACACCACGCTCCACGCGCCGCTCCACCCTGCCCCGCCCATGGCCATCAGCCAGATGCCCCACCAGACGCAGGCCTCACCGAAGTAGTTAGGGTGCCGCGTGTAGCGCCACAGGCCGCGGTCCATTACCTGGCCCGCATTCTTCGGGTCGGACCTGAAGCGCGCCATCTGCGCATCGCCGATGGCCTCGAAGAAGATGCCGAACAGCGCCAGCGCCGCGCCCAACACATCGAGCACGCCCAGCGGTCGTGCCGCCAACATGCCCGGCAGAAAAGGCGCGGAGACGATCCACGCCAGCACCGCCTGCAAGGCGAACACGAGATACAGGCTCCTGAAGCCGAAGTTCGGCTGGTTGCGCGCGCGAATCGCCTGATAGCGCCGGTCCTCGCCATGACCCCAGTTGCGCCAGGTGATGTACAGACACAGCCGCACCGCCCACGCCGCGCCGAGCACGGCCATCCACAACCCGCGCACCGTCTGCACCGGCAGCAGCGCGAAATACACGAGGCCCGCGCCCACGATGAAGACCGGCCACATGCGATCGACTAGGCTGGCGTCGTGGCGCACGAGGCTCACCACCCACGTCAGCAGCGCCAGCGATACGGTCCATGCCAGGCCCGCCAGCGCTACCTCTGCCACGCCGCTCATGCCCTGCGCTCGAACAGATAGTGGCTCACCCACCAGCGCTGCCCATGGTCGAAGCCGAACAGCTCCGCCACCGACATGAAGAACAGCCGCCAGCGCGTCCACCACACATTGGCCTCGGCGCCGTACGTGGCCTGGAACAGCGGACGCAGCGCGTCGCGGCGATCGTCCATGTTGCGCAACCAGGCCTCGGCCGTGCGCTGGTAATGACTGCCCTCCCACCGCCAGCGGCGCAGCAGCCGCAAGTCGTCCTGGCAGTGCAGCGCCAGATCGTCGCTGGGCATCATGCCGCCGGAGAAAAAGTACTTGCTCATCCAATCGCTCGGGTCGCGCACCTCGAAAGGGTACGGCGCCTCACGATGGGCAAACACATGCATGAAGAAGCGCCCCCCGGGCTTGAGCCAGCGCGCCACGTTGGCAAACGCCTGCGGCCAGTTGCGCAGGTGCTCGAACATCTCGACGGACACCACCCGGTCGAATCGTTCGTCGGTGTCGAAGACGTTGATGTCGCGCGTCAGCACGCGCACGTTGCCCAGCCCCCGCTGCGCCGCCTGCGTCTCGATGTACTCGCGCTGCGAATTCGAATTCGACAGCGCCGTGATCCGGCTGCCCGGATAGCGCTCGGCCATCCACAGCGTGAGTGAACCCCAGCCACAGCCCAGCTCCAGCACGTCTTGCCCGTTGCCCAGGCTGGCCCGTTCGCAGGTGGCGGCCAGCGCGGCGGACTCGGCATCTTCCAGCGTGCGGGTGCCCTCGGGCCAGTAGCAGCTGCTGTACTTGCGGTGATTGCCCAGCACCTCAGCGAAGAAGGCGGCGGGGACTTCGTAGTGCTGTTCGTTGGCTTTCTCGGGCAGGGGTGCCAGGTTCTCAGCGGCCATACGGGCGACGAAGTCTTGCGTCAGATCGGCCACGGCCAGGGCGTTGCCGGCGTGCAGTTCGGCGAGCCGGTCTTTCAACAGGCGGCGGATGCCCTGGCGGACGACGGTGTCGGGCACCAGGCCCTTTTCGACCCAGCGGATGGCGAATGCGATGTCCTGCGGCATGTGCGGGTTCCTCGTTGGGGGCACTTCGGAGTGTGCGCCGTAGGTACGTGTACGCGGCTGGATGGGTTTTGGATGAGGCTTTGCCAATTGTGGACGTCAGTACCAAGAACGGTCGTTTGAGATCAGGCTCCGCCCCCGCTTCAGGCTCGTCGCTGTCGTTCGATAGGGTGTGCGCGGACGGGTACTATCGGCGATCAGCAGTCCTTCGAAGCCGCGGGCAGAGTTCGGCCACGTGACCCTGGCATGCTTGCGCCCATGCGAATCAGCGACAACTTGAAGACTTGGGCCAAGCGAATCAAACGCGACGGCATGACGCTTTGGTTTGCAGGCAAAAATCCTCGAACGCCTTGGTACGCGAAGGCGTTGGGTGTTTTTGTGGTGGCCTATGCGCTGAGTCCCATTGACCTGATTCCAGACTTTATCCCCGTGCTGGGCTACGTCGATGACGTTCTGCTACTTCCCGTCTTAATCTGGCTGACCATCAGGCTGCTGCCGCCTGAAGTCCTCGCGGAATGTCGCAGCCAAGCAGACGAGTGGATGCAGACGAAGGGCTCGAAGCCAAGCAGCAGGGCCGGCGCACTCCTCGTCGCGGTCCTGTGGCTGGCCGTGGGCGCAGCAGTATGGTTTTGGCTTAAACCGCATCTATACGTTCTTGAATGACGGCTTCGGAGAAAAACGTACGGCCGTGTTGGGCCCGTTGCTCTCCTTCGACGGCTTGGGAAGCGGACCTTAGAACTCACCATCTTGGGCTCTTGAGCGGCGGCGGAATGCGGTTCAAGG
>NZ_JBWKOZ010000018.1:0-78191 GCF_059416325.1 Variovorax sp. GW821-FHT09D05 | reverse complement strand
TTGGTCGCCGCTTCATCTGCAACACTCCTTCCGCCTATGCGGTGGTTAGTGTGTTGCATCGACCGGTTGAATCCGCCCTGCAAAGCAGACATGGGCGGCCGGATCTACGCGCAAAGAAGGCGCGATGGCGACGAGTTTTTCCTACGTGCATTTACTTGCAAGTTTCGCTGGCGCCGGTGATCGGAAAACGAAACTGATGTGGGGCCTGCGCGGCATCAAGGCTGCGACGGGCCGGAGGGACCGTTGCCTTCGAACACTTTCAGCACGATCACATCCGAGTACTGCAATTCGCCGTATGCCGTCGCGCCCGATGGGTCGCGTGTGCGGTCATCGCGCAGGTACACCGTGCGCTCGCCGATGCGAACGCCGATGCGGTGCCGGCGTATCTGCGCACTGAGCGTGATTACAGTTTCCCAGCGCTCGACCAGATGCTCGGGTGCGCCCGTAGGCTCTAGCGAATGTATGCCTCCATCGGGCATCCATGTCGCTTTGCCATGCCCCGCGGCTTCGGCAAACAGCAACTGGGCCACGATCTCGGGGTTGCCAGATCCGTCACTGCCGGCGCCGCGCGGCCCCGCGACACTCACGTGCAGCTGCGTCGGGTCCCCGCGGTACGCACCGATCACCGTCGCTGTGCGTTGCGAGGGTAGCTGTACGAAATCGGCAACGGCGTTTTCGGACATCATCGCGCCTTCCAGCGCGTTGGGCTGGAAGCGCACAGCGACCAGCTTGACGAAAGGCTGCGCGACCAGGCGCGGCACATGCACCACCACGTCCACTCGCCAGAGCTTTTCGTGCATATCGAACACGGGCCGGAAGAGCGCGAGCTTCTCGCGGCGCGCCACGCCATCGGCTCTTGTCTTCGGCAGCTGCGTGAGCTGCAGCCGCTGCAGGCTGTCGCCGATGTCGCCCAACGTGAGGTACTTGCGCGGCAAGGGCTGCGTGAGGCGCAGCGGATCGGCGCCCCAACTGGAGACGGCATCGTCCCATTGCGACGCCGAGTCGCCGCAGCGGATGCCCAGCAACTCGCCGGGCCCGCTGCTGCAATCCCAGCCGCGGTCTAGAAAGAGCGTCACCGCCACTTCGCGCGTACTGCGCGAGTGCAACAGTTTCTCGTCGCGGTCGAAGCGAAACGAGGGCGTCGCCTCGACGATGCGAACTGGCTCGGGTTTGGCGGTCGAGGGCCATGACACCGTGCGCGACTCCTGGCTTGCGACCCATCGGCGCGCCTGCGCGTTCTTCGCTCCATTGGCATTCGCCGCGCGCAGCCAGTAGTGAACCACCCGGTGTTTAGTGTCCATGAATTCATGCGAGAGCGCGGCCAAGTCAATGGCAACGGGCCCGCGCAGCGGCGTGCTGGACGCAGATGACGCGATGCCTTCATCGACGATGTGCCTCACTTCTTCACTCAGCACGCTTGCGATCATCTCAGCGCGGCGGTCGGGATCGACCGGGCGCATGGAACTGGGCAACCCCATCGCCGGGTTGTCGAACGGGTCGGTCCAGCTCGCCACCAGCTCTAGTTCCGCGGTTGTGGCGGGGTCGAAGCTGCCAACCAATTCCTTGAACTGGACCGACTTGGAGCCCATCATCCTAGTCTCGCCAGATGGTTCGGCCGGAATGTGCGGCGCATAGGCCGATGGCATCCAGCTTTCGACATGTATCATCAATGCCTCACTCACCAGCGGCGAATCATGCGGCGCGACTTTACCCAAGGCGTGTTTCGCCTCGAGTTCAGCGATATCGCCCACCGGCAGTACGAGCAGGTCGAATGCTTCGCCGTGCGGCACGTGCACCACGGCGCGCCCGCGCGCGCCGCTGATCGCCACGCGCGCGGGCGCGCTAGTCCTGGCCATTGGCACGAAGTCCACTTGCAGCGCCGCCGCGTCGGGCCAACTGGTGCCTTCGTATAGCGGATGGACGTACTCGCATACCACGCCCGACTCGTGCAGCGCGAACGTGTCCTGCGCCTTGTCCCTGCGTACCAGCACCAGGCGCAGGGCCTTCACCAGCGGGTCGGGGTAGTAGTTCTTCGACGCATCGAAGCGTGCACCTGCAGCAGCGCGCACCAGCACCGGCTGCGAGACTCCTTGCGCCTGCCTGCTCGGGAAAATCTCTAGCGCCTCCGCGCTGCGCGCATAGCTCGCAAACGCAGTCGATTGCGGAGTCGCTTTGCTGGGCTCGTCGAACACGCCATGGCGGTCCAGCTCGAACACGTCGCGAATGGCCCCCGGAATGACGTGGCGCGTGGCCGACACCACCGTGCCTTGCACTGGCCGCGATAGGTCCAGCACCACGCGCGCGGCCGACTGCGCGTCGGGACGGCCCGACAGATCGGCGCCGCCGCCGAACATCGCAATTGGCGCAGTCATCGGCTCGAAGCGCTTGATCGCGAAGGGATGCAGGCCCTGCGCCTGCAACAGGCTCTTCTGGTCCACGCCCGGCTGCATCACCTCGCAATCCAGGCCCACGCTTGCGATGACGTTCGCCTCGCCTGCACCTACTCTCTTCAGCTGAAACGACGCTTCTTCAAGCGCGTGTTCCTGCAGTGCAACCGACGAGCCGTCTCGTAGCACTTGGCGCAGTGACGCCTCCACCATCCAGCCGTAGCGGTAGCGCGGGTTGGTTCCGGGGATTGCGGTGATCGTCTTGTTCAGCTTGTCGCTCAACTTCTTCGTGCTGCTGCCAGGCATCGGCACGGCGGGGTTCCAGCCCGACCACTCGAACAGCTGGTCCTTCACCACGGTTTCTTCCTGCTGCGTGTCCTCGCCTCGATATTCCAGCCGGTCCAGTGGGATGAATCCCTCCATACGGGTGGCATCGCTATGGCAGGCGGCATCGCCGAGCCCACAATCGGACCGTGCGGTGTAAGCGAGCTTCCTTGCCAGCAGCGAGCGCCACCTGCCCTGCGTATCGGGATGCGCCACCTTCAAGTCGGGCCGTACGCCGATCACCAAGTCTTCCAGATGCAAGTCGCCTGTGGTGGCTGCAGCGCCCGCGGCACGTGCGGCGGCCCGCGCGGCTTGCCCGTGCAAGTGCAGGATGACCGGGCCCGTGCGCAGGCCTGCCGCCACCAGTTCAGCCTCTCCCGCCTGATCGCCGCGCACGGCGGGATCTGACTTGTCGCGCGACTCGAGCAAAGCGCCGAGCAGCTTGGTCACGTTCGAGGGAACATCGACATTGCTGAAGTACGCGTCCTTGCCCAGCGCGAGGCGGCCGCCGGGCGCGAGCGGAATGGAGTTGTACGCGCCGGCGCTGCCTCCCCTAATGCGCGCGAAGCCCTTGTCATCGACGGCAGTCCACGGAGTCTCGGCCATCAGCCCCGCGATTTTCGCAGCGATGGATCCGGTGCCGCGCTCGACCGCGCGCGCGCCTTCCTCGCTGAGCGGTACCGTGATGTCGATGCTCATCCCGAGAAACGGATGGATGGCGAATTCCTGCCCGATCGCGGCCAGCACGTTCGCAAAACTTTCCTGGTCCTTGTTGACCGTCAGGGCGCCGATCCGCGAGTTGTAGGGTGACGTGGCGAGCATGGTGTCGATGTAGGCGTTGGTCAACGCGCATTCCGCAACACCCTTTGCACCATAGGACGCAAAGCCCTTCCCAGTGAGACGCGCGCGCACGAAACCACGCGCCTGCTTCTTCAGCCCCAGTTCGCGGAACCTGTCCACGGGCTCGCCCAGCGCCTTTTTTGGGGGTGATCCGTAGCCACCGAGCACGTAGTCGAGCCAGGTGTCTTCCGTGTTTTGACTCACGCCGGGCTCGGCAAGGTCTTCCATCAGTTCGGTCAGCGAGGTTCCGGACCGCAGGAAGTTCTGGTCCACCGCATCGAGTGCGTTGCCGAGAAACGCATCGTTGTTGTTGCTCTTGAACTGGCCGCGCGGCAAATCACGAATCTTTACTGGTGCGCGCATCTGCAGTGCACCGCCCAGCACGCGCAGCTCATTGCGCTTCTGGGTCAAGGCGCCGCCCAGGCTCGATGCATGCATGTACACCGCTGCCGCAGCGCCACCGGCTTCGTACGCCTGGGTCATGACGCGGCGAGAGATGCGCGTGGCGTCCGGCTGCACTTGGTCGAACAACTCGTTCCACAGCAGGGGCGAGAGGTTCGCGCGCACATCGTCGGGAATAGGCGCAGTCGCCTCGGGGCGCGCAAGCCCTTTCACTTGCAGCGTTATGCCCGCGGACGCGCGCAGAAGCGCGGGCAGGTTGCGCACGCCCGCATGCGATTCGGATGGCACGACCGACAGGGTCAGCTTTAGCCGCCTGCCCTGCTCGAGGCCCTTGGGAATGACGACGATCTGATAGGGGGTGGTGGTGCTCATGCTCACTCCTCGAAGGCGGCCCGGTAGGCGTTCCAGGCTTCGGTGGAAAGAAGGGCTGCGCAGTCCTCGAAGGTGCTGTCGACAGGCTGATCGGCCCGGCTGCCGGCAGCCGCGATGCGCAGCGGTCGGCCGTTGCTGCGGGAACCGCCGCCGCTGCCGCCGCTTTGGCTGTGTCTGACCGAATAGCGCAGCGTCCACTTGAATGGGCCAGCGCCCACGCTCACGCCGAAGCGTCCCTCGCCGGTCGCGGCACCGTTTTCCTCGCGCACGCGCACGGTGAGGTCGGCGCAGATGGAGACGATGCTGAGCACCGTCGCGCTACCGCCTGCGTAGAAAAAACCTTCGAGGATGGTGCCGCCCGCCGCCTGCCGGTAGTAGAGGCCCACCGTGACACGGCCCTGGCCCGTGATGGCCGGCAGGTTGAAGGCGCCGACCAGCCCGAACTCGAACGACGCGGAAATGGAGATGACGCGGTCCATCGCCATCACCATTTCGAAGAACCCGCCGCCGCCCCAGATGCCGACGCTGATTAGCATCGGCGCTTCGCGCGAAGCCACCGCGAACGACACCTCCGCCGACCTGTCCTCGAAGGGCAGCATCAGTGCGGCTTCGATGCCGAAGTTTTGGATCGTCATGCCACCGGCCTGGATGATCGGCACGCCGAAGTAGAAACCCGCGCGCACGCCGCGCGGCAGCGGCATCATGAAAAATCCGCTGTCGCCGCCCAGCAGCGCCATAAGTTGTTTGATGAAGACCAGCGGCCCCTTCTCCATATTGGGCGTGCAGAACTCGGGCGGATCCATGCGGAAACCGCTTTGCGTATCCGCCCGGAAGTGGATGGACGCGATCGGTAGCTCCATGAAGTTGAAGATGTTGATGCGGAAATTGCGCACTTCGCCGTTCAGCGTGAAGAGCGAGGTGCCCTCCAGCAAGTCGGCTTCCATCGAGGTCTTAAGCACCAGCTGCGCCTCGTTCGGTGGGTCGCCCGCGCTGTCGCCTTCACAGGGCGCGCCTTCCAGGCCGGGCAGGAAAATCCCGCAGTACTCGCGCACGATGGGCTTTTTGAACTCGTAGCTTGTCGAGACCTTCGCCGGCACGAACTTCGCCGCGAGCAGGCGGATCTGCCTCTCCGCCTCGGCGATGGCCGCGCCTTCCAAGTTGCGCAGCAGCTTGCTCACATCGAGCTTGGCGATCACCGTGCGCAGACTCTTGACCAGCGCGCCGTCATTAAACGCGACTGCAATCACCTGCAGGTCGGCCGGCGTGGGTTTCGGGCCAATCGATGCGATCGGCACGAAGGCCGTGCCGATCGCCTTGAGCTGCACGAAGAACTCTGTGCCGAAAACGGAGACCGCCGCGCCGTTGGCCTGCAGCCTGTCGATCCAGCTCGCGGTCGCGATGTCCTTCGCGAGCATCACCAGCGGCCGCGCGCCGGCCCACAGCTGCTGCACGACGCCGTTGAGCTCCTTCATCACCTTCTCGTAAGCCGGCCATTCGCGCAGGCATGTGGCGGCGTCGATCGCCGCAGGCGACGGGGCATCCAGCACGCAGCGGGGCAGCGACGACATGCGCAGCAGCGCCTGCAACCGCCAGCGCACCTCGGTGATCGCGTCCGCCGGCGTGGGCGGGCGCAGCGCCGCGAACTCCTGGAGCAGGCCTATGACCACGGGCACACGCGGGTCGGTTGCGAGTTTCGCGGTCAGCGCGTCCACCGAGCCCATGATCGCGTTCACACGCGTGGTGAGCGCCCGGAGCGCGTTGCGCTGCAGGCCCTTGGCGAACGCATCGACATCTTGGCGCAGTGCGGCTGCCGCGGCGCGCCACGGCGGCCCCAACTTTTCAAGTTTCGCAATGATGCGGATGCAGGTTTCCAGGTACACCAGCGCGACGTTCGCTAGCGCCAGCCCACGCGAGCGCGGATTCGTTGCGGCGCGTGCTGGGCGGACGGAAAAGATCCTGCTCGCCGGGCCGTTGGCCGCGCGCAGCGCGAGCGATATGTCGCGGATCTCACGCAACTCCGGCTCCAGCTGGCGCACCATCTCCGCTGCGCCGGCAACGGCGGGGTTGTACAGCGTGCCCTGCACCCACGTCTCCAGCGTGCCCAGCATGCCGAACACGATCTGGTTGACCGTGTTCTGGAATTCGTTCTCGATTTCCACACGCGCCTGTTTAGCAGCCAGCATCCATGCCCGCAGTTCCGCGTTGTAGACCGCCGCAACCAGCCTGAGTTCGTCGGCGAGGCCCTGGTACATGGCATACATCTGCGTGAGGCGTGTCACGACGGGGCCCAGTGCATCGAGCGCGAGAGCCAGCAATTGCTCTTCGGGCGCCCGGCGCCACTGCATCAGCTGCACGCAGAACTCCTCGCGCAGCGCGATCGCTTGCTGCCGCATCTGCGTAACGAGCGCATAGGAGCGGTTTTCCAGGTCGTCCAGCAGCTGCTCCGCGTAGTCCGTATGCGCGTTGACCTCGTTGACCAGCTCCGTGACCTTGACGACCAGCAGTTCCATGGCGTCGGCAACCAGCACGCCTAGGTTCTTCTGCACTGCCGCGTGCATCCTGCGCACCCAGTCGAACATCTCGTCGAAGTCGGCGGCCTTGAGCAGGTCGGCGAGCAGCAGGTCGGGGTTGTCGGCGATCTTCTTGAGCGCGCGCGCCAAATCGTCCACTGACGCGCCGATCTTCGCGATCGCGCCCAGCAGCTTGAGCATGTCGCCACTGGCTTGATGGCGCGCCGCTTCGCCGAGTTCAGTTGTGACGGCGTCCAACCGATCCTTGATCTGCAGGTAAGTCTGGGTGGTGCACCACTCAGTCGGTGCGGTGGCGCAGGCACCGGTCCACCGTGCGGATGCCTGCTGCACAGCGTCGCGCGCCTCGGCGAAGAACGCGGGCAGCGCCTCCAGCAGGTCCTTGCCGGCAGCGTCGATCCGACGCTCGACCTGCGCTACCAACTCGGGCAATTCCTCTAGCCCGACAGCCTCCAGCAACACCGTGAGTGGAATATTGCCAAGGATCTTGGCCGACTTATCGAATGCGAATTCGCTGCTGACCTCGGTGGTCGTCGTCGACTTCAGCCGCACGCCCAGTACGCGCGCCGCGCCTTTGGGCACGGCGCCAGAGTCACCACGGAAGCCCACCGGTCCCGTGTCGCGTGCCAATGCCTTGCACACCGAATCGGTGTTCGCAACGCCGGCCGAGCGGTCCGAGCGGCCGCGAAAGCCGATCGGCCGGTCCTGCTCCAGGTCGAGGTACAGCTTGGCCGGGTTGGCCGCACCGTCGAAGGCCGAGCGCTTGTACAGCGCGTCGTAGTAGACGCCGACCGGTTGGCCGCGTGGGTCGCCGGTCTGCATGTCGATCGAGCGGACGACGATCTCGGCACGCTCAACCACCGGGTAGAACGGCGGCTCGCGGCGCGACTCCAGCAGCACCGAATTGATCATCCTCTTGTTGATCACGGCGCCGACGGTGAGCGTGTGCGTGGGCCAGGTGGTCTCGCCCGGCGCTGA
The DNA here is from genome assembly GCF_059416325.1 of Variovorax sp. GW821-FHT09D05. Lineage (NCBI taxonomy): Bacteria > Pseudomonadati > Pseudomonadota > Betaproteobacteria > Burkholderiales > Comamonadaceae > Variovorax > Variovorax sp. GW821-FHT09D05. The sequence goes on along the minus strand of NZ_JBWKOZ010000018.1, from coordinate 70,360 downwards.
GCGGGGCGCGTAGGTGATGTCCACGCCTTCGAGCTTGACGCTGCGGTTGGCTGCCTGCAGCGCGTTGAACTTCGCGACCACGTCCTCGAGCACCTTCGCGTCGTGTGTGACGGTGTTGTCGACGAATGCGAGATGACTCCTGCCCACGCCACCGGATGCCACACGAATGTCGAATGCGTGCGGCCCGCCGCCGCGACAGATCACGAACGCCGATGGGCCGAGGCCCGCGAGCTGCCAGTTAGCGGGGTTATCGATTTGCAGGTCTTGCGGGTTGTCGATGGTGAAGGTATCGGGGTTGCAGAAGCTGTTCAGGCTTTCTGGCGGTTGCTCCACGCGCGGGAACGTCATTGATGGATTGACGATGCGGATGTAGTAGCGCTGCACATTCACCGCGACGGGGCCACGTCCCGCGACGTTCTCGATTTCGCGCGGGCCCACGCGGATCAGCGCAGCGTGGTGGCCGTAGGGCAAGATGTAGCCCAGGTACACGGTGCGCGCAAAGTGCGTGCGTCCGTCGCCGAGTGCGTGCGTCCACTCTTCCAGGCTCAGGGCGAAGCCGTCGCTGCCAATGCGCCCCAGGCCGTCGCGGGTGCGCAGGTAGGGCGGGTCCCAGCGGCCGCGTGAGCGCATCGAGCCGCCGCGGGCGGTAAGGCGGAACAGGTCGGCATCGAAAGGCTGCGGCTCATAGATGCCATAGTCCGAGTTCGTGCGCTTGCGTCCGCCCGCTTCCAGATGAACATCGGCCGAGCCGAGGAGGCCGGGTACGCCCCAATCGGCGGACAGCACCTTGATCTGTGCGCGGTCGTTCTCGTCAAGCTCGTGCCTGCGTTTTTCGATCAGCGGGTCGCCTTGCGCATTGTCAGAGCCGTAGTGCAGCGGCAGCCCGTGGCCTGGCCGAAAGTCGGGCGTGTAGATCGCGCGCAGCGGCAGGCCGGTGCGGCCCTCGACGCGTGCACCGACGTAGAACGCGCGCTGGAAAGCGCCCATCGCGCGCGTGTCGCGCGCGATGGGCGCGTGCTGGATGCTTGCGCGCTCGTCCGGCGAGATGTGCAGCCGCCACGGCATCTCGATGTGGGTCACCGCGGGCAGCTCGCCTTTCGTCACCGGGTTCGGGTAGTCCGTGTGGCCAGTGCGGTCCCGCCAGCTCTTGAGCGAACTGGATGCCGCATCGGCGACGACGAAGCTCCAGCGATCGGGATCGAGCAGGTTGGCCAAGTCCAGCGCGAAGCTGCCGGTGCTATCGGGCTTTTGCACCATGCACAGGCTGGACTCGCCAGCGACGCGGGCCTCGACGGGCCAGCGCACTGGCTCATCGTCGCTCGGTTTCTCGTTGTCGTCTTTGTCGCGCAGGCGCGTTTCAGGATCGTCCGCCGCCAGCTTCTGCTGCGCCTTTCTTGCCTCGTTCTTTGTCGACGCAACTGGTACGCCAAATTTATCCCGCTTGTTGTTCTGCGGATCGACGCCCTTTTCGATCTTCGGCGCTCTGAAGTACGACTGTTCCGAAACCGCCTGCGGCGGAAACACCGCCCACATGCGTGCGTGCTCCTCCTTTGCCACCCGCGTGATCTCGAACGCGCGCCAGCCACGCCGCAGCTCATAGCCGCTGAACTGGAAGCGCATCCACAGGCTGTCCTCCGGCCGCAGGAACTCAATTTCCATGTTGTCCAAGGGCAGCGCGTCGGGCTGCCATGGCGCTGCATTCAAGAAGCGGTGAATGTTTGGCACATCGCGGCCGGGTGCGCGCGGTGCGCTGCTTGCGCGCAGCACCACGTGCACGCCGTGCTCGTGCACGAACGCCCCGCTTTCCCATCGGAAGCTGCAGTCCACGTCGTAGCCGGAGTCGCGCGTGCAGACGACGGTAGGATTCGCGCCGCGCGCTGAGCCGCGCAGCACCGCGCCGGCGCTGCGCACGGTCGCGCTGAGTTCCTGGGCCACCACCATTTGCTCGTCGGCGCCGCTTTCGATGTAGGTGGCGTTACTCGCCACTAGCGTCGCGGTGCCGCCCTGCCCGTCGACCGCGTCATGCAGCGTGAGCGCTTGGGATGGCTGGGCAGACATCGCGTGGCGCAGGCCGGCCGGCGTCTCGCGTAGCTCCATGCGCACCTGCCGCGCCGCGAACGGCGCGACGCTGGGTGCTGCGCCCCCGCTGCGCGCGCCCGGTGCCAGGCGCAGCGCACCTTGCGCCTCGCCCACGGACAGCGTCATCAACATTGCGCGGGGCGAGGGCGCGACGGTACCAAGCAACTGCGCCTTCCCCAGCGGCGCCAACCTGCAGCTTTGCGTGGAGCCCATGAGCGCGCGGCCCGCGACTTGCACGCCGCCGTCTAGATCCAGGCCTAGGTCGGCGCGGACCGCGATACTGCCTGTCTTGCCTGTAGTGACGCGTACGCCGGCTAGCGAAAATCCGGTCGGCATGCGTTCGACGCGGAGCGTGGCGTCGCCTGCCACCCACTCTTGCAAATCCACAGTCTGCGCGCCCTGCGCGCCGCCCAGGTGCAGGGTGACATACACGCGGCCGTTGGCTTGCGCAAGTCCGAACCCCAGGTCGAATGTGAAGTCCGTCCCCGGGTACCGCACGCCCGCAATCGCGATGCCGGCCCTGCCGTCCGCCGAACTGATGGAAATGCGCGCAGGCTCGGCCAGCCATCGGCTGTCGGCATTCCACAGCAACTTGCCGTCCAGACTCACGGCGAAGCCCTGTGTGGTCCGCTCGACAGCGAGGCCCGCCTGTGCATGCGCGGAAATCGGCACGATGGCGCCGGCGGCGCCCGCCAGGAGCAACTGCCGCCTGCCGATCGGCGCGCGGCGAATCGCGTCCAGCGAATCGGGTGAATGGGACGTCGGTTGCGGCGCGGCGCCGCATTGCCCGTGAAAAGAGATCACGGCCGATCTGTCCAGCCATTCCTGAACCGGCATCTTTGCGCGAGTCATCTCCTCACCCCTCGATGTCATTGATCGGCGACAACGTAGCGCTTATCCACATCGCGCGCATCGCATGAACGGGGGAAGGGTAATCACCGAATGCGAGTCTGCGCCGGTACACGGACAGTAACCAGCCAGTGCTATGAATCAACGACGCGAGGAGAGCTAACAATGGACGTTCTAGTCACCACGCTGGTCGCCGCTGCTGTAGGTGGTGCGATTGGATATTTCCTTGCGAGCCGTCGCATGGAAATCCCCAAGCCGGACGCGGACGCGCAAGTCAATATGACGACAACGGTCGACACGGCGGCACCGTCTGACGTGGCGAGCAACGTCATTGCCAAATGCGAAGATAGGTGGGATGACTACAAGTCGGATTGCAGTGGGTTCGCAAAAGCCGTTGCGAGCGACTTGGGCATCTCGCTATCAGGCCAAGCTGATGACATCGTCGACCAGATCAGCGGCAGTGGCTGGACGGTACTGAAGGCGAGCGGATCGAAAACCGCGGCCGTCCTCGCCAAAGAGCGGGCGGACGCCGGCAAGTTCGTGGTCGCTGCCATGAAAGGTAAGGACCACAATCCGGCACGGAACAACGGACACGTCGCCATAGTCGTGAGCGGTGGGCTCGATGGTTCGGGCAGGTATCCACATGCCTATTGGGGCTCGCTGGGCGGCGTCGGCCGCAAGAACGAGACGATCAACTATTCCTGGAATTCTGCGGACCGCGATCGAGTCACGTATAGCTGGAAAGAGATCCCTTAGTCGAGACAAAAATTGCGTTGTAGAGGAGGCTATGCCAGGGAGTTTCCTGATCGTTCCTACTATGAAATGTGAAATTGTTTCTGTTGGTCGCCGCCGTGATGGAGGGACGCGTTATTGGTGCCTTACTCACCATGCAAATGCGACTGCGAAGTACGGAACGCCGGCTGAGAATTGCGTAGCAGCAGGGGATCTTCCCATTGCTCCAGAAGACACTTTAGATCTCGATTTCAAGCGGTTTCCTGGCGGAGTAGCGCTATGGGGATCGGTACCTGCCGTCTACGACACGACTGTTCAGCCGACGGATCGCGGCATTCACGTTCATGCACGTCGGAAGAGGGATGGTGATAAAGCGATTGATCGGACCTATCGCAAGCTGCGCATTCCAGTTGCGAAAGATCTGCTTTCTGATGGCTGGGCAGAGGTGGATGAGATCGATGCGATCAACTTCATGGTTTCAGGTGTGTTCGGCTTTGAAACTATTTCGGTTAACTGCACCTATTGCGGCTTCGCGCACCTGGACCGTGATTGGTTCTCGGTACACGCGCACAGACGACATCAGTGTCACGGATGCGGTAGGCAGTTTTCTGATTCGGCGGCAGGTGTCGGAAATCCTTTGGCAGCGATACGCCATTTGCTTCGAGCGCGGCCATCAAAAAACGTCATTGCTCCGCGGAAAAAATCCATACGGCAACGCGACTATCCCGGCGGGTTACAGATTTGGGGATCCAATCCAGCCATTGTCTGGACCTCGCATCTACCAGAGGAGACGGGGATTCATCTTCACGGATTCACGTCGTCTGAACAAGAGATGCCAGAGCTCGACGACACCTTTGCAGAAGTAAACATAGACGGAGTAAAGCTTGATGCAAATCAAGTACGGCTCTACATGGCTCAATCGGCTATGCCTCATCTTGAGGGGCGAGTAGTCGACTTGTTCTGTCGCTCCTGCGGCGAGCCTCATTTTGATCAGGGTGAGCACGCTTTTACCCCCCATATTAATCATGAGTGTCATGCGTGTGGAGCGCAGTTCGTCGCGACAACGAAAATGAAAAAGGTGATTGGCAATCCATTTGTGGGCGTGAGATTGCACTTGGCATCCACAGCGGCTGGACCGCTGCGAAACGACACGCTGGGGCTACGGCCCGAGACTATCTGAACCGAGATCTCCGGCAGCGAGTTTGGGTAAGTATCCGCCGCGGCTCCGCATCAGTTCGTAGGCACTGTAAGCGTCTTTTTTTGTGAGCGCGCACGCAGCAACAGCTGCTCGCAGCAATCCCACCGTACCGGATAAATTCGTGCTGCCTAATTCGCGCAGAATTGTTTTGCGGGCCGCGCCGTCGTCGCATGCGACTGAGCATCCTATGGCCTTTGCTGCCAAGATGCATTCCGTCTCCCCAGCGCCGAGACCCCATGTCTCGAGAGCATCTTGAAACGCGTCTGCATCGATCGCTGTGTCATCCACCAGTTCGATATCGCCGCGTCTGATGGCGGCCTGAATGGCACGCGCTACCGTGCGTGATTCTTTGAGAACAACGGCGCTGACTCTGAAAGTGCAGCCTGGAAGCACCAATACTTGAGCGAGTACTTCGCCGTTGGCGAGATTAATGAGAGTTGATGCGTCGAGTACGACGATCACACACTGATTTCCGCGTTGGCGACCACAAGCGTCGATATCGGGACGTTTAGTAACTCAGCTGCTTTGCCGAGCGACAGATTCCCGCTGCGGACTTTTTCGGCGGCCGAGCGCACGAGTGCAGGTGAAGTCTCAATAGGAAGATCTGGGCGTGGCGGGATGTCAATGCTGGCGGCAAACTTTTCTGGATTCTTAAAGTCGTCCTCAATGCGCTGGTAGAACGCTCGGGAGCCGCTCTGTTGCAAAAGATTCAATGCCTCGAAGCGTCGAGCTGCAACTTCGAAACTTACGTGAAACAAATGAGCGATCCATGCAATCTCGATAGCGCCGAGTGGTTGCTGTGAGATTCCGAGTTGTTGGCGTACCGCCCGAAGCGCGCTGAGCACCCCATGCTCTGGCAGCAGAAGCTCGGAGGCAAAAGCATCGGCAAATTTTTCTTCAGCACGCTTTGGGGCGAGAGCCCAGTCTCCTTCCCTGTCCAGATGGGCGTACCCTTTGGAGCGATCTTCGTGATGTGCGACCAGGTGGCCGAGCTCGTGCCCAATCGTGAAGAGCATCCTTGGCTTAAACGTGCGAGCGCCGATGATCACCAAGGCATAGCCGTCTACGATCGCCGATACGCCTTCGACGCTTGAATCGCGTGAGAACAAGATGAGAATCCCCATTCTTTCGACAATCTGCGAAAGGTGAGGGAGAGGCTCGAGGTCGTCAACCTGACAGAAGGTCTTCCGAAACCGCGCGGCAAAGGCAGGAGCAGCATCAGAGGTGGGCTTCAAGTCTCTAAAAAGGTCGAGCCATCCCAAGTTTGATGGCAGACCGCGCGCCAACGTGAGCGCATCTCTTACTTGGGCTGCGAGCACATCGATGTGTGATGCGACCTCTGCAGCCTCTCTTTGCTCCAGCGTATGGCGAAAGAGCAATCGCACCGGTTCTGCTGGCGCGCGCTCCATCAAGCTTGAGACGGGGACTTGCAATGCTCTGGCGATCCCGCGCATTTCTCCGAGACTCGCTTTGCCGCCGCGTGCGACCTGCTGAAACCGTTCGATAGTCATGCCAGCCTTCTTGGCTGCGACTTCTATGGAAAGGTTCTTGCTCGCCATATGGGCGGCGATATTACTCACGCACGTGCCTCTCGTTTGATATCTTCCAAAGCACGACGCAGTCGATCGGCCTGGGCGTCGGAAAGTTTTCGACTTCGTCCCATTACTTCTTGGATGCGCGAGCCGGCGCGCTCAAAGAGCTCGGAAAGGATGCCGACTGAATGCTCGCGGCCCAGCTCCACTTCCCTGGGCGTTTCAAGGACCACGGGGTTGGTTCCAATCACGTAGTTTTTGATGCGGTTCTCGAAGTTGGAGTGCCTATCCCTTGGATGCTGCGTTCCGTCCGGCAGCGCGATGATGTTCCCGCTCTTACTAGGGCCATCGAATTTCAAGGCGTTTTCCGGGCGGCGGCGTAGCGCCTCCAGTTGATCGTCGAGCTTCTCGTCGATCTGCATCCCGCCGATGACGTATTGCTGATAGATGCGCCCGCGGCTCCCGCTGACTACGAAAATGTGATCACCTGGCCTCACCATTCTCCGAAGATCTGGTCGACACGTGCCCATCGTCGGTTTCGAAGAACTGAGCATTGGATCCACCAAGGCAAGACCGGCTCCAGGATCGGAGCCAGGCGAGACGAAGATGTAGCTTGGCATGCGGCCTCCTTCATCAGGAAGGCTGTATTTTTAAACAGTATTGGCTTTCTTGCAAGAGCGCTTCACCGGCGGGGGCCTGCCTCTCGGAAGCATACCTCCGCTCTGGCCGCGGGCGAGGCCACTTTCAAGCGAGTTAGAAGCTTTCCGGGTCGACTCGGGTTCAGTCGCTGCGTCCCAACCAGGTCCTCGAACTAGGAGACGTTTTCTAGTGGCAACCCAATTCGGACACCAATTCCAGCTGTGGCTGGGGCACACTCGCAACGATATGATCACCGATGGCGAAAGAGAGAAACTTTGGCTTTCTCAGTTCAAGCCTGGAGATGAGCGCGCTTTGGCGAAGAAGCTGTTATCGAAGCTTATGCTTGTTAGCTACAGTGACTTGTCTCGTCAACTGGTGTCAGAAATCGGCAGCTATGCAAAAAGAGAGGCGATCGGAGTTTTCATTGAGCGGGAGATCGCGCACAGATGGGTTGTGAGCAAGTGGAGTGTCCCCGTCTGGTCCATGAAGCCTGTGCGGCGAATGCAAGGATTCAGGCCCATTTCAAAGCGTTCTCTCGTTCCCCTCCGAATGTATCGGGAGGAAGTTCTCAAGGTTGCCCGCAGGCGACCGCCTAGGTTGCGGGCGGTTGGTGCTGCGTTGCCTATCGTCCAGTCGAGGCGCCTCGATCGGCAGACGGTGGGGAGTGAGGGCGTGCTAGCCACCATCGCGTCTGTAGCCGCCAAGAGCGCGCAGAACGTGCACATGCAGCCAGCGGCCAGTGTCATTCGAAGCAAGAGGATCAAGCGCTTTGTCGTCCTAACTGATTTCATCGGATCAGGCACGCGCCTGAACACGGTGCTGGACTCGCTTTGGCGAGTCAGATCAGTGAGAAGCTGGTGTTCCGGTGGACAGTTGCGGATCTCGGTGTTGGCTTACAGCGGAACTCGGCAAGGCATCACATTTGTCGAAGAGCATCCCAGTAATCCCGACGTGCGGGCTCTCGTTCAGTGTCCTACGATCTACACGTCATTCACCGGGGCCACGTTGGACGCGGTCAGCAACCTTTGTCTACTTCATGCTCCTGCCGGCTCCTCGCCGCTGGGTTTTAAGGACACCGGGGCTCTCATCGCTTTCGAGCACTCTTGCCCCAACAACGTCCCGGCCATCCTTACAGAATCCAGCACCAGCCGCCGTCGTCCTTGGCATCCATTGTTCCCAGCGAGGTCGACAAGCGAAGTTTTTGGGCAATCCGGGCATTTGTCGCGCCGGGAGCGGGACAACCTGGCTCTCGAAGCCTTGGATCTGGCCCCAATCATCCAGAAGTCAGCATTCACGCGAGCTAACGAAGAAGACCGCAACGTGATTCTGCTGCTGGGCGCCGCGTACAGAGGGCATCGCAGCGTTGACGAGATCGCCACGACCACGCTTCTGGAGTTGCCGGAGATCGCTGCTGCCATTGCCAGGGCCTCCGCGAGCGGCTATCTGGGAGACGCGCTACGCCCGAGCGAGGCGGGACTCGGATTGCTTCGCGTGTTGAATCGAGAGCGCAGACGCAAGCCGCCAATACTCGATAAACCTCTGTACTATCCGAAGTCGCTGAGGGACCCGGTGTAGAGATCTAGTGTCCCCTGGCTTCCACCAGGGGGGCGGGTTTGAGCAATCGAGCCTGTGGAACGCGGATTCCCGCGCTTTTTCGGATGAACTGACGCTTTACTGGAGGTGCAGTGCCACCACCACACGCCGCGCAGCCTTGCGGCTCAGGTGGCACTGCTCCGCCAGAGGCGGATTCAAAGGTAGATGACTTCCTGGGACTCTCAGCACTATCTTTCGCAAGGGCGCGCAGCGGGCATCGACGAAACGATCCTCTTGCGTGCCGAGCAGACCGCCAACCGTACGCTAGCCGTCAACCCGGACGCGACCGTCATTCTGTCGTTGGGACACTTCGCGCACATGAGCGATGTCCCCTACGACTATCTTCGAAGGGTCGCGCAAAGGGAAAAGGAGTTTGAGCCCTACCGTGTTTTCAGCCTTGAGAGAAATGAAGAGGGGTGCAACCGAGTCCCGCGGACCATCTACGCGCCGGAGCCACTGCTGCTGCGCGCACAACGCTGGATCCACAGCAACGTCTTGGCCAAGGCAGATGTACACGATGCGAGCACGGCGTATGGCAAGGACTGTAGTGTTGTGGAGGCGGCGCGCCGCCACTGCGAGGCAACGTGGCTCATCAAGCTGGATGTCTCGAATTTCTTTGAGTCGATCCTCGAGCCGAAAATCTACTCGGTGTTTCGACGTCTTGGATACCAACCTCTCGTCGCATTCGAACTCACTCGGCTATGCACTTGGTTGCGATCCAAAGGCAACATAGCGAGGCGACGGGGTACAGCCGTCCCAGGACCGTATATTCATCCTTCCATCGGTCATCTACCGCAGGGCGCACCCACCAGCCCCATGCTGGCCAACTTGGTGGCCTTTGATCTCGATGAGGAAATTGCCCGTCTTGCCAAGTCCGAGGGCCTGCGTTATACGCGCTACGCTGACGACATCACGTTGTCTTTTATCGGCGAGGGCTTCAGTCGGGAAAAGGCCAGCGCCGTGATCGGCCAGTGCCACACGCTCATGAAGGCCAGATCACTTTGGCCAAACCGCACCAAGACCCGTGTCATTCCCCCAGGGGTACGCAAAATCGTTCTCGGGCTGCTGGTAGATGGCGAGCGCCCCGCACTGACTCGGGAGTTCCGCTCTCGAATGCGTCAGCACCTTTACTACCTAGAAACGCTTGGTCCGTCGGCCCATGCGGCCAATCGAGGCTTTGACTCTGTCATCGGCTTGCAAAATCATCTGTTCGGCTTGGCCGCATACGCACTTGGGGTTGACAAAGGTTGGGGGCGGGAGGTAATGAGTCGACTCAGAGCGCTACCGTGGCCGACTTTTTTTGAAATGCCTGCATAGACTCCTGCCATTCTCGTGAGTGGGCACAATGCAGCCATGCCAAATATCGCATCCATTCTGAAAGCCGAAATCTCCCGCGTCGCACGCAAGGAAGTTCGCGCAGAGATCGAGACCATTAAGAAAGCTTCCGTACTTCACCGTTCCTCTATTGCGGCTTTGCGCCGGCAGGTGAGTGAGTTGGAAAAGGAACTACGGCGTGTGACCAAGGGTTCGGTGCGTAGCCGCCCTGCGGGCGCTCCCGAGGCACCTGAGTCAGGGCTGGCGCGTCGATTTAGCGCGACCCGCTTGGCTGCGCATCGCAAGAAACTGGGGCTCTCTGCCGCAGCGTACGGGCAGCTTGCCAGCGTGTCCGGTCAGACGATCTACAACTGGGAGCAGGGCAAGGGGCGCCCAAAGCCTGAGCAGCTTCAGAGCCTTGCGTCTGTGCGAGCTTTGGGTAAGCGAGAAGTGGCTGAATTGTTGAGCGCGAAGTAGGGGGCGTAACCGATGCCGTGCGCGCACGGCAAGCCAACTCACCACGGCTGCCGAAACGACTGCAGCTGTAACTGTGCAGTACGACTCGCGAAGGAGAGTTATGGATTCAGGAAACGTGTCGGCAATCATCGCCGCATGCGCCGGCATCGGTGGCGTCCTCTTGGGCAACTCGTTCCTCACGATCAAGGAAGTCATCGCTAGTCACTTCAAACGGAAGAAGGACGCAGAATACCTCGCCATCATCGTCGTGTCGCATCTGGATCGATTCGCGACCGGATGCCTGCAGGTGGCCTATGACGATGGGACAGAGGAAGGTCGGCCCGCTGGGAGCAATGGCTCGTACTGGGCACCAACGACTAAACCACCCACCCTTGAGCCTTTAGATATCAAAGTCGAGTGGAAATCACTCCCGCGTGATCTGATGTACGCCGTGCTGCAAATTCCAGATAAGCAAGAGCACCTGTCACACGAACTTTCGGGCGTCTACGAGTTTGACGACTTCCCAGAGTACGCAGAATACTTCCGCGCTCGCCGGCATGGGTACGCCGAACTCGGGTTAGAGGTTTCAGAAGTCGCCAGAAAGCTGCGGAAGCATGCCCGCATGCCCATTGAGAAACTTGCACCTGGTGTATGGAACCGGGAAATAGCTTTACGCGAAGCCATGGACAAGATCATCGAAGAACGCGCCGCATACAAGAAGCGCGTCGATGAGCATCAGAAGGCGCAAGCTGCGCTATCGGCAATTCCAACTTGACAAGGACTGGAAATGGACCAGAACGAACTGACGGTTGGCGAACTGAAGGAGCGGCTCAGCCTTTATCCTGACAACACCAAGATTCTGATCAGCGGTGGGCTCGCGTTCTATCGATTTAAGAACTGGGGTGACGACGCAGTCGTGCTCGAATTCAATGAACCACAGGGCTATCTTTCCGAGGTCTTCAAGCGGCGAAACCCGAACGTGAAGGTCGTCTTTATCGACACGGCCGCAGCGGACATGGAGGAGAACGGGATCGTGGGATCAATTGACGTGAATGTGCGCTAGGCGCTGCGACCCGAGCGGAGGTGGCCGCTCATCTGGTGGGCAACCTCGGTGTGAGCAATGTGGCCGTCAGCCATGTCCTCGCCACTTCTTCGGCGCTGTGCAAACTCGACCACGCGATATACGGCGTTGGTGGTCGGCCACTGGCAGCGCAAGCACTGATCGATGCTCGCGCTCGCCGGACCGCTGAGCAACTGGCGCACACGCCTGCGGCCGAGCATGCGGGCAAGGAGATCGATCTTTCTTTGCCGGTGCGGACCACCGTGACGCAATCCGGGTCGAGCGTGGCTGTCAAACGCCGTGTCGTGTATCTGCCGAGCTATCTCGCTGGAAAGATTACAGGCAGGTTCGAGTCTGCCACGCAGGCCGGCGCAGCGATCAGCGTCAAGAGCGGCAACCAGATTCGCATGCTGGCAGAGGTTGCAGGCGACTTGGGCGTAGGGCCGGGGGAGCGCTTTGAGATTGTCTTCGACGTTCAGGGACGTACTTACGAAATCGCAGCCCGAGGACCCTTGGCCTCAGAGTTAGCGCCTCCCGGTGTCGCACGGCAAACGGAGCACGGGGGCGACGAATAGACGCGAAGATCATGCCGATCAGACTGCTCCATCCTTCCTGAGCTGCGTGGCCTTAGCGTGCTGCTTGCTGCAATGGTGCGATCATTTCCGCCCGCACCGTCAGCTCAGAGAGGCATTTGTATGCTTCGCATAAGAGCAGCATCAGCTCGATGGTTGGAGGACCCGACTGAATGCCCGCGAGGAACTCGTCCAATGCCATCAAGATTTCGATCGCAAGTCCCTGAAACTTCAGTTTTTCGCTGGAGCAAAGAAACTCGTTGTGATGCGTCGAGAGAATGGCGGGCCGTTTTCCACATCCCATCTTTCGCAGCGCGCCGACAACGAGATCGAGTTCACTTTCTGACGGCGCGCGCCAGCCCATGTCACCCTTCGAGTCACGTCGCAGAAACTCCACGTTCCAAGGTAGAAGGCGTCCTGCACCCCAAAAGAAATACGGTGCCTCAACTGGGTAGAGGCCGCGGAAGAACAGCGTCGCTACATCGGCAAGTCCCTGTACCTCGCCGAGGATTTCGTGTTCCGAGGAGCCGATTGACGGATTCGTAAAGCGTGGGATCAGGCGGACAAGTTGGCCCGAAGGAGAGATGTGTTTGAAGTGGTTCATGTCGTTGTCTGATCTAAGAAGATGCGGTTGAGAAATCTTGGTGATGAGTCGGAATCGGTCCGCGACCCGGAGCCTTGGTAGACCCGGAGGAGTCATATCAATACGAGAGGAATGCGGCCGAAGATCGCGTCGTCGCTGGTGCTCTTTACACGGCCCGTCCGAGTTCAGGGAATTGCATCCAGGTCTGGCCATTCAACTCGCGGCCTGCAACTTTCTTGCTGACGCGCACCATCTCCTCTGGGCGGCCGTCATACCGCCACATTTCAATCACTTCACGGTTGCCGACGGCCGCTAGGCCGACGTTTTCGACCGGAGCCCAGATGCCCCACTGCTTGAAGAAGAACGGCACGCCGGCTTCCTGGCACTGCGCGAGCAGGTTCTCGGCCCATTCAGGGTTCATGGGGCGGGCGCCGTGCTCGGACTCGCCGCCGCAGATGACCCAGTCGATGCGCACGCCGTTGCGACCAGGCTGCAGGTAGCGACGAATGTCGATGGGTCCAAGCAAAGGCTCGCACGACAGAAAGCGCACGGCCGGAGTGGGAAAGGCTTGGAGGTAGGGGATGCGCTTGTCGGCGCGCTCCTGGTCTTCGACGCTGACGCCAAGCCAGACGTTGCGCGGGAACTGGTAGTCCACCGGGAGCAGCTTTTTGATCGAGTGCGGCCGCTTCGTCAGCAGCAGCCAATCGAGGTTGCGGGTTCCCTTGATCAGGGTGAGGAGCCGCAAGCGGTGGCGAGCGAGGTCGTCGCGCACCTCGAACACGTCTGCCATCGACGCGCAGAAGACGCGTTCGCGTTGGTTCCGAGCCGCCGCCTCGTTGTTCCACACGATGGGCGAGTCCCAGTGTGCATGGCTCATGAAGCGGCGCTTCGCGTGCGGGCCCCAGATTTCTTCAGAGTAGTACCGTTTCGACAGGTTCTCCGCATAGCAGTTGTCACAGCCGGCCGAGACCTTGGTGCAGCCCCACCAGGGGTTGAAGGTGTGGTGGGTCCATTCGATGGGTGAGTTCTTCGACATAGGTTCTTTCATGCAGTAGCGTTGGCCGTGCGCCAACACGGAGCCTTTACAGCTCGGGTCTAGGGGAGAGGGGAGTGCGAGGGGCTCGCGGTCTAGGCCAGGGCAGTCCGCACGATGTGACCGCAAGCGACAACCTCAAATTGTCCAGGGGCGCGACCAGCGAGGGCCGGGGTGCTTGCGTTCAAGCGCCATGTCGCACTGGAAGAACAGCTCGCGGTCTGCCGCGATCTCGGCCGGCACCGGCATGAAGTTCTTCGGCGAGAGGATGTCGCCCAGTTCGACGCGGTCTTCGATCTCTCGCGGGGGAGGGCCATCGATGTTGAGCGAGTGCTCGCGGGCGAGGTAGGTCTTCGCGCGGGAGTACTCCGTCGGGTCCTTCGCCTGAAACTGCTTCATATCGTGGCCGTGTTGCCACAGCAGTGCGAAACGCTGAAACCTAGCGGGAATCGCCATCAGCGCGTCGTGATTCAGCGGCCTACGGATGTCGCGGCGCAGGTCGTATTTGTCGAGCAGGCCGGCGAGCATGTGCGCCAGCACCCCAGACGACAGTTCTGCAGGCGTGGGAAGACGGCCCTCGAACCTGCGTTTAAGCCATTTCAGGCGGTACACGGGTTCGAGACGGATGGTCGCTGCAGCCAAGTCCAGCAAAGCTGCTGTTTGCGGCGTCTCGGGGACTTCCAACTTCCGCTTCTTCTTGAGTTCGGCGTCTTTGTCGTAGGCCTTCAGCGCTGCAAGCTGAGCCTGCTGGTCGAAGTACACCGTCTCGTTGACGTACAGGCTGGTGTTGAGGCCGGCAAGGACGCTGGAGAGCGCAATGCCGTTGATAACTGCGGCACTCGAAAGTCCTGCAGGCTTGCGCAGCAGAACTGGCGTGTCGATGCGCGTCACCTCCATACCGGCGCCTTGCAAGAAATCCTTGGCCCGGTCAGTTTTGAGACCGAGCTGCAGCCCGAGGTTGCAGTCTTTCGCCATTGCGTAAGCCAGCATGGTGACGTTGCCGGACGACACGATGTTGTGACCCTGCCGCAGGAACGCCGGCGAGCCCTCGATCTCGAAGGCCTTACGCGCCTTGTTCGCCTTCACTTTCAGCGACTTCTTGCCGGCGGCCGTTTGCAGGTTGCCCTTGGCCCACTTCTTCTCATCGCCGCCGCCCACCAAGGCGTACTTGTTGGGAAGCCGGGAAGGGTCTACGTTGTGAATGCGCAGGCCGAGTGTGTCGACCATCATGCAGTCGCTGAAGTCGAAGTTGTCGAAATTCATGTCTGTTCCAGTGTTTTCGGGCGCACCGATCCACACCGTGACAACCACGCAGTTTTCGCTGCCGGCGTACACGGTGAAGACAGTGCTACGTGAGAAAGGTCGATCTACCGAACTAGTCGGCTGTATGGCTGGTAAGCCTGCTGGCTGTGCATGGCACAAGCAGCACGGTCTACCGGCGTAGAGGGCGTAATCGGCATGTATCAGCTAGGCCTGCACCAGCTAGGCTGATCAACAGCTAGTACGGTCTACGGCTATGTCGGCTGGGTAGACTGTTCAAGCTGTTGCCACTGGTGGGCTGGTAGGCCTAGTACTGTTTACAAGCTGTACGGTATTACGCTTAGCCCGCCGCTGGTCAGCACATACGATCACTCGCGAGGTCGCATGCGCCTCCCGCGTGCGCCGAATTACGCGTCGGGGGCCTCAGCGGAGCTCGTTTGAGCCGTCGGGAAGGTGGCCGGCCAAGGATCCTCCTTCATGGCAAACGGCGGCAGTTTTTCCAGCAAAGCTGCAACCTTTTCGTCCACGTTGAGTGCCGACAGGCAATGCGGCTGCAACATCTCATCCTCGCTCGGGCGAAAGCGGTTCTCATAGGTGAGAAACTCGCTCAATTCGCTGCTCTTGTTCAGCTTGGCGATGGACCAAGGCACCAAAATGTCGATCTGAACTTTCCCCAACAGTTTCTTGCGGTATTGAAGGAGCGACTCGGTCCCTTCGATCCACTCGTTGTGACGCAGGTTCTTCTCCTTGAAGTAGTCGGCCAAGACTTCGCGCTCACCCTGATCCAGCTTGTTCAGATCAATATCCTCCTCGGAAGTGGGCGTCACGTGGTTGAGGAAAGTGGCGTACCTCGTTGCCTCGAAGGCAATCCAGAACGGATCGTGCGGCAGGTTTTCTTGCGTCCACTTGCGGTAGTCCGTAGGCAGTTGGTAGTTCTGGTTGTCGCCGAAGTGCAAGTTCTTGCCGACATCGACGGTGACCTCGAAGCGGAGAAGGCGACGAGTACTCGCGCGCAGCAGTTCTCGCTGCGAGGGGGTTTCGGATGCAAACCCCGCCGGCTGATCTTCGATGCCTCGCATCAATGAGACGCGCGCTTCTCCGAATTTTTCCTGTGCAGGCAGATGGATGAGGTCCACGGAGAGTGCGTGGCTGGCGTCCTCAGCCATGCGAATGCGGGGCGCAATGACCCTGCCACGACCTTTCGAGCCAGGGTACAGATCACTGCTGTTCAGGCAGACGAGGCCATGCGCAAAGAAGTCGCAGAGGGCCTTGAATGCTTGCGTTTCAGAGGGATAGGGGAAGTAGTACGACGCGGTAATCTCGCGAATTTCGCAGTCATCTGCGGTGATGCCAGAAAGCACGTCGAGAGGCAGGTCCGGCATGAGCTCGTGCAGCCAGGCGCGGAACAGCGCAAGCACGCATTCGAACGGCTTGAAGAAAGTGTTTTCGACAAGCGCAGATTTACAAACGAGCGCCGATTCCATGCGGCCCCTAAGGGTGAAGCTGATATCCTGGGTACCCGACTTCTCGCCGGGCTGATTCACGATGATCTCCATTGGTGCGCGAGTCAGGGGCGTCGGCCAGGTGAACGGCGTGCGACGCATCTTCGAGCCGGGATCGCCGGGCATGATTTGCGAGAGGTGCCGGGCCAACTGTTGCGACGTTGCTCGGTTTGGTTTGATGTCTACGGTAAGCATGTGAGGTCCGTTGGGCGAGTAAAAGGGCAAAGGAAGGTCCCTCCGGGCTGCTGGTGCAGTTCGGATAACGGTTGGTGGTTGCGGCGACTAAAGATTCGGTGATGAACCTTCGACGTGTGCGAGCCGATATCGCAGTGCATTGCGGTGATCGCTCTATGCGAGCTAGCGCTGGACGCGCGCTCGCAGCAGTTCTGTTGTAGGGGGAGTGACTAGCTCATTTCACCTCCCGCGCGAGATGAAGTCGGTGACGGGAGATCGCGCTCGGCGATGCGTTGCGCGATCCAGTCGCAAACTTCACCGTCAACAAAGCGTGCAGCAGCTCGGCGACTCTTGCTGGCGCCGAGTTTTACGGGCTTGGGAAACCGGCCGGCAAGGATTTCGGCATGGATGAACGAAGTCCCCATACCAGTGCGCTCGCAGACCTCTTGAATTGTGATGAGCTTTTGGCGCTGAGCGAAAGCAACGGCTAGTAGCAAGTCGTCGATGATCGCGCCGGAGTTTTGGCGGAGGGTCGCTTCTAACGACGTGCGGCTTTTCGCCAAGCTTTTCTCGTCCGAGTGGCTTGAGGCAAAAACCAGTGTTTCGTTGAAGGCGGTCCGTTCCATCTTTCGTCTCTACCTGCACAAGGGTGTGCGATGGACTCATTGGGCCGCGGCGCTAGTGTCGAAAAATTCGCGTCTCTGAAAAAGTGAACGAATCGGTCGCTTCGATGACGTTTTGGAAAGCTGGTTTCAGAGGGGAAGAACCTCGATGAAAGGCGTTCGGGAGTCGTTCGCTTTTTAGAAGATGCGAAAAAATCACCGCCTGTGATAAGAAGGTTTCAGTTAGCCCCAGCTCCTATTTCTAAGAAGCCGGCGCGCTTTCTCGAAAAGTCCGTCTCCAGGCCGGGCTTTTTTCGATGGTGCGTAGCGACTGCTTCCTGCATCGTTGGGCGATGGCCGCTGTTTGAGTCCGCTGTACCCCTGCTCATATACGAGGTGGTAAGCGCGAGCGATTTGCGCCCCGATCTCCTTGCTGTATTTCTTTGCGAGTTGGCGCTTGCGCTGAGCCTGCTCTTCAATCTCTTCTTCAATCATGCTTGCGCGCTCGCTCGCATCAACGGAGCTAAGCTGCTCTCTCGCTGCTGAGACGATTTTTTCTCGCGACCACGCTGGATAGTGCTCGATCAGGATGAGTCCTTCATGATGGAACTGACTGCCGATTGTTTCGCGCGAAACAGGCGAGGATTGACTCAGCGCATCAATCAATCGAAGGTGGCGTGGAACCTTGCTTGTCCAGACGTCCTTGGATTGCATCTTGTCCGCGGGTGGAGAGGCCGCGGCACGCGCTTCTACAAAAGTTCGGAGAGAGGCAAAAAGGGCGTCCCTTTTTGCACCTGAAGCGCCCAGTGCCTTTAGGTCGAGTGTTAGAAGTAGTTTTCTCTCACCGAGAAACTCACTGCTTGCAATAAGAGGAAATTCGTCTTCTCCTTTGACCGCTTTGCGCTCGACATCCTCATCGACAAACAAGCTCTCTTCGGAAGAGGATGGTTCCCAGAACAGCTTGAATCGTTTTAGTTTCCACGCTTTGCAGACGGCGGCCTCTTTTCTTGTCGAACCTTGCGCCGCCAAGCACTGCTGCTGAAAGATCCGATTCCGACGCAATAACTCCCAACCTAGCTGACTTGCAGACGCTTCTGCGGATGGATATGCAGAGGCATCCCGCCAATCGGGGAACCAGCCCATGTATTTTTTGGGTGGTGGTCCCATTTCGGCTGGATGAAACGAGGCTGGAATTTCCGTTTTTCGATGTTCGGCGGTCGCTTCACGCAGTTTCATTTCGTGGTCTCGGCGGCTGACGTGCAGTGTTTCTCCCAGTCCCGCATCATGGCGAAACGCTTCTCGAACAGGTCGGAGCGAGCGTAGGCTGCGGCGACCCTGTCTGGCAGCTGATGTGCCAAGGCCGCTTCGGCGGTACGGAAGTCGTGCGTCGTTTTCTCGCCGACCCAGTCACGGAAGGTGCTGCGCATGCCGTGCACGGTGATATCGCTGCGTCCCATTCGCCTGAGAAGCGCGGTCATAGTCATGTTCGACATGGGCTTATCCTTTTTCTGACCAGGAAAGATGAACGTCTTGCCGCTGAATGCTTTGACCGTTCGGAGGATGGTCAGCGCGCGGGCGGTCAGCGGGACGCGGTGTTCCTTGCGGGCTTTCATGCGTTCGGCCGGTACAGTCCACAGCTGCGCGGTTTCATCGATCTCGTCCCATTGCGCGCCGGTGATCTCTGAAGTGCGGGCCGCGGTCAGGATGAGGAATTCGAGAGCCCACCGAGCCATTCCTTCTTGAGCGGCCAGTTTTCCCATGAACGCCGGGATATCCACGTGGGGGAGGGCGGAAAAATGCTTGTCCGCACGCTGTTCGGGTGTGGTCTTGGCCAGAAGATGCTCGAGGTGCCCTTTCCAGCGGGCAGGATTCTCGCCAGTACGCAGTTCGTGGGCTGTTGCCCAGTCAATGATCGATTCGATGCGGCCGCGAAGGCGTGACGCCGTTTCGTTCTTGGTCGACCAAATCGGGTTGAGGATGCGCTTCAGGTCGGCTGTCGTGATCTCACCGATGGGGCGCTGGCCAATGATCGGCGATGCGTAGGTCTTGAGCGTGTTCTCCCACTGCTGAATGTGCTTCGGATTCTTCCATTCAGCGCGGTGGTCCTCGATGTATTCGGTGGCGCAATCGTCGAAAGTCTTGCCTTTTGCGCGGGCCAGCTTGGCCGCAGTCTCGGCGGCGCGCTTGTCGGTCAGAGGATCGCGACCCTCGGCAAGCATGCGCCGGCATTCTTCCGCCTTGGCGCGCGCCAGCTTCAAGCTGACTTCGGGGTAGCCGCCAAGCCCCAGGCCAACTGCCTTGCCCAAGCGCATGTAACGGTGCAGCCAGGAGGCGGCGCCGGTCTTGCTGATCTGTAGGGTCAGGCCACCGCCGTCGCCAAGCAGGATGGGCTTGCCTTGTCCGGCGGCAACTGCTTTGCGAGCGGTCTTCAGCGTCGCTTCGATCTTGGTGTCGGATAGTTTATTGATGGGGCCGCGCACGGCTCACCTCCTCGTTGAGCCTGCAAGCATACTGGGCGTCGACTATCGACAACGCTATCGAAAGCGGTGCGGTTTCCGGCGGCGAATGGTGGACATTCACGGCCTTCTTAGATGAGCTAAGCTGTTGTCAGCGTTCGAGAAACGGTCATTGATGGGCAATGACGGGCATTTCTCAAAACGACACACTCTCCGCCAGCAACCCAGTATTCACGCGGGTTTGCGGGCAGGGCGGATACTTTGCCCCTTTTTTGCCCCCTTTTATTGTTGTACTGAGCTGGTTCGTTTTGGACTGCTTTGCACAAGCGTGGTTGACCTCCAGCGGGGCAGAGGACACGGGACGGCCTGGCCCCCGCCTGCGTAGACGGCAATTGGACATGCCCGGGCGAAAATCGGCCACGCCAAGCCCGCTCCCTTGCCCTATCCGATTCGCCAAGCTCTCGTGACGTCCACCGAACTCAAGGGCTTCATCCTCACTCGCCACTGGCGGGATGCTCCCGCCGGCACGGAGATCGAGTACTGGCTGGCAACAGATGCGGGGCCGGTGAAAGTGGTCCTGACCTCCCAGACCTCCGTCGCATTCGTCGCAACCCGGCACAGGGCGGCGGTAGAAGCGCACCTCATGGCCATGCCAGGCCTGCAGATGCGTGAGCTCGAGCTGAAGACTTTTCATCAGGAACCCGTCACCGGTGTCTATGCGAAGCACTTCCGCCAGCTCGGCCGGTTGATGCGTGCTCTCCAGGCACAGGGCATTCCCCTGCTCGAAGCCGATGTGCGCCCGCACGATCGCTACCTGATGGAACGGTTCATCACCGCTGGCGTGCTGGTGGAAGGAGGGCGGGCAGACCGCTCCACCATCGTCGACTGCAAGCTCAAGCCAGCGCCCGAGTTCCGGCCGGTGCTGAAGGTGGTGTCGCTGGACATCGAGACCAGCCAGCACGAAGCGCTCTATTCGATTGCGCTGGACGGTACGCAAGACCGTGTCGTGTTCATGCTGGGCGAGCCGCCACCCGAGCCGAGCGAGCAGTCATCAGGGTCGGGTGGGCCCATGGACTTTTCGCTCATCTATTGCCCGACCCGCAAGGCCATGATCGAGAAGCTCAACGACTGGTTCGAGCGAAACGACCCGGACGTCATCATCGGCTGGAACGTCATCCAGTTCGACCTGCGAGTGCTTCAGAAGACAGCCAACGAGTGTGGGACGCAGCTCCTTCTGGGGCGGGAGCGGCGGCCCATCGAATGGCGCACCCATCCGGGCAAGCAGGGCTACCTGTTCGCGCCCATGCCCGGCCGGGTGATCATCGACGGCATCGACGCCCTCAAGGCCGCCGTGTGGAGCTTTCCCTCCTTCAGCCTGGAGACCGTCTCGCAAACGTTGCTGGGCGAGGGCAAGGCCATCGGCGACGAGTACGACAAGATGGCGGAGATCGAGCGGCGGTACCAGGAAGACAAGCCCGCGCTCGCGCTCTACAACATCCGGGACTGCGAGCTGGTCCTGCGCATCTTCGACAAGGCGAAGCTGCTGCAGTTCGTGATGGAGCGGGCCCAGACCACAGGCCTGCAGGCCGACCACTTCGGTGGCTCCATCGCCGCGTTCAGCCACCACTACCTGCCGCGGATGCATCGCCAGGGCTACGTGGCGCCGAACGTGGGCGAGATTGCGAGCAAGGCCTACCCCGGCGGCTACGTGATGGACTCGAAGCCGGGGTTCTACGACTCCGTCGTGGTGCTGGACTACAAGAGCCTCTACCCCTCGATCATCCGAACCTTTCTTGTCGATCCGGTCGGCTTCATCGAGGGCTCGAACGCTGGCGACGTGACCACACTCGTCAAGGGCCCGCAGGGAACTGTCTTCTCGCGCGAAAAGCACTGCCTGCCGGAAATCGTGACCACGCTCTGGCGCGCCCGGGACGAAGCCAAGCGGACGAAGAACGAGCCGCTGTCCCAGGCCCTGAAGCTGCTCATGAACTCCTTCGCCGGCGTGCTGGGTGCAGCCGACTGCCGTTTCTTCAATCCCAAACTGGTGTCCGCCATCACCCTTCGTGGCCACGAGATGATGAAGCTCACGCGCGAATTCGTGGAAGACCGGGACTACGAGGTCATCTACGGCGACACCGACTCCATCTTCATCTGGCTCAGGCGTACCCACACCAACGAGAACGCGCACGCCGTCGCGACCACCTTGGTGAGAGACATCAACGCGTGGTGGACGAACTCCCTTCGCGAGGAGCACGGCCTGCAGAACTTCCTCGAGATCGAGTTCGACACCCACTACAAGAAGTTCTTCATGCCGACCATTCGCGGCTCGGACGTGGGCAGCAAGAAGCGGTACGCGGGCCTGAGCGTCGACGCCAACGGCAAGGAGGAGATGGTTTACCGCGGTCTCGAGATGGCCCGCAGCGACTGGACCCCGTTGGCGCGCCAGTTCCAGGAGGGCCTGCTTTCGCGCATCTTCCACGACGAGCCTTATAAGGAGTTCGTGACCGACTATGCAGAGGCGCTGCTGGCGGGCAAGATGGACGACCTGCTCATCTACAGGAAGCGCCTGCGCCACCGCCTCGATGCCTACCTGGTCAACGTACCGCCGCAGGTACGCGCGGCAAGGATTGCCGACGATCACAACAGCCGGGTCAACCGACCCAGGCAATATCAGAACGGCGGCTGGATCCGGTATGTCATGACTCGCAGCGGCCCTGAACCCATGGAGATTCGGCAGTCCCGAATCGACTACGAGCACTACCTGACCAGGCAGCTTCAGCCGATTGCCGATGCCATTCTTCAGCCCATTGGAGAAAGCTTCATGGCTTTGACGACGTCACAACGCGGGCTCTTCTAGCGAGATCGAATGGACGTGCTCAAGGCCTCTTCAGCTTTTGAGGCGGCCGGTTGCCACTTCGACTGCGCGCTCCAGGAAGCAGCGAGTGCAGCCTCAGCTCCAGCGCGACCCAAGCGTAAGATTCCGGACTCCCCCTACAGACTCAAGAGAGGTCTCGTGCCTTCAATCGTCTCGGTCAATCAGCTTTCCAAGACTTACGCGTCGGGATTCCAGGCACTCAAGCGTGTCGATCTGGACATCCACCAAGGAGAGATATTCGCGCTGCTCGGCCCCAACGGGGCGGGCAAGACAACGCTGATCAACATCATCTGCGGCATCGTCAACCCGAGCGAAGGCACGGTGCTGGCCGATGGGCACGACATCGTCACCGACTTCCGGGCCGCACGCACGAAGATCGGTCTGGTGCCCCAGGAGCTGGCCACCGACGCCTTCGAAACCGTATGGGGCACGGTGAGCTTCAGCCGCGGCCTGTTCGGCTATCCGCCGAATCCGGCCCATATCGAGAAGGTGCTTCGCGATCTTTCCCTCTGGGACAAGAAGGACTCCAAGATCATGGCGCTTTCGGGCGGCATGAAGCGTCGCGTGATGATCGCCAAGGCCCTGTCGCATGAACCCCGGATTCTTTTTCTCGACGAGCCCACCGCCGGCGTCGACGTGGAGTTGCGGCGCGGCATGTGGGAGATGGTGCGCAAGCTGCGGGAAAGCGGCGTCACCATCATCCTGACCACGCATTACATCGAAGAGGCCGAGGAGATGGCCGACCGCATCGGCGTGATTCGCAAGGGCGAGCTCATCCTGGTGGAGGACAAGGCCGCGCTGATGAAAAAACTCGGCAAGAAGCAATTGACGCTGAGCCTTCGGAACGCGCTGGCTGCCATTCCCGAAGCACTCGTCGGCCGCTACCAGCTCGATCTGGCCGACGACGGCCACTCGCTGATCTATACCTTCGACAAGCAGGGCGACGACAACCAGATCGCCGGCCTTTTGCGCCAGCTCGGCGAGCTCGGCATCGACTTCAAGGACCTGCATTCCTCCGAAAGCTCGCTGGAGGAAATCTTCGTCAGCCTCGTGAGGGGGCAAGCATGAACATGTACGCAATCCGCGCCATCTACCTGTTCGAGATGGCGCGCACGTGGCGCACGCTGATGCAGAGCGTGGCCTCGCCCGTGCTCTCCACGTCGCTCTATTTCGTCGTTTTCGGTTCGGCCATCGGCTCGCGCATGGTGGATGTCGACGGCATCGCCTACGGCGCCTACATCATCCCGGGCCTGGTGATGCTCTCGCTGCTGACGCAGAGCATCGCCAATGCCTCGTTCGGCATCTACTTTCCCAAGTTCTCGGGCACGATCTACGAGGTGCTGTCCGCTCCCGTCTCGTATGTCGAGGTCGTGTGCGGCTACGTCGGTGCGGCGGCGAGCAAGTCGATCATCCTCGGAGTCATCATCTTGATCACCGCCCGGTTGTTCGTGTCGTACGAGATCGCGCACCCGCTGTGGATGGTGGCGTTCCTCGTGCTCACCGCGGTGACGTTCAGCCTGTTCGGCTTCATCATCGGCGTCTGGGCCGACGGCTTCGAAAAGCTGCAGATCATTCCCTTGATGATCGTCACGCCGCTGACCTTCCTGGGTGGGAGCTTCTATTCGATCAACATGCTGCCGCCGTTCTGGCAGAAGGTCTCGCTGTTCAATCCGGTGGTCTACCTGATCAGCGGGTTCCGGTGGAGCTTCTACGGCGTCTCCGACGTGAGCCTGCCGATCAGCATGAGCGTGACGCTGGTTTTCCTGGCGCTGTGCCTGATCGCCGTGCGCTGGATCTTCAAGACCGGGTACAGGCTCAAGGTTTGACTACCGGCATGCGTAGCTGCCAGCGGCAAGAATATCCCCCGACTGGTAGGTCGCCTTCAGCGGATAGACGCAGAACGGCTGGCCTTTGGCGGGCGCAGTAGCTGTCGCCGTGCTTGTCACGTCGACGCGCCCGGGCTCGATTCCCTTTTCTACCCAGTCGGTCAACATCGCGTACTTGAGCGCCTCGCCCGGAACCGGTGGATTGGCGTCGACGTTGACGGTCCCATTCGTTCCGTAGTGACCCATCCCGGGAACGAGGTAGAGCTTGTAGAAAGAATTCACCGCAGCAAAAGTGCCGGCGGGTGGCGACTTCAATGAAGCGTTGAGTTGATTCGCCACGGCGGAGTAGTACTGGAGTAGCCCCTGATGGGGAATCAGATCGTCTGACTGGCCGACAAAGGTAATGAGCTTCCCACCACGCGCTTGAAACGCCGTCAGATCCGGGTTGTCTGTGTTGATGCGGCTGAACTCGGTTTGAAGCGAATTTCCGCGATCGAAAATGCTGCCGAGGTCGGAATAGCTGAGGTTCTTCCAGCCGTCGACCCCGTTCCCCGTGGCATTGAGAAAACTCGGCGTTCCCAACGTGGGGTCCTGCCGAATAAGCGCAACCGTGTCCGTTGCCAGAGTCTGCGGATTCACCGGACCCAGAATCGCGCCGCCGCCAAATGGCGAAGTCGCAAGCGGCGCGCCGCGTGGATAGCCGTACCAAAGGTGCGACCCCGTCAGGCCGACGGCATATCCCGTGTCCGTCGCCGGAGCGGGCACCGATCCGTCCCGCGTCGGTCCGTACCAGACTTTATTGAGGCTCTGTGCTTGCGCACTTGAAATGCAGGTAGTCGGGTCCGTATTGCTGCCCCCGCTGCCAGTGCAAAGCACCTGCGGGTCCTGCTGCGGGTCGTAGGCGCACTGAGAAGGGTCGATCAGGAACCCAAGATGTTTGCCACCGACCAGATCGCATGCGTTGAGCGCAGCAGCAGATACCGCATTGACTTGTGCAACGCTCATGGCGACACCGCCAAGATCGCGCTGCGTGATCAATTGGCCATAGAGCATGGCGGTGTTGAACCTGGTCCAGTTGATGGCCGGCGAGCTGGCAATGATTCCGTCGAAATCGCCGGGATACGCCTGAGCCTGCTTGAGCCCTTGGCGACCTCCCGTCGAACTGCCGTGCCAGTAGGTGTATTTCGCGTCCGATCCGTAGTAGGCCCTGGCGAGCGCCTTGGCCTTTACCGTCATTTCATGAATGCCGCGCTCCGAGAAATCGGACCATCCGACGGTGTTCACTGTTCCATCGGGGTTCATCAGGAAGTCGCCGTTCGACACGGTGTGCCCTGTATCGGTCGTTG
Source organism: Variovorax sp. GW821-FHT09D05 (assembly GCF_059416325.1). Classification (NCBI taxonomy): domain Bacteria; kingdom Pseudomonadati; phylum Pseudomonadota; class Betaproteobacteria; order Burkholderiales; family Comamonadaceae; genus Variovorax; species Variovorax sp. GW821-FHT09D05. The sequence goes on along the minus strand of NZ_JBWKOZ010000018.1, from coordinate 44,679 downwards.
CGGATACGGCGCCCTCCACGCCGGCCACGTCCCAGGGGCTGGCGAGTGGACTGAACGAGATCACGCCCGGGGTGGTTTGGGTTCCACCCGCCCAACCGGTGCCGCCGATCAAGTGAATCTTCTTGTTCCAGGCGACCTTGCCAGGCAGCCATATTTCGATCCCGATTCCGGCCGAGGTGGAGGGGGCATCCGAAGGTCCGGTGTGTCCCGGCCCCACGATCAACTTCACCAGGCACAGGTCGCTTTGCGCAATGGGAGTCGTCGGCGTTGCGGTGCCGGAAAGCAGGAGCGGGTCTCCCTTCTTGAATGACTTCGCCAGCAAGACCGAGGTGTTTGCGTCCGGCGCGAAGCCGGTCTTCATCGAGTCGTCGCATTCGAGGCCCTGAGCACCCGATACAGCGGCCGGAGGTGGCGCGGGAGGCAAGACCAGGCCGGGTGTCGAACTGCCGTCCCCGCTTCCGCCGCATGCCGTCAAGCCTGCAAGCAAGAGTGCGACCGCTGAAAGATGCCACTGATTGCAACGCCGATACCGCTCACTGGTCATTGTCTATCTCCGAGTTTCTTGTTCGGCGGGCAGAAATTGCACGGCCGCGCGGCGTGACTGACCGCCGCTGGCCGATTTCAATGTGCAAGCGAAATCCGGTCTTGCTCGTTCGACTCACTTTTGAACAAACGACCCTCATCGAAAACACTAGAGTGGCGGGGTTGTCGCGTCGGATCGCCCACGTCCTGGAGGAAATATGGTGTTCAAGCTAGGTCGGACTGCACTAGACGAAGCAGCGCGGAGTCGCGAGAACGCGAGTCTTCTTGCGCCATCGCTGACCGCCGCCTGGAACGGCCTTCCTTTCGCGTGGGTTGGCACCCCGGAGGGCCCCTGGACAAGCAGTTTCACCACGTTGGCTCCGACGCTGTCGCTGATCGAGTCCGGCGCCGTCACGTCACGCATGACCGTGGGCGGCCGCGGGTACGACCTCAATGCAAGCGCTGGCTCGTTGACGCTGTTCAATGCAGAAACACGAGTCCGCGTGAGCCAGGTCGACTGCCGGGACGCTCGCCGACTGCTGCTTCCGCTCGATCTGACCGCGCTCGAACATCAAGGCCTGGAGCGAGAAGACCTGCTCGTGAATCTTCGGCAGGCCGTCGAGTTCTACGATCCCGCCCTGACCGCGGTGCTCCGGGCGATGCTGCGAGAAGTCAAGCGCGGCTGCCCCAACGGGTCTCTTTACGCCGAGTCGCTGAGCTGCGGCGTGCTGGCACACCTGATCCGAAGCCGCGGGCAGGCCCCGGTAAGAGAGCGCGGGAAACTGACGGAATGGCAATGGTCGCGACTGAACGAACTGATCGCGGAAAAGCCGATGAGTGAACTGACTCTCATGGAGCTATCGACAAGCGTCGGCATGAGCAAGTCGCAGTTTGTTCGCATCTTCAGGAAGTCCACGGGGACTTCCCCTCACCAGTTCATCGTTCACAAGCAACTCGAGGTCGCACGCGGGCTGATTCGTTCGTCGAACTCCACGTTGGTGGACGTAGTGGCGAAGGCGGGGTTTTCGAGCCAGAGCCACTTCACCCGTCTGTTCCGCGATACCTATGGCATCACGCCGGGAGAGTTCCGGCGAAAAGCTGGCAGTGCCCCCTCCCGTTGAGGCCTGCCAGCCTTGTCAGGGAAAACCTACTCGGCCGCCTCGTCTTCCTCTTCGTCGTCGGCTTCTTCAGCGCGACGAACCGTCACGAAGTTGGTAGCGTCTTCCACGAACGCCATGAGCTTTTCGTCGGGCGCCATTCCGCGTACTTCGGTCTGGATGCCGTCGCCATTCTTGTAGTCGACCTGCACCAGAGCAAAACAGGCCAGCGGCTCTTCCATTTCTCCTTCATCGCCGCCGTCGTACACAGCGACCCACCCTTCGGCGGGCATGATCTGAAGGATCTTCACGTCTTCCATCGAGTTACTCCAAGTTCAAACAAAGATTGCGCGGCGCAGCATATCCCATGGAAAGGGCTCCGAAGGGCCCGGGATCGGCACGCAGGATCAATCGCCATGCATGCAGGGACAAGAGAAATGCCACCCCCATTTCTAGAATTGCCGCGAAAGGGGCATCCATGTCACCGCAGCTCGTTCTCACCCACGCAAGATTGTTCGACGGCGATCGCTACTTCGGTGACGACCACCACGCCATCGGGATTTCAAACGGGAAGATTTCTTCCGTCGAACGAGGTGACGGCGAGGGGGCTGCAAGCCCAGACATCCGTCGTGTGAACCTTGGGGGGCGGCTGGTGATGCCGGGCCTCATCGACGCGCACACGCACGCCACCGGAGCCAGTCTCGACGTCGGCGGCCTCGACAAGCTGCAACCGTCCTATCTCGCCCACTATGCCGGGCGCTATCTGCGCAACATGCTGCAGCAGGGCTTCACCAGCATCCGTGATGCTGGAGGAGGCGAGCAGGGCCTCGTCCAGGCGCTGGAAGAAGGGCTGCTCGACGGCCCACGCTATCTGATTGCAGGCAAGGCGCTGTCCCAGACCGGCGGGCATGGCGACATGCGAGGACACCGGGCCGCCTCGCCTTGCAAGTGCGATCTTGTCGGGGCCTTCACGCGCGTGGTGGATGGAGAAAACCATGTTCGGGAGGCAGTGCGCGACCAGTTTCGCCAGGGCGCGAACCACATCAAGATCTTCGTCTCCGGCGGCGTGCTGTCGCCCACCGATCCCATCTGGTCGCAGCAGTTCAGCAACGCCGAAATCGCGGTTGCCGTGGAAGAGGCGGCGCGGTGGCGAAGCTATGTCATGGCGCATGCGCACACGAAGGAGGCCATCGTGCGGTGTGCCGAGCACGGCGTTCGCTCCATCGAGCACGCCAGCATGATGGACCGCGAGGCCGCGGAGATCGTCGCCCGCAAGGGCGCCTTCGTGGTCCCGACCCTGGGCATCGTCAAGCACATGCTCGACGGCGAGGTCCGGTTGCCCGCCGGCGCGCTCGACAAACTCAAGTACCTGGTGGACGCCATGTACGCAGCGATCGGGCACAGCGAAGAGGCGGGCGTCAAGGTCGGCCTCGGCACCGACTTGCTGGGTTCGCTACAGGGGCGGGAAACCCAGGAACTCGTCCTGCGCGGAGAACTGAGTTCATCGCTGAATGTTCTGCGCTCCGCGACGTCGGTGAATGCCGAACTGCTGGGCATCGGCGAGCAGGCGGGACGGATCAAGGCGGGCTTCGATGCTGATCTGATCGTTCTGGACAAGAACCCCGTCGAAGACATCACGGTCTTTCGCGACCCCGCATCCACGGTGGCTCTGGTGATGAAGGCCGGCGCCGTGTGCCGCGACACATTGCGACTCCTTCCCGCCGATTCCGACGCCGGAATCGAGCCGTCGGTGGTGCCATGACCGTCTCCGCTGCAACCCCACAGGCCGACTTGTTGACCCCAGCCAGAGGCTGGTACGTCGTCTGCGTGTTCTGGCTGTGCGCGATCATTTCGTACATCGACCGGACCGTGGTCAGCATCCTCGTCGACGCGCTGAAGCACTCGTTCTCCATCGACGATGCGCAGATCGGATTGGTGCAGGGCTTTGCGTTCACGGTGTGCTACGCGGTAATGGGCATCCCGCTGGCACGGGCGCTGGACAAAGGGAACCGCGTGAGGATTGCCGGCGTCTGCGTGCTGGTCTGGTCCCTTGCGACCATTGCGTGCGGACTCGCTCCCAATTTCCACGCCTTCATGGCGGCGCGAGCGGTCACCGCGGTGGCGGAAGCCGGGCTGATCCCGGCCGCGCTGTCGATCTTCACCGACAGCTTCTCGCCGCGCCGGCTGGTGGGCAGAACATCCGTCTTCATGACCGCGCCCTTCGTGGGAGGCGGCCTGTCGCTCGTGCTGGGCGGCCTTCTGCTCAGGGGGTTCACGCAGTCCGGCGGTCTGTTGCTGCCGCTTGTCGGCGTGCTGCAGCCCTGGCAAAGCGTTCTTGTGTGCGTGGGGGCGCCTGGCCTGCTGCTCGGCGCGGTTCTTCTCGCGACCGTGCGCGAACCCGTTCGCCAGCAGCCGTCGGCGCTACCCACGGCCAGTGCCACTTTCCCCGGGGCTGTGAAAGACCGCGTCGGCTTCTTCGCACCGTACCTGCTCGGCGGCATGCTCGTCACGGTCGGCTTCTACTCGCAGTCGGCATGGGCGCCTTCGTTCTTCATTCGCGTTCATCACCTGGGCGCGGCCGATGTCGGGCGCATCCTGGGGCCCATCAACATCTTTTTCGGGTTGGGCGGTGCCTTGCTGGGCGGGGTGCTTGCAAGCAGGGCGCCCGACGAACTGGCTGCCCGGCGTATCGTCCAGATCGCAATGGGCGTGACGCTCGCGGTCGTTCCGCTCATTGCAGGAACCTACCTGGTGGCGAGCACGACATTGGCGATGGTGCTCTACGCCAGCACGGCGCTTTTGTTCGCGATGTACCTGGCGCTGTCGGCCATCCCGATTCAGGTACTTGCGCCGAGGGCTTTCAGGGCGCAGGTCATTGCGGTTGCTGCATTCCTGAACACGGTTGGTGGGGGCGGGAGTGGTCCTTTCTTCACGGGCTGGGTCAGCGAGCGGATCGGGGGGCCGTCGATGATCGGCCATGGACTGCTGATCGTCGCCATCCCCAGCGCGCTGCTTGCCGGTGCAACGTTGTGGATGGCGTTGCGGTGGCTCAGGGCAAACGAGGGCGGCTTCAGTCGAGCCGGGCGCGGCGACATGGCCGCCGGGCCTTCACATCCCGAAGGCCGTCAACCTGCTCGCGCATAGCGGCGTGAAGCCCTCAGCCCTGCTTGCGCATCGCGAAGCAAGCCCCGGCCACGAGGATGAAGGCTCCGATGATGACCTTCTGCCAGGTGCTGGGCACTCCCGCCAGGATCAGCACGTTATTGATCAGCGTGACCAGCACCACGCCGAGCAGCGTGCCGCCCACGGTGCCGCTGCCGCCGGTGATGCGGGCGCCGCCGAGGATCACGGCGGCGATCACGTCCAGTTCGTTGCCCACCAGGTCGAAAGGATTGGCCAGCCGCGTGCTCGACACATGCACGATGCCCGCCAGGCCCGACAGGAAACCCGCGTACGCGAACACGAAGACGTGAACGGTGCGCAGGTTGTAGCCCAGCCGCTCCGCGATTGCCAGGCTGCCGCCGATGGCGTACACCGCGCGGCCGATCAGCGTGCGGTTCAGCAGCCACCAGGTCAGCACCGCCGCGCCAGCCAGCACCAGCACGGTGGCCGGCAGCACCGCGTGCAGGCCCTGCGGCGTGTCGAAGCGCCAGAGCGCGAGCTTGCCGAAGGCATCCATCGGCAGCGGCACGTTCATGAAGAACACGGTGCCGACAAAGGTCAGCAGGATGCCGCGGTACAGGTACTGCGTGCCGATGGTCACGATCAGCGAGGGCGCCTTGAGCCAGTGCACCAGCAGGCCGTTGAGCACGCCGAGCACCGCGCCGCTGGCCGCACCCGCCACCAGCAGCAGCGCGATCGGCGCTTCCGGAAAGTAGTTCAGCACGAGCTTGGTGATGCTGTACATCGTGAGCGCGGCAATCGCCGCGAACGACACGTCGATGCCGCCCGCGGCCAGCACGATCAGCACGCCGAGCGCGAACAGGCCCAGCACCGTGCAGGCGCGCACGATGTCGAACAGCACCGGCAACTGGAAGAAGCTCGGGTTGATCGCGCCCACCACCAGGCTCACCAGAACGATCAGCGCCAGTGTGAAGACCGAGGGGCGCTGCGCGAGCCAGTGGCGCCAGGACGTGCGGGCCCGGGGCTCGGGCGCTGCGGGCACAGCGGTGGTGTGCGCTTGCATGGTGGAAGCCGTCATGAGAATGCGGGAGAGGGGGTGTCGGAAACCAGCGCGCGGTACAGCTCGCTTTCGGCCAGCCCTTGCGCGTCGAAGTCGTGGGCGATGCGGCCCTTGCGCATCAGCAGGATGCGGTCGCAGTTCTGCAGCAGTTCCTGCAGGTCGTCGCTGACCAGGATCACGCCCAGCCCCTGCTCGGCCAGCCGCTGCACGATGCGGTAGATGGTGTCTTTCGAGCCGACGTCCACGCCCACGGTCGGGCCGTGCAGGATCAGCACCCGCGGATCGATGGCGAGCCAGCGGCCGATGAGCACGCGCTGCTGGTTGCCGCCCGAGAGCGACTGCACCGGGCGGTCCACGTCGGGCGTAGCGATCTGCAGGTCGGCCACGGTGCGTTCGGCCAGCGCCTGGCACTGGCGCGCATCGAGCGCGCCGAAGCGCCCGCGCAGGCGGCCGAGCACGGCCGTGACGATGTTGTCGCGGATGGGCTTGTCGAGGAAGAGGCCCTCGCTGAGCCGGTCTTCGGGCACATAGCCGATGCCCTGGCGGATGCCGTCGGCCGGTGTCTTCAGCGTGATCTCCTTCGCTGCGAGCGAGATGCTGCCGCGGTCCGCGGCCTGCACGCCCGCGAGCGCCATCGCCAGCTCGTTGCGCCCCGAGTCGAGCAGCCCGGTGATGCCCAGGATCTCGCCCTTGTGCAGCGTGAAGCCCACGTCGCTGAATTGCGTGCCGCGGCCCAGCGCCTCGACCTTCAGCAGCACGTCGCCGTCGTGCGAGCGGTGACGGTAGCGGGCGCCGTCGAGCTGTTTGCCGGTCATCCAGTGCGCGAGCTCGGCCTTGGTGAAACCCTTGATCGGTCCCTGCGCGACCTTGGTGCCGTCGCGGAACACGATGGCCTGGCCGCCCATGGCCATGCACTCGTCGAGCTTGTGGCTCACGAACAGCACCGCCACGCCCTGCGCGCGCAGCGCCTCGACCACGTGCACGAGGTTGTCCACTTCCTTCTGCGTGAGCGAGGTGGTGGGCTCATCCATGATGACCATGCGCGCGCGCGTGGCCACGGCGCGCGCGATCGCCACCAGCTGGCGCGTGGCAATGGGCAGTTCGTCGACGCGGCGCGCCAGGAAGGCGGCGTCGGTCGGCAGCTTCACCGTCTCCAGCGCACGCACGGCCGTGGCCGCGACCGCCTTGCCGTCGAAACGGCGCGCCAGCTTGCCGCCGGTGCTCACCAACTGCTCGCTGAGCGCAACGTTCTCGGCCACGCTCATGTTCGGCAGCAGGGACAGGTCCTGGTAGACCGTCTCGATGCCGAGCGTGAGCGCCTGAAGCGGCGACAGCGCATCGTGCGGCCTGCCGTCGATCACGATGCGGCCCTGGCTCGGCGGCTGCGCGCCCGAGATGATCTTGATCAGCGTGCTCTTGCCGCAGCCGTTCTCGCCGAGCAGGTGGTAGATCTCGCCGGCCTCGATCGTCAGGTCGATGCCGCGCAGCGCGTGCACGCCCGCGAAGCGCTTGTGCACGTCCTGCACCTCGAGAAAGACGCGGCGCCCCGTCGGCGTGGCCGAGGCGTGCGTGGCCTGCATGGAGGGCGCTGCTGCAAGGGTCATGGTTCGCAGGCTCAGAAGGCGTACTTCTTGTAGTTCTGCTTGTCGACCTCGACCCAGGCCTGGCCCGTGACGACGATGCCGACGCCCGGTCCCTTCTTGACCGAGACCTTGTTGTAGCCCGGCACGCCCATGTCGGTGCCGTCGGTGATGGTCTTGCCGTCGATCAGCATCTTGGCTGCCTTGTTCATGACGAGGCCGGCATCCTTCGGGTCCCAGAAGGCGATGCCGCCGACCGCGCCCGACTCGAGGAACTTGGCCGCTTCGCTGGGCAGGCCCGTGCCGAACACGCAGACCTTGCCCTGCAGGCCGGCTTCTTCCACCGCGCGGCCGATGCCCAGCACGTCGAGCGACGACGAGCCCTGGAAGCCCTTCAGGTCGGGGTGCTTGCGCAGCATTTCCTTGGCCTTGCCGTAGGCCTTCTCGGCGTCGTTGAGCGATTCGTTCTTGGCATCGACGAGCTGCATCTTGGGGTACTTCTTCGCGTTCGAGGCGCCGCCGTCGGCCCACTGCACCTGCGACTGGCTGCCCAGCGAACCCACCAGCGAGGTCCACTTGCCTTGCTGGCTCATGCAGGCGGCCAGGCGCTCGTTGATGCGCGCGCCGTAGGCCGTGTTGTCGAAGGCTTCGATGTCGACCATGGTGTTTTTCTGGTTGTCGGCCTCGTGCGTCACGACCTTGATGCCGCGTTCCATCGCGCGCTTGAGCACCGGCTCCAGCGTGGGCGGGTCCATCGAGACCACGGCGATGGCGTCGACCTTCTTGGCCACCAGGTCTTCGACCAGGCGCTGTTGCTGCGCGGCGTCCGACTGGGCCGGGCCGATCTGGCGCGTGGTCACGCCCGGCGTGCTCGCGCCGAATTCCTTCACCCCCACTTCCATGCGGTTGAACCAGCTGATGCCGGTGATCTTCACTACGGTGACGATGTCTTGCGGCTTGCCCTGCGCGTGCAGTGCCGAGGCGAAGGCCACGGTGGTGAGGGCGAGTGCGGTGCAGGCGATCTTTGTTTTCTTCAGCATGTTGTCTCCTAGCCCTCGGGGTTTCTTTGCGCCGCGCCAGGAGGGAGCTGGTGCGGCGGTGCGCTGGAGCGCGAAGTGGAAAGAAAGATGCGCAGGTCCTGCAGGCCGAAGCGCCCGTAGGCCAGGAAGAACAGCAGCAGCAGGCCCCAGGCGCAGTCGCGGAAGAAGTTGGAAATGCCCAGCAGGTTGAAGGTGCTCGACAGCAGCTGCAGCGCCACCGCCGAGAAGAACAGGCACACCATGCGTCCGTAGCCGCCCTGCGGCCGCACGCCCGCCATCACCGTGATGAGGATGGCGATCAGCAGGTAGGAGTTGCCGTAGTCCGACTTCACGCTCGCGGTGCGCGCGGCAATGATCACGCCGGCCACGGCTGCGAGGAATCCGCACAGCGCGTAGGTCGCGATCAGCATGCGGGCCTGCGAGATGCCGGCGTAGCGCGCCGCCTTGGCGTTGGTGCCGAGCAGGAACAGGCGGATGCCGAAGGGGCTTTGCCGCAGCAGCCAGCCGACGGCCAGCAGCATCACGAGGAAGATCACGAACGGAATCGGCACGCCCAGCACCATCTCGTTGCCGATGGCCGAGAGCGCCTCGGCATCGCCCACGCGCAGGCTGGAGCCACCCGTGAGCACCACTGCCAGGCCGGTGTAGAGCAGCTGCGTGCCCAGCGTGCAGAGGATGGGCGTGAGGCCCGCCTTCGCGATCAGCACGCCGTTGAGCAATCCACCGGCCAGGCCCACCGCCAGCGCGATGGCGGCGAACCAGCCGGTGTAGAGCCAGGGCGACACATCGGGCGCGACCAGCTGCGGCGCGAGGGTGGCGGCCACCACGCCCGCCAGGTTGGCCAGCGCCACGCCCGACAGGTCGATGCCGCCGTTGCCCGAGATCATCGACAGCGCCACGCCCATGGCCAGCAGGCCGAGTTCGGGCAGCTGGCCACCCATGGACTGGAAGTTGTAGACGTCGAGAAAGTCCCCCTTGGACAGCACCGTCGCCACCACGAGGATGAGGACGTTGATGCCGACCAGGAAGTTGAGTTCGCGGTCTGAAAACCTGAGCTTCATGGGCAGGGTCCTGTCAGGCGACGCGAGCCAGCAGCGCATCGACCTCGGCGCGCGTGGGCATCGAGGGCGCCGTGCCGGCACGTGTCACGGAGATGGCCGCGACCGCCGCGCCGAAGCGTGCCGCCTCGCGGGCGGTGGCGCCCTCGGCCAGCGCGGCCGCAAAGCCGCCGTTGAAGGCGTCGCCCGCGCCGGTGGTTTCCTTCACCGCGCCGGCGCGGAACACCGGAATGTGCTCGGAGCCGCTGGCGCTGTGCAGCAGGGCGCCCTTGTCGCCGAGCGTGATGAGCGCGCAGCCCACGCCCTTGGCGAGGAAGAAGTCGCCCGCGCGGCGCGCGTCCTCGATGGTTTCGACGGGCATGCCGCTCAGGGCTGCGGCTTCGTGCTCGTTGGGTGTGATGTAGTCGCACAGCGCGTAGAGCGCGTCGTCGAAGGGCAGGGCGGGCGCGGGGTTGAACACGGTGAGCGTGCCGGCCTCGCGGGCAATCTCCAGCCCGCGGCGCGCGGCGGCGGCCGGCTGCTCGAGCTGGGTGACGAACACGCGTGCGCCGCGGATCGCATCGGCTGCCGCATCGACGTCGGCGGCATCGATCAGCATCGCGGCGCCTGGCACCACGATGATGGCGTTGTCGCCGGTGACTTCATGAACGTAGATGAACGCCGCGCCGGTCGGCTGCGCCGTCACCTGCGGCGCGCGCGGCGTGATGCCCTCGCGCGACCACAGGGCGAGCGCGTCGTTGCCGAAGGCGTCCTGCCCCAGCTTGGAGATGAACGTGACCCCGGCGCCTGCGCGTGCGGCTGCCACGGCCTGGTTCGATCCCTTGCCGCCCGGACCCATTGCGAAGCCAGAGCCGGCGATGGTCTGGCCTACGCCCGGAAGGCTGGACGCGCGAAACGCAAGGTCGGCAACGAAGATGCCGAGCACGGCGACGCCGTGCTGCCTGGAAGTGAGGACGGTCATGGGGTCAGGCCTGCGGCGCGAGCACGCCCTTTTTGAAGATGAAGCAGCCGTAGAAGCGGCGCTCGCCGGTGGCGATCACGCAGTAGGCGCGGCGCGCGGCTTCATAGAAGGCGAAGCGTTCGATCGAGCCCAGCGGGCGCACGCGCCCCTCGGCAGCGTCGATCTCGCGCTGCATTTCCTGCTGCACCGGCGGGATCTCGTGCGGCTGGCTCATGATTTCCATGCGGCGCGCCGGATCGTCCACCGCCTCGTCGAGCGGCAGCACCGACAGGATGGCGCGCGCCGCTTCCGTGGTGCCCACGCCGTCGATGCGAAGCAGCCGGCCCAGCGTGGTCTGGCGCGCCACCGAGTCGGCCGGAAAGTTGGCATCGCACAGCACCAGTTCGTCGCCATGGCCCATGGCGCGCAGGGCGTACAGCACGTCGGCATTGAGCAGCGGATGGATGGACTTCAGCATGCGGACTCCTGGCGATGGAACGGTTCGGTTGGCTGCGATCTTAGGGAAAGAAAACGTTTGCGCAAACGTTTGCTATTGAGGGATTTCCCTTGGTTTTCGAGGCTTTGGAAGCACTGACAGCGCTCATTCGCCATAGGGGATCCAGATGTTCTTGACCTGCGTGGCATGCCGCAGGAACAGCGGGCCTTCGGCCGCCACGCCGTCGTGCCAGTCGGTGGCCAGGCCGTGATCGACCAGCGTGCGCTTGAGGTTGCCGATCGACAGCCGCTCCGCGGTGCGCGACAGCTCCTTCGCACCGAAGACCCACAGCGCATCGACGTCGTCGTGCTCGGCCAGCGTCTGCGCAAGGCCGGCGACAGGGCCGGTCACGAGGTTGACCACGCCGGCCGGCAGGTCGGAGGTTTCGAGCACCTGGTAGAAGTCGGTCGCGATCAGCGGATGCTTCTCGCTCGGCACGATCACCGTGCGGTTGCCCATGGCGAGCAGCGGCGCGAGCAGGCTCACGAAGGACAAGAGCGGCGCTTCGTCGGGGCACACCACGCCGACCACGCCGATGGCCTCGATGGTGGCCAGTGCCACGCCGCGCAGCGGCGGCACGTGCACCGTGCCTTCGTACTTGTCGGCCCACGCACCGTAGGCGAAGAGGCGGCTCACGGCGGCGTCGACTTCGGCCTGTGCGGCGCGCGCGGCCGCGCCGGTCAGGCTTGTGAGGCGCGCGGCGAATTCGCCGGCGCGCGCCGAGAGGTTTTCGGCCAGGTAGTAGAGCGCCTGCGCGCGGCGGTGCGGCGTGGCGCTCGACCAGCCCGTGGCGGCGCGCGCGGCGGCCACGGCGTTGCGGATGTCCTTGCGGTTGCCGGTGCCCACCTCGCCGAGCCGCTGGCCGGTGGCGGAGAACACGGGGTGCGAGAGCTCGCCATCCGGGCGCACCTGCTTGCCGCCGATGAACAGCTTGGCCGTGCGGTCGATGGCCGGAAGCCCCGCGGCGACCGGTGCCTTGTCTGCCTCGTTCGCAGCTTGGGCAAATGCAGTTGCCGGACGCGGCTTGCGCTCGGCCCATGCGCGCGGCTTCAGGTATTCGTAGCAGCCCTCGCGTCCGCCTTCGCGGCCGTAGCCCGATTCGCGGTAGCCGCCGAAGCCCACGCCCGCGTCGAACAGATTGGTTGCGTTGACCCACACCACGCCGGCCTGCAGCTGCGGCGCGATACCCAGCGCAAGGCCGATGGTCTCGCTCCACACGCTGGCGGCGAGACCGTAGCGCGTGTTGTTGGCCAGTGCCACGGCCTCGTCGGGCGTGCGGAAGGTCATGGTCACCAGCACCGGGCCGAAGATCTCTTCGGTCGCAACGGTGGAGGCAGGGTGCACACCCGTCAGCAGCGTGGGCGGAAAGAAGCTGCCGCCCGCTGGCAGCGCGCCCGGCGGCTGGTAGCAGACTGCGCCTTCGCGCACGCCGGTGGCCACCAGCGAACGCACGCGTTCGAGCTGCGAAGGGTCGATCAGGCTGCCGATGTCGATCGCCTTGTCCAGCGGCAGGCCCACGCGAAGGCTCTGCATGCGGCGCTTGAGGCGTTCGATGAAGTCGGCCGCAATGCCTTCCTGCAGCAGCAGCCGCGAGCCGGCGCAGCACACCTGGCCCTGGTTGAACCAGATGGCGTCGACCACGCCTTCCACGGCGGCATCGATGTCGGCGTCGTCGAACACGATGAAGGGCGACTTGCCGCCCAGCTCCAGCGTGAGCGACTTGCCCGAGCCGGCGGTGGCTTCGCGGATCAGGCGGCCCACGTCGGTCGAGCCGGTGAAAGCGATCTTGTCGACGCCTTCGTGCGCCACCAGCGCCGCGCCCGTGGCACCGTCGCCGGTCACCACGTTCAGCACGCCGGCGGGCAGGCCGGCCTGCGCCGCGAGTTCGGCGAACAGCAGGGCGCTCAGCGGCGTGAACTCCGCGGGCTTGAGCACCACCGTGTTGCCCAGCGCCAGCGCGGGCGCGATCTTCCAGGCCAGCATCAGCAGCGGGAAGTTCCAGGGAATGATCTGGCCGATCACGCCCAGCGGCACCTGGTCGGCGAACTCGCGTTCCTGCAGCTGGGCCCAGCCGGCGTGGTGATAGAAGTGGCGCGCCACCAGCGGCACGTCGAGGTCGCGGCTCTCGCGGATCGGCTTGCCGTTGTCCAGCGCCTCGACCACCGCGAGCAGCCGCGCATGGCGCTGCACCATGCGCGCCAGGGCGTACAGATGCCGTGCACGGCCGTGGCCGCCGAGCGCCAGCCAGCCGGGCTGCGCGGCGCGCGCCGCGGCGACGGCGGCGTCCACGTCCTGCGCGGACCCCTGTGCGATGCCGGCGAGCCGCTGGCCGGTGGCTGGTTCGGCCGTGTCGAAATGCGGGCCGGCCGATGCGGGGGTGAAGTGCCCGCCGATGAAGTGGCCGAAGCCCTGCGCATGGCGCGAGAGCCATTGGCGGGCGTCGGTGTCGCTCTCTGGCGCGGGGCCGTAGTCCATGGTGTCGAAATAGCGTGCGACGCTGCTGTTGCTGCTCATCGGGTCATCCGATCGGGTGGCGGTGGAAGGCCGAGTAGCGGCCCGTGACGTGGTGTTCCAGCTGGCGCTCGATGTCGGCCAGCAGGGTGGAGGCGCCGATGCGGAACAGGTCGGGCTCGAGCCAGGCGCGGCCCAGCTCTTCCTTCATGAGCACCTGGTAGTCGAGCGCGGTCTTGGCGGTGGAGACGCCGCCGGCGGGCTTGTAGCCCACGCGAAAACCCGTGCGGGCTTCGTACTCGCGGATCATGCGCAGCATCACCAGCGTGACCAGCGGCGTGGCGTTCACACCTTCCTTGCCGGTGGAGGTCTTGATGAAATCGGCGCCGGCCATCATGCAGACCATCGAGGCCTTGGCGACGTTGCGCAGCGTCTTCAGTTCGCCCGTGGCCAGGATGGCTTTCACGTGCGCATCGCCCGCTGCCAGGCGAAAGTCGCGCATCTCGTCGTAGAGCTTTTGCCACTGCCCGGTGAGCACGTGTTCGCGCGTGATGACGATGTCGATCTCCGCCGCGCCGTCGCGCACCGATGCTTCGATCTCCTTGAGCTTGAGCTCGTGCGGAATCAGCCCCGCCGGAAAGCCCGTGGACACCGCCGCCACCGGAATGCCGGTGCCCGCCAGCGCATCCACGGCCGTGGCCACGAAGCGGTGATAGACGCAGACCGCGCCGGTATGCAGCGTGCGATCTGCAAAGCCCAGCGCGGCCAGCAGGTCGGGGCGCACGGGGGTCGCGGCCTTGGCGCACAGCCTGCGCACGCGCTCGGCCGTGTCGTCGCCGTTGAGAGTGGTCAGGTCGATGCAGGTGATGGCCTTGAGCAGCCAGCCGGCCTGCGCATCTTTCTTGACCGAGCGGCGACCGGGCAGCGTGGCCACGCGGCGTTCGGCGGCCGAGAGGTTGACGCGGATGTTGTCGAACCAGCCGGTGTCGAAGGGTTGCGCGGTGTTGCGCGCGATGGTGTGCGGCTTCTTGTCGGGCGCCGTCGCCGCGACGCCGGCAACGGCAGCCGGGGGCGAAGCGGCCGCGACGGTCGAAACGGGGCGCGAGCGCACCGCGCCGCTGGCGCGAACGAGGGAAGTGGAGGTCATGAAGTGAAGGGCGCCGGGGCGCGCAGGCGCCGCGTGAGCGGCAGGCAGGCAAGGGGCATGTCTTTGTCTCCGATCGTTGTGCAGACCGCCGTGCAGGGCCGGTGGCGCATTGGCGTGAATGTTATTTCAATAACATTTATCTGCGCAAGATGTTTTTGAAATAACATTTTTGATGCCCGATACTCGGGCTTGTGGACCAGAGGAACCAGAACATGCGAAAGACCGCCGGCGCCGAGGCCCGGGCCTTGCGCCTTGCAAAGATGCAGGAGCTCGTCGAGGCCGGCGGACCGTTGCCGATCAAGCAGGCCGCCCAGCGGCTGGGCGTGACGGAAATGACGATCCGCCGCGACCTGTCGGCCGCCGATTCACCGCTCACCGCCCTCGGCGGCTACGTGCTTGCGACAACGCTGCCGGGCGCCGACAGGTACTCGCTCGACGAGGCCAGCGACCAGCACGCGGCGCACAAGCGCGTGGCCTGCGAACGCGCCGCCACGTGGGTGCAGGCGCACGACAGCCTGTTCATCGACTGCGGCACCACCATGGTCCATTTCGCGGAGGCCTTGCCGCCCGACATGCCATTGAGCGTGGTGTGTTACTCCACGAACATCGCGTCGATCCTCAGCCGCCGGCCGAACACGCAGTTGATGCTGCTGGGCGGGCTGTACCACGCGTCGTCGGCCACGTTCTTTTCAGACGAGGGGCTGCAATATCTCAACCGGCTGGGCGTGAACAAGGCCTTCATCTCGGCCGGCGGACTGGACCTGGAGCGGGGCGCGAGCTGTTCCAATTTTCACGAAGTACCGGTGAAGCAGGCGGCGATCCGCAGCGCGTCGCAGAGCTTCCTGATCGTGGATGAAAGCAAGCTCAATCGCCTGCGACCCGCTTTCTTCAGTCCGCTCGATGCGTTTGCGCGCATCGTGGTGGGCGGGGCGCCCGTGCCGGGTCTGCGCAAGCAGTTCAAGGATCTGCCGATCGAGTTTGCGCGGCCCACAACCGCTTGAGATGCCGGGCATCGCAGGCCCGCAATCCACGTGGCCGCCGCGCAGGCTTTGCAGCGCAGGACGGAGTGAGGAAAGGAGAGGCCCTGCAGACATTCGGCATCGGCGAGACAATTGCCGCGCCTTGTCCGCCCGGCGGGTGGCGGCAACAAATCCGAACCCTTCTGCGCATGTCAATCCCGCCCGCCGCCTCGACCTCTTCCCCCACGCCTTCGTTCTCTCTTTGGCGCATCGCCGTACCGGCCTTCGCCCCTTCGCTGTTGTTCGGATTGGGTGAGGGCGCCATCCTGCCGATCGTGCCGCTGACGGCGCGTGGCCTCGGTGCTTCCGTGCCCATGGCCGCGCTGGTGATCGCGATGATCGGCATCGGCTCGCTGCTCAACAACATTCCGGCCTCGATGATCACCATGCGCTGGGGCGAGCGCTGGGCCATCGTTGCGGCGGGTGTGTGGAGCGGTCTTGGCATGCTCCTGTGCGTGCTGACTTCGCATCTCGGCCTGTTCGCCACGGGGTGTTTCATGGTGGGCATGTCGCAGGCGGTCTACAACCTCGCGCGCCAGAGCTACATGACCGAGGCGGTACCCATCGAATACCGCGCACGGGCGCTGTCGACGCTGGGCGGCGTCATGCGCATCGGCATGTTCGCCGGGCCTTTCCTTGCTGCCGGGGCGGTGCACGTGTTCGGCCTGTCGGCGGCCTATGTGGTCGGCATCGTGGCGGTGATGGCGGCTGCGGCCATCGGCGCGCGCATCCCCGACCTCGAGGCGCCGCCGCTCCCGGCCGGGCAGGCGGCGCCGGCTTCGACGTCCGTTGTCTCGACGCTGCGGGATCACCGTCATGTGTTCCTCACGCTCGGTGTCGGCGTGGTGCTGGTCAGCGCGGTGCGCGCTTCGCGCCAGGCCGTGATCCCGCTGTGGGCCGACCACCTGATGCTTGCGCCCTCGGTGGCCTCGCTGATCTACGGCCTGGCCGGCGGTGTCGACATGCTGGTGTTCTACCCGGCCGGCAAGGTGATGGACCGGAAGGGCAGGCGCTGGGTCGCGGTGCCGTCGATGCTGATCATGGGGCTGGCAATGCTGCTGATGCCCCTGACGTCCGGCGTTCTCACGCTGTTGATCGCTGCACTGGCGATCGGCTTCGGAAACGGTATCGGCTCGGGAATGATCATGACCCTCGGCGCCGACCACTCGCCGCGTCACGGGCGCGCGCACTTCCTCGGCATATGGCGCCTGATGTCCGACATCGGCTCCTCGTGCGGCCCGGCGTTGCTGTCTCTGCTGGCGGGCGGCCTGTCCCTTGCCGCGGGAATCGCGGTGACCGGACTGATCGCCTTCGCTGCGGCGGGGACGCTGGCGTATTGGATTCCGCGCCACGGGCGCTGAATTCCACAAATTCGGCGGTGGTCAATTGCATGGCCCGCCAACTCGCACCAGACCTGAGGGTCTCTGATTCCGCGCTCGCAATCGGGTCGGGGTAGGGCCGTGCCTCGGAGGATTCATTGATTCCGTGAATCTATTGCTGCCGAAAAACGGCGCACTTGACGCAGCAATTTCCGTTCAGGACTTCCCAGGCAGAACTCCATCTCCAATTTCCAAACGGGAAATTCCGGAGGCGAAGCCCTGCGCGAATCGATCTCCATTCGCTGGATGGCAAGGCTGAAGGTCTATCCGCAAGCTGCATTTCTAATTTTTTTCTAATTAGTTGCTAATCGTCTTCTAATTCTCCGGTCAGCTTGCGGTCAGTTAATTACGGAAGCGGAAAAATTGCGCGTCGGCATGTGCTCCGTGAATTGGATATTCATCGCTCTTTTGACACATGAATGTCACCCGTTATTTCTACATTCCTCCTCGATCTGGCGCTTCTTGCTGAAAAAGACGATGCCCAGCTGTCCCTTGCCGGTCGGTAAAAACCATCCATAACTCACTGCCCCAGGATATACATGCCAATTCTCAATAAAAAGGCTTTGCTCACGTCATTGACGACGGTTGCAGCTTGCGTGCTCGCCGCTTGCGGGGGAGGAAACGACGGGGGCGGCGGCTTCTTCCCGATCACCACTCCGCCCGCCAGCACTCCCGGCACGACCTTCAGCGGCGTGGTGACCGCCAGCGGCTACGTGCCGGGCAGCACCACGGGCAACCCGACCCTGAAGCCTGGCTACTACCAGAAGGCCACGGTCTTCGTCGATGCCAACGGCAATGGCGTGCTCGACAGCGGCGAAGTCTCGACCGTCACCGATGCCAGCGGCAAGTTCACGCTGACGACCACCCAGACCGGACCGCTGGTGGCCGATATCGGCACCGCCGCGATCAATACCGCGACCGGCGCTACCGTGGCCAGCCACCTGATCCTGCGCGCCTCGACCGCCCAGATCGCCGACCAGGGCGCGGGCAAGATCGTCATCAGCCCGCTGTCGAGCGAAGCGCAACGCCTGGTGGAAGCCAACGGCAGCAGCTACGCGGCCGAAAAGGCCAACCTCGTCGCACGCCTCAACGGCCCGGCCTTCAATCTGGGCACGGCCGCGTTCACCGATCCGCTGGCCGACGTCAACACCCTGGCCGGCGCGACCCAGTATGCGGCGCTGTATGAAGACAACCAGCTGACCAACCGCTACACCTACGCGACGACCAAGCTCGACCGCAAGGACCTGTTCCCCGACAACCTGGCCGTCTTGGGCGGCGACCCCCGTCTCGCAGGCCTGTCGAGCGTGACGCTCACCAACAGCGATGGCACCAAGGCCACCCCCACGGTGCCGACGCAGAAGCAGGCGCCCATCACCTTCGCGCAGGCGCAGCAGGCGGCCTTCAACGTGGAAGGCGTGCCGGCTTACGACAACATCTTCGTCATCGTCGAGGAAAACAAGTCGACCGACGTGATCGTCGGCAACCCGCGCGCGGCCAACATCAACTACATCCTGAACAACTACAACCAGCTGAAGACGTACTACTCGACCGGCAACCCGTCCGAGCCGAACTACACCGCGCTGGGCGGCGGCGACGACTTCGGCATCACCGACGACAACTGGTTCGGTTGCGGCGCCGTTCCCGGCAGCCCCTACGAAATCAAGGACGTCGCATTTGCCGGTGGTGCGGCCTCCGACGGCCAGACCATGCCCGCTCAGGGCAAGCTCCCGCCGGCGAACAGCCAGAGCCGCTCCCATTACTCCGCAGCCGATCCGACTTGCGGTGACAACCCGACCGGCGGCACCGTGCACAACATCCCGGGCAGCAACCTGTTCACGGCGATGTCCAAGGCGGGCCTGACCATCCGCACCTACAGCGAGTCTATGAACCCCGGCCAGGACGTGCGCGCCGACAGCATCCTCGATAACGCCGTGACCGCCACGTACGACTCGAGCAAGCTCAAGGGCGCCACCAGCCTCGACGGCTCCGCTCCGCCCACTCTCGTCGGTTCCCCTAACTTCGCCGCGCAGGGCGGCCTCTACAAGGTCAAGCACGGCCCGTCGATCGCCTTCCAGGGCGCCCGCAGCCTGCCCGATTTCGTGGCCAACAACCGCACCATCTTCGGCACGCAGTACCAGGAAGCGGACTGGCTCAAGTCATCGATCTTCCCGGTTCCGGGCGGCTGGATCTACGACCAGTTCGGCAAGGACCTGGACACGGGCGATGTGGGCAACATCAACTTCATCGTTCCGGACCAGTGCGACGACATGCACGGTGTCGGCTCCGACACGAGCTGCGCGAACACCAACAACGACGGCCAGGCCGCCGGCACCGTGCGCGCCGACATCTACCTGGGCATGGTGGTCAACAAGATCCGCAGCTCGGCGCTGTGGAGGAACCCGCACAAGCGCGTTGCGATCGTCGTGATGTACGACGAAGGCGAAGGCGGCAGCAACGGCTCCTGCTGCGGCTGGAACGCGGGCGGCCCGACTTCCGGCGCGGCGCCGGTGACCGTGGACGCGAGCGGCAAGGCGACGGCCACCACCCCGCCGGCCAACTACGCCGCAGGCAACTTCGGTCACGGCAATTCGATCTTCGGCATCATGTCCAACCAGCAGGACGTGGGCACGGCGAAGAAGCAGGTTGCGGACAGCGATGCATACAGCCACTTCGCGTTCCTGCGCACGCTGCAGGACATGTTCCAGATCGCCGACCCGGCCGTGGATGCGTCTTACCTGAACCGCACCAAATACACGGAAGCGTTCATCACGGCCAACATCCTTGCGCTGCCGGAATACCAGAACAGCGCGGACACGCACTTCGACTCCGTGCGGCCGATCAACCATGCCTATGTGATCCCGGCCAACTACACCCAGAAGCTGTACGCGAACGACATCGTGGGTGTACAGGACGCCCTCACGGGCAAGCTGGAAGGCCAGATCACCCCGCAGGTGGGAGCTGACGCGAGCCAGAACAACGTCTGGGCGACCAAGTAAGCAGAAAGCCGCCCGCCAAGAGGCGGCGTTCCAGGCGGAATCCTTCGCGGGGCCGCCTGGAACAGCTTTTTATGGCCTTCGAGCTCGCGCAAGGCGAACTCATCCAAGGCGACATGGCAGCTCTTGCGAGATGCAACGGTGAATGATGAATCTGGCAATGGACAAGACAGTCCCGCTCGTCATGGCGCTCTCGGTAGCGCTATTGGCTTTGGTGGCTTGCGATGGCAAGAGCGCGGCAACGACGGCAGGCAGCACCACCGGCCCGCACAAGCCGCCCCTGAGCCTGGGCGCACAGGTCGGGCAATTGGCCTTCTTCGACAAGAACCTGTCGAGCGGCAAGAACATGTCGTGCGCGAGCTGCCATGACCCGCAATACGCCTACGGTCCGCCGAACAGCATCTCGGTGCAGCTGGGCTCCGACATCACGCAGACCGGCGCGCGTGCCGTGCCCTCGCTGCGCTACAGGGAATCGACGCCGGCCTACGACGACAACGCGCCGAACCCCGACGGCGTGACCACCAGTTCGCCCGGCGGCGGCTTCATGGCGGATGGCCGCGCGGCGACGCTGGCGACGCAGGCCGGAATGCCGCTGCTCAACCCGCTCGAGATGAACAACGCCTCCAAGGAGGCGGTCATGAAGGTGGTCCAGAGCAGCACCTATGCCGGCTTGTTCAAACAGGCTTTCGGCGCCGACGTGTTCGACAACACCGACACCGCCTTCGACGCCCTCGGCCGCGCGATCCAGGCGCTGGAGACTGAAGACATCAGCTTTCACCCGTACAGCAGCAAGTACGACCTCCATGTCTTCAACAAGCTCGGCGGCACGCTGACGCCGGCCGAGCGGCGCGGCGAGGTTCTGTTTCACAGCACCGGCGTCACCAATTGCTCGGGCTGCCACTACACGGGCGCCAACTTCAACGGCAACACCGGCCTGATGACGGACTTCACCTACCAGGCCCTGGGTGCGCCGCGCAATGACAGGTCGATCCCGAACAATCCGGATCCAATTCCGGCCAACGACGACCCGAAATACTTCGACATGGGACTGTGCGGCCCCTACCGCACCGACCACATGCCCGCCACGCCGGACACGCCCAACCCGTACTGCGGCATGTTCAAGGTTCCCGGGTTGCGCAACGTGGCGACGCGGGGTGCCTTCTTCCATAACGGCGTGCTCCACTCGCTGGAGCAGGTCGTCAACTTCTACAACACGCGGGACACCAACCCGGAGTATTGGTACCCCGCCAACAACGACGGCTCCGGTGCGCCGCAGGCCAACCCGAGCTGGGCGTTGCAACCTACCCATGTGCCGGGCGCAACGGTCAACAAGTACAACGACCTGCCGCGCTCGCAGCAAGGCAGCATCGACGAGGAAGTGCCGCTGGGCACCGGCGAGGGCGGTGAGAAGACGCTTGCCAGCGGCACGCGGCCGCGCGCGCCCGGCTCCCCGCCGGTCATGACACCGCAGCAGATCGCCGACCTGGTCTGCTTCCTGGGCACGTTCAGTGACGGTTACCAGCCTCCCTCCGCCGCACCGACCACGGGCAGGTGCGTGAAGTGAAGACGAACACAACCTCAGTCCTTGCCCGACGCGTCGGCGGCGTCGCGTCCCTGCTGGTGTTGCTGGCCTTGCTCGCCGGCTGCGACAACGAACAGGCGCGCTTTCCGGATCGCGACAACTTCACGGCGACAGTCAACGACTATCTCGCGCAGCGCGGGCACGTCTGCCTGGCCAAATACGCCTGGCCGATCACGGTGCCGGCCGGATCGCACGAGCCCGATGCGCAGCAGATGCCGGTGCTCGAAAAGCTGGGCCTGGTGACCGGCAAGGATGTCGCCATCACCGTGCCGGCCCGCGAATACGCGCTGACCGATGCGGGGCGCAAGTACTACCTCCAGGTGCCCGTGGTGATCCGCACCACGACGCAGACGGTCACGCACCCGGCCGACTTCTGCGCGGCCACCCTGAGCCTGGATCGCCTGATCGGCTGGGACCCGCCGCAAACGCGCGATGGCCGCACCGCGACCTCGTTGCTCTTCACCTACCGCATCGCGCCCGATCCCTGGGCAACAGCGCCCGAAGTGCAGCAGGTCTTTCCGTTGCTGGCGCGCGCCATCCAGCGCGAAGGAACGATGCAGGTGCGCCTTGGCGTTCACCTCACGCGGCGCGGCTGGGTCGCGGACGAACTGGATGCGCGCTAGGTCCGCGATCGCCATGCACTGCCTGCTACCCGTAAATCAACCAGAGACCCCATGAATCTCCGCTCCATCCGCCTGAGCCGGCACACCCGGACTTCGATCAAGACCCTGACGGGCATTGCCATCGTCTGTGCGCTGGCCGCATGCAGCGCCAGCCACGATGCCAAGGCACCCACCGCCGAGAACCTCGCGGCTGCACTGGATGACCACCTGGCCCAGCGTGGCGACATCTGCCTTTCGATGTTCGACTGGCCGATCGACCTGACCGAAGCCGAGGCCGGCTCCGGTGCACGCCACGCCATCCAGTTTCCGGTGATGGAGCAACTGGGCCTGGTGCACAGCACCATCGTCTCCGTACCGAAGAGCAGCGAGAACCCGGACGGCGCGGTCAAGCGATTCGAGCTGACCGACGCCGGCCGCAAGTTCTACAAGCCGCATCCGTACGCAAACCACGGCACCGAGCACGCCAACGACTTCTGCGTGGCGCACCTCAAGCGCGAGAAGATCGTCGACGTCAAGGTCGATGCATCCGACGCAAGCCATCCGCTGGCGGTGGTGAGCTACACCTACCAGATCGACACGGCGCCGTGGATGCAGAACGCCGACGCGCAGCGTGTGTTCCCGATGATCACGCGCATCACGAATGGCGCGGGCGGGCAGCTGCAGCTGCGCCAGGGCTTCACGCTCGGCGACAAGGGTTGGGTCGCCCGGATGGGGCCGGTTTGACTCGCACCTGTGGTGCCTCATGAGCACCGTCGTCCGCTTCTCGCCTGACCTGGGCCGCTGGCTCACGCACAACCTCAATGCCGGCCAGGCGCCGCACGCGTTGGTGGCCACCATGCTCAAGCAAGGCATGAACGAGCGCGCGGCGCAGGCCATCGTCGCGGCTTATGTCGATGCGCGCCAGCGTGGCGCAGCGATGCCGGCCGACGCCATCGAACTGCCGGACGAAGCTCCGGCCAAGCCCGTGGCGCGACTTGCACCAGGCACGCGGATTGCAGCGGCCGACCGCGAGATCGTCGTGCACTCGCGCGGCGAAGATCCGGTCTTTGCCGCGCTCGGCAACGTCGTGGATGCCGACGAGTGCAAGGGCATCATCGAAATGGCGCGCCCGCGCCTGAAGCCTTCCACGCTGGTCGATCCGATGAGCGGCCGCGATGTGGTGAGCGACAAGCGCGCCAGCTGGGGCATGTTCTTTCGCCTGGGCGAGAACGACCTGGTCGCCCGTCTCGACCGGCGCCTGTCGGCGCTGATGAACCTTCCGCTGGAAAACGGCGAGGGGCTGCAGGTGCTGTACTACCCGAGCGGCGCGGGCAGCGAGCCTCACTACGACTATCTGGCTCCCACCAACGCCGCCAACCGTGAATCCATCGCGCGAAGCGGCCAGCGCGTGAGCACCCTGGTGACCTATCTCAACGACGTGCAGGACGGCGGCCAGACCGTCTTTCCGCAACTCGGCCTGGCGGTTTCGCCGATTCGCGGCAATGCCTGCTACTTCGAGTACACCGATGAAAACGGCCGCGTCGACACGCGCTCCCTGCACGCCAGCGCGACCGTGACCCGGGGCGAGAAGTGGGTCATGACCAAATGGATGCGCGAGCGCCGCTTCGTGGCCGCCGGCGAAGTCGCGAGGCCCTTCGCGGGGCTTTGAAGATCGTCTTCGTGCCCATCCGGATTTCTACGGATCAGCGCAAGACCCGTTTCGAGGCACCGACGATCGTCAGCTCGACATAGCTCGATCCGTTGTGGTTGCGGTCGGAGAAGCGCACCACATATCCGCCGAGGTCGAGTTCGCGCAGGCCTTCGAGGCCTCGCACGAGGCTCTCGCGCGTTGGGGACGGACCGGCCTGCTGCAATCCTTCGACGAGCACCTTGGCGGAGACGAAGCCCTCCATGTGGTTGTAGCCGACCTCCACTGCCTTGCGGCTCGCAAGGTCGGAGAGTTCGCGCGCAAGCTTTGTGGCGTTGCCCCACGGGTAGGGCATCACCTGGGCGATGGCGACTCCCTTGCTGCGATCGCCGAGCGCCTGAATCAGCTGCTGGGAGCTGACCACGGACAAGGCATAGAACTGCGCGCTCGCCCCGGACGATTGATAGGCCGCGATGAAGTCGCTCGTGACCTTACCCGCCGTGGCCAGGATGATCACCGGCGGCCTGGAGCGCGCGAGGTCTTGCGCCGCCTCTTGCAGCCTGCTGCCGTCGATCTCCAGCGGCGTTGCCGCCGCAAGCGCCACGCCACGTTTGGCGGCTGCGCTCTTGACGGCGTCGAGTCCTCCCGCGCCGAACGAGTTGTTCAGATAGGCCACGCCCACGCGATCGATGCCCAGGACGCTGAGGTGCTGCACGATCTTCTCGATCTCGTCCGCATAACCCGCGCGCACGTTGAAGACGTATTTGTCGAGGCTGCTGCGCAGGACATCGGTTCCGGTGAAGGGCGCGATCAGCGGCACCTTATACTCCCGCAATACCGGCAGCGCGGCCAGGGTGGTCGGCGTGCCCGCGAGATTGAAGAGCGCGAAAACGCCATTCTTCTCGATCAACTGCCGCACGTTTTCTGCCGTGCGCTTGGGGTCGTAGGCGTCGTCGAGCGCGACGAGCCTGATCTGCCGCCCGTGCACACCGCCCTTGGCATTGACCTGCTCGAAGCACCACCCGGCGCCTTCCTGGAGTTCGCGCGTCAGCGGGGCGAGCGGGCCGCTCAGCTGGCACGACTGGCCGATCAGGATCTCGGTGTCTGCTTCGTCGCGTGGAGCCGGCGACGCCCATGGCGCGGCAACCAGCGCCGCCGCACCCGCCCCCATGGCTTGCAAGGCTCGACGTCGCGTTGCCGTAGTTGCGGCCGTCACGGCGTGCAGGTGAAGCTGGCCGCAGAGTTGACGTCGCCCGTCCCGTTGTAGCGCGGATACTTCGGCGCCTCGCAGACCGGCATCGTGCGGGCCGTGGCGCCCACCCTGAAGTTGTAGGTCAGCTGATCCGGCGCCTTGCTGTTCTCCACCCAGTCGACGATGGCGCCGAGCCAGTCGACCTCGGCCAGGTTGCCGCCCGCCCCGTGGGTCGAAGCGGGAACGATGAACATGCGGGCGTTGGTGCGAGGGGCGGCCAGCCCGAACGTCTTGGCGACACCGGACATGGTGGTGAAGTTGCGGACGTGATCGTTGACCGACAGCAGCGGATCCCCTGCGTCGTGCCACGAGAGCAGCTTGCGGCCCGATGCCACGTAGGCCGCGATGGCGTTCTTGTCATGGTCGGCGCCGATGCGTTGAAGGCCGCTGCTGAAGACGTAGTAGTCGCGGTTGATGTCGAAGGTGGCCAGGTTGGGGGCCGGCGCCGTGCCCGGGGGAGGCGCACCGAACCACAGCGGATCGTTCGTTGCCAGGAACGCGAAACCGCCACCCAGGCCGCCATAGCTCGTGACGCCCAGCGCCGGCACGCCGGGAATGGGGGACGCAGGAGCGAAGTTGGTCCAGTTGTACTTGCTGTACGCAGTGGCGCCGGTGGCCAGCGTCAGGTCGCTGAGCAGGCCCGCGAGCGTGGGCACCTGCGCAGCCGACAGGCACAGGGTGGGGTCGGCATTCGCGCCGGGTTGGCCGCATTGCAGCGATGCGGCGGGGAGGGTGCACGCGCCGGGGTTGGCGAGGTAGCCATCGGTCGCGCCGTCGCTGGCGTCGCAGGCTGTCACTGCGGCTGTGTAGGCGGCGGCGTACTGGGCAGGGGTGATTTCAGCCGCCGTGGCCGCCTTGGCGGCCGTGTTCATCAGGCCGGTGACGGCCCCGCCCATGTCCATGGTTTCACAGCCGGCGACGATGCCGTCGAACTCCTGGGGCCAGCGCTGTGCGGCGATGTAGGCGTTGCGGCCTCCGTTGGAGCAGCCGTTGAAGTAGCTGTGGGTCGGCGCCTTGCCGAAGAAGACCTTGGCGACGGCCTTGCCGAAACGCACCGTGGTGCCTCCCGCGGCGTACGCATAGTCGACGGCCGACTGCTGGCCATCGGGCGTGCCGCTCACCCACACGCCCGGCGCGGCCTGCGCGGGAACGCTGGCCCGGTTGCCTCCGTTGGATGCCGCGTACACCGCGCCCTTCAGGGCGAGCGTGGGGTCGACCGCGGTCACGGCACCGCCCGCGTCCTTCGTCACCGCCGAGGGGATGCGTCCGTCGAAACCGCCGCCGCCCTGCTGCCAGTAGCGTCCGGTCCAGTTGTCCGGCACATCGATCTCGATGTCGAGGAAGGGCGCGCGCGTGCCGAGCACCTGGCAAAAGCCCGACGAATAGATCGGCGCCTTGGCCTCGAAGCGCGCAGTGCCCGTGACGGTCACGCCCTCGATGACCTGTCCGGTGAGCGCGTTGCAGGTGGCCTTGAGCTGCTCGGCGGTGGGACCCGCAGGCGGCGGCGGTGCGGGAGGAGCCGGTGCAGGCGCGGGTGCAGGAACGATCGGCAGAAAGCCACCGCCTCCTCCCCCGCCGCCTCCTCCGCAGGCCTGCAGGGCCAGGCCCGCAGCCAGCAGCAAGCCCTTGGGCAGCAGGGCTCGGGGGACACGTTTTTCGTCGCGCATGGTCGTCTCCAATGTTTGTTTTGTGCACCGGATATCCGGTGCATCTCGTTGGGTCGGGGTGATTGTCAAGGTACCGACCGACCGGTCGGTATTGGGCTGGGCGAGACTAACGCAGGAGCGCGAATACAGGCAAGCGGCGAAAGCTCGGGACTAACCCCTAAGATCGGCGATCGCGCTGTCGCCGCCTGGCGCAGGGCTCATCCATCCCGACCCATGACCGTTGACTCCCCCTCTTCCCGCCCGGGCGACCAGCGCAGCCTGATCGCCAGGAGCGCCGCCGAGCTGTTCGCCCGCAAGGGCTACGCAGCAACGTCGATGAACGAGATCGCCGAAGCCAGCCATCTGTCCAAGCCCGGCCTGTACCACCACTTCAAGGACAAGGCCGAGGTGTTGTTCTATATCGCGCACGGCCATGTCTCGCGCCTGGTCGACATCGTGACGGGGGTGGAGGCGCTGGACCTCGCTGCCGAGCAGCGGCTGCCCGAGCTGATCGAGGCGTTCATGCTCGAGTACGCGGAGGCGCAGAACGAGCACCGCGTGCTCACCGAGGACGTGCGCTTCCTGGACCCTGAGGCGCAAGCCCGCGTGCTCGACAAGGAGCGCACGGTGGTGCAGGTGTTTGCCGACGCCATTGCCGCGTCGCGCCCGGACCTGCACGATGCGCAGCTTCACAAGCTGCTGACGATGTTCCTGTTCGGCATGCTCAACTGGATGTTCACCTGGTTCCGCCCCGAGGGGCGCTTCACCTACGAGCAGATGGTCCCGATCGCGACTCAGCTGTTCGTGAACGGCATCTCAGGGATGGACATCGAACCACGGAAGACAACGCGCAAGCAGTAGCGCGAGCAACTCGAGACCAATCTCTTCGGGATGCTGCACATGAACCGGGCCTTCGCCGGATACGGCGTCCCGCCGTGACTCAATAGACATCGCGGCGATAGCGGCCCTGCGCGACCAGGTCGTCGAAGACCTGTTCACCCAGAGCCTCGCGCAGCGCCGAATCGACGCCCGGAGCCATGCCTTCGAGGCTGCCGCAGACATAGATCACGGCACGCTCGGCAACCCATTGCCGCAGAGCGTCGGCAGTTTCGCGCAACCGGTCTTGCACGTACCGGCGTTGGGCCTGGTCGCGGGAGAACACCAGGTCGACGCGCTCCAGCGCTCCGGCGGCCTGCCATTGCGCGATGTCCGTGGCGCAGAAGGAATCGTGCGCGGCGTTCCGCTCGCCGTAGACCAGCCAGTTGCGCCCGTGTCCTCGCCGCGCGCGTTCGCGAAGATGCGCGCGCAGGCCCGCGAAGCCGGAACCGTTGCCGATGAAGATGCACGGCACCTCGTCGTCGACCAGCGCAAAACCGGGATTGGGCAGCAGGCGCAGCTCGATGGCGGCGTCAGCGGGAGCCGAGGCGGTCAGCCAGCCCGATGCGATGCCCAGTCCGTCATCGTGGCGGACCTGGCGCACCAGCAATTGCACGCAACCGTCCGTTGTGATCGATGCCACCGAGTAGCTGCGCGGCGCCAGCGGCACCAGTGTGTCGGCCAACGCCTGCGCGGTTGCGGCGGGTGTTGCCGTTGTAAGCGTGCTGCGAGACAGGGCATCTTCGAGCGTGCGCTCATGGCCATCGAAGCGGACGAGCGTTCGTCCGTCGAGCCCGGCGCTGCGCAGGAACTGTTCAACCGCAGGGCCAGCCTGGCGCGGCAGCAGTTCGACGAGTGCGCCTGGCTTCCAGGCTTTCGAATCGGGGCGGGCCAGTTCGATCTCGAAGAGGGGCGCGCCTTGACTGCCTGCGTTGAGCAGGGTGCGGCGCACGAGGCGCCACGGCTCGAAGGGTGCCACCTTCGGCTGGTGTCTTTGCCACGTGTCGACCTGCACGGCGAACGTGTCGGCCAGCGACTGCTGCCAGCGCGCAAGGGCGGCGGCATCGCCGTTGCTCACCTCGATCATCGGGAACAGCGCCTGCGCGCCATGGCCGCGCAGATCGTGGTCGAGCGCCCTGCCGAAGCCGCAGAAGTTGGCGTAGTGCCTGTCACCCAATGCGAGCAAACCGTAGTGCACGTTTTGCAAGCCCGACCCAGTCTGTCGCGCGAACTGGCGTGCAAAGGCGCGCAGGCTGTCTGGCGGATCGCCGTCGCCGAAGGTGCTGGCCACCAGCAGCACCTTGCGGTAGCGCTGCAGCGCATCCACGCTCAGGCGCACCAGTGGCTGCAGCACCACCGCGACGCCAGCCGATTGCAGCACCGCCGCCGTCTGCAACGCGATGCGCTCTGCATGGCCGGTCTGGGTCGCGAAGGTGAGCAGCACGGGCTCGGCGCCGTGGCTGTCCGGTGGCAGGGCCGGGCTGAGGCGTGCGCGTTCGTCGCGCACCGCGCGCTTCGTGCGCCGGCGCCCGAGATAGAGCATCCATCCCGTGATTGCGAACAGCGACAGCCCCAGGCTGCTGAGCGTCATCACGATGCGGCCCGGCAGGCCCCAGTAGGTTCCCATGTGCAGCGGATAGATGCTGTTGACCAGCCGGCCCGCCAATGGCTTGTCGGCGTAGCGTTCATGTTGCGTGGCTTCGCCGGTGACGGCGTCGAGATAGAGGCGGTTGCGTGCGCGCTCGTGCTCCGGGTTGGCACGCAGGTAGGTCGCTTCGATCTGCGTTGCGTTGCGCGTGGGCATGCGCAGCGTGACCAGGCTCCAGTCGCCGTTGGTTTCCTGCAGGAAGGATTGCCACACTCGTTGCAGGTCGGGCTTGGGCGCCGCAGTTGCCTTGGCAGCCGCGCCGCCGGCCTGCATGCGCTGCGTGCGGACCATGCGACCTTCGCCTGCTGCGTTGTCGACCAGCGTTCG
Source organism: Variovorax sp. GW821-FHT09D05 (assembly GCF_059416325.1). Lineage (NCBI taxonomy): Bacteria > Pseudomonadati > Pseudomonadota > Betaproteobacteria > Burkholderiales > Comamonadaceae > Variovorax > Variovorax sp. GW821-FHT09D05. The sequence continues at coordinate 15,193 of NZ_JBWKOZ010000018.1, read as the reverse complement.
CACACCATCGAAGCCCCAGTAGAGGCCCGTCAGGCTGGAGGCCAGGTACGCCAGCAGTGCAATGGTGCCGACCACCGCATGCAGGTTCCAGAGGAATGCGCGACCGGTGAGCGCGAAGTCCAGCTTCAACCAGGCCCGCCAGGCAAGCGGCCGGCGCGGCCAGCGCAGATAGAGGCCCGACAACGCCAGGATCAGCAGGCCCGTGGCCAGGGTGCCGGTGACGGGCTTGCCTGTGTCGCGGGGCAGCAGCAGCCATCGATGCAGGCTTTCGACAAACTCGAAGAAGGCGTCGCCTTTCGGCTCGGGCAGCAGCTCGGCCGTCCATGGATCGACCAGCCGCACTTCGCCCTGGCGCTGGCCTTCCGGTGGGGCGAAGTTGACGCGTGCCGGCCGCCCGGGTTCGGCAAACACGGTGAGCGTGACGATCCGGCGCTTCGGATGCGCCGCCTGCAGCTGCTGTGCCAGTGCCGCGGGCAACAGCGCCGTCGCGCCGCCCGGGTTGGGCGCATGGCGCAGTTCGGGATTGATCGCGTCGATGATCTCGGCGCGAAAGGAGAGCGTGGCGCCGGTCAGCCCGATCAGCACGAGCACGGACCCGGCCGTGATGCCGATGAACCAGTGGATCTGGAACCAGGCGCGCCTCAGGAGGGCCATGTCGGGAAGTGGGGTTGGGGCCGCCGTGGGCGCGGCTGGGTTGTTGTTGGTGTCAGAGATCGATCTTCAGCGTTGCCTTGACCGAGCGCGGCGTTCCAACGGCCAGCCGCGTGCCGGCCGCCGCCCAGTAGCGCTTGTCGGCGACGTTGTCGATGTTGATCTGCCACAGGGTGCGCTTGCCGAACAGCTGCGTGACGTAGCGGGCGCCCAGGCCGAAGATGGTGTTTCCGCCGATGAACGCCTGGTTCAGGTCGTCCACCGGGCGCCGCCCCGTGTAGTAGGCCCCGCCGTTGACCGACAGGCCCGGCACTGCCGCGATGTCGTACGAGAGGAAGGCGCTGGCTGTCTGCTTGGCGGTGTTCTCGGGCATCTTCCCGTTGTACTGCGCGTTGATATCGCGGAACTCTGCGTCGAGCGATTGGGCCGAGAGTTGCCAAGCGAGTGCGCGGGTCAGGCGGCCCTGTGCCGAGAGTTCGAGGCCGCGGTAGCGCTGCCGGCCGTCGGCCACGAAGGTGTTGGCGCTGTTGGTGTAGGCGCCCGGGCGTTCGATGTCGAACAGGGCGCCGGACAGCAGCATGCCCCCGCTGGTGAGCCAGCGCAGGCCGATTTCTTTCTGCTTGCTCACGCCGGGCGGCATGTGGGCGTTCTGGTTGGTGGTGCCGGCGGGTGCGATTTCGCCTTCCTCGACGCCTTGTGCGTACGACACGTAGCCCACCAGGTCGGGCGTGAACTTGTAGCTGAGCGCCGCGAGCGGCGTGGTCTTGCGCACGTCGAAGGCGATCAGGGGGATCGTGGCGCTCGCGCCCTGCGTGCTCTCGAAGTGCGTATGGCGCGCACCGACCACCAGTTGCCATTGCGGCGAGAGGGTGATGCGGTCGAGTGCGTAAAGACCCAGTTCCTTGCTGTCCTGTGCCCCGGTGGTGGGCCGGGTCGGGAGCGCGGTCAGCGGCAGGTAGCCGATGACGACCGGGTTGTACAGGTTCTGCGCGGTACTCGCGCCGCCGTAGTTGCGCTGGTAGATCGGATCCTGAGTTTTCTTGCTCTGCGCGGCGCCGATGGTGAGTTCGTGCTGCACGCTGCCGGTCGAGAAGGTGCCGAAAAGCTCCGTGCGGAACAGGTCGGAGGTCTGCTTCAGGCTCTGGTCGTTGCCGGTGATGCGGCCTGCGCCGGTCAGCACGTTGTAGTTGCTGAAGCTGGCGAGCCTGCGGTCGCGCTCGGCTTCGGAGTGACCGGCTTCCACCGTCAGTGCCCAGTTGTCGCTGAGCGAATAGTCGGCGCGCAACTGGGTGTTGGTGACTTCGGCGTCGAAGACCGCCCAGGCCGGGCCCAGCAGCCTGTCCGGGTCGGGCAGGGCTGGCAGGGTGATCACGCCGTTGACGGCCGCCGGCCTCGTGATGCCGGCCTGCTCGGTGATGCGCTTGCGGTAGTTTTCTACGTCGGCCTTGAGGGTGAGGCGGCTGTTGACGCGCCAGTCGAAAGCGGCCGACACGAACCTGCGATTGCCGTCTATGCCGTCGATGTTGGAGCCGACGCGGCCGCCGGCCGCGTTGATTCGCACCCCGAACTGGTTCTGGTTGCCGAACTGGCGCCCGATGTCGGTGGAGGCCTGCAGGGAGCCCTTGTCGTCGACGGTGAGGCCGACGGAAGTCACCGGCGTGCTGCCGGCGCGCTTGGTCACCAGGTTGATGATGCCGGCCGGCGTGGTGAAGCCGTAGTAGAGCGCCGAGGCCCCCTTCAGCACCTCGACACGCTCCTTGTTCTCCATGGGGATCTCGGAGACGTTGGGAATTGCGAGGGAGCCGTTGAGCCGGTAGTTCGTCCGGTTCTCGACCGCAATGCCGCGGATCACGAGCTGGTCGAAGGTGTCGCCGCCGTTCTGCTGGCGCGTCACGCCGGCGGTGTTGCGCAGCACGTCGTAGATACCTGTCGCGCCCTGGAGCTCGAACACGTCGCTCGTGACCGTGTTGACCGTCGCGGGAACCTCCAGGATGTTGGCGCCCCGGAATGTGCCGGCCTCCACGGTGTTCGCGACGAACCCGTTGGTCGCGCTGGATTGCACCGTGACTGTGCTGAGCTGCCCGGACGCATCGGAGGCGGGATCGGGCGTTTGTGCGTGAGAGTGAGAAACGGCGCCCGCGAGCGCGAGTGGCGTTGCCAGAAGGAGCTTGTGCATGGGAGCGTGCGAGCCCGCGCCGCGTGCAAGCGCGCAGTACTCAAAGAGAATTCACGCGAAGTTTATCTCATGCGTACGGATGAGAATCATTCTCTATTTTGTGCGGGTGCCTTCGATGCGGAGTTTGCTGCTAGAGCTCGCGCCACCAGCGCCGCCCCGTGTGCGGCTGGGCCAGCGACAGTTGTTCGCCCATGGCCGGTGTGGCCAGCTCGATGCCGGCTGCTTCAGCCAGTGCCTGGATGCGGTCGAAGGGCTCGTGCCAGGCGTGCATCGCCAGGTCGAAGGTGCCGTTGTGCACGGGCATCAGCCAGCGGCCTTTGAGATCGAGATGGGCCTGCAGCGTTTCTTCGGGCTGCATGTGCACTTCGGGCCACTGTGCGTCGTACGCGCCGGTTTCGAGCATCGTCACATCGAAGGGGCCGAAGCGCTCGCCGATGGTCTTGAAGTCGGCGTGGTAGCCGGTGTCGCCGCTGAAGAACAGGCGCAGGTCGCCGGCCATGATCACCCACGACACCCACAGGGTGCGATCGCTGTCGGTAAGGCTGCGCCCGGAAAAATGCTGCGCCGGCACCGCCACCAGCCGCACGCCCGCCACAGCCGTCTGCTGCCACCAGTCGAGCTGCTGCACCTTGGCCGCGTCCACGCCCCAGGCGATCAGGCGGTCGCCCACGCCGATGGGCGTGATGAACACATCCACCTTCGGCGCCAGCTTCACGATGGCTGCGTGGTCGAGATGGTCGTAGTGGTCGTGCGACAGGATCACGCCCTTGATCGGCGGCAGATCGTCGATGGCAATGGGCGGTGCATGAAAGCGCTTCGGCCCCATCCACTGGAACGGTGATGCGCGTTCGGAGAACACCGGGTCGGTAAGCCAGAACTCGCCGGCGAGCTTCAGGAGCAGGGTGGAATGCCCGAGACGGAACAGGCTTGCGTCGGGTGCGGCGGCCAGTGCTGCCGCGCTGAGGGGCTGCACCGGAATCGGCGCGCGCGGCACCGTGGTGTCGGGCTTCTGCGTCAATATGCGCCAGGCGATGGCGAGCGTCTTGGCGAAGCCGGGTTCCTCGCGCGGCACGACGTTGCGGAACTTGCCGTCAAGCTGTCGCGGCGACGAGGCGCGAACGACGGGCTCGCTGCGGCGAAGGCAGAGGGACTGGTTGGTCATGCGGAGCACTCCGATCAAGAGGGAGGATAAAAAGTACACCACGCGGTGTAATTTTTCGGAGTGTACAGCGAAATTCAAAAAAGTAAACTCAGCGGTGTAAAATCCGCCAATGACCCAGGCTATACGTCTTACCGACCGCAAGCGCGAGGCGATCGTCCAGGCCGCCATCGCCGAGTTCCGCGCCAGCGGCTTCGAGGCTACGAGCGTCGACAAGATCGCCGCCCGCGCCGAGGTTTCGAAGCGCACGCTGTACAACCACTTTCCGAGCAAGGACGAACTCTTCGCCGAGATCCTGCGCGTGCTGTGGGAAAGCGCCGCGAGCCAGGAAGAGCTGCCCTATCGCGCCGATGCGCCGGTGCGCGAGCAGTTGCTCGCGCTGCTGATGCAGAAAATGTCCCTGCTGGCCGACGACAACTTTCTCGACCTTGCACGCGTGGCCATCGCGGCCGCCATCCATTCGCCCGAACGCGTGCAGGAGATGATGAATCGCCTGGGCCAGAAAGAAGGCGGGGTGCTCGGCTGGATTCGCGCCGCTCAGAAGGACGGCCGCCTGAAGGCAGGCGACGCTTCACTGGCCGCGCAGCAACTGGAGAGCCTGGTCAAGGGCGTGGCCTTCTGGCCGCAGGTCGCGCTGGGCCAGCCCAAGCTGGCGCCGCGTGCGCAGCGGCAGATCGCCAATGCGGCGGTAGACCTGTTCCTCAGCCACTACGAGGCATAAGCCAAGACTCGCGCTGCTGCACGAGATTACGGCCGTCCGCGCCCGCAAGGTGCCGACGGCCGTAATTTCGTGCGTCACTTTCATCCCCGCCAACGCGGCTGCCGTCAACCCTCAAGAGCGGAAAACAGCTTCACCACTAAATACTTGACACTTAAACTATTGAGTCGTAAATTTACGGCACCACGAGAGTTCGTGTGCGGCTTTCGGTGGCATCGCCCGTAACGCACTTGTTCAATCAGCAGCGCGCTGATGCGCGCATTCAGGAGTTGCAAATGTCCATGCTCAAGATCGCAAAGCTCTTCACCGCCGCTTTCGGCGCCGCAGTCATCGCAACGGGTGCGGCCAGCGCTGCCACCGCCACGACGGCAAAGCCCGGCATCGTTCTGGTGCACGGTGGTTTCGTCGACGGTTCCGGCTGGGAAGGCGTCTACAAGATCCTCACGAAGGATGGGTACGACGTCACCATCGTCCAGAACCCGACCATCTCGCTGGCGGACGACGTCGCCGTCACGAAGCGCGCAATCGCCGCCCAGAAGGGGCCGGTCGTTCTCGTCGGTCACTCGTATGGCGGTGTCGTCGTCACCGAGGCAGGCAACGACGAAAAAGTGGCGAGCCTGGTCTATATCGCTGCGTTTGCTCCCGACAAGGGCGAGTCGGTCGACTCGCTGATCAAGAACCCGCCGCCTGGCGCGCCGGTGCCCCCGATCCTCCCGCCGGTCGACGGCTTCCTGATGCTTGACAAGACGAAGTTCGCTGCCTCTTTCGCAGCGGACGTGAAGGGCGAAACGGCCGCGTTCATGGCGAATTCGCAGGTGCCATGGGGTGTTGCAGCCCTCGCCGGCGCGGTGAGCGAACCGGCATGGAAGTCGAAGCCGAGCTGGTACCTCGTGGCCAAGGACGACAAGATGATCCCGCCGCCTGCGCAGCGCAACATGTCCAAGCGCGCGGGTTCCGTCGTCACGGAAGTCCCAGGCAGCCACGCCGTCTACGTTTCGAATCCCAAGGCTGTTGCTGCGTTGATCAAGCAAGCCGCGAACAAGGTGTCTGTCGCCGCCGCCAAGTAATGAATCCGGAGGCTGCCTGGTGCGACGCACCGGGCAGCACCGTCAGTCAACGCTTGTGCTCGCGCGCCAACTCCTTCAGCGCGAGAAAGCCGTCTTCCAATGCAAGATCGAATTCAGGGAAGTTCTTCGGAGAGCGCGCCACCTGCACATCGATGATGTCCGTCTCCTTGCGCTCCATGAGCGTCCAGGAAAACGCGTGAGGTTCAACCTCGTCGATGATGACCCGCAACTGGCTTGCCGGGACCATGGTGCGTTCCAAGGTGCGGCCTCTGGCGGAGTTTCAGTGTGCTGCCAGGACCTGCGCCTGATAGGACACATCCAGCAGCTTTCCCTTTCTCGCGTAGTAGCGGTCGAGCCGCCACTCCTTCAGGATTTCCATCGCAAGACTGAAGGTGCCGAGGCTCAGCGTGTAGAGGCTGGCAAGAGGGAAGTCGCCCTCGGATTCCAGGGCCAGCACCAGTCGGGCCAGAGTCAGGGACTCCTCGCCGTTCGGGTCGGCCGTGATGATCTGGCGTGCTTCTTTGATCGCGTTCATCGGGGTCCTTTGTGGGGTCTTTCGAGCGCTGTCACTGCGGCGAACCGCAGCCTTGGCCTACCGGCAGCCGTCAAGGGGCACGTGCTTTCGCATGTTTCAAAGCGATGCGTCGTTCCTTCGCATACCGCGCTCTCCGGATTTTTATATTCTTTTTACAGCCCGCTCCCAAGATTTATCCCTGTTTTTACGCGCGCCTGCAGAGACTCACTGACTTGTTTCGTTTGCAGGAGTGATGAATGGACATCGTGTGGATTGCCGCCATTGCGGTCATGTGGGTCGTAGTGGCCGAACTGGTAGTCGGGCTGCACAAGCTCGATACGCCCAAGGGAGAACGGCCATGATCGGACTTGAAGTCCTCTACGGGTTCGCCGGGCTTATCGCCGTGATCCTGTTTGCCTACCTCGTCTTTGCGCTCATCTGCGCCGAGGAGTTCTGATCATGAGTAGCTCGGCCTGGGGGCTTCTGGCCTTCTATCTCGTCGTGCTGCTGTTGCTTGCATGGCCGCTCGGACGTTTCCTGGCGGCGATGTGCAATGGCCATATGCCGCGTTGGACTCAACGCGTCGAAGCACCTCTCTACAAGCTTGCCGGGGTCTCGCCCGACAGCTCCATGCACTGGCGCAGCTACGCCTTTGCGCTGCTCGCGTTCAACGCGGTCGGTGCACTGGCTGTCTATGGCCTGCAACGACTGCAGGGCTGGCTGCCGTTCAACCCGGCGGGCATGACGGCCGTGTCGCCCGACTCGGCCTTCAACACCGCGGTGAGCTTCGTCTCCAACACCAACTGGCAGGGCTATGCCGGTGAATCGACCATGAGCTATCTCACGCAGATGCTCGGCCTCACGGTGCAGAACTTCTTCTCCGCCGCCACGGGCATTGCAGTGGCCTTCGTGCTGGTGCGCGGCTTTGCGGCGCGCCGCACCGACGGCAAGGGCTTCGTGGGCAACTTCTGGGTCGATGTCACGCGCATCACGACCTGGCTTTTGCTGCCGATCTCCTTCGTGCTCGCGATGCTCCTCGCGGGCCAGGGCGTGATCCAGAACTTCGACGCCTACAAGACGGTGGACACGCTCGAGACCACCGCCTTCCAGCAGCCGAAGAACGACGCCAATGGCCAGCCGCTGAAGGACGACAAGGGCCAGCCGGTGATGGAAGACGCCACCACCAAGACGCAGACGCTCGCCATGGGCCCGGTTGCTTCGCAGGAAGCCATCAAGATGCTCGGCACCAACGGCGGCGGCTTCTTCAATGCCAACTCGGCGCATCCGTACGAGAACCCGACGGCGTTTGCGAACCTGCTGCAGATGCTCGCGATTTTCGTGATCCCGGCGGCGCTGTGCTTCACCTTCGGCCGCGTGGTCGGCGACATCCGCCAGGGCTGGGCCGTGCTCGCGGCCATGACGGTGATCTTCGTCATCGCCGTGGTCGTGCTCACCCCCGCCGAGCAGGCCGGCAACCCGCTGCTGACGCCGCTGGGCGTCGACCAGGTGTCGAGCGTGCTGCAAAGCGGCGGCAACATGGAAGGCAAGGAAGTGCGCTTCGGCATCGACGCCTCGGCCCTCTTCGCCGCCATCACCACGGCCGCCTCGTGCGGCGCGGTGAACGCCATGCACGACTCGCTCACCCCGCTCGGCGGCATGGTGCCCATGGTGCTGATGCAGCTCGGCGAAGTGGTGTTCGGCGGCGTGGGCACCGGGCTCTACAGCATGCTGATCTTCGCGATCCTGGCGGTGTTCATCGCCGGCCTGATGATCGGCCGCACGCCCGAGTACCTCGGCAAGAAGATCGAGGTCTATGAGATGAAGCTCACCTCGGTCGCCATTCTTGTGACGCCGATCCTGGTGCTGGCCGGCACGGCCGTTGCCGTGATCGCCGATGCGGGCAAGGCCGGCATCGCCAACCCCGGCGCGCATGGGTTCTCGGAGATCCTGTACGCGCTGACCTCGGCCGGCAACAACAACGGCAGCGCCTTCGCGGGTTTGTCGGCCAACACGCCGTTCTACAACGCGCTGCTGGCGGTCGTCATGTGGTTCGGCCGCTTCGGCGTGATCGTGCCGGTGCTCGCCATTGCCGGTGCGCTCGCCGCCAAGAAGCGCCTTCCGGTCACGGCCGGCACCATGCCCACGCATGGGCCGCTGTTCGTGACGCTGCTGATCGGCACCGTGCTGCTGGTGGGCTTGCTCAACTACGTGCCGGCGCTCGCGCTGGGACCGGTCGTCGAGCACCTGATGCTGTGGGCGAAGTGAGGCCCGGACCATGACTACAAAGACCAATACTTCCCTTTCGCTGTTCGATGCAGCGCTTCTGCGGCCCGCCCTCTGGGCCTCCGTCACTAAGCTGAGCCCGCGGGTGCAGTGGCGCAATCCGGTGATGTTCATCGTCTACATCGGCAGCATCCTGACGACGCTGCTCTGGGTGCATGCGATGAGCTTCCCGGGCGACACCGGCATGAAGCCCGCCTTCGTGCTGGCCGTGACCATCTGGCTGTGGTTCACCGTGTTGTTCGCCAACTTCGCCGAAGCACTGGCAGAAGGCCGCAGCAAGGCGCAGGCCGCCTCGCTGCGCGGCCTGCGCAAGGACACCTGGGCCAAGAAGCTGCATGAGCCGCACCATGGCGCGCAGTGGCTGCCCGAACAGGCGCCCAACCTGCGCAAGGGCGACGTCGTGCTGGTCGAGACCGGTGACGTCATTCCGCTCGACGGCGAAGTCATCGAAGGCGTGGCCTCGGTCGACGAAAGCGCCATCACCGGCGAATCGGCGCCCGTGGTGCGCGAATCGGGCGGCGACTTCTCGGCAGTGACCGGCGGCACCCGCGTGCTGTCCGATTGGCTGGTGGTGCGTGTCTCGGTGAACCCGGGCGAGTCGTTCCTCGACCGCATGATCACCATGGTCGAGGCCGCCAAGCGCCAGAAGACGCCCAACGAGATCGCGCTCACCATCCTGCTGGTTGCGCTCACGCTGGTGTTCCTGATCGTCACCGCCACGCTGCTGCCGTTCTCGATATTCAGCGTCGGTGCATCCAATGCGGGAACCGTGGTGTCGCTCACCGCGCTGGTCGCGCTGCTGGTGTGCCTGATCCCGACCACCATCGGCGGCCTGCTGTCGGCCATCGGCGTGGCCGGCATGAGCCGCATGATGCAGGCCAACGTGATCGCCACCTCGGGCCGCGCGGTGGAAGCCGCCGGCGACGTCGATGTGCTGCTGCTCGACAAGACCGGCACCATCACGCACGGCAACCGCCAGGCCACTTCGTTCCTGCCCGCGCCCGGCATTCCGAAGGCCCGCCTGGCCCGCTCTGCGATGCTCGCATCGCTGGCCGACGAAACGCCCGAAGGCCGCAGCATCGTGGAGCTGGCCCGCCGCGACGGCCTCGACGCAGCGACGTCGGTCGAGGGCGCGCATTTCGTGCCCTTCACCGCGCAGACCCGCATGAGCGGCGTCGACCTGCCCGCCGCGCCCAACAGCCTCGACACTGATGCCGTCCAGCTGCGCAAGGGCGCGGTCGATGCAGTGCGCCGCCACGTCGAGGCGCTCGGCGGCAGCATGGCGCCCGAGGTGCTGCGCGCGGCCGAAGAAGCGGCCCGTCGCGGCAGCACGCCGCTGGCCGTGGCCGAAGGCAACCGCGTGCTTGGCGTGGTCGAGCTCAAGGACATCGTCAAGACCGACATCAAGGAGCGCTTTGCCGAGCTGCGCCGCATGGGCATCAAGACGGTGATGATCACCGGCGACAACAAGCTCACCGCCGCGGCCATCGCAGCCGAAGCCGGCGTCGACGACTTCCTGGCCGAAGCCACACCCGAAGACAAGCTCGCGCTCATCCGCCAGTACCAGGCCGAAGGCCGCCTCGTGGCCATGACCGGCGACGGCACCAACGACGCCCCCGCGCTCGCGCAGGCCGACGTGGCCGTGGCCATGGGCAGCGGCACGCAGGCTGCGAAGGAGGCCGGCAACATGGTCGACCTCGACTCCAACCCGACCAAGCTGCTCGAAGTGGTGGAAACCGGCAAGGCGCTGCTGATGACGCGCGGCTCGCTCACCACCTTCTCGATTGCGAACGACGTGGCGAAGTACTTCGCCATCATTCCGGCGATCTTCGTATCGACCTATCCGCAACTGGGCGCGCTCAACGTGATGCGGCTCGCGAGCCCGTCGTCGGCCATTCTGAGCGCGGTGATCTTCAACGCGCTGGTCATCGTGTTCCTGATTCCGCTGGCATTGAAGGGCGTGCGCTACCGGCCCGTCGGCGCCGCCGCGCTGCTGCGCCGCAACCTTGCCATCTATGGCCTGGGCGGCCTGGTCGTCCCCTTCATCGGCATCAAGTTGATCGACTGGCTTCTTGTAGCCGTCCATCTCGTCTGAGGAGTTCCCAATCATGAACAACAACGGCAATATCGTTCGTCCCGTGCTCGTGGTCTTTGCGCTGCTGAGCGCACTCACCGGCCTGATCTATCCGATGGCCGTCACTGGCGCCGCGAAGGCGGTGTTTCCTTCGCAGGCGGCGGGCAGCCTGATCGTGCTCGACGGCACGACCGTGGGCTCCAGGCTCATCGGCCAGAACTTCAGCGACCCGAAGCACTTCTGGGGCCGGCCGTCGGCCACCGCGCCGCAGCCCTACAACGCGACCGCCTCGGGCGGTTCGAACCAGGGGCCGCTCAACCCCGCGCTGACCGATGCGGTGAAGGCGCGCGTCGAGGCGCTGCGCGCGGCCGATCCGGGCAACACCGCGCCGGTGCCGGTCGACCTCGTCACGGCTTCGGCCAGCGGGCTCGACCCCGACATCAGCCCCGCCGCCGCGCAATACCAGGCCGCGCGCGTGGCGCGCGTACGCGGCGTGCCGATCGAGCAGGTCAACGCGCTGATTGCAAGCAACACCCAGGCTCCGCTGTTCGGCTTGCTGGGCGAGTCGCGCGTCAACGTGCTGTCGCTCAACATTGCCCTCGACAAGGTGAAGTAAGGAGCGACGACTCCCGCGTCGCGCGAGCTGCACCATGGTGACTGACCTGTTCCACGTCCTTTGCGCGATGGCGGCGCTGTTCATTCCTCTGGGGTTCGCGTGGTTCATCGTGTCCCGCACTGCGCGCCGGCATGCGCGTGGAGCCAGGCGCAGGGAGTCCAAGGCAAGCAGTCCTGCCTCGCGCAAGGGCCCCACGCAACGCTAGCAGGCCTTGTCCATGCAAGATGTCATTCGCCCGGACCCCGATGCCCTGCTGGCCCAATTGCGAAACGACGAAGCGCGCGCACTGCGCGGCAAGCTGCGCATCTACTTCGGCGCCAGTGCCGGTGTCGGCAAGACCTGGGCGATGCTGAGTGCCGCGCAGCGCGAGCGCACCACAGGGCGCGACGTGCTGATCGGCGTGGTCGAGACCCACGGCCGCACCGAAACCGCCGCGCTGCTCACGGGGCTCGACACACTGCCGCTGCGCGAGCTGGACTACCGCGGCCGCACTCTCGCCGAATTCGATCTCGATGCCGCGCTCGCGCGCAAGCCCGCCGTGCTGCTGGTCGACGAACTGGCTCACACCAACGCCCCCGGCTCGCGCCACGCCAAGCGCTGGCAGGACGTGCAGGAACTGCTGGCCGCCGGCATCGAGGTGTGGTCTGCCCTCAACGTGCAGCACCTCGAAAGCCTCAACGGCACGGTCGGCGCGATCACCGGCGTGCGTGTGCACGAGACCGTGCCCGACACTGTGCTCGACGAGGCCGACGAGGTGGTGCTGGTCGACGTCACGCCCGACGAACTCACGGCGCGGCTCGCGGCCGGCAAGGTCTACCTGCCGCAGCAGGCCGAGCGCGCTGCGCAGAACTTCTTTCGCAAGGGCAACCTGATCGCATTGCGCGAGATCGCACTGCGCCGCACCGCCGAGCATGTGGAAGACGACGTGCGTGGCTGGCGCGTGGAGCAATCGGGCGCTGGCGGCAACGGGCAGGGCCGCGAGCTGCAGGCCTGGAACACCTCGGGCGCGATCCTCGCCTGCGTGGGCCCGCATGAAGGCGCGGCGCAGACGGTGCGCACGGCGGCGCGTCTCGCGGGTCAACTGAATGTGCGCTGGCATGCGGTGTATGTCGAAACGCCCAGGTTGCAGCGGCTTGCCGCGGAGGAGCGCGATCGCATCCTTGCAGTGCTGAAGCTGGCCGAGGAACTGGGCGCGGTGACTGCGGTGCTGACTGGCGTCGACGTCGCGGTGGAACTTGCCGGGCAAGCCCAGCGGCTCAACTGCGCAACGCTGGTCGTGGGGCGCGCCGAACCGGCCGAAGGCTGGCTGCGATGGTGGCCTTCGGCCGCGCTGACGCGTGAACTCGCCCGCCACGCTCCAGGCCTCGACATCGTCGAGGTCGCGCGAGCCGAAAGCTCCCGGCGCATTGCGCATGGGCGCCCCGGCCGGCTTGCCGACGACAACGTGGAAGACACGGACAGGCCACGAGCGCGATGGCCCGGCTACGCCTTTACCGCGGCGATCAGCGTGGGCATCACGCTGGTTGCCATGCCGCTGTCGAATGTGCTGGAGCTGACCAACATCGTGATGCTGTTCCTGCTCGGCGTAGTCGGTTCGGCGCTGCGCTTCGGGCGCGGACCGGCGGCATTCGCCGCGCTGCTCAACGTTGCGGCCTTCGACTATTTCTTCGTGCCGCCGCGGCTGTCCTTCAGCGTCAGCGACGTGCAGTACGTCCTGACCTTCGTCGTCATGCTCGGCGTCGGCCTGCTGGTGGGGCAGCTCACGGCCGGGCTGCGCTTCGCGGCCGGCGTGTCCGCCAGCCGCGAGCGACGGGCGCAATCGCTGTTCGAACTCACGCGCGAGCTGTCGGCTGCGCTCGAGAGCACGCAGGTTGTCGAGCTCGGAGCAGCGGCGGTCGAAGGCCATTTCGGCGGCCGTGCGCTGGTGCTGGTGACGGACGCGAACGACCGTCTCGTGATGCCGTCGCAGGCACCCAAGGGATTCGACGCCTCCGTCGCCGATTGGTCGTTTCGCCAGGGCCAGCCGGCCGGACTCGCAACCGCCACGCTGGCGGCACAACCTTGGCACTACGTGCCGCTGCAGGCGCCGATGCGCATTCGCGGCGTGCTCGCGCTGTCGCCGGCGCAGCCGCGCTGGCTGCTGATTCCCGAGCAGGCGCAGCAACTCGAGACGCTGGCGCGGCAGATCGCCATCGCGCTGGAGCGCGTGCATTACGTCGAGGTGGCCCAGCAGGCGGTGGTCGAAATGGAATCGGAGCGCCTGCGCAACGCCTTGCTCGGAGCAATTTCGCATGACGTACGCACCCCGCTCACAGCGTTGATCGCACTGGCCGAGTCGCTGCAGAACCTGCCGTCCGACGAGCACGTGGAGGCCGCTCGCGCAATCGTCTCGCAGGCACACCAGCTCCACGCGCTGGTCAGCAATCTGCTGGACATGGCGCGCCTCGAAAGCGGCATTGCCGGCGGCGCGGTGAACCTGCGGCGCGACTGGCAGTCGGTGGAAGAAGTCCTCGGGTCGGCGATCCGGGCGGCCGAACCGGCGCTGGGCGGCGTGCATGTGCAGACGGTGCTGCCGGTCGACTTGCCGCTCGTCGAGTTCGATGCCGTGCTCATCGAGCGCGTGCTCGTCAACCTGCTGGAAAACGCCGCGAAATACGGCGCGCCGCCGATCGTGGTGAGCGGCTCCGTCACCGACGCCGCCCTGGTGCTCACGGTGCGCGACCACGGGCCCGGCCTGCCCGACGTCGTGAAGGGCCATGAGCAGACGCTGTTCGACAAGTTCACGCGTGGCCAGGCGGAATCGGCCACGCCTGGCGTCGGCCTGGGTCTTGCCATCTGCAAGGCCGTGGTCAATGCACACGGCGGAGACGTGACTGCCTCGAACGCGCAGGACGGTGGCGCCGAGTTCGTCGTGACATTGCCGCGGCGGGCCCCGCCGGTATCCATGGAAGCCCAGCTCTGAAGAACATGTCCTCACACACAGCCGTTGTCATTGAAGACGAGCCGCAGATCCGGCGGTTCGTGCGTGGTGCGCTCGAAACCGAAGGCTGGCAGGTGCACGAGGCCGGCACGCTGCGCGAAGGCCTGACGGCCGCAGGAACCCGCAGGCCCGACCTGCTCGTTCTGGACCTTGGACTGCCGGACGGCGACGGCGTATCGCTCATCCTCGATGTTCGCCGCTGGTCCGCCGTGCCGATCATCGTGCTGTCGGCACGCACCAGCGAGGCCGACAAGATCACCGCGCTGGATGCCGGCGCCGACGACTATCTGACCAAGCCCTTCGGCGCAGGCGAGTTGCTGGCGCGCGTGCGGGCCACGCTGCGCCGGCCGCGCCCGATCAGCGGTGCGGAGGAGGCCGAAGCCGTCTTTCGCTTCGGCGAGGTGGAGGTCGACCACGTTGCCCGGGTGGTGCGGCGCGCCGGTGTCGAAGTGCACCTCACGCCAACGGAATATCGCCTCCTGTCGGTGTTGATTGCCAACGTGGGGCGCGTGCTGACGCAACGCCAGTTGCTGATCACTGTGTGGGGTCCGGCGCAGACGGAGCAGAACCACTATCTGCGCATCTACATGGGGCATCTGCGCCAGAAACTGGAAGTCGACCCTGCGCAGCCGCGCCATCTGTTGACCGAGACGGCGGTGGGCTACAGGCTGTCCGTCTGACCAGGTCCGGCAGCGCCGGAGCATGAAGCCGCGATGAAATCTTTATGCGCGCGGCGCTACTTTTTACAAGGCTTTTATGAGGCGGCTTC
Source organism: Variovorax sp. GW821-FHT09D05 (assembly GCF_059416325.1). NCBI lineage: Bacteria > Pseudomonadati > Pseudomonadota > Betaproteobacteria > Burkholderiales > Comamonadaceae > Variovorax > Variovorax sp. GW821-FHT09D05. The sequence goes on along the minus strand of NZ_JBWKOZ010000018.1, from coordinate 186 downwards.
TAGGCTATGCGCTTCCGTTTTTTTAACTATTGCCTCATGAAAAAAATCCCCAGCAGGGCCGCTTCCACCATCGCAGTCAAGCACGCGCTCGTGTTGATCACCGCATTCGCCGCTTCGGGCGCAGCCCTGGCGCAAACAGCAACGACGGATGCCGCAGCAGCACCGGCAGCCGCTCCCGCCCCGAAT
>NZ_JBWKOZ010000017.1:0-96766 GCF_059416325.1 Variovorax sp. GW821-FHT09D05 | reverse complement strand
ATTCGGGGCGGGAGCGGCTGCCGGTGCTGCTGCGGCATCCGTCGTTGCTGTTTGCGCCAGGGCTGCGCCCGAAGCGGTCAATGCAGCGGCCAGAACGATCAGCGCCTGGGCGGCGGTACGGTGCGTCATCAGGGAACTCCTCGCAAGTGTGTTGTTGGACCTGTGAGGCTCAAAGCAGGGAGCGTGCCAAACTGCACAAATACCGGTCATAACCACCCCCGCCCCCGCATTGGTTGAGAGCCAAATCGTTACAACGTCTGTTGCGAGTGGTTGCAGATATCCGGTGCGCCGCACCACCGCGGACATGTCGAAGATAGGCGCACCATCTTGGGGAGAGGGAGAAGAATGGGATTGTCTTTGGTGCAGAGCCGCGCCTTGCTGGGCCTGGAAGCGGCCAGTGTCACTGTCGAGGTGCATCTGGCGAACGGTTTACCCAGCTTCACGCTGGTCGGGCTGGTGGAAACCGAGGTCAAGGAGGCGCGCGAACGGGTGCGTTCGGCGCTCCAGAACGCGGGGCTGGAGTTTCCGAACAACAAGCGCATCACGGTGAACCTTGCGCCGGCCGACCTGCCGAAGGACTCCGGGCGCTTCGATTTGCCCATTGCGCTGGGCATCCTCGCGGCCAGCGGGCAGATCGACAACGCCCGGCTCGCCGGCCACGAGTTCGCCGGGGAGCTGTCGCTGTCGGGCGAGCTGCGGCCCGTTCGTGGTGCGCTGGCCATGGCACTGGCGCTGCACACGCGCGGCGTTGCCACGCGGCTGGTGCTGCCCCTGGAGAGTGCACAGGAGGCCGCACTGGTGCCGGGCGGCGAGGTGTATGGCGCGAAGCACCTGCTCGATGTGGTGCGCCAGTTCATCGCCGAAGGCAGCGATGCCGCATCGCAGCTGCCCGAATCGCCAGACGACAGTGGCTGGGCGCGCGTCCAGGCCGCGCCCGGCGCGATTCCACCGCAGTACGCAGACCTGTCTGAAGTGAAGGGGCACGCCGGCGCCAAGCGCGCGCTCGAAATCGCGGCGGCCGGCGGCCACAGCCTGCTGATGGTCGGCGAGCCGGGTTCGGGCAAGTCGATGCTCGCGCAGCGCTTCGCGGGCCTGCTTCCGGCGATGCACATCGACGAGGCACTGGAAAGCGCGGCCGTGGCCAGCCTGGGCGGGCGCTTTGCGACCGAGCGGTGGATGAGCCGGCCTACCTGCTCACCGCATCACACATCGAGCGCGGTGGCGCTGGTCGGCGGGGGCTCTCCGCCCCGGCCCGGAGAAATCTCGCGAGCGCACCACGGAGTGCTCTTTCTCGACGAATTTCCCGAGTTCGCCCGCTCGGCACTGGAGGCGCTGCGCGAGCCGCTGGAGACCGGCACCATCACCATCGCCCGGGCCGCGCGGCGCGCCGAATTCCCGGCGCGCTTTCAGCTGATTGCCGCCATGAACCCCTGCCCTTGCGGCTACCTGGGTTCTTCGTCGAGACCCTGCCGCTGCACGCCGGACCAGGTCTCGCGCTACCAGGGCAAGCTCAGCGGCCCGCTGCTGGACCGCATCGACCTGCACATCGAAGTGCCAGCGGTGTCGGCGCAGCTGCTGCTCGAAGCGCCGCCCGGTGAATCGACCGACAGCATCCGCACCCGCGTGGTCGATGCGCGCGAGCGTGCGATACGGCGGCAAGGCCACGCCAACCAGTCGCTGCAAGGCGCTGCCATCGACCGGCATGCCGTGCTCGACGACGCGGCGCGCAAGTTCATGTTCAACGCGGCGAACAAGCTCGGCTGGTCGGCGCGCAGCACGCACCGCGCGCTCAAGGTGGCGCGCACGATCGCCGATCTCGTGGGGGCGGATGCGGTGCAAGCGGCGCACGTGGCGGAGGCGGTGCAGTACCGCAGGGCACTGCGCGGCGCCAAATGAACGCAGGAGCCCAGCCGCGGCGCAGACCGTACTACTTGAACTCGTGGCTCACCACAGGCGCCGACTTGCTGTCCTGCACCGTCACGCGCTGCCGGAACACCTCGAGATCGCCGTTGCGCACTTCGATGTTGTAGATGCCCGGGCGCAGCGACAGCGACTTGAGCGGCGGGCTCACGCCGCGGTCCGCGCCGTCGACGAACACCTGGCCCCAGGGGCGGACGTTGAACAGCACCCGGCCCATGCCGGGCGAGGCCGCAGGCGTGGCGGGAGCGGCAGCAGGTGCGCCCGGCGTGCCGGCGGGTGTGGCACCCGCCACGGTCGTCGTCGTGGTCCCAGGCGGCAACGTGCCGGGCGCGACGGGCACTGACGGCGGCGAGAGCCGGTTGATTTCGGCGATTGCATTGCGCGCCTCGCGCGCATGCACGCCGCGGCGGTAGCGGCGCAGGTAAGCCTCGTAGCCTTCGCGCGTGTTCTCGGTCTGCGCGAGGTTCCAGTCTTCGGCTTCGGCGGTGGCCAGCGCGGATTCGGGCGGCGCGGCCGGTGGGCCGACCGGGACGTTCTCCAGCGGTGTCAGCGGCGCCGTGGCCGTCGCGGCGGGCGCACTGGCCGGTGCAGCGGGCAGCGGCGCTGCTGCACTACCGCCGGCCGCAGGCGTTCCAGGCGCGGCCGGCACGCCATCGGTGGTGGTGGCCGGTGGCATTGCCGCCGGCGGCGCGGTGTTGCTCGACATCGGCGCGGCCGGAGGCGGCACCGGCACCATCGCGGTCTTGGTCTCTTGCGGCTGCATGCCCGAGGTCAGGCGCAGGCCGATCCAGCTGCCCACGGCCACTAGCGCGATCAGCAGCGCGCCCACCATGCCCCACGGCGGGCGCTTGAGCTTGTTCTTCTGCGCGGTTGGTGCTGCGGCTTTGTGCCCTTGCGCCTTGCTGCGGTCCTGCGGTGCGACGCGCGGTGCGGGCGCCGGCACTGGCGTAGGCGCTGCCCTCGGCTGCTCCAGCGCTGCCACCGGCATCGGCTCCAGCGGCACCGGTGCCGACATCGGCGAGAACTGCTGCGGCACCAGCGGCGGAGGTGGCGGCGTCGCCGAAACGGGCGCCGCGGGAATGATCACCGTCGGGGCGCTCATGCCGCTCACGTAGATGTCGCCGAGCTTCACAAGCCCCAGCTCGGCCGCGAAGGCGGCCACGGTCTGCGTGCGGTCCTTGCTGTGCACGGCCAGCGTGTGGTCGACCGCGGTGCAGAAGCTCGGGCTCAGGTCGTCGCGGCCCATCGACGACAGGGGCACGTAGGCGTCCTGCACGCTGCGCACCACGGCCGAAGGCGGCGGATGGCCCGTGACCGCGCGGTACAGCACTGCCCCCAGCGCATACATGTCGGTCCACGCGCCCTGCAGCAGCGTGTTGTCGTCGGCGTACTGCTCGATGGGCGAGTAGCCCGACTTCACCATCACCGCCACTTCGTCGACGAGGTCGGCGATCGACTTGCGCGCCGCGCCGAAGTCGAGCAGCACCGGCAGGTCGTCCTGCTGGATGAAGATGTTGTCGGGCGCGATGTCGCGGTGGAAGCACTGGCTGCGGTGCAGCGTCTCCAGCGCACCCAGCAGCGGCCCCAGCATGCCGAGCAGCCAGGGCTCGGTGATCCTGCCCGGCTCGTCCTCGGCCAGGCGGCGCAGCGTGCGGCCCTTGTAGAGCTGGATCGCCATGTAGGCGGTGGAGTTGGCCTCCCAGAAGCGATGCACGCGCACCAGCGCCGGATGGCTGAATTGCGCGAGCGTGCGCGCCTCGTTGATGAAGCTGCGCAGGCCCGCCTGGAAGGTGGCCGTGAGCCGCTCGGAGCGCACGTGCACGCTGTTGTCGCCCACGCGGCGCGCGAGCATCGAAGGCATGTATTCCTTGATGGCCACCTCGCGCTGCAGCGAGTGGTCGTAAGCGCGGTAGACGATGCCGAAGCCGCCTTCGCCGATCACCTCCAGCAGCTCGAATTCGGCCAGCCGGTGGTTCACGCCCAGCGGGTGCGGCCGTTCGTCATCCGTCTCGGCCGGCGGGCTTCCGATGCCGTGCGTCGTCGTCATGCTTCTCCTCCTGCGGGACTGCTGTGGCCCCTATGGCCGGTCTGGCTCTTCTTCATGCCCATGGCACATGCCCCTGCGAAAACAACTTGGAAAACAGTGGTGTGTTGAGGCCTCCGCCATGGGCAGCGGTCCGCAACGGCGATCCGTCGGCTTGATTGGTCCACCAGTAGCTGGTGCTGCCGAAAGGGTCGAAGCACAGTGGAAGCTCTGGCCAGCCCAGGGGCTGCTGGGCACTCGCGCCACCGGCTGTAGGCCCGAGGATCGAGAGGATGTCGTCCGAGCCGCCGCTGGCGGTCTGGAAGCCGGCACGCCCCGCGGCCAGCACCTGGCTGTCGAACTGGTCGGGCGCCACGCCGTGGCGGATGGCCTGCAGCAGCGCGGTGCCGCACTGCCGGTACCACGCGGCCGAGCCTTCGAGCACCGATGGGCGGTAGTTCTGCGCGGCCACCTGCAGCGTGATGCACACGGGGTAGTAGCGGCCCACGCGGTCGCAGCTCGGCGCAATGCAGCCGAACTGCACGGCGTCCACGCCCTGCGTGGCGGGAATCGCGAAGTTCCATACCGGCGCAACGGCGTAGTGCCGCGTCATCGCGTCAGGCCAGCGCTTGAAGCTGCCCAGGCCGTTCTGCATCCAGCGGTCCCACCACGCCTGCAGTTCGCGCGGCATGCGGCGGTAGAGAAAGTCGCCGGCTGCCGGCAGCTTGCCGTACCAGCCGATCTGTTCGTCGACTGGCACCCAGGCCTGAGGAGGAATGCTGCTGTTCATTTCAGGATTTCCCCGGGCAGGAGAAGCCGTTCATCTGCGGCAGGCGCAGCGGGTTGTAGACGCTGTTGGCCGTCACCGCGAGCACGACCTTCTTGCCCTGCAGGTCGAAGCTGGCGTTGAACGATTCGGGCGAGCTGCCCGCGGAGATCGAGGCCTTGTCGAACAGCCGGTGCAGCGCCCACGGCCCTTCGGTCACGATACCGCCGGCCGGCGTGCCGTTGGCTGTGGTCACCTGCAGGCGCACCTGGTTGCTGTTGCGCGGGCCGGGCCACTTGATGGTGCTGGGCGCCTGCGGACCGTGCGCGTAGCGCACCGTCTGCCCATCGACGTCGAGCGTGAACTGCGTGAGCGCTGCATCCATGTCCTCGGGCCGGATGTCGATGGTGAACGAGGGCGTGCGTCCGCCCGCCATGCCCGAGAAGAACACGTCGCGAATGGCCTGCGCCTTCTGGAACGAATCGAGGTACGCCGAGCGGCCGGCCGCGCTGCCGTCCACGCCGCGCTTGAAAGCCCACGGATTGACCGAGGTGTCGACCTGCGTGACGAGGTTCTTCTGGAAGAAGTCGTCCATCATCCCGCCCGGCGCGAACAGTTGCGCGAAGTCGCCCGAGGCCACGTCGCGGTTCGATCCACGCGTGAACGGATAGCGCCCCGCGATCGCCTGGTTGCAGAACGAGCCGATGCTGGCCGCAGCGCTCTGCCCGATGTTCTGCCGAGTCACTGCCGCCGCCTTCGACGACGCAGTGGCCGACAGGTCGTTCAGCATCCCCTGGAACGGCACCGGCAGGCGCCCGGCTTCTGCCTGCACCTTGGTGACCGAATCGCTGGTCGGCGGGATGTTGCCGCTGCGCAGCGCGGTGTCGGTGGCGGTGAGGTAGTTGTAGAGCTCATTGATGAGCGCGGCCGTCGCGTCGATGGGGGCCTGCCCGCCCTGCTTGGGCGCGGTCACCATGCGGCGCAGCGGCTCGAAGTGGTTGTCCACCAGCGACTCGGGGCGATCTACCCGCGTGTTGCGGCGCTGGCTGCCGTCGGGCTGGCCGATGAGCTGTTCGATGCGCTCGCGCGTGCTCTGCACACGGTTCTGCGCCTGGTCGAGCAGGCTGCGCGCGGCCTCGTCGTGGTTGCGCAGCAGGTCGGTTTCGCGCGCCGCGCCGCGGATGAGCCGCGACATCGGCGACTCCGCGGTCGAGAGCACGCGCGTCATCTGGATGCTCTGCAGCAGCGAGCGGCTGTCGGCCAGGCGGATGTCGACGAGGTAGTCGTCCCACACCTTGATGTAGTCGGTGAGGTAGAGCCGGCGCACTTCGCGCAGCAGCAACTCGCGCGAGGTGATGTCGGTGATGCCGGGCGCGCGGATCTGCAGCACCCAGCGGTCTTCCTGTTCGAGCGACAGCGTGGTCTCGGCGATGCGCTTGTCGAAGATGTCCCAGTAGCCGCGGTAGGTGAACAGCGTGGGAATGCCGTCGGTCAGCGGCTTGCCGCTCGCACGGCGGATGACCAGCGCCGACTCGGCGCCGCCCGCCTCGGCGATGGTGAAGGCATTGGGCTGGCTGGTCTGCAGCAGGATGCGGCGCAGCCGCGCATACGAGCGCTGCGCCAGCGGCACGCCGGCCAGGCGCTCGCGCGTCTGCGTGATGAGCCGGTCGTCCTTTGCGAACGGCGAGGTCAGCACGCGGCCCACGAACAGCGCCTTCAGGTGCGATTCGAGGTTCGCACGCTGCTCGCGCGTGAGCGAGGCGCCGATCTTGCGGTCCACGTCGGCGAGCAGCCAGGCCTGCAGGAAGTCGGCGTCGTAGCGCTCTGCGTCATACAGCATGAGATACGCCTTGAGCGCCTCGTAGCTGTATTCGGCGTCGATCTTCGCGGCGTCGCGCAGCGACTGCTCGACGCGCTGCGCGGCCTGCGGCAGCAGCACCGTCTCCAGCGCGCGCTGGTACACGCCATCAGTTGCGGCCTGCAGCTTCTCGCCCTGGTAGAGGCCGAAGCGGTAGGACGTGGGCGGATCGCCGATGTCGAAGTGGCTGGACTTCGGCAGGTCGCGCAGCTTGTCGAGGATGAGCAGCGAGCTGGCGATGTCGCCACTCGAATCGACCACCGTCGGTAGCTCGCCGCGCGCGGCTGCCTTGTTGAAGGCCTTGGCGTTGGTGTCGACCTCGGCCACGTAGTCTTTGTTGTTGCGCCAGCTGTTCACGCAGGCACCCAGGAACAGCACCAGCAGCACGCCGATGGCGCTGTAGCCCGCGATGTCGATGGCCCGCTTGCGCCGGTACCAGCGCAGGTTGGTGCCGGCCACGCCAGCGTCGCGGAAGATCACCTGCTGCAGCAGCTCCTTCAGGAAGTAGCTCTTGCCCGGGCCCGGCGGCGGCGCCGGCGGCGCGTTGACCTGCAGGTAGCGCTTGATGGCGCCCATCACGCGGTCGAAGGCCGTGCCTTCCTGCGTGCCGCTGGTGAAGTACACACCGCGCAGCATCGACGCGGCCTCGAACTTCGACGGGTTGAACACGTCGGCCAGGAAGGTGCCGAGGATGTCCTCGAAGCTCGCGAACTGCTGCGGCAGCAGGTAGGCCTGCGCGCGGCGCATCGGGTCGGACTCGGCCGCCAGCAGCTCGGGCAGGCGCTCGTCCAGGCGCTGGTGCAGCAGCTTGTATTCCTGGTGGAAGCGCTCGCGCAGGTCGCCGCTACCCACAGGGGCCGCTCCCTTGCCGGCCTTGTTCGCCGGGTTGCCCTGGATCGGGAAGGTGAAGCCCCACACCTGTTGCCGCTCAGCTCGGCCCAGCGAGCCGAAGTACTCGTTGAAGCCGGCCAGCAGGTCGGTCTTGGTGACCAGCACGTACACCGGGAAGTCGATGCCCAGGTCGTTGCGCAGCTCCAGCAGCCGCTTGCGCAGCGCCATCGCATGGCGCGCGCGCTGCGCGTCGTCGGCCAGCGGCAGGTCGGCAATGCTGATGGTGAGGATCGCGCCATTGATCGGCTGGCGCGGGCGGAACTTCTTCAGCAGATCGATGAAACCCTTCCACTCGCCCTCGTCGGTCTCGCGGTTGCTCTCGTGCGTGGTGTAGCGGCCCGCGGTGTCGATCAGCACTGCTTCGTTGGTGAACCACCAGTCGCAATTGCGCGTGCCGCCGATGCCGCGCACGGCAGCCTTGCCGAGCTGGTCGGCCAGCGGAAAGTCGAGGTCGGAGTTCACCAGCGCTGTGGTCTTGCCCGAGCCCGGCGCGCCGATGAAGATGTACCAGGGCAGCTGGTACAGGTACTGCCGGTCGAACAGCGAGAAGCGCCCACCGGACTTACCGTCGGCTCCTTCGCCGAAGCGCATGTTCTTCAGGATGGCCGTGGCGTCGGTGAAGCCGCTTTGCAGCTCCTTGATCTCGGGCGCGTCCTCGGGCTTGGCTTCCTTCTCTTTCTTGGAAGGGGTGCGCAGCTGGTTGAGCAGCTGCGCATTGAGCCGGCGCTCGCGCCACTTGCGGTAGATGACGCGCGCGATCCAGATCGCGAACATCAGCGCGATGACCACGATGCGCACGATCTCGTCTTCGAGCGGGCGGTAGCGGCCCACCGCGATGGCCGGGCCGATGATCCAGATCAGGAAGGCGAGCGCGACCAGGCCCAGAAAGACCCACAGATCGCGGCTGATGAGAAAACGGAAGATGGCGCGCAGCATCAGCGGGTGCCTCCAGGCTGCGGTGCTGCTGGAGCTGTAAGTGGCGCGGAGTTGGCGGGCACGCCGGCCACGGGCGCTACCAGCAGCGTCACCTCGACGCGCCGGTTGCGCGCGCGGTTGGCCGGGGAGTCGTTGGGCACGAGCGGGTCGGCATCGCCGCGGCCTTCGGCTCGCAGGCGTTCGGGGCGCGCAAGGCGCGTGGCGATCATTTTCTTCACCGCGTCGGCGCGGGCCTGCGAGAGTTGCCAGTTGGAGGGAAAGCGCACGCTGCGGATCGGCTGGTCGTCACTGAAGCCGCTGACCAGCACGTTGCCGTCCACGGCGTTGAGCGCATCGGCCACGCGCGCGAGCACCGGCGCATAGCGGTCGAGCACGCGGTCGGAGCCCGAGGCGAACAGGCCGTCGCCGCGCAGCACCACCACGCTGCGGTCGGCCTCGTCGCGCACGGTCAGCAGGCCGTCGCGGATCTCTGGCTCGAGAAAGCGCTGCAGGCGCGGCGTTGGCGCTGGCATGACCACGGCGCGCGTGGTCTGCGGCAGACGTACCGCGTTGACGGCCGCGAAAGCACCGTCGGAATGGCCAGCGAGGTTGAAGGTGAGCAGCGCGAACACGACGAGCAGCAGCACCGCCGCCACCGCGCCCACCGCCCACACGGGCAGCCAGTTGCGCGTGCGGCGCACGGGCGCACTCGCGTCCTGCCAGTGCGGCGACAGCGGCACGGCGATTTCGCCGCGCGTCTGCCGGATGATCTGCAGCAGCCGCTGCTTGAGAGTTTCGAGCTGCGTGCGGCCGTTGTCGATGACGCGAAAGCGCCCCTCGAAACCCATGGCCAGGCAGAAGTAGATGAGCTCGATCAGGTGCAGGTGCTGCTGCGGGTTCTGCACCAGGCGCGACAGTAGCTGGAAGAACTTCTCGCCGCCCCAGGTCTCGTTGTGGAACATCACGAGCAGGCTCTGCGACGACCAGATGCTGCCGCCCCACGGCGTGAGCGCCGCGGCCTCGTCGACTGCCGTGCACAGGCAGTAGCGCGCGCCGATGATCACCTCGGGCGAAATACCCGCCTGCTGCGCGCGCGTTTCGAAGCGGCGCACTTCATCGACAAGGTGCTCGCGCAGCTGCGCCGGCGCGGGATGGTGGCCGGTGGCGCGGATCTGCGGAATCAGGTCGAGCAGCGGATTGGCGGCCGCCACCAGCGGGTTGTTGCCCGCGAGCGCCGTGTCGCCCGCATGCGGGCGCCGCGCGTCGTGCCATGCGGTGAAGGACTCGGGCTGCGCGCCAAGGCCGCTACCACCACGCGAGGCATTCGGCATGCCGCCTGCGTCGCCCATTGCATTGCCGCCGCCGGGATTCGGCGGCACGAAGCCTCCCGGACCGACGGCCATGTCGTTGACACCGTTCATAGAGTCCCTCACGGACGGATGGCCCAGAACTCCATGGCCAGCCCGGGAAAGTCACCGGCCAGGTGCATCGCCACGCCGCCCGATTTTTCGAGCTGGCGCCACATGTCGCCGCTCTTGTCGAGTTCGAAATAGTGGTAGCCCGCGTTGTACGGAATCTGCCGCGGCGCCACCGGCAGCGGCCGCACCACCACCCCCGGCAGTTGCAGTTGCACGAGGTCGCGGATGCGCTCGACCGAGCCGATCTTCACCTGCGTGGGGAAGCGCTGCTGAATTGCATCGGCCGGCAGGTCGGCATGCACCGCGAGCACGAAGCCCGCGTTGCGCACCAGCACCGGGTCGGGCATGCGGCCCACGCGCACGCCGTGGCTGCGCTCTTCGAGTTCGATGGCGATCGCGCTCTGCTCGAGCACGGCCGACAGCGAACGCCGCAGCTCCTCAAGCAGCGGGCGGATGCACTCGTTGAGGTTGTCGTGGTCGTATATCGGCCACAGCACCGGACGGCGCGTGGGCGATGTGTGCGTGGCCAGATGGCAGGCCAGCTTGAGCCAGTCGACGAACAGGTTTTCTGGGTGCACCTGCACCGCCTGCTGCGAATGCCACGTGAGCGCAAGGTAGCGGTTGACCAGCTCGAGCAAAAGGAAGTCAGAGACCTCGCTCACCCCGCCGCGACCCGGCTGCGAGAGCCGCGAGGCCAATGCCTCGGAGCGCTGCGTGAGCAGGCCGTGCAGCTCCGCGATCATGCTGCGCAGCATTGCGTGCGCAGAAGCGTCGAGCACCGGCGGAATGTAGTTGGCATCGACCACCAGCTTGTGGTCGGTGCGCCGCTCGATCACGCGCACCGCGCCAATGGCTTGCCATTCGGCGGTGAGTGAGGAAGCGCGCGCAAGACGCAGGCGCGGCGCGGCGAGCTGCAGCACGGCGGGGCCGAGTGCCACCGCATTGCCGTCGTTCACTTCGCGCTCGATCACGCCGAAGCGCGCGGCCGAACCTTCGTCTTCCGCGAAGATGACCTCTTCGCTGCCGGGCCTGCGCAGCGGCAGCGCGAGCACGATGAGCTCGTCGGTGAGATCGGTCGGCACTTCATAAGGCAGCGGCGCGTCTTCGGCGCCGAACGAGAACGGCGTGCCGTCGGGCATCACCCCCGCGCCTCCGAGCAGCGACACACGGCCCAGCGCATAGGCGTCGCGGTCGATCTCCAGACTCAGCCAACCCCAATAGGCGCCTTGCAGGCCTGCGGTGCGCCGGGTCACGTATTGCTCGACATAGCGTTCCATTTGCTGGAAATGCTGCGGCCGCAGGTACATCCCTTCGGACCACACCACACGATTCGCCAATGCCTGCGGATGGGCGCCATTCTTTGCGGCGCCCGAATTGCGAACTGTCACCAAAAGACCTCCTGGGGAGTGCTCACATCGAAGCGGGAGATGCGCTGAGGAGCGGCCTCCCGGTCCACTTGTTTTGCTCCTGATGCTACACGGCGCGTCTTACGTTTTGCACCGCATTTCGCTCAAGAATTTCTCGCACTTTCGTACTAGCAGGCCAGCACCCCAAGCCGAAAGTTAACGACTTGGTAGCAGCTCTATGCCCGTCTTGCGCACGGCAACGTGCACGGCCTGCTCGCTCGGCGAAAACTGCCACACCTTGTACAGGTTGGTTTGCTTCGGTTCCTTCAACGGCAACACGATGCGCCAGCGCGCGGCCTCGAGTTTGCGATAGCCCGCGATGATGCCGATGGCGCGCGAGTCGAGTCCTGCCTCGCGCTTGAACACGCGCTCTTCGCCGCTGCGCATGATGGCCTGGTCGGCATTCACGAGCTCGGTCATGAGCGTCTCGCGGTCGCGATCCTGTAGTGCAAAGTAGTCTGCGGTTTCGAAGTTACCGGAAGATTTCAGTTCGAAGACCTTCACGAGGATGGGTGCGGCCTGGCCGCGTCCGTCGGGGTTGACGCCATCGTCGATCTTGACTGTGACGGCATAGGGCGTGGGCATGGACTTGGCTGTCGATGCGCATCCGCCGATGAGGCCCGCAAACAACGGTGTGGTGGCAAGTGCGCCTTGTAGCAAGCTTCGTCGATGCATTGAAATCTCCCCGAGGGTTCGCGGCCTATATTATCGAAGTCATGCGCACTTACGATGGCGCATAACGTGCATGTCGCAACACAGCGGCACACTATCTCAAGCATTCCTTTTGCAAGGTAGGAGAGAAGATTGAAGTCATGTCTGCCTGCTTTGGCGTTCGCTCTTTTCGTGGTCGCGGGTTGCACGACCACACCGCCGCCAGAGCCCGCGCCGCAACCCGAACGACTGAGCCAGCAAGTGGCGCGCACCACGCTCGAGAAGGCGCAGCAAGCGTATGACGAAGGCGACTATGCCAAGGCCGTCAGCACGCTCAAGAGCGGCGGCGTGTCGGTATTCGAAGGTGCCGAGCCGGGCACCCGGCTCGATGCGATGAAGCTCGAGGCCTTCAGCTACTGCGTGGCCAACCAGATCGCCGAGTGCCGCAACCAGTTCCGCAAGATCCTCGATGCGTTCCCGACCTTCGAGCTCAACGTGGCGGAGCGCAAGCATCCGGTGTGGGGCCCCGCGTTCGAGGCCGCCAAGCGAATGAAGCGTTGATGAAGAACATCGCGGCCGCACCAGTGCGGCGGCGCGAGACGACGAACACGGAGAAGCCATGCGTTGGACAGTGATCGAACATGCCGGCAGGCCGGTGACCGTGGGCCCCTCGGCATTGCTCGCCGCGCCCGGCGGAACGATCGGACGCAGCCCCGACAACCACCTCGTGCTGCCCGACGAGCAGCGGCAGATCTCGCGCCTGCAGGCCACCGTGCGCTTCGACGAAGATGGCGTGGCGGTGCTGCGCAACATGAGCGCGGTGCTGCCGATCAGCGTGAACGGACACACGCTCGCGCACGAGCAGGAAGCGCGCGTGGCCGATGGCGACCGCGTCGCGATCGGAAGCTATGTGCTGGAGGCCGCGAGCGCGCAGCGCGCGGCGCCCGTAGCGGCTGCGGTTCAGCCACCACCACCTCCTCCCCCGCCGCCGCTGCCATCGACGCAGCCGCCGATGGCCGCGCCGATGTCGGCGAGCCCCATCGACGCACTGCTGCCGTCCTCCGGCGCATCCGACGTGTTCTCCGATCTGTTCGGCGAAGGCGCATTGCCCATCGGCGACACGCAACCCACGGTGGCGATGCCACCGCCGCGGCAGGCAACGCCCGTGCCGCCACCGATGCAGCCGCCCGCATTCGCTCCGGCGCCGCGCGAGTCCTTCGCTGCCCCTTTGCAGCCGTCCGCGCCACCGCCGGCGCCGCAACCCAAGGTGAGCCCGACCCTCGCCTCGTCACAGATCCCTTCTGCGGCTGACTGGGACGCCATCCTCGCCAACGCACCGCGCCGCGTCGACAGCACGCCCGCGCCGATGCCCGACCCGATGGCGCACGAGCCCTTCGAGTTGCCGTCGCAGGCGCGCCGCAACCCGGTCGATCCGCTCGCGGAGCTGAACCCCGACGCGGCCAACGACATGTCGGACATGGCGCTCAAGCGCGGTGTCGATCCGCTTTCTTTCTTCGCAGCCGACGAGAGCGCGCACTCGCCGCTGACCGATCCGCGCCCCACCGCGCTGACGCATACCGACCCGATGCTGCCGGGCGACACGCACCCCGCGCTCGACCTGTTGCAGAACAACAGACCAGCCGTGCAGGGGTACAGCCATTCGAACCATACGCGGGAAGTGGCGGCTCAGTTCCGTCCGCCGACTCCGGTGGCGATGCCGGTGCCAGCACCTGCGCCGGCACCCGTGCCCGCCGTCGAACCTGTGAAGGTGGAGGCGCCACCGCCACCGCCGCCGCCTGCGCCCGCTCCGCCGCCGCCTCCTGCACCACCGCCCGTGGTGCAAGAGAGCCCGCCCGAGCCGCCACCTGTCGCAGTGCCGCCCGTAGTTGCTGAACCTGCGGCTGCACCCGTCGCAGCAGCAACACAACCCGCCGCAGCCCCATCGTCCTCGTCGGAAGCCCTCTTCAAGGCCTTCCTCGAAGGCGCGGGCGTGCCCGAAGTCGCTGGCCAGCAACCGCTCGACATCGAAGCCATGCAGCGCCTGGGCCGCATCATGCGGGCCTTCACAGACGGCACCATCGAGCTGCTGTCCTCGCGCGCCATGCTCAAGCGCGAGGTGCGCGCCGAAATCACGATGATCGTGGACGAGGAAAACAACCCGTTCAAGATCCTGCCCAACGGCCGCGCCGTGCTGATGCAGATGTTCGGCGCGCGCATGCCCGGCTTTTTGCCGCCCGAGGCCGCCGTGCACGACGCGCTCGGCGACCTGCAGTCGCACCAGCTCGGCATGGTCGCCGGCATGCGCGCCGCACTGCTCACGCTGCTCAAGCGCTTCGACCCCGCCGCGCTGAGCCGCGAAACCCCGCACGACGGCAGCCTGGGCGAGAAGCTGCTGCCCGGCGGCCGCGAGGCGCGCCTGTGGCGAGAGCTCCAGCAGCTGCACACCGAAACGACAGCGGCCGTCGAGGACGACTTCCAGGCCGTCTTCGGCCGTGCCTTCCAGCAGGCCTACGACAAGGAAATGGAACGGCTGAAGGAGGCGCGCCGTGCTTGAAGCCACCCGCTCTTTCGCCGTACCCATCTCGACCTCGCAGTTCTCCTGCGTGGGCGAACGCAGCGGCAACCAGGACGCCATCGGCTACCACCTCGACGAGCGCAACGGCTGCTTCGTAGTGAGCGACGGCGTCGGCGGCAACGCAGGCGGCGAACTGGCCTCGCGCATCGCGGTCGACACCGCCCTCAACACCTTTGTCGACGCCCCTTCGCTGGCCGCCGACAACATCCAGCGCTGCGTGAAGGCGGCCAACGACGCCATCCTCGCGAAGCAGCGCGAACTGACCGAGCAGAGCCGCATGAGCGCGACCTTCGTGTCGCTGTTCATCGACCGCATCACCAACCAGGCCTGCTGGGCCCACGTGGGCGACAGCCGCCTCTACTGGTTCCGCCGCGGCGCGCTGATGCAGCGCACAGAAGACCACAGCCTGTCGGAGCGCTCGGGTGATGCGGCCGCGAGCCACCAGAACGGCGGTGAGCGCCTTGTGAAGACCAACCTGCTCTACCGCGCGCTGGGTGCACGCGCCACGGCCGAAGCCACCATCACGGCGCCGCAACGCCTGGCCGATGGCGATGCTTTCCTGCTGTGCACCGACGGGCTCTGGCAGCTGATCTCGCAGCAGGTGATGGAACGCTCATTGCAGCTGGCCGACAGCGCGGAAGAATGGCTCGCGCTGATTCGCCGCGCGGCCGAATCCAAGGCTGATGAATCGCGCGACAACTACTCGGCGCTGGCCGTGTGGGTGGGCTTTCCGCAGCAGGTGACGCTGGCAGGGCCGGTCTGAATCGACGCGCCCTCAGGGCGCCAGCATCAGCACCTTGAACTGGCTCGGCACGATGCGCATGCCGACGATGTTGCAACGGTTCTGCGTCGTGATGCTGGTGACCCGCGTGGCCGGCGTACCCTTGAGAAGCACGGTGAACGCGCCTGTCACATGACGCGATTGCTGCATGAACGTCTGCGACACAACGCCGCCCAGCGCCCCGGGCTGATCCCCCAGGGTGATTGGCGTGGTCGTAGCCATGTTGTGTGCCGGCATCGCCATGAAAAGGATGTTCCAAGCATTCGGAACAGCCATCGGCCCCATAGCCATGTTCGGGTATGGAATGGGCACCGGCGTCTTGCAGACGTCGGGG
Organism: Variovorax sp. GW821-FHT09D05; assembly: GCF_059416325.1. Lineage (NCBI taxonomy): Bacteria > Pseudomonadati > Pseudomonadota > Betaproteobacteria > Burkholderiales > Comamonadaceae > Variovorax > Variovorax sp. GW821-FHT09D05. The sequence goes on along the minus strand of NZ_JBWKOZ010000017.1, from coordinate 81,228 downwards.
AATGCCATGTCCATTCCCATGAGCTGACAATTGGCAAACATCTGGTACCTCCTCGCTTAGCCCATGTGGATCTGAGCCGCGTCCACCTTCACCAGCTCCTGGCCGGTGACCATCGTGTGGTGGCCATGAATGCGCACCGTCTCGCTGGCCTTGTAGTCCACGTGGCCCGCACGCACCTGGTCGACTTCATCCGTCAGGCGTAGCGTCTGACGCGCCATCTGCACGATGCGATCGGCCACGGTCTCGAATACCTTGCCGACCAGCCGGACGCTTCCTGCCGCGGCCTGCACGGAGCGCGTCACCAGCCGCAGTTCACCAATGTCACACTCGCCCTCTTCTGCCTTGAGTACGAAGCGCTTGTCCGCGCGAAGCCTGAGCTCCGAAGTACTCGCGATGGTCACCCGGCCGTTGCTGGTAGACGCGAAGGTGATGTCGCCCGCCGCCTCGATGCAGCTTGACGACGCATCGGCCTGCTCGATCACGGCGATCAGGTAGGCTCGCGCGCTGTCGGGACCGGACACCAGCACGGTATCGCCGCTGGCCGGTTTGAGCAGGCAGCTAGCCGCGCGCCGGCAAACCCAGACAGCACCCTGCTCGTCATCGACGCTGATACGTCCATCCGGCAGCAATGCGGCGACCACCCCTTGGAAGTGAACCGGAGCCGTCAGCAACGAGGCTTTGCGCAGTGAAACGACTGACATGGAGATCTCCTTGTTTCGATGGGTAAACAGTGGAACGGGCAGGCCTGGCGGCATCAGCTCGGCGGACGGATCTCTTGGGCCTTGAACAGCTCCGAATCGTTTTCGATGATGCCACCGCTTCCCGAGAAACGCGCACCTTCGCGCGCGGCCCGATGAAAGCGAGTACGCAAAAAGCGTGCATTGCGCAAATCGGCGCCATGAAGATCGGCATAGGAGAGATCGGCATCGTGCAGATCCGCGTCGCGAAAGCTGGCACCCCTCGCCCGCGCGCGATGGAACACGCTCAGCGGCAGGCGCGAGCGGCTGAAATCGGTACCTTCGAGTTTGGCGTCGGACCAGATCGACTGATCGAAGACGGCATCGCTGCAATTCGCTCCACGCAGATCGGCCTGCGGGAACATGGCTTGGGCGGCATCCGCTCCACTGAAGTTCGCATGGGTCAGCGTGGCGCCCTTGAAATTGCTCTGGGTCAGCACGGCGCCGCTGAAATCGACGCCTGCCATCGCGCTGTCGGTGAACTGGCAGCGCAGGAAGGCGGTGTGCGGCAGGCGCTGACCTTCGAGATTGCACTCCATCAAGATCGAACCATCGCATCGGGCCTGAGCGAACTCCACCGTGCGCAGATCCATGCGAAACAACATCAGGTGCAACAGCTGTGCCCCGCGGCAATCGAGCTGATCGACCCTTGATTCGGTGACGACGATCTGATCGCAAATGCTCGGCTTCAGCACGGCATTCCCGAGTTCGCATCTGGCAAAGGCCACGCGTTCCATTTGGGCTTTCCCGAAATCCGCATGAGCCAGCGAAGATTCGAAGAAGTTGGTGTCCTGCATGAACGCGCGGCCGAGTTGCGCAGCCTCCAACCGACACCGAAACACGCGCACGCCTCTCAAGCTGGCCGCCGACAGGTCTGCCCGGTCGAAGTTGCATTGCGTCAGCGAACTGTCGTCGAGGCTGGCGCCACGCAGATTCGTCAGGCTCAGGTCGACGTGCTCCATCTGCGCCCCCGACAAGTCGACGCCGCTGAGGTCCTGACCCGCGAGACTCGCTTTGACCACCGGTTCGCCATGCCGAATCTTGTCCAGAAGTTCTTCGACTGTCATCGAACCGGCTCAGTCCTTCGTGCGGGCAAGGTCTTGGCTCCTTGGGTGTAGGCGCCGATGAAAGTGGTCGAGCCGTCGATGGCGGCCTGCGACACGTCGGCGCGAAACAGATTGGCATCCTGCAGGCTGGCAAAGCGCAGGTCGGCCTTGGAAAGATTGGCGTCGATGAGGTTGGCACCGCGCAACGAGGCTTCGCGAAAGTCCGCGCGAATGAACAGGCTCTCGCCGGCATGCAGTCCCTCGAGCCGCGCGCGCCGCAGGTCGCACTCGGAGAAATCACAGCCTTCGAGGCGCGCCCTCGCGAGATCGGCGCCGACCAATATGGCTCCGCGCAGGCCGCACTGCCTGAGCGAAGCGGCGCAGAACACTGCCTGCACCAGGCTGCAGCCATGGACGAAGGAACAGGTGACGAGGCTGGCCTCGGTGAAGTCGACCCCCTCCCGCGCATCGACGGCGACGAAAGCACAGGCGTTCAGCGAGGCGCGTACGAAGGATGTTTCCTTGAAGCTGCACTCGACCCAGCTCACCTGCTTGAACGCGGCGTCGTCGAAAGCGATGTCTTCCAGTGCCAGCTTCACCATCGCCATCTGCTCCCAGTGCGAGCCGCGCGCGTCGCAGCGCGCCCATTCGCTTTCGAATAGATCGGCTTGATTGAACGCGGCCTTCGCCAGCACGCAGGAACGAAAAATGGTCTTGCTGCAACGCGTCTGCACGAAGCTGGCCGCCGTGAAGTTCGCCCCGTCGCATTGCGCGCCGCCCAGATTGGCCTCGTCCAGCCGCGCATCGGTGAGCGAAGCCCGGACCAGCCGCGCCCGCGCAAGCACGGCACGTGTGAAGTTGCAGCCATCGAGCCGCGCGTCGCTGAAGTCGACGTCTTCGAGGTTCGCTTCCGTGAAGTCGGCACCGCGCAGATCCAGGCCCGAGAGGTCGGCGCCGACGAAGTTCATGCCTGCGAAACGACGCTCGCCGCTGGCTGCGGCCTCGAGGCGCCGGCGCAGCCGCCTGGAGCGCAGGCTGCTGGCCGGCGGCGCCGGCTCGAGCAGGTGTGCGCCGTAGAGGTGCCCCATGCGCGCGCTGCGCCCGGCCTGCTCGCGCAGCCGCGCGTTTTCGGCGGCCTCGTCGGATGTGAGGGGGGTCCGGCGCTCTCGCGCCGCTTCTTCCTCGAGGCGCGCGAGGTCACGCAGCAGGCGGTCCGGGTCGAATCGGCGCTGCACAGGCTTGCCGGTCCGCGCCTCCACCTCGGTCATGGCCTTGTCGATGCTCGCCTTGATCTCGTCGGACAGCTGGCGCGGTTCCATCTGCGACAGCGGTGGGATATCGACGTCGGGTTGAACGGCAGCGGGCATCCCGCGCGCGACGGCCTGAGCGCGCCCCTCGGCGCCGCGGGCAAGGGCCGACTCGCGCATCTGCTCGAGGGCTCGATCGGCCTTCTCGGCGAAGTCTGGCAGATCGTCCATGGAGGCAGGCGGCCGCAGATCCGGTTCGGACACGGGCGGCAGATACTGCTCGGGATCCAGGCCCTGCTCCAGCAGACGGGCACGCATGCGTTCGCGCTCGCGCTGCCGGCCTGCGTGCAGATTGCGCGCCAGCGGAAGCGAAGCGATATCGGGCATCTGGTCGCCTGCCCATGGCCCCATGATCGCCTTGGGGACCAGGTCGCTGTCGCGCAGGACCAGCACCGCCTTGGCTGGATCGATGCGCTGCTGCAGCACCTGTTGGTAGTGGGCGAGCGGCCGCGGCTGCCCGCGCAACTCGAGCGCGGGCATGACGTGCTTGACGTCGGCCGCGTCATCCTCTGCGATGGGCGATACACCGTGCCAGACCAGGATGACGCGCTCGGCGTGCGGAAAGAACCAGGCCGTGCTCATGCGCAGCGAAATTTCCGACAGCGCGCCACCGTCTTTCTGGAAGCTAGCGAAGCAGCGCGCCTGCCAATCGGGCAGCTGGCCGCGCATCACCGGCTGCCGGGGGTGCATGTTCCACAGTTCGTAGGCGGCGCCCGGAGGCAATTCGCTCTGGCCAGGTAGGCGCTGGTCGGCAGGTGCGGCATTGAAGTAGCGCCAGTCCATGTCCTCGGCGAAACCCGGGTACTCGTGCTGCAGCCACTGCTGGTCGTAGGCGCGCCCCATCAGCGCGAGCCGCTGCGGCCGATCGGGAGGCACGGCGCCGAAACCCGCAGGCACGATGCGCCGCCCGGGTGCGTCCTGACGCGCGCCGGGCAACTCGACATTGGGAAGCCGGCGCGCCTGTACGCCGTTGATCGTTTCATCGAAGCTGCCGATGCCTTCCGGGTTTTCAGGCTCGCCCGGGCCGCCATAGGCATGCGCCCAATCCAGCCTCAGGCGCTCGAAAGGCTGCGCGGGCGTGGCGCGGCCGTCGAGCCAGTAGCGATCACCGCTCACCAGCAACGACTTGGCCTGGCCATGGAAGACGGCCTGGGTCGCGCACAGTGTCTTGTCCTCCTGATGCGCGGTGTACGCATAGCCGCTGACCAGCCACTCCGGCTCGATCTTGGGCACGCCCATGTCCAGCACGTTGCCGGGCCCTATCTCGTCGGCCGCCAGCTTCCAGAGATCCTGGTCGGGCATCAGCAGGGGCTCGGGCGCCAGGCTGGCCATCGCGAAGACCGAGACGCCCAGGAAGTCTCGCCGCTGCCGTCGGAAGGGCCGGGTGATGATGCTCAGGCGAAAGGGCTTGATGGTCTTCATCGGGGGCAGCGCACCTGCTTCAGCGCACCGGCTGATCGATGGCGATCTCGCGCGAGACCGGGTCGAAGCGCAGCTTCACGGAGCGCCCTGGTGCAAAGTCGGCGAGCTTCACCGGGCTGATCGGGGCGACCAGTTCGGTCTCGTAGGCGGGCAGTCCACCCTCAGGCCGTACCTGGAACTTGAGCCGCACGAGGATATAGATGCGCTCGACCCGCATGGCCGTGTCATAGCTCTCGAGCACCACCCCTACGGCCGGCTGGCCCGTGCGAAGCACTCTTTCGGCGCGATCCGTCCCCATCACCTGGCGGTTGACCACACTCTGCTGATCTATCACGCGGAATACATAGCGCTTGGCCAGCGTAGTCAGCACGGACGGCAGCAGCACGACGACAGCGATGATGACGATCAGATACCAATACTTGGTGAACCACACGACGAAAAGATCCAACACGCGCTCCAGGCTCAGAGATAGACGGTGATGCCCCTGGGGTTCACCCTGATTTGGGAGTAGTCGATTTTTGTCGCCGGGTTGTCCGTCGTGAAAAGCGTCCGGGTGGCGGTATAGAGGCCGATCGCACCGCTGGCGGAATACATGTCGAACTTGTTGATGGCGCCCGTGAGCGAGTAGGCGTTGAAGCCCAGGTTCTGCGCGGCAACGCTGACCACCCTTCCGTTGGCGAAGACGGCGAGCCCGTTGATGCTCACGTTGATCCCGTTGATCCCCATGTTGAAGCCCTTGAAGGCAATGCCCCAGTCCGTGAAGGTCACCTTCTTGGCCGACTTGTCCTCCACGTGAGGGGCATCCAGGATGATCTTGGTCGGCGACTTGACCGAGATGTCCGCCGCGGTGCTTTCCAGGTTCATGGGGCCATCCGTCGTCGCACTCAACGACGTGTTCGCGTGCACCTTTTGTGCCCCCTCGACGAGATAGTCCTCGTCGCCGTGGACCGTCACCTTCTTCCCCTTGGTTTCCTCGGTGTACAGGCCGACCACCTTGGTGGTCTGCGGACCCGCGATGTCCTCCTTGAGCGACTTGCCGATGATTCGCTCTTCACCGCTGTCTACCGTGTCCGTGCGCTTGCCGGTGACATGGATGGTCTGGTTGCCGATGACGTCGACCTGCTGGTCGCCGCCATCCACCTTGATGAACTGGTTGCCGCCGTTGACGGTGATCGTCTGCGGCCCGCCCTTGTTCACCGTCAGCGTGTGCGGCCCGTTGACCGTCTCGTTGAGCGAGGTGTTGGTCGTGTAGGTGTCCGCGCCCTCGATCAACGTGTCGCGCGTGCCGTCCACGGTGTGCGTTTCATTGTTCTCTACGCTGAGGCTGAAGTCCTTCTGAGCGTGCATCTTGATCGACTCGCTGCCGGGGTCGTCGTCGATCACGAAGTGGTTGGCCAGTTCGCCGTCGCCCTTGATGGTGCGGCTGATGAAGCCGCTGACCGTCGCCTTGGCCGGCAGTTCGAGCGGCGGCATCTGGTCGGCGTTGTAGACACGGCCGATGATGATCGGCCGGTCGGGGCAACCGGCGATGAAATCGACGATCACTTCCTGCCCCACGCGCGGGTGATTCACCGCTCCGAAGTTCGAACCTGCCCATGCGCTGGACACACGCACCCAGCAGGAGCTGTCCTCGTTCCGCTGGCCGTAGCGGTCCCAGCGGAACTGCACCTTCACGCGGCCGTACTTGTCGATCCAGATGTCTTCCCCGGGCGGGCCCACGACCGTGGCGGTCTGCGGGCCGTGCGTGGTCGGCATCCGCGTGACGCGCGGCGCGCGGAACGGAAACGACGTGGGCTGCACGTCGAAGTCGAAGCTGTAGAGACCGTCGGGGCTGCCGGTGGCATAGCCGCCCTCGCGCAGGTTGTACGTCACCGAGACGATCAGGTATTCCTTGTTGTCCTCGTCGCGCGGCGCGTTCTGCATGCTGAAACGGTAGCCGGGCGCCATGCCGCGCACGTTGGAGTGACCGGTGTCGACCTCGGCCTGCGCCTGCGCTTCCTCGAGCCGTATGCGCGCGTAGTGCTCGCCATCCCCGGCGTCGCTGTAGCCGCCGAGCCACTCGTACATCTCGTAGCGGCCGTGATCGTTCTCCCGCGGCTGGCTGCGCGTGTTGAGCAGGTCGGCCTTGGGCTTCTTGAAGTCGAAGTCGTCGACCACGAAGGTGCCGGGGCGAATCTCCTCGGTCACCTCCCACTGGTCGATCACTTCGCGGCCCGTCTCGCCCGCGCGATCGGTGGCGAGATAGCCGATGCGCGGGTAGCCCGGCAGCGTGTCGTGCGCACCCATGTCGTCGGCCAGCACCAGCGTGTGCTGGTTCTTCTCGTGCTTGAAGTAGTAGTAGATGCCCTCGTGCTCCATCAGGCGGCTCACGAATGCGAAGTCGGTCTCCTGGTACTGCACCGAATAGTCGCGCTGGCGGTAGGTGGCGCTGAGCTTCTTCTCGAACGCGAACCCGTACTCGCCGAGCACTTCGTCCAGGATGTCGACCACCGACTTGTTCTGGAAGATCTTGCAATCGCTGGTGCGCGTGAGATACCAGAGCCAGGGCCGCACCAGAGCCCGATACACCACATAGCGCGACGAGCTCTCTTCGCGGCCGATCATCGTGAAACGCGTGATCTGCCCGTTGAGGTAGCGCGGCGTCCCGTCGATCGTCACGATCTCGAGAGTGAGCGGCTTGCCGAGCACCGCCTTCATGTCGACGGAAGTGTTGGGGCTCAGCAGGTCCACTTCGAACTCGAAGAGCTCCGACAGCCCTTCCTTGCCGTGCATCGAACGGAACAGCAACTGGTCCGGTGCAAGCGGCGTGTGTGCAGTGACGACTCTGGCCATGTGGTGCTCCCTTTCTGCGCTCAATGTTCGAAGAATTCGTAGCGGAAGTCGTCATCCGCCGCACTCAGTTGCACACTCGCGAGCTTGCGCGCACTGACCGTGGCCCCGATGACTTCCTCGCTCAGCCTTGGAAGGATCGTGTGCGTGAGGATCGCGTCGATCATCCGGCCGCCCGATTCGATGGCGGTGCAACGGCGCGCGACGAGTTCGACGGCGCTGTCGTCGTAGGCCAGTGCGATGCCGTGGTTCGCCTGCAGGCGCGTCGCGATGCGATCGAGCTGCAGACGGATGATGCGATGCAACGCCTCTGCGTGCAACGGGTAATAAGGCACTACAACGAGGCGGCCGAGCAGCGCGGGCGCGAACACCTTGAGCAGCGGCTCGCGCAGTGCGGCAGCCAGCGGCTCGGGGTCGGGGCGCAGGGTCGGGTCTTCGCACAGCTGCATGACCAGGTCGGTGCCGACATTGGAGGTCATGATGATCACGGTGTTGCGGAAGTCGATGTGGCGGCCCTCGCCGTCTTCCATCCAGCCCTTGTCGAAGACCTGGAAGAAGATCTCGTGCACGTCGGTGTGCGCCTTCTCGATCTCGTCGAGCAGCACCACGCTGTAAGGCCTGCGGCGCACGGCCTCGGTGAGTACGCCGCCTTCGCCGTAACCCACGTAACCGGGCGGTGCGCCCTTGAGCGTGGAGACGGTGTGCGACTCCTGGAACTCGCTCATGTTGATGGTGACGAGGTTCTGTTCGCCGCCGTACAGCGCTTCGGACAAAGCCAGCGCTGTCTCGGTCTTGCCCACGCCCGAGGGGCCGCACAGCAGGAACACGCCGACGGGCTTGTTGGGGTTGTCGAGACGTGCGCGCGCGGTGCGTATGCGGCGCGAAATGGTCTCCAGCGCATCGGGCTGCGCGACCACGCGGGCCGAGAGAATTTCGCCGAGCTTCAACACCGACTGCGCGTCGTCGCGCACCATGCGGCCGATAGGAATGCCGGTCCAGTCGGCCACCACGGTGGCGATGGCTTGCGCATCGACGGCCGCGAGGATGAGTGGCGATTCGCCCTGCAGTTGCACGAGCTTGTCTTGTGCTTCGTTGAGTTCGGCGCGGATCTCCTCGGGCGTGCGCTGGGGTTCAGCGGGCGGTGTGTCGACATCCGCATCGACATTCGCCTCGCTGGCTTCAGCCGTCTCCGTCTCCGTCTGCACCGGAACCGCCGCCGGCGACAGCTGCTTGCGCAGCGCCACGATGCGTTCGACCAGCGCGCTTTCTTCCACGCGCCGCGTCTCCAGCAGATCGAGCTCGGCCTGCGCCGCAGCCACCTGGACCGCGATGTCTTCCACGCGCTGATGCTCGCCCACGCCAATGGCTGCCTCGCGCCCCGCGATGCCCGACTCGATGCCCAGCACCTCGATGCGGCGCTGCAGGTCTTCGATGGCGGCGGGCAGTGCGTGCTGGCTCAGCGCCACGCGCGCGCACGCTGTGTCGAGCAGGCTCACGGCCTTGTCGGGCAATTGCCGCGCGGGAATGTAGCGGTGCGAAAGGCTCACGGCCGCTTCGAGTGCGGCATCGAGAATGAGCACGCCGTGGTGCTTCTCCAGCTCGGCCGAGATGCCGCGCAGCATGATCACCGCCTTGGGCTCGGTGGGCTCGTGCACCTGGATGGTCTGGAAGCGCCGCGTGAGCGCCGGGTCTTTCTCGATGTACTTCTTGTACTCCGACCAGGTGGTCGCGCCGATGGTCCGCAGCCGCCCACGCGCCAGCGCCGGCTTGAGCAGGTTGGCCGCGTCGCCGGTGCCGGCCGTGCCGCCTGCGCCCACCAGCGTGTGCACCTCGTCGACGAAAAGCACGATGGGCTTGGGACTCTTCTCGACCTCGTCGATCACCTGGCGCAGGCGCTGTTCGAATTCGCCCTTTACGCCCGCACCAGCCTGCAGCAGCGTGGGGTCGAGCACCCACAGCGACACGTCTTTCAGTGAAGGCGGCACGTCGCCCGCGGCGAGGCGCGAGGCAAGCCCCTCGACCACTGCCGTCTTGCCGACGCCGGCCTCACCGGTGAGCAGCGGGTTGTTCTGGCGGCGGCGCATGAGGATGTCGATGATCTGTCGGATCTCGTCGTCGCGGCCGTAGACCGGATCGAGCTCGCCTGCGCGTGCCTTGGCGGTGAGGTCGCTCGCATACTTGGCGAGCGCCGAACCACCTGCCGCGGGGCTATCGCCTTGGTGGTGCGCGGCAGCGGCTGCGCCGCCGGCCGCGACGCCGCTTGGTGCGGCATCGAAGTCGTCTTCAGGCGAGCCTTCGGTCCATGCAGCGAGCTGCGCCACCAGCACGTCGGGCACGATCTTGTCGAACTCGCGCGAGATGCCCGAGAGCACCTGGCGCAGCCCCGGCGTCTTGATGATGCCCGCGAGCAAATACGCACCGCGGATCGAGGTAGCCTCGAAGCGCAGGCTCGCATAGACCCACGCGCGCTCGACGGCGTTGTCGACGTGCTCGGAGATGTCGCTGATCGACGTGGCGCCGTGCGGCAGCCGGTCGAGCGCGCGCACGAGGTCTTGCTCGACCGCGTCGAGGTTGAGCCCCGCGCGCTTGATGATGCGCAGCATGTCGCTGTCCTGCAGCTGCAGGATCTGGTGCAGCCAGTGCACCAGCTCGACGTAGGCATTGCCGCGCAGCTTGGCGAAGGCGGTGGCGGTCTCCAATGCCTTGTAGAGCATCGGATTGAGTTTCGAAAAGAGAGAGACGCGGCGGATGTCGGTCATAGAGCCATGGAGGAAGATGCGGGCGCGGCAACGGGTGCCGCCGATGCGGAACGGGAAAACAATGCTTCGGGCTGGAACACCATGTCGCCGGCGTCGGTGTCCGACAGGCGCGTGCCGAGCCAGCTGCCCCAGCCGAGGCGCTGGTTGCTGTTGAGCCGCATGCCGTGCGCGTCCTGCTTCTTGAGCACGAGCCGCAGGTCCCACGCGAACTCGATGCCGACGTACTGGCGCACCCAGTCGACCACTTGCTGCAGTCGCTTGCTGCCCGGCAGGAACTCGCGGAACTCTTCCTGCGAGAGCGGCCCGAGTTCGAGGCGGAACTTGCTCTGCGCATCGCGCACCGCAAGGCCGATGGTGGCGCCGCCGCCGAGCCGGTGGTTGCGGCCGGTGATGCCGATGCGGCTGACCTGACGCTCGTCGATCATCACCCAGTCGCTCACGAACTCATCGACGCGCACGGGCACGTTGAAGTAGAGCTTGAGGATCTGGATCAGGCCCTCGGGGTTGCGCGTCTGGCGCACGAGATGACCCGCCATGAAGGTGCGCGCATGGTCGGCGATGCGGTCGCGCTCCTTGAGGCCGGGCTGCCCCATGTTCATGAGGCTGGCCACGTAGTCGACGAAGCGATGGCCGTCGGGGCGGTCGAGGCTGTTGACTGACTGCGCATCGGCCCAGGCCCGGTAGAACAGCAGGATCAGCCGGTGATGGAACAGGTCGGCGAACGCGCTGATGGTGTTGTCGGCGTGATGCCGCTTGCGTTCGCGCGCGTACTCCGTCAGGTGCAGCGGCAGCGGACCGTTGGGGCCGAACAGGCCGAAGCCGTAGATCGAGATACGCGGCGGGCCGTCGCTGTCGACATCGACGCCCGACACATTCGAGGGCGCGAAGGCCATCGAGGGCTCTTGCCCGAGGCGCAGCGGTTCGTCGAGCGGGCGCGGCGCGCGGCCCAGCAGCGGATGATCGCCCTGCGCGTCGAGCCGGCGCAGCAGCATGAACAGGTCGTGCTCGAAGGGCTGCTCGACCAGCTTGGCCCAGAGCACTGGATCGGCCTGCGGTACGCCGCGCCGCGCCGCGGCACCGTACGCAGGTTGCACAGGCTGCGCGATGTCGTGGCGAGCCTCGGCCGCATCCAGCACCTCCTGGGCCTCCTCAGTCGGCGCTGCGGCCTGTTGCATCCCGTCGGTGAAGCCGGTTTCGCTCATACGGCGGGGCGGCGTCCCACGCGCGGAGTCCACCGCGCGATCTCGCCACGCTGCAGGCTGGACAGCGCGAACTCGGTGAACGCATTGAGCGACACATGCCGGCTGAAGAACTGCTCCAGCACGGCGCCGAAAAGATACGGGCTCGCGCCCGAGAACGCGACCTCGTCGATCTTCAGCGCAATCTCCACGCCGCGCCCGAACACGATGGGGCCCGGCTCCGGCAGGCGACGGAATACCGGCGCCAGCGCCATCGAGCGCACGCCCTGGATCTGGCGGCGCACCGAAGGGTCGGCGAGGTTGCCGTACAGGTCGAGCATCTCGCGCAGCGCGGCCGCGCCCTGCGTCGCATCGACGTCGGTAAGACTCAGGTAGTTGAGGCCGAGGTGGCTGATGAGACGCCACGTAAGCGCGCCTTCGGCCAGTGCGGGGTACGGCCGCGAAGGCCCGCGCAGGATGCGGATCGATCGCACGGGTGCCGACACGCGCAGCGTGAAATCCGACTCGAGCCCGGTCGGCAGCAGCAGCGGCAGGTCGCGGTTGGTGCACAGCGCGTCGAGCGTGATGTGCCGCAGGCTGTGCGGAAACGGCGCGTCGTGCTGGTCGACCAGCGACACATAGACCTCACTGCCGGTGTAGCTGGTGCGCGTACCCTGGGCGCGTGCGCGGTCCGACACCAGGCGCGGCTCGCGGCGCAGCGAGAAGTACGCGCCGAAGTCACCGTCGTCCGCCGCGAACGAACCGAGGAAGGGCCGGAACTCGCGCTCTTCCGAGCCATTGGCCATGTGGCCGGTGACGCGCTCGACGGTGAAGATCTCAAAGTCGCGCGGGCGCGTGCGATCGATCACCGCATGGTGCTCGTGCTGGCCCGGCCCAACCGGAATGCGGTCGCTGCGGCGCGGCACGAGGTTGATGATGGGCGTGCAGAACAGCGAGAAATGCTTGGCGTCTACCAGCCGTTCGAGGTCGCCGTCGGCGCGGTCGAGCAGGATCACGATCTCCATCGTGGTGCCGCCCATGGCCTGCACCGCCGCGCGCAGCTTGTTCACGCTGAAGAACAGATAGCGGTCGGGAAACGCGAAATACTCGTGCAGCAGGCGGTAGCCCTGGAAGGAGCGCGCGTCGTAGGGCAGCAGCGCCTGGTCGGGGTCGAAGCCCTCGTGCCTGATGGCCTCGTCGCCCAGCGGCACGATGCGCGCCGTGCTGCCCGGTCCGCTGCGGCACACGACGCCGATGCTGTGGTGCGCCGCGAGTTCGAGCACGCGCAGCGCATGCAGCTCCGCACCCGAAAGAAAGAACTCGAGCCGGTCGAGCGGCATGTCGGCAAAGCGCGCACCGCCCACCGCTTCGAGCTTGATGGTGATGGCGCTCTTCGCCTGCCGCGCAGCCATGGGCATCGCATGCGCGATTTCCGCGGGCACCGGGCCGATGCCGGCGTCGGCGATGCGAATGGGCCACAGCGTGACGGCATGGCCGGTGCGGAACTCGCAGGCCGTCTGCTCGCCCTTGATCATTCGCCCGCGCAGGATGGTGTGGCGCGGCAGCTCGTAGCCGGCTTTCAGCGAGCCTTCGTTGAGGTTGCCGTCGATCTGCACCACGGCCATGGCGGGCAGCGGCGCGAGGAAGTTGGGGTACACCACTTCGAGCAGCCGCTGCGAGAAGCGCGGAAACTCCGCGTCCATCTTGAGCTGGATGCGCGCGGTGAGAAAGCTGAAGCCTTCGAGCAGGCGCTCCACGTACGGGTCGCTGACCTCGATGCCGCGCATGCCGAGGCGACCCGCGATCTTCGGGTAGCGCTGCGCGAACTCGGCCCCGAGCTCGTGCATGTAGGTGAGCTCGCGGTTGTAGTAGTCGAGCAGCCTGGCATCCATTCAGAGGCCTCCGGTGGGCCGCAGCACCATGTGCCCGCTTTCGAGGTCGAGCTCCGAGCGCAGGATGAATTCGATCGGGTACGGCACCGACCACAGCGTGCCGCGGATCTCCAGCGCGAGCAGGTTGTGGTGTTCGAGATCGGTGGCGTCGGTCACGCAGCGCACGTCGATGCTGTCTTTCATGATGCGCGGCTCGAAGTCGATGATGGCCGAGCGGATGGCCGCTTCGACGTCCGCAAAGTCGACCTCCGACATGCGGCCGCCGGCCCAGCCGCGCACGCCGAAGTTCAACACCGAGCGGCGCGCGCGCGGCATGGTGTTGATGTTGTGGTCCGCACCGAAGTTGGTGGTGTTGAGCAGCCACTGCAGATCGCGCAGCACCGAGTCGCGCAACAGCCTGCCGCTCATGAGGAAGGCGCCCGCGCGCTCCTGGCGGGTCTGCGGCGTCTTGTCGGTGAGGCGGTCGAGCAGCACCGGCTGCAGGCGGTCGCGCGCGACGCTTTCCTGCTGGTCGCCGTCGGTGTCCATGATGCTGCTCATCAGGTCGCGTCCTCGCGCGAGAACTCGATGAGCCGCAGGTCGAGCAGCGAATGGTCACCAGCCTCGCTGATCAGCGTGCGCTGGCCGAGGCCCGCGTATTGATCTTCGCCGGCCAGCGGCAGCCAGTCGGTGCGGCGGCCCAGCGTGGTCTCGTCGTCGAGGCCTTCGAGCGAGCCCGGATAGCGCACCGGCACCAGGCCGTTGAGCGCGCGGCCGTCATGCAGCTCGAATTCGGCAGGCGCCCACAGCAGGTCGACCAGGTGTTGCGGCCGCGAGAACTTGATGCGGCGCACTTCGGGCAGGGGCAGCCATGCATAGCCCGAGGGCGTGAGCAGCTCAAGCACCGCGCCGATGCGCACGTCGCCGTCGCACAGCCACGCGAAAATGCTGCGCTCCACCGGTTCGCCGTCGAGCGCCTGCACGGCGCGCGAATCGGAGCGGTCGACGCTGGTGAGCGCGCCATGCAAGGCGGGCGCGGCCTGCCGCGCGGTCTCGCGCAGGGCGGCGGCTTCCTCGGCACGGTCGGCCGGCAGGGCCGCGGCAGCGATCAGCTGTTCGACCCATTCCGCGTTGCCGCAGATGATGGCCGGAGCGCGTCCGCCGGACCAGAAGTCGCTGCGATGCCGTTCGCCCGAAAGCGCCATCGAACAGGTGACGCTGGCGGGAGTGAAAGTGGGGTCGAGCTTGGTGGCGAGCTTGAGCTGATCTTCAGCCCGCTGCCATTCGCCGCGCAGCGCGAGGAAGTGACACAGGGCAAGACGCAAGCTTGCATTCTGGGGATTGGCGCGGATCTGCCTCTGTACCCATTCGGTGTGCTCGGCCACGGAGCGTTCGCCCAGCACTGCAAACCCATCGCCCATGAAGCTTCCTCGCTGACTGAATGGCACACGGCGCGAAAGGCCTGTGTGCGAAGGACGGCCGTGGAGGCCGTCGGGAAAAACGTCGCGGGCGGCCCGCTGGGCCGGCCGCGCATCGGGGAAAAAGGAAATCAGGCTTCCTTGTTTTCCTTGATGTTCCAGCCCAGCACCGTCTCGGCGCCCTTGCCGCCCTTGTCGGTCTGTTCCCAGTACTGCTGCTTCACCTTCGCGGCCTGGAAGGCGTACTGCACGAACACGGCGTCCGAACCCTGCTCGGCCGTGTACTGCACCGAGGTGACCAGCACTTCTTCGAGTGTGACGCGCGTGTATTCGATCTGCGCGCCGCCGGCCTTGCAGACCGACACTTCCACCTTGCTCAGGTGCTTGCCGCTGGCGCAGTTCTTCAGGACGGACGGCGCCGCCTTGTCGATGCGTGCGAGCACCTGCAGGTCATTGAAGCTCGCCTTGCCCACGCCGCCGCCACCGCCGCTGACCATGTTTCCAGGCTGCGTTGCTCCCCACGCAAACGACTTGATGTCCGTCCACTCCTTGTGGTTCGAGTCCTTCGATTCGCCGTTCGCGCCTTCAACGCGCATGAACATGTCTACTGCCATGATTAACCCCCAAAGTTATATGTGCCCGATTCCGGGACACCGTTGAATTAGCTGCTGTCCTTCTTGTTGGATGGCAGCTTCGAAACCAGCCGCAACGACACCGTCAGCCCTTCGAGCTGATAGTGCGGCCGGAGAAAAAACTTGGCGGCGTAGTAGCCCGGGTTGTCCTCGATGGCTTCCACCTGGACTTCCGCCGCCGCCAGCGGCTTCATTGCCTTCGTGTCCTGCGACGAGGTGCCGGGGCTGCCGTCGACGTAGTTCATGATCCAGTCGTTGAGCCAACGCTCCATGTCCTCGCGCTCGCGGAACGAACCGATCTTGTCTCGCACGATGCACTTCAGGTAGTGCGCGAAGCGGCAGCAGGCGAACAGATACGGCAGGCGCGCCGCGAGGTTCGCGTTGGCCGTTGCGTCGGCGTCGTAGTACTCAGCCGGCAGCTGCAGCGATTGCGCACCGATGAAGGCCGCGAAGTCGGAGTTCTTGCGGTGCACCAGCGGCATGAAGCCGTTCTTGGCGAGCTCGGCCTCGCGCCGGTCGCTGATGGCGATCTCGGTCGGGCACTTCATGTCCACGCCGCCGTCGTCGGTCGGGAAGGTGTGCGTGGGCAGGTTCTCCACCGCACCGCCGGACTCCACACCGCGGATGGAAGTGCACCAGCCGTATTGCTTGAACGAGCGGTTGATGTTCACGCCCATTGCATAGGCCGAGTTGGCCCAGGTGTAGCGGCTGTGCGCGGCCGAGTCGGTCTCTTCCTCGAACTCGAATTCGTCGACCGGATTGGTGCGCGCGCCGTACGGCAGGCGCGCCAGGAAGCGCGGCATGGCCAGGCCGATGTAGCGCGCGTCTTCCGAGTCGCGCAGGCTGCGCCATGCGGTGTGCTCGGTGTTCTGGAAGATCTTGGTCAGGTCGCGCGGGTTCGACAGCTCCTGCCACGAGTCCATCTGCATCACGGTGGGCGATGCGCCGGCGATGAAGGGGCAGTGCGCGGCCGCGGCGATCTTGGCCATTTCGCTGAGCATCTCGACGTCGGGTGGGCTATGGTCGAAATGGAAGTCGCCGATCAGCGCGCCGAAGGGCTCGCCGCCGAACTGGCCGTACTCGGCTTCGTAGATCTTCTTGAACAGCGGGCTCTGGTCCCAGCCGATACCCTTGTGGCGCTTGAGCGAGCGCGCCACTTCACGCTTGGACGCGCACATCACGCGGATCTTGAGCTGCTCGTCGGTCTCGGTGTTGTTCACGAGATAGTGCAGGCCGCGCCACGCGCCTTCGAGCTGCTGGAAGTCCTCGTGGTGCAGGATCTGGTTGATCTGCTCGGAGAGCTTGCGGTCGATCTCGGTGATGATGGCCTGCACCGTGCGGTAGGCATCGTTGGAGACGGTGACGGTGCTTTCCAGCGCCTGCACGGCCAGCGTCTTGACGGCGTTCTCGACCGCCTCGCGGGCCTGGTCGGTCTTGGGCTTGAACTCGCGCTGCAGCAGGTCGGAGAACTCGTTCGGCTCGAGCGTTTCGACGGAGGCGGGTGCGCGCGCGGCGGTCTGTTTGGGGGCGGTGCTCATGATGATGACGGTCCTTGCTGCTCGTGCTCGCGCTTACTCGGAAGAGGTCCCTGGGTTGCCGGGCGTACCGGCCTTTTCGTTGGCGGCTTCCACTGCCTTGGCGACGGCCGGGTTCGGCGCAGAGGCCAGCGACTTGAGAAGCCCCGGGTTCTGCAGTGCCTGCGCTATCAGTTGCTCCGCGCCGTTCTTGCCGTCCATGTAGGACAGCAGGTTCGACAGCTCGGTGCGCGCTTCGAGCAGGTGCTGCAGCGCGCCGACCTGGCGGGCGATGCGCGCGGGCGAGAAGTCGTCCATGCTGTCGAAGGTGATGTCGACGTTCATCTGGCCGTCGCCGGTGAGCGTGTTGGGCACCTGGAAGGCAACGCGCGGCTTGATGGACTTCATGCGTTCATCGAAGTTGTCGATGTCCACCGCCATGAACTCGCGCTCGCCGAGGTCGGGCATCGGGTCGACCTGCTTGCCCGCGAGATCGGCGATGACGCCCATCACGAAGGGCAGCTGGATCTTGCGTTCGCTGCCGTAGATCTCGACGTCGTATTCGATCTGCACACGCGGCGCGCGGTTACGCGCAATGAACTTCTGACCACTGTTTCTGACACGGTTGTCTGCCATAAGCTTCCTCTTGAATCTGTAATGCGTGTGGGTACGACCCCGGCAGTCCTGCCGGCCAGCGGAGTCCGCGACGGCCTCCGCCTTCTTCTTATTACGTGCTGCCCCCACTGTTCAGCGGGCGTCCAGCAAGGCTTTCTATCTTTTGCAATCCCTCGGGCACGAGCTCTTCGATGATCTGGAAGAAGTTGAGATCCAGCAGCCGCTGCGCTCTGCGAATCAGCATGGGCGCCGGATGACTGGGTTCCGTGCGCTCCATGAACTGGCAAGCTTTTTCCAACAACACTTGCACATCATCACGAGTCGATATTTCAATATCTTTAACAAGCACCGTGCGTAGGCCAGCACCACCATTTGCACTGCCGGCAGCAGCACCCTTCGCAGCCGGCCCGGGAACTCCCTCCCCTTGCGGATCGGCTCCAGAGTGGGTTTCGCCAGCCTCGACCCCTTCGCTCTGCGCCTGCTCGGGCAACAGCTGGGCCACGGTGCGCAGCGAGCGTTCGAGCCGCGAGAAATCAGGCGCCCAGCTCTGACCTAGCGCGCGCTCGCAGGTCTCGCGTATGCGCTGCAGCAGGTCGAGCGCAGCACGCAATGCCACCACCGGGGGCGCCGCCTTTTCCTGCGCGCGCCGCGCCGCGTCCCGCAGCCGGCCGATGCCGCCCGGGTAATCGATCTGATGGTCGGTCTTGCTCGAATCGAGCAAGGCTTCGACCTGTCGCAGGCTCATTGATGCGCCGCCGTCTTCGAGCAGCCTTGCATCGCGAACACTGCGCCCCAATCCCTCGGCCTCGGCCAGCGCGGCCAGTGCATTCATGCGCGGCAGCGGGTCTTCGAAGCCATCGTCGACAACGCGCGGATGCACACCGTCCCAGAATTTCTGCAGCACGGCGTCGACGAGTTGCAACCCATCGACATAGCCGGGCAAGCCACGGTTTTCGGTCCAGGCCAGCGTGAGGGGCACCAGCACCCGCAGGTCGCGCGTACGTGTGCACAGCTGCTTCGCGATGCGCTCCACGCGGGCCCAGTCGGGTGGCTCGGCGGGGATGATCGTCGAGCCGAATTGCTGCTCGCGCTTACCGGTTGTTGCTTGGTGCAACGCCATGAAATCGGGGTCGTATTCCAGGTCTTCACCGCACGGATGCGAGCCTTCCACAGGCAACTGCAATAGATCGATTTCGCTCGGCGACAAACCTCTTCTCCCTGTTCAACCGTTTCGTAACAGCGGCAATCTTGAGGGGAACAAGAGGCGCGGTCAACAGCAACAGATTGCAACACGACGCATATGAATTACTAAGAAGTACAACTCCTTTTGAAATTCAAACGGAACGTCTACATGCGAATCACAGCAGACCGCGTTCACTCAAATTGCGCATCAACGCACTGATACCCAAAGTCCACATCGGCGCCTGGTCCGCGTGCACAACGCGATTGACCAGGGCGCCGAGTTCCGGTGCGGCAATGCACACGCGGTCGCCCACGACGTGGGTGAATCCTTGCCCAGGCCCATGACGGTCTTGTGTCGGCGCGAACATCGTTCCAAGAAACAACATGAAACCATCAGGGTAGGCGTGATGCCTACCCACGGTCTGCGCCACGAGGTCGAGCGGATCGCGGCTGATCTTCGACAGCGAGCTCGAACCCTCGAGCGTGAAGCCCTCGGGGCCGGTCACTTCCAGCGCGACGGTGATGCGGCGCACGTCCGCAATGCCGAAGTGCGCATCGAACAGGCGGATGAAGGGGCCGATGGCGCACGAGGCGTTGTTGTCCTTGGCCTTGCCGAGCAGCAGCGCGCTGCGGCCTTCGAAGTCGCGCAGGTTGACGTCGTTGCCCAGCGCGGCGCCAAGCGTCTCGCCGCGGCTGTTGACGGCGAGGACGACCTCGGGCTCCGGGTTGTTCCACACCGAGCCCGAATGAATGCCGACGTCGGCCCCTGTGCCCACGGCGGAGAGCACCGGGGCCTTGGTGAAGATCTCGGCGTCGGGGCCGATGCCGACTTCGAGGTACTGCGACCACGCGCCCTGCGCGATCAGCACTTCCTTGACCTTCATGGCCTCGGGCGAGCCCGGCACGATGTCGGCAAGGTTGTCGCCGAGCACGCCGCCGATGGCCGCGCGCGTGGCCTCGGCCTTCGATGCGTCGCCGCGCGCCTGCTCTTCGATCACGCGTTCGAGCAGGCTCGCGACGAAGGTGACGCCGCTGGCCTTGATGGCCTGCAGGTCGCAGGGTGCGAGCAGCCAGGGCTTGCTCGTGTCGCGCACGGTCTCGTCGCTGTTGGCAAGGACTTCGTCGAGCGCGGCGATGCGCGGCGCGCCCTGCAATGCGTGGCGAACGGCTTCTGCAGGCCCTTTCTTGCCCTCGAGCAGGTCGCTCATGGTCGGCGCGAGCTTCGACAGGTCGTACAGGTCGCCGTCGTGCACGGCCACCAGCACGGGGCCCACGCCGGGTTGCCAGATGCGACCGACGAGGGTGGCGCGTTCGGCGTCGCGGGGCAGGCTGGAAGAGATTGAAAGATCGAGCGGCATGGCGTGGTGTCTCCTTGGATGTGTGCGCTACGTTGCATCGTAGCGGCGCACAGCGGATTGCGACGCGGCCGGCTCTTCTCTTTCTGGTGTCAGTGTCCCGGCGCGGCGCGCACGCGCGCCACGTCGGCAGGCAGGTTGGCCCACGCAGGCTCCTGCGGTGCAAAGCGTGTGCGCATGTAGCCGGCAAGCTCGGCGATCTGCCGGTCGTCGAGCACTTCGCGGAACGCGGGCATGAAACCGATGTCGCGGCTCGCGGGCTCGCGCACGCCGTCGAGGATGGTGCGCAGCAGGTTGTCTGGCCTCGCGCTCGTGAGGTTGCTGTTGAGCGCGAGCGGCGTGTTCACGCCAAGCAGCGCGGGGCCGTTGCCGTCGTGGTGGCAGGAGGCGCAGGCGCTGTCGAACATGCGCTGCGCGGGACCGAGCAACTGGCCCTGCGTGCGTGCGGCGTTATCGACCGCTTGCTGTGCCACGACAGTCGGTTGCACGGACGGTGCTGGATTGAACGAACCGAGATAGGTTGCCATCGCGCGTACGTCTTCATCCGGCACCTGCGCAAGCTCGCGCACCACCTCGGCCATCGGCCCGCCGGCGATGCCATGGCGCTGCGTGTGGCCGTGGCGCAAGTAGCGATAGAGCTCGTCGGCGTCCCACGGCACCGCTGACTTCGACAGGTGCGTGAGTGCCGGTGCTTCCCAGCCATCGATCATGGCGCCCGACAGGAAGGCGCTGCCGCCCTGCTCCGCGCCAAGCGCATTGCGCGGCGTGTGGCAGGCGCCGCAATGACCGAGGCCGTTGACGAGATACGCGCCACGGTTCCATTCCGCGCTCTGCGTGGCCACAGGCCGCATCGGCGCCGGGTCATGGAAGAGCGCATTCCAGCCGGCCATCAGCGGCCGCATGCTGAACGGGAACTTGAGCTCGGACTTCGGCGTTTCCGCACGCACCGCAGGCATCGACATGAAGTACGCATAGAGCGCCTGCAGGTCGTCGTCGCTGGTCTTCGCGAATGCTGTGTAGGGGAACGCGGGGTACAGGTAGTGACCGTCTCGCGAGACGCCTTCGCGCATCGCGCGCTGGAAGGCGCTGAAGGACCAGCGGCCGAGGCCCGTCTCGGGGTCGGGCGTGAGGTTGGTCGTGTAGAGCGTGCCGAAGGGCGTTTCCATCGCGCGGCCGCCCGCATTGGGAGTGCCATTGGGTGCGGTGTGGCACACGGCGCAGTCACCGGCGGCTGCGAGCACGCGCCCGCGGTCGATGGTGGCCTGGCTGTAGACCGGTGCGGTGAGCGATACGGGCGCGATGGCGGAGCGCCAGCCGAGCAGGCCGGCGACAACGCCGATGCCGCCGACGACGAGCGCGGCGCCGGTAGCCCACAAGCCTTTGCGGCGCGGCCAGGCTGCATTGCTCCGCCCCTCTCTGGGGGAAGGTTGGGATGGGGGCACAGCGGCGTCACCAGGCACCCCCCGGTTCAATTCCGCCAGCACCGTCTCCGGCGTAAACGGCGGCGAACGAAACCGCACCCCCGTCGCATCGAAGATGGCATTCGCGATCGCCGCAGTCCCCGGCACCGAAGACGACTCGCCCGCCCCCAGCGAAGGCTCGCCGGGCCGGGGCATGTGCATCACCTCGATCACCGGCACTTCGCGGAAATTGATGATCGGGTAGCTGCCCCACTCGCGGCTCACGACCACGCCCGAAGGCAGCACGCCCGGCAGCTGCGCGCCAGCCGCCGTGCCTTGCTGCTGTTGTTGCGGTGCGAACTGCACCTGCTCCTTCAACGCCCGGCTCGTGGTCTGGATCACATTGCCATGTATCTGATGCTCGACCCCCGCCGGGTTGATCATCAGCCCCGCGTCATGCCCCACCACCACGCGGCGCACATGCACCTCGCCGGTCTTGCGATTGACCTCGACGTCAGCCACCCACGCGGCCCACGCGGCGCCGAAGCCCGGCCACTTGCTGTGGATGTAGCGGGCGTATGCAAAACCCTGCCCGAAGAGGATGTCGCCCCCTTCGCCGAGCCCACCGTCCGCGTTCTCCTGCGGCCCGGTGCGCATGCGCCAGCCGGCCTTCTGCGCGGTGGCCTGCACCAGCTCGACCGCACGCGGATCTTCCAGATGCCGCAAGCGGAACTGCACCGGGTCCACACCCGCAGCAGTCGCCAGCTCATCGATGTACGACTCGTGTGCGAACGAACTGGGCAGCGCCGACACGCCGCGCAACCACGAGGCGCGCACGATCGGCGCCATGTCGTTGACCTTCACGCGCAGGTTGTCGTACGTATAGGGCGGTCGCGCGGTGCGGTCGCCCATCTCGAAAGCCTGCGCCACCGGTTCGATGGTGCGCGTGAGCAGCAGCGCAAGCGTCGGCGCGCCGTTCGACGGATAAGAGGTTTCGAAGTCGTAGGCGGCGACGCGGCCGTCTGCCATGAGGCCGCCGTCGATCTCCATGAGCTGCGCGGCGCCCTTGGGCTCCCACGCATGCTCCTGCTCGCGCGTGAGCTGCACGCGCACCGGCGCGCCGACCGCACGGGCGAGCAGCGCCGCATCGGCGGCCACGTCGTCGGCGCCGTTGCGGCCATAGCAGCCAGCAGCTTCCATGCGGACCACGTCGACCTGAACGTCCTCCACGCCCATGAGCTTCGCGAGATCGGCGCGCAGCACGTGCGGATTCTGCGAGCCGGCCCAGCAACGCAGCTGCATGCCGCTGCCGTCGGCCGGCTGCCAGTCGGCGAGCGCGCACGAAGGGCCAATGGAGGCATGCATCTGGTATGGCCACACGTAGGTGCGATGCATCGGCTGCGCGGCGGCGGCAATGGCGCCATCGACATCGCCTTCGTCGACCAGCAGGCGCTGCGTCGACGGGTTGTCGCGCAGCGCCTGCGCCAGGTCACCCAGGTCAGGCATGCCGGGCCACGCCTTCCATGTGACGCGCAGTTCGCGCAAGGCTTGCTCGGCGTGCTCCTCGCGCTCGGCCACGATGCCGACGAAGTCGCAGATCACGACCACGGCGCGGATGCCGGGGATGTGCGCAATCGACGATTCATCGACCGCCTCGAGCGTGTTGCCGATGAACTCGCCATGGTCCGCACCCGCATACGGCGGGCGCACCACGCGACCGTGCAGCATGCCGGGCACGCGCATGTCGTGCACGAACACGAGCTCGCCTGCCAGCTTGGCCGGAATGTCGACGCGCGCCTGCCGTGTGCCGACGACGCGGTAATCGGCGGGGGTCTTTGGCTGCGCCAGCGGATCGAGCCGAAGCACGGTGCGCTGGCCGGCAACCAGCTCGGCATAGCTGACGTGTCGGTCCGGCGCTTCGGTGACTCGCACCACGCCGTTGTGCACCTGCAGCGCATCGTCGGCCACGCCCAGGCGCTCAGCCGCGCGCGCCATCAGCCACGCGCGCGCCTGCGCAGCGGCAAGCCGCATCGGCTGCGCATGGATCTGGATCGACGCGCTCGCAATCGTCGCGCCCTGGTTGGGCGCGCGCGCGGTGTCGCCGAGCATCACGCGCACGCAGGGCATGCCGAGGTCTAGTTCCTCGGCCGCGATCTGCCCGAGCGCGGTCTGGATGCCGGTGCCCAGGTCGACGTGGCCGTTGAGTGCCGAGGCGCTGCCGTCGTCCCACACGGCGAGCAGGATCTCGTCGCCTTCGATCGGGTTGCCGGCGATGAACGCGGGCTGGCCCTTGGCGGGCGGCGGTGCGAGCGGGGTCTCGCGCACCACCAGCAGCACGCCATTGGCCGACAGGAACTCGGCGCGTGTCCGCGGAAGATCGGCGCGTCGCGTCATGGGGCCGGATGCGCGCGCATGCGCGCCGCCGCGCGTTGCACGGCGTCGAGAATTTCGATGTGGGTGCCGCAGCGGCACAGGTTGCCCGAAAGCTCGCTGCGGATGCGCGCATCGCTCACATCAGGATCGCGCGCAAGCAAGGCCGCCGCCTGCATCACCATGCCGTTGAGGCAGTAGCCGCACTGCGCGGCCTGCGCGTCTTCAAAGGCGGCCTGCACCGGATGCCAGTCGCCGCGCGCGCCCAGCCCTTCGAGCGTTGTGATGGATCGCCCCGCCACGCCACGCGCAGGAATCACGCACGAGCGTGCCGCCACGCCGTCGACATGCACCGTGCACGCGCCGCACTGTCCCAGCCCGCAGCCGTACTTGGGGCCGTTCAGCCCCAGGTCGTTGCGCAGCAGGTGCAGCAGCGTTGCTTCGCGCGGCACGCCCTCGATCGATTGCGCCTGGCCGTTGACCAGCAGGTGCAGCGGCTCAGCGCCGCAACTGGCCGTCACGGGTGTACATCTCCAGGTCCACGAAGGTCGAGCCGTTGTGGTTCTTCGCGCTGTACTCGACGGGGAAGTCGCCGATGCGCGTGCTGCCGATGCTTTCGAGCCCGGCGATGAAGCTGTCGCGCGTGAGTGTCTTGCCCGCGCGGCGCAGGCCCTCGACCATCACGCGCGCGACGATGTAGCCCTCCAGCGCGGTGTAGCTGTCGATCTTCTCGCCGAACTCCGCGCGGTCGCGCTGGTAGTCGGCCACGATGGGCATGCGCTGCGCCTGCGGCGGCGGCACGATGCTGGCCGTGACCAGCCCCGCGAGCTTGCCGTCGAGCCGCTTGGCCGAACCGGCCGCGTCGGTGATGCCGACCGACAGCGTGTACAGCGGCGCGCCCACGCCGTTCGCGCGGTAATCGCGCATGAACACTTCGACCATGCGCCCGGCCATGATCATCACGACCGCGCCCGGCTTGGTTTCAGACAGACCGGTGACGACCTGCTTCGCGTCCTCGGCCGTGATGGCCAGCGGGAAGGTCTTCAGCACCTTCACCTTGTGGTCGGCCGCCAGCTCCTCGCAGGTGGCGAGGTTCGACTTGCCGAAGGCGCTGTCCTGGTAGACCACCGCGATCGACTGGATGCCGATGGTCGAGAGGTGGCTGATGATCTTGCGCAGCTCCAGGTCGTAGCCCGCACGCACGTGGAACAGGTAGCGGTTGACCTTGGTGCGGAACGAGCTGGTGCCCACCAGCGGTGCGAACATCGGCACGCCCGCCTTCTCGGCCAGCGGCATCGCGGCCGCGAGGTTGCCGGTGGCCACGTAGCCGGTGAGCGCGAAGACCTTGTCCTCGTCGATCAGCTTCGCCGTGTTGACGGCGGTCTTTGCGGGGTCGTATGCGTCGTCGTAGGTGACGAGTTCGATCTTGCGACCGTTGACGCCGCCCGACTTGTTGACCCGGTCGAAGTACAGCTTGATGCCCGCGCGGTAGTCGACGCCGAAGTCTTTCGCCGGCCCACTGAACACGGCCGACTGGCCGATGCGGATGGTGGTGTCGGTCACGCCGTTTTCCGCGCGTGCCGAACGCAGCAGGCCGGGGCCGAGGGCCAGGGCCGCACTGCCCGCCACCATGGCGCGCCTTGAGATCGAAAGCTTCATGCGTCGTGTGTCTCGTGTTTTCTTGTTGTTCGTCGTAGTTCTTCGCGGTGCGGTCTCAGGCGGTCTGGATGTCGGCGGACTGTATGCGCTTGACGCCCTTGGCCGTCATCTGCTTCCACGCCGCGGCCAGCGAGCCGTTGAGGTCGATGCCGCGCGTGGCGTCCTCGATCACGTAGGCCTCGAAGCCGGCCTTGCGCGCATCCATCGCGGTCCAGGCCACGCAGAAATCGGTGGCCAGGCCGGTAACGTACACGGTCTTGATGCCGCGCGCCTTCAGGTAGCCGGCCAGGCCCGTGGCCGTCTTGTGATCGGCTTCCTCGAAGGCCGAGTAGCTGTCCATCTCCTTGTGGAAGCCCTTGCGGATGATCAGCTGCGCGGTGGGCACCTTCAGCTCCTTGCCGAGCGCGGCGTCTTCCGTGCCCTGCACGCAGTGGTCGGGCCACAGCACCTGCGTGCCGTAGCTGAGCTTGGTGGTCTCGAAGGGCTTCTTGCCGCTGTAGGTGCTCGCGAAGGATGCATGGCCCGCCGTGTGCCAGTCTTGCGTGACAACGATGTTCTGGAACGCGGGCGCCAGTGCGTTGATGACCGGAATGACTTCGTTGCCGCCCTTCACCGCCAGCGTGCCGCCGTCGAGAAAGCAGTTCTGCACGTCGACCACGATCAGTGCGGCCTTGTCGCCAGGCTTGATCTTGCCCGCCGCGAAGGCGTTGAAACCGACACTGCCCAAACCGCCAACCAGCCCGAGGGCGGCGGCGGATTTCACGAGGGTTCTGCGATGCATGGCGTGGACTCCGATGGGTTGAAGGAAAAACTCAGACGCTGAGGTAGGCGCGGCGAACTTCGTCGTTGGCCGCAAGCTCGGCCATGGTGGCGTGATAGCGGATCTGCCCCTTCTCGAGCACATAGGCCCGGTCGGACACCAGTTCGGCGAAGTGCATGTTCTGCTCCGACAGCAGGATGCTCACGCCCTGCGCCTTGAGCTCCAGGATCATGTTGGCCATCTGCTCAACGATCACCGGTGCCACACCTTCGGAAGGCTCGTCGAGCAGCACGAGGTACGGGTTGCCCATGAGCGTGCGCGCCACGGTCAGCATCTGCTGCTCGCCGCCGCTCATGCGTCCGCCCGGACGGTTCGGCATTTCGCCGAGGTTGGGGAACAGCTTGAACAGGCGCTCGGGCGTCCACAGCGGCGCATCGGTACCGTCGGCCCAGCGGCGCGCGGGCTGCTTGCCGACTTCGAGGTTCTCCATCACCGTGAGGTCGGTGAACACACGGCGGTCTTCGGGCACGAAGCCCAGGCCCAGGCGCGCTGCGTGGTGCGGCTCGCTCCTGGAGATGTCATGACCCAGGAAGCGCACCGCGCCGCGACGCTTGGTCAGCATGCCGATCAGCGTCTTCAGCGTGGTCGACTTGCCCGCGCCGTTGCGGCCCATGAGCGCAACCACTTCGCCGCGACGCACTTCGAGGTCGACGTCATAAAGGATTTGCGCGGCGCCATACCAGGCGCACAGGGCCTTGGCCTGCAGGAGGGGTTCGTGTGTGCTCATGCGGCGACTCCAAGGGCTGCGGCTTTCTCTGCGATCTTCTCGAATGTCTTGCCGCTGCCGAAGTACACCTCCTGCACCTTCGGGTGGTCTCGGATTTCGAGCGGCTTGCCCTGTGCGATGAGGCGTCCGCGCGCGAGCACGATCATGCGGTCGGCATACGCGAACACCACGTCCATGCTGTGCTCGGTGAAGAGCACGGCCATGCCGCGCTGGATGACGAGATCTTTGGTCAGCGCCATGAGCGAGTTGCGCTCCTTGGGCGCCATGCCGGCGGTGGGCTCGTCCATCAGCAGCAGCTTGGGGCTGTTGGCCATCGCGATGGCGAGCTCGACCCGCTTCACGTCGCCATACGCCAGCACGCTGCAGGGCCGGTCGGCCTGCGACTTCATGCCGACCTGGTCGAGCAGCGCCAGTGCTTCGTCGCGCTTGTGGTCGGCCGCGCGGCGCCACATGGAGAACAGCTTGCCGTCGTGCGACAGCAGCGCCATCTGCACGTTCTCGACCACGGTGAGCGAGGCAAAAGTCTCGGCAATCTGGAAGGTGCGGCCCACGCCCTGGCGCCAGATGGCGCGCGGCTTCTGGCCCACGAGCTCGTGCCCGTCGAACAGGATCGAACCCTGGTCGGCCTTGAGCTGGCCGTTGACCATGTTGAAGGTGGTCGACTTGCCGGCGCCGTTGGGGCCGATGAGGGCGAGCAGTTCGCCGGCATGCAGCTCGAAGCTGATGCCGTCGACGGCTTTCACGCCGCCGAAGGACTTGCCGAGGTTCTCGACCTTGAGCAGGGGTGTGTTGGAGGTGGTCGTCATGCCTTGGCCTCCTTCGCCTCGGCGGCCACAGGCGCCGCATCGGGCTTGGTGCGGCGCAGCAGCTTGTCGGTCAGCTGCTTCGCAAAGCCAGCGATACCCTGCGGGAACAGCAGCACGAGGATCAGGATGATGGCGCCGAGCGTCGCGCGCCAGTAGTCGGTGTTGCGTGCCACGGTGTCGTGCAGCCAGCTGAAGGTGACGGCGCCGACCACCGGCCCCGCCAGCGTCTGGATGCCGCCGAGCAGCACCATCACCAGCCCGTCGACCGACTTGTCGACGCTGAGGCTCTCTGGCGAGATGCTGCCCTTGGAGAAGGCGTAGAGCGAGCCGGCCAGCCCGGCCGCGGCGCCCGCGACGACAAAGGCCGTCCACTGCATGCGCTTGACGTCGATGCCGATGGCGTCGGCGCGCAGCACCGAATCGCGGCCCGCGCGCAGCGCGTAGCCGAAGGGCGAGAACAGCACGCGGCGCAGCATCATGACGCCGGCGGCCACGAGCACCAGCGTGAGCCAGTAGTAGGTGCGCTTGTCCGACAGCCACTCCGAAGGCCACACGCCCGTGAGGCCGTTGCTGCCGCCGGTGAACGAATCCCACTGGTAGACGATGGCCCAGGTGATCTGCGCGAAGGCCAACGTGAGCATGGCCAGGTACACGCCCGACAGCCGCACGGCGAACCAGCCATAGATGAAGGCGCCGATGGCCGCGACGAGCGGAGCCACGATGAGCGCCACTTCCATCGGCAGGCCGCTGGAGCGCACCAGCAGCGCGGCGCCGTAAGCCCCGAGGCCGAAGTAGGCGGCATGCCCGAACGAGTGCATGCCGGCCGGCCCCATGATGAAGTGCAGGCTGGCGGCGAACAGCGCGGCAATC
This sequence comes from Variovorax sp. GW821-FHT09D05, assembly GCF_059416325.1. Taxonomy (NCBI): domain Bacteria; kingdom Pseudomonadati; phylum Pseudomonadota; class Betaproteobacteria; order Burkholderiales; family Comamonadaceae; genus Variovorax; species Variovorax sp. GW821-FHT09D05. The sequence continues at coordinate 52,711 of NZ_JBWKOZ010000017.1, read as the reverse complement.
AGCAGGTCGATCATCAGCACCGTGGTGTAGGGCGAATCGGCGGTGAGCAGCGGCATCGCCATGAGCACCACGCCGAGCGCGGCGACCAGCCACAGGTAGCCCTTGCTCGCGCGGCGCAGCGGCTCCTCGGCCATGCCCACGTAGCGGCTCGGCGCCTGCGGCCGGCCGAACAGGCCCCACGGGCGCCACACCAGCACGATGGCCATGACGATGAAGTCGACCACCAGCGTGAGCTTCGAGAAGGACACGCTGTAGCCGAAGATTTCGACCACACCGAGCCAGATGCACACGGCCTTGATCTCGGAGATCAGCAACGCGGCCGCGTAGGCGCCCGGAATGGAGCCCATGCCGCCCACCACCACGACCACGAAGGCCGCGCCGATGGTGTTGAGGTCCATCGCAAGCGTGGCCGGCTCGCGCGGCAGCTGCAGCGCACCGCCCAGGCCTGCGAGCATGGCGCCGAGCGCGAACACCGCGGTGAAGAGCCAGGCCTGGTTCACGCCCAGCGCGCTGACCATCTCGCGGTCTTGCGTAGCGGCACGCACCAGCGTGCCCCAGCGGGTGCGCGTGAGCAGCAGCCACATCAGGCCGAGCACGACCGGGCCGACGACGATCAGGAACAGGTCGTAGGTCGGAAACTGCCGGCCCAGGATTTCGACGGAGCCCGACAGGCCCGGCGCGCGCGGCCCGAGCAGTTCGTCAGGCCCCCAGATGTAGAGCACCGCATCCTTGATGACAAGGACCAGTGCGAAGGTCGCCAGCAACTGGAACAGCTCGGGCGACTTGTAGATGCGGCGCAGCAGCACCATCTCGATCAGCGCGCCGAGGATGCCGACCGCGAGCGCGGAAATCACCAGCGCGGGCCAGAAGCCCATGCCGCCGCCGAGCTTCTCGACCAGCGTGTAGGCCAGGTAGATGCCGACCATGAAGAAGGAGCCATGCGCAAAGTTGACGATGCGCGTGACGCCGAAGATCAACGAAAGGCCGGCCCCCACGAGGAACAGCGACGAAGCCGACGACAGCCCGGTGAGGAACTGAAGCAGCAGGGACGAGAGGCTCATGGGTGCAAGCGTTCCGGAAAAGGATCAGGGTCAGTCGGCGGCGCGCGACTTCTTGACGTCGGCGGCGGAGGGCTGGAACTTGGCGCCGTCGAAGTAGGTGTAGTCGACCATCACGCCCTTGCCGTTTTCGTTCTTCGTCTTGCCGACGAAGGCGCCCATGGTGGACTGGTGGTCTTCGGCGCGGTAGCTGATCTTGCCGAAGGGCGTATCGACCTGCAGGCCCTTGAAGGCTTCGAGGAGCTTCGGCGTTTCGGTGCTCTTGGCCTTGGCGGCGCCGGCCGCGACCGACTTGATCATGCTGTAGCCGACCACCGAGCCGAGGCGCGGATAGTCGTTGTACTTGGCGTGGTACGCGAGGAAGAAGGCCTTGTGCTCTGGCGTCTGGATGCCGTACCAGGGGTAGCCGGTCACGATCCAGCCGTTGGGCGTTTCGTCCTTCAGCGGGTCGAGGTACTCGGGCTCGCCGGTCAGCACGCTGACGACGGTGCGGTCCTTGAACAGGCCGCGAGTGTTGCCTTCGCGCACGAACTTCGACAGATCGGCGGCGAACAGCACGTTGAAGATTGCGTCGGGCTTGGCATCGGCCAGCGCCTGGACCACGGCGCCTGCGTCGACCTTGCCCAGCGGCGGCGCCTGTTCGGCGACGAACTCGACGTCGGGCTGCGCGGCCTTCAGCAGCGTCTTGAAGGCAGCCACGGCCGACTGGCCGTATTCGTAGTTGGGGTACACGACGGCCCAGCGCTTCTTCTTGAGCTTGACGGCCTCGGGCACGAGCATCGCTGCCTGCATGTAGGTGCCGGGACGCAGGCGGTAGGTGTATTCGTTGCCGCCCTGCCAGGTCATCTTGTCGGTCAGCGGCTCGCCGGCCAGGAAGAAGATCTTCTTCTGCTTGGCGAAGTCGGCCACGGCCAGGCCGGTGTTCGACAGGAAGGTGCCGGTGAGCACGTCGATCTTCTCGCGCGCCACCAGTTCTTCGGCCACGCGCACGGCGTCGCCGGGGTTGGCGTTGTCGTCGCGCGTGATGAGCTCGATCTTCTTTCCATTCACGCCGCCCTTGGCGTTGATTTCTTCGACGGCCAGCTCCATGCCCTTTTTGTAGGGCTCCAGGAAGGCGGGCTGTGCCTTGTAGCTGTTGACCTCGCCGATCTTGATCACGCCCTGCGCATGCGCGGGAACGAGAGCAGTGGTCAGCGCAGCGAGGGCCGCGGCGCTGAAGACGTGACGCAATGGGTTCATGGGGAAAGCTCCTTGAGATCGAATGAGGAAAGAAAACACCGTGATTGGGCGAGGGCGAAAGACAGCGTCAGCGAAGACCGTCTTCACCCTTGATTTCATGGGCCTGCAGGCCGCCGATGCGCGGCAGCGGACGGCCGCTGTCGGTGACGGCAACCGCCACCACGATCTCGTTGGCGCGCGGCGCATCGCTCACGCGGGCTTCGATCGCGTCGAAGTGACTGCGCACGAAGGCTGCGTCCTTGTGGCCGAGCGGCACGTCGATGGCGGTGCCCAGCGTGCCTTGCTTCTTGGCCGAGGGTACGAGTGCGGCGCCCTTCTCGACCGCAACGCGCAGCGGCGCGCCCAGCTTGGGATGCAGGATGGCGGCGGCGTGTTCGAGCTCGCCGCGCTCACCGACGATGGCGGCCTTGCCGTAGCTCTGCGCCTGGCCGGGCTCGATGCCCAGAGCCTTCACGGCCTTCTGGCCGAGCAGCGCGCCGAGTTCTTCGCCGATGGCGATCAGATCGTCGAGGTTCTCGCTGTAGCGGCCGGCGTAGGGGTTCTCGATCACGGCAATGGCGACGGCGCGGCGCGTGGGCGGCGTGACGTCCCTGCCCATTTCCTTGCGGGTTTCATCGACCTGGATGACGAGCTTGCGGATGTTGGCGGTCATGTTCTGTGTTCCTTGTCTTGTCTCTGTGCGGGTCAGCGCAGGCCGTCCCACTTGCTGATGTTCTCTGCGAGCAGGCCGCCGACACGGGCATGCACGCGATAGCCGGTGCTCATCGCGAGGATGAAGACGATCTCGTCCGCAGCCGGCGCGCCGGGCACTCGCACTTCGATGGCGTCGAACTGGCCGCGCACGTAGCTGGCGTTGATGTTGGTCAGCGGCACGTCGAGCGCGGCGCCGGGCGGGCCGACCTTCTTGGTCGAGGGCACGATGGACAGCGCATTGCCGGGCTGGCCGGTTTTCTCTTCGGCCGTGCCTGCGGTGTAGGCAACGCGGCTGCCCTTCCAGCCGAGCAGCTCGCGCATTGCGTATCCGCCGGGCACGTGCCACAACGCGCCGTGCTCCAGCTCGCCGTCGGCGCCGACGATGGCGCCCTTGCCGTAGGTGGCGATCTGCTCCAGCGGCACGTCCATGGCGGCGTGCAGCTTGTGCGCCATGTCGACGCCCACGGGGTCGAGCAGCGCCATCATCGGCAGGATGTCGGGCTCGTAGCGGCCGGCGAACGGATTGGTCAGCACCGCGCCGATGGCACCGCGCACCAACGGCGTTTCGGCGCGCGGTCCGAACTCGTGGTGGATGTGCTCGACATGGGTGAAGACGCGTCGGATTTCGATCATGAAAAAGAACCTTGCTTTTCGTTAAGCAAATACTGAACCAACTGCTTTCGGCAGCTCGGTCTTGAGCGCCTTCGAGCATAAGGGCTCGACAAGTCGCCACTGCCCCTGACAAACGAGTAGAGCGGCCCACACAAGCCCGCCTTTTTGCAGGACCTTGGCGCACACCACGCCCGTATCGAGTGCGCTGCGCACCTGCCCGGGGGCCAGCGTGGGCACGTCGACGGTGACGAGGGTGTCGCCGAGGTCGCTGTCGTCCTTGCATTCGTTCGCGGGGCGGCGCGCGATGGTGTCGTCGTCGACATCGACGGCGTTGGCAATCACTGTCGCCGCCGCATCGGCCTGCGCCGCAGTGGCGGCCAGGACCGTCACGCTGTCGGCGATGCCCAGCGAGAAGCTGCGCCCGCGCCAGCCGCTGGTGGCGACGCCTCGCACGGGCTGGTCGGCGTGCAGCTCGAACTGGCCGTCGGTGGTGAGGATGCCGCTGTTGTCACGCCAGTCGAAGCGCGCGAGGTCGGCGAACACGCCCACGCGCGCCGATTGGCCGGGCGCGAAATGCAGCGCAATGTCGCCGCCGTTGTTGATCCATGCGCGCTCGATGCCGGGGCGCTCGTAGAACGCGATCAGCTCCTGCGCGACCGAGCCGGCCACCGCCGCCATCGGCGTGATGAACATCGGCGAGAACGCGGCGCAGGCGTCCCACATGCGGCGCGCCACCACATTGCGCGGACGCATCTTGTCGGTGACGGGCAGGCGCAGCAGCGGCAGCTCGTGCACCAGTTCGTCGAGCACGTGGACGAAGCGCGCCCACGCGGCGTCGTGCGCGGCCGCGACGGCGTACGGATCGCCATGCGCCTCGGCCACGATGTCGATCGGGCCGTGGTTGAAATGCCAGCGGTTCTTGTCGAGCGCTGCGCGTTGGGCGGACATGATCAGCCCAGCATGGGAGCGTGGCCGAGCGGCCACGGATTGGCGTCGTCCATCGCGAGCCATTGGCGTGCGAGCGGTGCGCCGTCTTCCTGCCACGCACCGCGCGCGAGCGCCTGTTCGAGCGGGAAGATGTGTTCCATGTGGCCGCCGAGCGCTTCGTAGTCGTCGCGCCGCATGCTGAACTCGATGGGCGCGACGATGGCCGGCGTGGGCACGGTGCCGAAGCTGTTGTCGGGCATGCGCATGACGTCGGCCATCACGGTGATGCCGCCGCCGGGCCACACGTATGCCGGTGCGCCGCCGCAGGTGACGTTGACCAGCGCGCGCTTAATGGCACGCGTGAGCAGCACCGGGTTTTCGGTGACGCCCGCGCGCAGGCTTCCGCCCGCGCCGCCGAGGAACAGCACGGTGCACAGCGAGGGTTCGCAGTTTTCGCCGATGCGGTCGACGATGCGCTTCACCTCCGCAGGCATGGGCTGCTCGACGGGCTTCAGTGCATCGTCGAGCACGTACCACTGCGCGTGCTCGCCGGTGGTCGAGGTCATGAGAAGGCGCAGGCCGGGGCGCGCGACGCCCCCTTCCCAGCCCTCGATGATCGCGAGCGGATCGGCGATGTCGGTGCCGCCCCAGCCGTTGCCCGGATTCGCCACCTGGAAGTAGCGCCCCGGCGTGGACTTGCGCCCCAGCATCTGGATGCCCGAGGGCGCCATGTCGAGGCAGCGACCAGCCTGGTGCTCGGTGAGCACGCCGGTGATGTGGTCGTCGACCACCACCACTTCGTCGGCCACGCCCGCGAACTGGCGCGCGAAGATGCCGACCGCCGCGGAGCCGCAGCCCACGCGCATGCGCTGCTCTTCGACGCCGTTGACGATGGGCGCCTTGCCGGCCTGGATGACGAGGGTGGAGCCGCCGTCGATGGTGCACTCCACGGCCTTCTTGTTGCCCAGCAGCTGCATCAGCTCGGCCGTCATGCGGCCTTCCTTCTTGCTGCCGCCAGTAAGGTGGTGCACGCCGCCGAGCGAGAGCATCTGCGAGCCGTACTCGGCCGTGGTGACGTGGCCCACGACTTCGCCGCGATAGCGCACGTTGGCCTGCTCGGAGCCGAGGAAGCGGTCGGTGTCGATCTTCACCTTGAAGCTGCAGTAGCTGAAGATGCCTTCGGTGACGACGGTGACCATGTCTACGCCCTGGGCCTTCGATGCAACGATGAAGGGCGCGGGCTTGTAGTCGGGGTAGGTGGTGGACGAGCCCACGCCGGTGACGAAGACTTCGTCGGCGTGCAGCAGGTCGCCGCTCCAGTCGGGCTCGGCGGGAGCCGGGGCCGTTTCGGCGCCAGTGCGATTGAAGGGCACCAGCGCAGGCGCTTCGCTTTCGATCGTCCGGCGCAACAGCACCACGGGATCGACGCGCACCAGCACGCCTTCGCGGTTGGCATAGCGGTCGCAGGCGCCGGTGCGGCCGTCGGAGATCTGGCACAGCACCGGGCAGGCGTTGCACTCGACCTTGGCAGTGCTCATGCGCTCGTTGCGCGGCGGCGCCTTGCCGAAGGCGCCGCTGCCGGCTTCAGCCACCACGGGCATGTCCATGCCGGGGAGTCCATCTGTCTTGGTGTGTTCTGTCATCGGGCAATCTCGTGGGCGTATGTGGGCAAATCCTGGCTGTCGGGGTTTGCAACAAACGTGCCGTCCGCCCGCTTGTGCACCGACTTCCGTTTGTGTAGCATTCCCTACACTTTCATGTTGCGTTCACTACATTCGCAGTCAATGTAGCAAACAGGCCCGATGCTTGCAATGGTGTTTTCTCGCGATGTTCATCGGGGTTTTTACGACCAACGACAATGGAGGGTTCGGAGCCGGCCGGCGGTTTTCGCCCCAAAGGCGTGCACGTCGGCTCAGCCAACCTCCCCTGTTACCAACCAACTCTTGAGTTCCGTATGAGTGCATTCAGCGAAGAACGCGTCCTGAGCGTCCACCACTGGACCGACCGCCTGTTCACCTTCACCACCACGCGCGACCCGGCGCTGCGCTTCTCGAACGGTCATTTCACGATGATCGGCCTGAAGGTCAACAACAAGCCCCTGCTGCGCGCCTACAGCATCGTGAGCCCGAACTACGAGGAGCATCTCGAGTTCCTGAGCATCAAGGTGGAAGAAGGTCCGCTGACTTCGAAGCTGCAGCACATCCAGGTGGGCGACACCATCATCGTGGGCCGCAAGCCCACGGGCACGCTGCTGATCGACTACACGCTGCCGGCCAAGCGCCTGTACCTGTTCGGCACCGGCACCGGCCTCGCACCGTTCATGAGCATCATCCGCGACCCGGACACGTACGAGAAGTTCGAGCAGGTCATCCTGGTGCACGGCGTGCGCCAGGTCGACGAGCTGGCCTATCACGACCTCGTGACCGACCACCTGCCCAAACACGAGATCCTCGGCGAGATGATCGCCAAGCAGTTGCTGTACTACCCGACCGTCACGCGCGAGGAGTTCCGCAACCAGGGCCGCATCACCGACCTGATCGAGAGCAACAAGCTCACCGACGACCTCGGCCTGCCGCCGCTCAACGTCGAGGAAGACCGCGTCATGCTGTGCGGCAGCCCCGGCCTGCTGGTCGACCTGAAGCACATCCTGGAGAAGCGCGGCTTCAAGGAAGGCAACACGAGCACGCCGGGCGACTTCGTGGTCGAGCGCGCGTTCGCAGAGAAGTAATCGGCATCTCGCGCGCCCGATGGCCGACAGCCGCTCCGCACCCAAGACCAAGCCCCAGCGTCGCACGGGCGTGCGCGAGGCGGCCGCTCAGGCCACGCGCGACAGCATCCTGAAATCGGCGACCAAGGTGTTCGCCAAGTACGGCTACGACGGCGGCAGCGTGGAGAAGATCTCCAAGGCCGCGAAGTCGTACGACCGGATGATCTATTACTACTTCGGCAGCAAGGAAGGCCTCTTCATTGCGGTGCTCGAAGGCATCTACCAGCGCATGGACGACGCCGAGGCCGCCATCGCGCTCGACGCCTCGCGGCCGGTGGAAGCGCTCACCGAAGTCATCCGCTTCGTGCTGGGCTACTACCGCAAGAACCCCGAGTTCGTCACGCTCTTGAACACCGAGAACCTGCACAAGGGCCGGCACATTTCGAAGTCGCTGCGGGCGCGCGAGTATTCGTCGCGCGCGGTGGCGATCATTGCGGAAATCCTCGCCAGCGGCGCTGCGCAGGGCCTGTTCCGCAAGGAACTGGTGGCGCGCGACATCTACCTGCTGATCGCGTCCACGGGTTATTTCTACACCTCCAACCGCCACACGCTCACCGCCTTCCTCGGTGAACCGCTGGAGTCACCGGAGGCGATCACGCACTGGGAAGACTTCGTGATCGAGACGCTGCTGCGCACGGTGCGCGCTGACGCGGATACAGAAGCGGACGAGCCGCAAGACAACACACCACCCCACGAGGACACATCGAAATGGCAGAAATCGCAGCCGGCGGCAAGTCGGGCAAGGTCGTCATAAAGAACATCGGGCTGCTGCTCTCGGGCGACATCGACAAGCCCATCCTCGACGCCGACACCATCGTGGTGAACGACGGCCTGATCGTCGCGGTCGGCAAAGAGAAAGACTGCGATCTCGAAGGCGCGCAGACCGTCATCGACGCGAAGAAGACCTGCGTGGCGCCCGGCCTGATCGACAGCCACGTGCATCCGGTGTTCGGCGACTGGACGCCGCGCCAGGGCCAGATCGGCTGGATCGACTCCACCATGCACGGCGGCGTGACCACCATGATTTCCGCCGGCGAGGTGCACCTGCCCGGCCGTCCCAAGGACATCGTGGGCCTGAAGGCACTGGCCATCACCGCGCAGCGCGCCTTCGACAACTTCCGCCCCGGCGGCGTGAAGGTTCTGGCGGGCGCGCCCGTCATCGAGAAGGGCATGGTCGAGAGCGACTTCAAGGAACTCGCCGAAGCCGGCGTGGGCCTGCTTGGCGAAGTGGGCCTGGGCTCTGTCAAGGCTGGCTACGAGGCGAAAGAGATGGTGGCCTGGGCGCGCAAGTACGGCATCCAGAGCACCATCCACACGGGCGGCCCGTCGATCCCGGGCTCGGGCCTGATCGACAAGGATGTTGTGCTCGAGGCCGACGCCGACATCATCGGCCACATCAACGGCGGCCACACCTCACTGCCCGAGGCCCACGTGTGTGAGCTCTGCGAGAAGAGCTCGCGCGCCATCGAGATCGTGCACAACGGCAACGAGAAGGTGGCCATCGCGGCGGCCAAGGCGGCGCTGGAGCTCAAGTGCCCGCACCGCGTGATTCTCGGCACCGACGGGCCCGCGGGCTCGGGCGTGCAGCCGCTGGGCATCCTGCGCATGGTTGCAATGCTGTCGTCCATCGCGAACATTCCGGCCGAGCTGGTGTTCTGCTTCGCGACCGGCAACACGGCGAAGATCCGAAAGCTCAACTGCGGCCTGATCGAGGTGGGCCGCGACGCCGACTTCGTGTTCATGGACCGCGCACAGCATTCGCCCGCGCCAGGCCTGCTCGAAAGCGTGCAGCTCGGCGACATTCCGGGCGTGGGCATGGTGATGATCGACGGCATCGTGCGCTGCGGCCGCAGCCGCAACACGCCGCCTGCAACGGAGATTCCGGTCGTCGTTTCCGGCGCGCACTGAGCGCCCCGCGCACCGTCGGCCTCAGCCGCCGCGGTGCGAGCGAAAGACCAGGTAGCGCGCCGACAGGAAGTTGGCGCTCATGCCGGCGAGGCTGCCCAGCGCCACGCCCAGGGCAGCGGCCCAGCGCCCTTCGACCCAATGCAGCGTCAGCACATAGGCGCCGTAGTTCAGCACCGCGCCGGCCGCCATAGTCGCCAGGTAGCCCAGGTACTCGCGCCAGAGGGAGCTGCCAGCCGATGCGCTGGCCGCGAAGGTGTAGCGGCGGTTGAAGGCCCAGGTGGTGGTCGCCGCTGCAAGAAACGACACCACCCGCGCGCCGTACCAACCCAGCAGCGGCGCCAGCAGATACAGCACGACCACGTCGACCACGAGCCCGATCACACCGACGAGGGCGAAGGAGAGGAACTCGCGTCCGATCTTCATCGTGAAGTGCGCGTGCCGCGGGCCGCCTGCTCGCGCACGCTAGGAATCGCGAGATAGCTCAGCCGCTTGGCCTCCCGTCGCCCCAGCGTGATGGCCTGCATGACAACGCCGCACACGAAGGACAGCATGGCAGCCAGCATCGCACCCGTGGCCAGCACCGCCGTGGGGAGCCGGGGCACCAGGCCGGTGTGCATGTAGGTCATGACGAGCGGCAAGACCAGCGCGACCGACATCAGCACCAGCAGCCCCCCGATGATCGAGAAGAACTGCAGCGGCCGCTCGCTCACGAACAGCTTGCAGATGGTCTTGAGGATGCGCCAGCCGTCGCGGTAGGTCGAGAGCTTGCTGACCGAGCCTTCGGGGCGCGTGCTGTAGGCGGTGCTTTCCTCGGCATAGGGCATGCGCAGTTCGAGCGCGTGTACGGTGAGTTCGGTTTCGGTCTCGAAGCCGCGCGACAGCGCCGGGAACGACTTGGCATAGCGCCGCGAAAACACGCGGTAGCCCGAGAGCATGTCGCTCAGGCCTCCGCCGAACAGCTGCGCCACGGCGCCCGTGAGCATGCGGTTGCCCAGGCGGTGGCCGGTGCGATAGGTGTGCGCGTCCTGGCCGTCGTCCACGCGGCTGCCGACCACCATGTCGAGGTTATCGCTCACCAGCCGGTCGATGAGCCGGCGCGCGGCGCCGGCGTCGTAGGTGGCGTCGCCGTCGACCATCACGTACACGTCGGCATCGACGTCGGCGAACATGCGCCGCACCACGTTGCCCTTGCCGCGCAGGGTCACGTGCGTGACGATGGCGCCGGCCGCGCGCGCCACGGCGGCCGTGTCGTCGCTGGAGTTGTTGTCGAAGACGTGGATCTCGGCCTCTGGCAGCGCAGCGCGAAAGCCCGCCACCACCTGGGCGATGGCTAGCGCCTCGTTGTAGCAGGGGATCACCGCGGCAATGCGCAGGCCGCTGCTGCCGTGGGTGGTGGGGAAATTGGCGTCGGTCATGGTGCGGCGGGAAGGATACGGTAGACCCGGCTGCCGTCCTTCTCGTATTCGACGGCGAAGTACTTGTCGAAGTCGACGCGCGCGCTGAATACGGGCACCACGCTGTCCGGCAGGACGACCGCAACAAAGCCCAGGCCACCGAGCTTGCGCGCGAGATCGCCGCCCGACAGGCGCCCGAAGTCGGTGTAGCGCCACGGCCCGAGCGTGTCGCCCCAGATGGGGTTGGGGCCGTAGTAGATCGCCTCGTTCAGCGCGATCTGGTAGACGCGGCCGGTGGCCGTGCGGCGCAGGTAGTCCATGACTGCATAGCCCGGCACGTGCTTGCGCAGCACGGCATCGCGGGCTTCCGGGGTGATCGAGACCATCGACACCTTCACCGCGGTCTGGCGCACCGACACGGCGGCCAGCACGGCCAGCAGCAGCACCAACACCCAGTCGCCCGCGCGGGCGCCGGAACGCGCGGTGTCGCGGCTCATCGAGCCCGTTGCGACGGTGCCGGCATCCTGCGTCTTCTCCTTCGCACCGAACATGCGGCGCAAGCCCGATGCGGCCCAGCCGAACAGCACCTGCCAGCCGATGGCCGCGATGGCGGCCAGCAGCGGGAACGAGGCCGTCAGGTAGCGCGGATAGCGCGAGGTCACGACCCAGACCACCACCGAGTAAAGGCAGAACCAACCGGCGGCGCGCACGGCCGCGGAGCGCTTCCACAGCACGCTGAACGGCGCGAAGAACACGGACCAGATCAGCGCATTGGGCAGTTCGGCGTGCACGCGCACGTCCGCCACCTGCTGCACGTAGTCGGCCGGCGTCCACTCGGTGAAGCCGAACACGCGCGCACCGATAGGGTTGAACGGGTCGCCCGTCATGACGGCGTTGCGCGCGTACCAATAGAGGCAGGGAATCAGGAAGCAGACGAACACCAGCGCCCAAGCCTGGGGCCGGCGCTCGTGGCGAATGACGAACAGCGCCACCAGCGGCAGGAAGATCAGCGCCTGGTACTTCGAGCCCGCAGCCACGCCGAGGCAGAACGCGGCCACGCCGAGCCAGCGCATGCCGCCGTGCACGGGCTTGCCGGGCTCCGACTCGCGCCACCACCACAGCGCCACGCAGGCCGACAGCACGAACAGCGCCACGCCCATGTCGATCAGTGCGTTCGAATAATCGCCAAGCCCCAGCCAGATGGCCGCGCCGATGCAGGCGGTGAGCCGGTTGGCGTGCAGGACGCCGAGGCGGAAGATCATCACCACCGACAGGGCGCCCGCCAGTGCATTGAGGAAGTGCGGCAGCACGTCGTCGCCGACCTGCAGTGCGGCGGCGTAGAGCAGGTTGTAGTTGTACGGGAACCAGGGGTAGCGCAGCCAGTCGTGGATGCCCAGCGAGCCCTGCTGCGCGACCTGGCGCGCATAGGGCAGGTGGTACATCAGCTCGTCGAAGGCGATCGGCGGCGCGAGCGGCGCTACCAGCGCGGGTAATGCGACCAGAGCCAGTGCGATCATCGCGACGCGTTCGAAGTAGGTCCACGGCGCGGCGGGTTCGTTCGCGCGCAGGGCACGCCGCTCGCGCAGCCACGACGGCAGCTGGATCGCCGCCGCAACGAAGCCCGCCACGACAAGCGCCACGGTCGCGCCCATCTTGAAGGCCCCGAAGATGGCCAGCGCCTGGAAGGCGCAGATGAAAAGGCCGACGCCCAGCGCCACGGCCATGGCGGCTTCGAGCCCCGCGTCGCGGCGCGGCGGCGGGGCCATGCGGCCCAGCAATGCGCGGCCGTAACCCCAGCAGCTGAACACGAAAACCGCCAGTGCCGCGTAGTGCGCGGCTGCAAACATCAGCTTCTGAATAACAACTCCCGGCGCCGGGCGGCCGCGCCGGCCGGCAGGTTCAAAGATTGGGCGCCAGCAGACGCTCGAGATCGGACTCGCTCTCCTTGCGCCGCGCGGCCTGGTCCTGCAACTGATCGTGTCCGATCTTGCCGACGTTGAAGTACGTCGAATCGGGGTGGCTCAGGTAGAAACCACTCACGCTGGCGGCGGGCATCATAGCGAGGCTTTCCGTCAGGGTCATGCCAATGTCCGCGCAGGCCAGAAGGTCGAACATGGGGCGCTTCACGCTGTGGTCGGGGCAGGCCGGGTAGCCGGGCGCGGGGCGGATGCCACGGTACTTCTCCGCGATCATGTCGTCGTTGCTCAGGCTTTCGTCGCTCGCGTAGCCCCAGAGATCGGTGCGCACGCGGTGGTGCAGCGACTCGGCGAAGGCCTCGGCCAGCCGGTCGGCCAGGGCCTTGAGCATGATGGCCGAGTAGTCGTCGAGGTCGTCGATGAAGTACTTCTCTTTTTTCTCGACGCCCAGGCCGGCGGTGACGGCGAACATGCCGACGTAGTCTTTCACGCCACTGTCCTTGGGCGCGACGAAGTCGGACAGGCAGCGGCTGGGGCGCATCACACCGTCGATCATCTGCTTCTCGGTCTGCTGGCGCATGCCGTACCAGGTGAGCGCGACCTCGCTGCGCGACTCGTCGGTGTACAGCTCGATGTCGTCGTCGTTCACCGTGTTGGCGGGCCAGAAGCCGACGATGCCGCTCGCGCTGAGCCAGCGGCCTTCAATGAGGCGCTTGAGCATGCGCTGGCCATCGGCGTACACGCGCACGGCCTCGGTGCCGACGATCTCGTCCTTCAGGATGGCCGGGAACGGGCCGGCCAGGTCCCAGGTCTGGAAGAACGGGCCCCAGTCGATGTACTTGGCCAGATCGGTCAGGTCGAAGTTCTTGAACACGCGCCGGCCAATGAACTTGGGCACCGGCGGCAGGTAGTTCGCGAAGTCGATCGGGGTCTTGTTGGCGCGCGCCTTGGCCAGCGGCCACATCGGCACCTGCTTCTTGTTGGCGTGCTGCTGGCGCACCTTGACGTAGTCGGCGTTGATCTCGTCGATGTACGCGGTGGCCTGGTCGGAGAGCAGGCTCTGCGCCACGCTCACGCTGCGCGAGGCGTCGGGCACGTAGACCACGGGGCCTTCGTAGTGCGGCGCGATCTTCACGGCCGTGTGCACGCGGCTGGTGGTGGCGCCGCCGATGAGCAGCGGAATCTTCTTGATGCGGAAGTGGTCGTCCTTCTGCATCTCACCGGCCACGTACTGCATTTCTTCGAGGCTCGGCGTGATGAGGCCCGACAGGCCCACGATGTCCGCTCCCTCGACCTTCGCCTTGGCCAGGATCTCGTGGCACGGGACCATCACGCCCATGTTCACCACTTCGAAGTTGTTGCACTGGAGCACGACGGTGACGATGTTCTTGCCGATGTCGTGCACGTCGCCCTTCACGGTGGCGATGATGATCTTGCCCTTGGTGCGCACGTCGCGGCCCGCTGCCTCGTCCTGGCGCTTTTCTTCCTCGATGTAGGGAATGAGGTGGGCCACGGCCGACTTCATGACACGCGCCGACTTCACCACCTGCGGCAGGAACATCTTGCCCTGGCCGAACAGGTCGCCCACGATGTTCATGCCGTCCATCAGCGGGCCTTCGATCACGTGCAGCGGGCGGCCGCCCTTCGCAAGGATCTGCTGGTAGGCCTCTTCGGTGTCTTCGACGATGAAGTCGGTGATGCCGTGCACCATGGCATGCGACAGGCGCTGGTTGACGTGCACCGGGTTCTCCGGCGTGCCGCGCCATTCGAGCTTCTTGCTGTCGTCCTTGGCGCCGCTCTTGGCGGTTTCGGCCACTTCGACGAGGCGCTCGCCGGCGTCGGCGCGGCGGTTGAGCACCACGTCTTCGACGCGCTCGCGCAGTTCGGGTTCGAGGTCGTCGTACACGCCGACCATGCCGGCGTTGACGATGCCCATGTCCATGCCCGCCTTGATCGCGTGGTACAGGAACACGGTGTGAATCGCTTCGCGCACCGGGTCGTTGCCGCGGAAGCTGAAGCTCACGTTCGAAACGCCGCCCGACACCTTGGCGCCCGGCAGGTTCTCCTTGATCCAGCGCACGGCGTTGATGAAGTCGACCGCGTAGTTGTCGTGCTCCTCGATGCCGGTGGCAATGGCGAAGATGTTCGGGTCGAAGATGATGTCTTCGGGCGGGAAGCCCACCTCGTCGACCAGGATGCGGTAGGCGCGCTCGCAGATCTCGATCTTGCGTGCGTAGGTGTCGGCCTGGCCTTTTTCATCGAAGGCCATCACCACTGCGGCGGCGCCGTAGCGCTTCACCAGCTTGGCCTCGTGCTTGAACTTGTCGACCCCCTCCTTCATGGAGATGGAGTTGACGATGCCCTTGCCCTGGATGCAGCGCAGGCCGGCTTCGATGACTTCCCACTTCGAGCTGTCGACCATCACCGGCACGCGCGCGATGTCGGGTTCGCTGGCGATGAGGTTGAGAAAGCGGACCATTGCGGCCTTGCTGTCGAGCATGGCCTCGTCCATGTTGATGTCGATCACCTGCGCGCCGTTCTCGACCTGCTGGCGCGCCACGGCCAGGGCTTCTTCGAACTGGCCGTTCAGGATCATCCGCGCGAAGGCCTTGGAGCCCGTGACGTTGGTGCGCTCGCCGATGTTGACGAACAGCGTGCCCTCGCCGATGGCAACCGGTTCGAGGCCGGACAGCTTCATGGGAGGGGGCATTGGGGAAGACATGGTTTGACTCGAGGGCAAAAGCGGTTATTCGTGCGCGGGTTGGGGGAGTCTATCGCCCTCCCCCAAGCAGATAGCGTGCAAGGAGTAAGTCTGAATCATGAAAGGGTAAGTCCGAATCGATAGCGAATCCCTGATTTCGCAGAATGAAAAGAGCACGCTCGTTCTTTTTTGCGTGCATCCCCAAAACCGATCCAACCCAATTGCAGGGAGTTCCGATGATTCGACTGAAGACGATTCTGGCTTCGACGGGCAGGAAAAGCGGTACGGCGCGGCGCTCTGCCGGCGCGCTGCTGATGTGCGGCGTGCTGGCCTTCGCGCCCCTGGTGCAGACGGCCCAGGCAGCCACGAGCAAGACCGCGCAGACGGCCTACCCGATCGTGCTGGTGCACGGCATGCTGGGCTTCGACACCATCGCGGGCATCGACTACTGGTACGGCATTCCCGGTGAGCTGCGTGCCCAGGGCGCCAAGGTCTTCGTCGCCGAAGTGGCCGCCACCAACAGCAGCGAAGTGCGCGGCGAGCAGCTGCTCAAGCAGGTCAAGGACGTGCTGGCGCTCACCGGCGCGAGCAAGGTCAACCTGATCGGTCATTCGCACGGCGGCCCCACGGCGCGCTACGTCTCGGGCGTGGCGCCGGAGCTGGTGGCCTCCGTCACGACGGTAGGCAGCCCCCACAAGGGCAGCAAGGTGGCCGACGTGCTCGGCGACACGCTGCCGGCCGGCAGCCTCAGCCGGACCGTGGTGGTCAGCGCCGTCAACGCGTTCTCCAGCCTGCTCGGCATTCTCTCGGGCAACAACTCGCCCCAGAACGGGCTGGGCGCGCTCGATTCGCTGAACACCGTGGGCTCGGCGAAGTTCAACGCCAAGTTCCCCGACGGCGTGCCCACCACGGCCTGCGGCAACGGGGCCGAGCTGGTCAACGGCGTGCGGTATTTCTCCTGGTCGGGCACCCAGCCGCTGACCAACGTATTCGACGCCTCCGACTACCCGCTGTCACTGTTGAGCGCGGTCCACGGCGAAGCCAACGACGGGTTGGCATCGGCCTGCAGTTCGCATCTGGGCACCTACCTTGGCAGCTACCGGCAGAACCATCTGGACGAAGTCAATCAGCTGCTCGGGTTGCGCGACCTGTTCTCGGTGAGCCCGGTGACGCTGTACGTCAACCAGGCGGCGAAGCTGAAGCAGCTCGGCCTCTGAGGAGACGATGTTCCCGAAGCTCCTGCGTCCGCTGGCGGCGGTCGCGGTGGTGGTGGCCGCAGGCGTGGCGTGGTGGCAGCTCAGCGAGCCTGAAGCGCCAGCGGTCGCCGCGTCTTCGGTGCCGCCGGCCACCAACCCCGCGGCGGCGGAAGCATCCGCCATCGCGCTGCGCAACAACAGCCACGCCCCCGACCCACTGCTGACGCCCGACCTGCTGCGCATCTTCGAGCAGATGTTGAACGACAGCCGGGCCAGGGACAAGGAAGGCCTGATGGCCGAGATGCGCGCCAAGATCGACAAGTACCTGCCGCCGGAATGGCGAGTGCGCGGGCTGGGCCTGCTGGAGCGCTACATCGACTATCGCAACGCGCTAGAGGCGCTGCCGGCGGCCAGCATCGGCGACCCTGCCGGGCTGCGCAGGATCCTCGATGCGCGCGCGGGCATTCGGGCACGCTACTTCGCACCCGAAGAGGTCGAGGGCCTGTTCGGTGCCGAAGAGAAGTTCGACCGCTTCAGCGTCGAGAAGCTGGAAATCGAGCGCAACAAGGATCTGACGCCCGAGCAGAAGCGCGAGGCGCTGGCGCAGACCGAGAAGAACTGGCTTACGCCCGAGCAGCTAGCCGACCGAGCTGCCACCACGGCGCAACTGGGCGTCGCCGAGCAGACCGCGGCGCTGGAAGCACGCGGTGCGAGCCCCCAGGAGCGCTTTGCCGAGCGCTCCCAGCAGTACGGCTACGAGGCAGCGCAGCGGCTGGCCACGCTCGACCAGCAGGAGCAAGACTGGCAAAGCCGCCTCTCGCGCTATGCCGCAGCCGACGAGGCCACGCGGGCGCAGTTGCAGGCCCAGCTCTTCACGCCGCAGGAGGCGCTGCGGCTTCAGGCCGCACTGGAAGTCCGCGCCGCCAACGACAAGAAGAAGGCGCCCTCTACGCCGTGACCACCGTGCTGTTCGCCGCCGCAGAAGCCGGCAGGCCGAACACCCGGTCGAAGGCCCAGTTGAAGACGAAGGTGTAGACCAGGAAGAAGATCACCAGCCCCAGGTCCATCACCAGTGCCTGCCAGAGCGACACACCCAGGCCCCAGGCGAACATCGGCACCAGGAAGGCAACCAGCCCGCCCTCGAAGCCGATGGCGTGGGCGATACGGCGGCGCAGGCTGCGGCCGCGCACGACCTGGCGCGACTCCCAGCGCTCGAACAGCGAATTGAAGACCAGGTTCCAGATCACCGCGACGACCGAGGCGGCCACCGCCAGCACGCCCGAATGGCCGAGGCCGGCGTCCGTCATCAATGCCAGCCCGGCGCTGGCAGCGACGATGGCGATGCCCTCATAAAGGCTGATGTAGACGATGCGACGTTGAATGCCTTGCATGACTCTTCTCTTGGTTTCGTTACTGCGATGACTGGACTTTATGTGTCATCCGCTGATATAAAAAGTTAACTTGTTTCAGTTTTATTGATAGGTCGGGTGCCATGGCTTTTTCCAGCGACAACGTCGAAGTCTTCCTGGCCGTGATCGACCACGGCTCCTTCTCGGCCGCCGCCCGGGCGCTGCACAGGGTGCCGTCGGCCGTGAGCATGGCCATCGCCAACCTCGAGGCCGAGCTCGACCTGCCGTTGTTCGACCGCAGCGGCCGCGAGCCCCAGCCCACCGCCGCCGCGCGCTCGCTGGAGCCGCAGGCGCGGCTGCTGGCGGCCCAGCTCAGGCAGCTGCAGGTGCAGGCGCTGGCGCTGACCCAGGGGCTGGAAGACCGGCTCACGCTGGCCATTGCGCCCGAACTACTGGCCGCGCGCTGGAGCGGCCCGCTGGCCGAACTGGCACGGGAGCACCCGCTGCTGCAGGTCGAGGTTCTGGCGGCCCCGCAGGCCGACGCACTGGCGCTGCTGCACAGCGGGCGCGCGCAGCTGGCGTTGGTGTTCGAGCGCCCGAGCCTCGACGGGCGCGAAGGCTTCCAGGAAGTCGGCAGCGACCTGATGGTGGCGGTCATCGCGCCGGACCATCCCGTTCTCGCGGCCAACGGCGGCCGGCTGCGCGAGGACCACCTGACGAACACCCGGCAGATCGTCGTGGCCGGGCGCGACCTGACCACCAGCGACCCGCGCTTCGTGTTCGCGCGCCATGTCTGGCGCACCGACAACGCACTGGCCGCGCTGAGCCTGATCACCGCCGGGCTGGGCTGGGGCTGGCTGCAGCGCAACTTCGCAAAGCCGCATGTGGCGGCGGGCGCGCTGATCGAGATTCCGTTCGAGAACCTCAGCAACGGCCTGGACCTGTGGGTGGACGTGGTGTGGTCACGTGAGCGCCCACTCGGCCTGGGAGCCCAGCGCTTCGTGAAGTTGATAGCGAAGGACCGGGCAGCCGCCGGTGAGTGCAGCCCCAAGACCGGCGGCGATCAAGGCGACTAGACGACTGGTCTAATAGCCGCTAGAGTGCGGGCCATGAACGCGATCGCCCCCACTCCCGACGTCCGCCAGCACATCCTCGACGTGGCCCATCCGCTGTTGCTGCAAAGGGGCTTCACCGGGGTCGGACTGGCCGAGGTGCTGACGGCGGCGAAGGTGCCGAAGGGCTCGTTCTATCACTACTTTGGCTCCAAGGAGGCCTTCGGCGAGGCCGTGCTGGAAGCCTATTTCACCGAATACCTGGGGCGTACCGACGCGTTATTGACCGAGGCACCGGGCACGGCCGCGCAACGGCTGATCGGCTACTTCGACGACTGGCTCGACTCGCAGACCGGCGACGATGCGCAGAGCCGCTGCCTCGTGGTCAAGCTCGGCGCGGAGGTCTGCGACCTGTCCGAGAGCATGCGCGCGGCGCTGGCGCGCGGCACCAGTGGCATCACCGACCGGCTGGCGCGCTGCATCGAAGCCGGCCGGGCCGACGGCTCGTTGCAGGCCGCGCCGCAAGCAAAGGAACAGGACGCGCAGGGAATCGCCGTCGCGCTCTACCAGCGATGGCTCGGCGCCAGCCTGCTGGCCAAGATCACCCGCGACCGCGCATCGCTGGACATGGCCATGCGCGACACCCGGCAGCTGCTGGGCCTGTCTCCGGACACCTGAAAAAGCCTGAAGCGGGAGGCGCACGCGCTCCCGCTTTTTTTCGCTCATGCACTAGACGACTGGTCTATTCGCCTCCGCAGATCCGCATCCCCAACCACCACAGGAGCCACCAGCCCATGCCTCAAAGCGACATCCTCAACCGCCGCATCGTCCTTGCCGCACGCCCGCGCGGCCTGCCGACACCGGGCGACTTCCGCCTCGACGAGACTCCCGTCCCCACGCCCGGCGAAGGCCAGGTGCTGCTGCGCACGCTGCATCTCTCGCTCGATCCGTACATGCGCCAGCTGATGGACGAGGTCGCACCGGTCTATGCGGCCTCGGTGCCGCTGGGCGAGCCGATGCCGGGTGGCACGGTGAACCGCGTCGTCGCCTCAAAGCACCCGCAGTTCCGCCCCGGCGATCTCGTGCTCGGCAACGCCGGCTGGCAGGACTACGCGCTGTCCGACGGCCAGGACCTGCTCCCGCTCGGCGAGATGGCGCAGCCTTCGCTGGCGCTGGGCGGGCTCGGCATGCCTGCCTTCACCGCCTACGTCGGCCTGCTCGACATCGGCCAGCCGAAACCGGGCGACACCGTTGTCGTGGCCGCGGCGACCGGCGCGGTCGGCTCGGTGGTCGGGCAGATCGCCAAGCTCAAGGGCGCGCGCGTGGTCGGCATCGCGGGCGGTGCGGACAAGTGCCGCTACGCGGTCGAAACACTGGGCTTCGACGCCTGCCTCGACCGCCATGACCCGGAGTTCGCATCGCGCCTCGCGACCGCGTGCCCCAAGGGCATCGACGTCTACTTCGAGAACGTCGGCGGCGCAGTGTTCGACGCGGTGCTGCCGCTGCTCAACATCGGCGCGCGCGTGCCGGTGTGCGGGCACATCGCCGACTACAACAACGAGAAGCTGCCGTCCGGCCCGAACCGGCTGCCGCTGCTGATGGCGGCGCTGCTGCAGAAGCGCATCCGCATGCAGGGCTTCGTCATCCTCGACCACTACGGCGACCGCTTCGACGCCTTCCGGCGCGAGATGGGCGAATGGGTCGATGCGGGCCGCGTGACGCTGCGCGAGGACCGGGTCGACGGGCTGGATAACGCGCCGGCTGCGCTCATCGGCCTGCTGGAGGGGCGCAACTTCGGCAAGCGCGTCGTGCACGTCGCCGAGGGCTGACGCACGCGCCTTCAGGGCCGGTGGCCACCTCCATGGCCGCCACCATGTCCGCCGCCGTGTCCGCCACCGCCATGCGGGCGTTCGCCGCCGCCCCCACCGGGCCTCGGCCGGCCGCCGGGGTGTGGATGTGCCACGCCGGGCGGAGGCCCGGGACGAAAGCCCGGCTGCGGCCGCGGCGGCCTGATGCCGGGATCGTGCGGCGGGCGGAATCCAGGCCCGGGTGGTGGGCGGAACCCGGGCCCTGGCGGCCGGAAACCCGGCCCCGGCCGCCACGGGTGCGGCTGCCATCCCGGCCTCACCGGCGGCGGTGGACGCCAGCCCGCCATGGGTGGCGGAGGCGGCCGGCCGCCCCACCAGCGCCGGTCGCCGTACCACGGCCGGTCGCGGTAGTAGTCGGCCCAGTAGCTGCCGATCGCGAAGCCGATGATCGGCACGCCGATCACCGCGCCGTAGGTGGCCAGCGGCACGCGCTGCTCCTGATATGCGTAGTCGAGGTTGCGCGACCAGACCCAGCCGCGCCCGCCGTCGGGCAGCACCACGTCGCACCAGCCATAGCCGCTGGTGCAGCCGACCACGTCGAGCGGCTGGCCCGGCCCGAGCCGCGCCACCAACGGATAGTCGCCCGAGGGCCCGGCGCGCATGTTGACCGCGCCACGCGTGAAGGCCTGTTGCGCCGCGGCCGCGAGCGGAAGCAGCAATGCCAGTGCGCCAATGCCGATCCAGCGCGGGACGAGTGTGTTCATGGGTAGGCTCCTTGCGCCCCAGCGTAGGCCGGGGGCCAAGAGCCTGTCAATCGGCCGCGGGCGCGACCGGAGTGGTGCTTACGCGGCTTCCTTGTAGAAGCCCGCGTTGTTGCTGCCCAGCACGCGGCCTGCCACTGGCGCCACAGCCTTGCCGATGGCCGCGATGTGGTCCGGCGTGGTGCCGCAGCAGCCACCCACGATGTTCACCAGCCCCTCGGCCGCGAACTCGTGCAGCAGCCGCGAGGTCACGTCGGGCGTCTCGTCGAAGCCCGTGTCGCTCATCGGATTGGGCAGGCCCGCGTTCGGGTAGCAGCTGATGAAGGTGTCGCCGGCCACACGCGCCAGCTCCTGGATGTACGGGCGCATCAGCGCCGCGCCCAGCGCGCAGTTCAGGCCAATGGCCAGCGGCTGCGCATGGCGCACGCTATGCCAGAAGGCGGTGACGGTCTGGCCGCTGAGGATGCGGCCCGAGGCGTCGGTCACCGTGCCGCTGATGATGAGCGGCAGGCGCTGGCCGCTGTTGTCGAAATACTCGTCGACCGCGAACAGTGCGGCCTTGGCGTTGAGCGTGTCGAAGATGGTCTCGACTAGGATCACGTCGGCGCCGCCTTCGACCAGCGCTTCGGTCTGCTCGTAGTAGGCCGCGCGCAGTTCCTCGAAGTTGACGTTGCGCGCGCCCGGGTCGTTCACGTCGGGGCTGATGCTCGCCGTCTTGGGCGTCGGGCCAAGCGCGCCGGCCACGAAGCGCGGCTTGTCGGGCGTGCTGAACTTGTCGCAGGCCGCGCGCGCCAGCTTGGCGGATTCGAGATTCATCTCGCGCGCGAGGTGAGCCATCTTGTAGTCCTCCTGCGCGATGGTGGTCGCGCCGAAGGTGTTGGTCTCGATCAGGTCGGCGCCGGCCGCGAGGTAGCTCTCGTGGATGTCGCGAATCACGTCGGGCCGCGTGAGCGACAGCAGCTCGTTGTTGCCCTTGATGTCGCGATCGAAGTCCTTGAAGCGCTCGCCGCGGTACTGCTCCTCGGTGAGCTTGAAGCGCTGGATCATCGTGCCCATGGCGCCGTCGAGGATGGCGATACGCTTGGCGAGGATGCCGGCCAGGGCCTGGCCGCGGGTGTAAACAAGGGGCTTCATAAGCTCCGATTGTAGAAACCAGCCCATCGCCCCGCTCTGCCCCGGGACTTGGCCTTGTCCATGCCTTGCCGGTCTGGCAAGGTTGGACGCAGGCACCCGACGCTTTCATCTCCATGCAAGAAGACATCTTCCAGGTCGGCGACGCGCACTTCGCGTTCACCGCGCAATCCTCGGCCAGCTTCGTCGATGGGGGCATGCAGTTCCAGCTGCACACGGCCCCGGTCGCGTTCGATGCGGCGCTGCATGCACCCGCCTTCCAGCCCGACGACGTGGACAACCCCTCGCAGGGCTTGATCGCGCCGCAGTTCGGCACCTACGGCGCGTTCTTCTTCCACGACAAGACCGGCGAGCCGCTGCGCATCGTGCAGATGCCGCAAAACCAGCCGGCCACCTTCGACTTTCACCTGTACGAGCGCGGCTTCGCGCTCGACAGCTTCCACGGCACAGTGACGCTGACGCCTTCGTCGGTCGAGCTGCGCGGCACGATGCGTTCGCGCTACGACGACAGCAAGAGCGTTCCCACCCACGTCCGCAAGGCTTTCGAGCCGGGTGAAGTGACATTGCAGCCGCACACGTACATCAGCCTCGAGGAGGCTGCCGAGGTGCCGCCCGAACGGGTGCGGCGGCTGCTGATCCGGCAGCCGTGGCAAGGCGACACACCGAAGATCGAGGCCTTCCCGCCCGAGATCCTGCGCTTCAGGAACCTCGAGTTCCTGTCGCTGCAGTTCATGTCGCCGGCGCACGCGCCCTTCACAGCCTTGCCGGACGAATTCTGTTCGCTCTCGTCGTTGAAGGAGCTGTTCGTGCGCGGCTCGGCCATCGAGCACCTGCCCGAGAACTTCGGCGCGCTCGAGCAGCTGGAAGCGCTGTTCCTGCAGTACGGCAAGCTGCGCGACCTGCCCGACAGCATCGGCCGCCTCTCGCGGCTGCAACGGCTGGTGCTGCCCGGCAACGCACTCGCCACGCTGCCCGAATGCGTCGGCCACCTGCCGGTGCTGACCTTGCTGAACGTCGAGAAGAATCCCTTCGTGTCGCTGCCGGCGTCGCTGAAGAAAATCAAGAAGGTCACGCTCGAGAACAAGCTCAAGGCGCTGTATCTCGACATCCGCTATCGCCCGGACGTCGACGTGGCGGTGGCGCCCGAAAGCTTCCTGGCGCGCGCCAGCGCGGAACACGCGGCGATCCTGGAAGCCGCCTGCGCCCGGCACAAGCTCAAGCGCTACCTGCCCGCGCTGCTGCGCCTGGCCCGCAACACCGTGCGCTACCGCACCACCGAGCCGGAAGACTATGCGCAGAAGGGCAACACGCGCTTCGGCGGCGCACCCGACCTTCCGCCGGACATCGAATTTCCCCGTGCGGAAGACGGCACGCACTGGCGCTTCTATGCGCAACTGCGCCTGGCCGACGTGGCCGGGTTTCAGCCCTGGCTGCCGCGCGACGGCATGCTCTACTTTTTCGGCGAGGACCAGGAGGAGCTGCACAAGCACCGGGTGATCCACTCGACCGCCCCCGCCTCGTCGCTAGAGACTTACGTCTACCCGGACGACGCCACGTTCGAGAACGGCGACGCGTTTCCCGGCTTCAAGGCCGTCGCCACTGCCACCGTGTCGGTGCCGAGCCTCTACAACGCGCGCGACCGCCTGACCGGCCGCGACGCGGTGCTGCTGAACATCGAGGACGACGACAAGCTGCAGAAGGCCTACTGGGCGCTGCAGGAAGAGCTTTCGGGCAAGAGCGAGGACTGCCACCTCGTCAACGCGCACGTGTTCACGCAGCACGAATCGCCCGAGGAGCAGGCATCGGCCGAGCGCGGCGGCCTGCCTGGCGAATGGGTCAACCTGCTGATGCTCGAGTCGGACAACCGGCGCGGCTTCTGCTTCTGGGATGCGGGCACGCTGAGCTTCAGCATCCACATGAAGGACCTGGCACTCGGCGATTTCTCCAGGACTTTCGCGAGCCTGGAAAGCAGTTGAGCCTGCGGCCGCTCAGCGCGCCGCGCGCGATTCGGCGAACGCCAGCACCGCCTCGATCATGCGCCGCACGTGCGGCTGCACGCCCGCCGCCACCTCGGGCAGATAGTCGAAGGGCAAGGCCTCCTGCATGTAGCTGCTCTGCGTCATCTCCAGCTGCACCGCGTGCACGTTCTGCGCAGGGTTGCCGTAGTTGCGCGTGATGTAGCCACCGGTGAAGCGGCCATTGAGCACTCCCGTGTAGCCGGTGGCGCCTTCGGCGATGCCCAGCAGCGTCTGCGCCAGCGCCGGGTCGCAGCTGATGCCCTTGCCGGTGCCCAGGTTCAGGTCGGGCAGCTTGCCTTCGAAGAAACGCGGCAGCACCGAGCGGATCGAGTGCGCGTCCCACAGCGCGGCCACGCCATGCTGCGCTCGGATGCGCGCGAGTTCTTCGGCCAGCTTCGCGTGATAGGGCTGCCAGATGGCATCGCGGCGCTCGGCGGTTTCCGCATCGCCCGGCAGATCGCCGGGGTTGGCATACACCGGCGTGTCGTCGAAGGTGTCGACCGGGCACAGGCCGGTGACGCTCTGTCCCGGGTAAAGGCTCGCGCCGTCCGGCGGACGGTTCAGGTCGATCACGTAGCGCGAGTGCGTGGCCACGAGCACCGAGGCACCGAGTTCGTCGGCGAAGTCGTAGAGCCGTTCGAGGTGCCAGTCGGTGTCGGGCACATGGCGCGCTTCCTCCGTGAGGCGGGCAGCCAGCGCGGGCGGCACGTGCGTGCCGACGTGCGGCATCGAAATGAGCAGCGGGCGCGTGCCCTGGCGGAAGCGGAATGGCGGTTCGGCGGTGGTGAAGGCCATGGTGGAGTCAATCCTTGAGTAGTTGGGTGCGCGCGGCCACGAAGGCGGCCGCGGCTTCGTCGTGCAGCGCATGGCGGCCGGCCGATACGCGCGCGCGGCCCGCCACCCAGACGGTGTCGACGGCCGAGGTGCGATGGCTCGCGAAGACGTGGGCCGAGAGCATATCGGGCGCAAGCAGGCCCTGCAGCGCGAGGTGCGAGGCGTCGAGCACGGCGAAGTCGGCCTGCTGCCCCGCTGCAAGCCCACCGACGGCGCGGGCCGATGCCTGCGCACCGCCCTGCACCGCCTCGAGTGTGAGCGCGGTCGCTACATGCGGCTGCGCCGCGCTGGCGCCGACGTTGCGCTGGCGCCTGGCCAGACGCTGGCTGTATTCGAGCATCAGCAGCTCTTCGGCCGCGTTCACGCTGGCGTGGCTGTCCGAGCCCACGCCCCATGCGCCGCCGTGGCTGCGCCATTTGGCGAAGTCGAAGATGCCGTCGCCGAGGTTGGCTTCGGTCGTCGGGCACAGGCCCGCGATCGCGCCGCTCTGGGCCGCGTATTCGTACTCGGCGTCGTTCATGTGCGTGGCGTGCACGAGGCACCAGCGCGCATCGACCGGCGCGTGATCGAGCAGCCACTCGACCGGACGCAGGCCGCTCCAGGCCACGCAGTCGTCCACTTCCTTCGTCTGCTCGGCAATGTGGATGTGGATGGGCGCGGTGCGGTCGATGGCTTCGAGCCCCGCGATCGCATCGCGCAAGCCTTCGGGCGGCACTGCGCGCAGCGAATGCGGTGCCAGGCCGAGGCGTGCGCCCTGCGCGTCGCAAACCGGCTTGAGCGCTTCGAGCAGGCGCAGCATCGAATCGGTCGAGCGGATGAAGCGGCGCTGCCCCTCGGTGGGCGGCAGGTCGCCGAAGCCGCCGGTCTGGTAGAGCACCGGCAGCAGCGTGAAGCCGATACCGGTCTTCTTCGCCGCGCGCAGCAGGGCGAGGCTCAGCGTCGCGTCGTCGGCATACGGACGGCCGTCCACGTCGTGATGCACGTACTGGAACTCGCACACGCTGGTGTAGCCCGCTTCGAGCATCTCGGCATAGAGCCAGGTGGCGATGGCTTCCATGTGCTGCGGGCCGAGGCGCGCGGCAAAGCGGTACATCAGCGTGCGCCAGCTCCAGAAGCTGTCCTGCTGCTCGGCGCGGTGTTCGGTAAGGCCGGCAAAGGCGCGCTGGAAGGCGTGCGAATGCAGGTTGGGCATGCCGGGGATCACGGGGCCGTTGGCGGCTTGCGTGTCGGCAGGCCGTTGCGCACCTGCTTGCACCTGCGTGAGCTGGCCCGCATCGTTCCACGTCAGCAGGACGTTTCTGGCCCAGCCTTCGGGCAGCAGCGCATCGGCTGCAAAAAGCGTTTGTGTCATTCCTTGGCTCCGATGGCGATGCGGCCCTGCCTCACCACCGCGCGCACGGGCTGCTGGCCAAACCAGTAGGCGAGTTCGGCGGCTTCGCGCACGTTCCACAGCACGAAGTTGGCGGGCATGCCTGGCGCGATGGCGCCGTGCGTGTCCTGCAGGCCCAGCGCGCGCGCGGCATGCACCGTGACGCCGTCGAGCGCCTCGGGCACGGTGAGGCGGAACAGCGTGCAGGCCATGTTCACCATCAGCAGCAGGCTCAGTGCCGGCGAGGTGCCGGGGTTGTGGTCGGTGGACACCGCCATCGGCACGGCCGCAGCGCGCAGCGCGGCGATGGGCGGCAGGTGCGTGTCGCGCAGCGTGTAGTACGCGCCGGGCAGCAGCACGGCCACCGTGCCCGACTTGCGCATCGCCTCGATGCCTTCGGCCGACAGGTGTTCGATGTGGTCGCACGAGAGCGCCCCATAGCGCGCGGCCAGTGCCGCGCCGCCCATGTCCGACAACTGCTCGGCATGCAGCTTCACCGGCAGGCCCAGCGCCTGTGCGGCCTTGAAGACCTGCCCGGTTTCCTCGAGCGAGAAGGCGATGCGTTCGCAGAACACGTCGACCGCATCGACCAGCCCTTCGGCCGCCAGCGCGGGCAGCATCTCGTTGCAGACGAGGTCGATGTAGTCGCCGCTGCGGTCTGCGTATTCGGGCGGCAGCGCGTGCGCGCCGAGGAAGGTGGTGCGCACCGTCACGCCATAGGCGTCGCCCAGGCGCCGCGCCACGCGCAGTTGCTTGCGCTCGTGTTCCAGCGAAAGGCCGTAGCCCGACTTGATCTCGATGGCGCACACGCCGTCGGCCAGCAACTGTTCGAGCCGCGACGCGGCCTGCGCGAAGAGCGTGTCTTCATCGGCCTCGCGCGTGGCGCGCACCGACGAGACGATGCCGCCACCAGCCTTCGCCACTTCTTCGTACGTAGCGCCCGCAAGCCGCATTGCGAACTCGTTGGCGCGCTGGCCGCCGTAGACCAGGTGCGTGTGGCAATCGACCAGGCCCGGCGTGACGAGCGCGCCGCCGCCGTCGTGCAGCGCAAGGCCCGCGAACCCTTCAGGCAGTGCGCTGCGCGCGCCGACCCAGCGGATCGCGCCCTGCTCCACCACGATGGCAGCTTCCGCCCCGGCATCGGTGGCGAGGCGTAGACCGGTCCAGAGGCCGTCGGCCGAAGGGAATTCGTTGGCGGGTTTCATCGTCTTTCCTGTCTTTGCTGTTGCAGGTTACGCCGGCACGACGCGCACTGCGAGCAACCGTGCATCGGTGCCCTCGGGCACTGCCTGCCAGGCCTGTGCTGCGTCAGCCCACTGCAGGCCCTCGCCTTCGCGGCACGCTTCGTCGTTCAACCGCCACGCGCCGCGCAACGCCAGCAACACGCCATGCGGCGCGGCGTCGATGGCTGAAACGCCATCGAGCACCAGCACCTCGGCGCGCCACTGGCCGCGCCGTGTCATCACGTTGAAGTCGTTCGACACACCGCCGAGCAGCGTGCAGTCGATGGACTCGTCGCCGCTGAAGGCGAAGGGCCGGTGCGGCACGTCGAGCCGATGGTCGATGCGCCCGTCGTGCGTGAAGAGGCGCACGCCGTCGCCCTCCAGCAGCGTGATGCTGCGGTCGACACCGGCGAACACCGAGAACGGCCCCGCCGCCGCGATGGTGGCGATGCTCACGCGCCAGCCGAAGCTGTCGAGCCCCGCGCCCTGTGGCCAGCTGGCGATTTCCTGCGTGGTGCCGCCGCCGTTCTTCCACGGCGTGACGGGCAGCGCGGCGCGCGAGAAACGAAGCACAACGCTCATCGCATCAACCCGCCCTGGCGCAGCCGCCGCTCGAAGTGCCGCAGCACCAGCGTCATGGTGCCGGTCAGCACGAAGTACACGACCGCGATAGCCAGGTACACCTCCAGCGAGCGGTAAGACACGCTGATGATCTTCTGCCCTTCATGCATCACGTCGTGGATGGTCAGCAACGACACCAGTGCCGAGTTCTTGATGAGCGCGATGAACTCGTTGCCCAGCGGCGGAATCATGCGCACCACCGCCTGCGGCAGCACGATCTGGCGCATTGCCACGCCGGGCGTCATGCCCAGCGACTGCGCCGCCATCGTCTGGCCCTTGTCGATCGACTGGATCGCGCCGCGCACGATCTCCGACACGTATGCGCCCGAGTACACGCCGAGCCCCAGCACGCCGCACAGGAAGGCCGGCAGCAGGATGCCGAAGTGCGGCAGCCCGAAGAACAGGATGAACAGCTGCACCAGCAGCGGCGTGCCGCGAATGGCCGCCACATACGCGGTGCACACGCCGTAGAGCCAGCGCCGCTTCGGGTTCAGCCGGCCGATGCCGACCAAGAGGCCCAGCACGCAGCCCAGCGCCAGCGCGCAGGAGGTGATCTCCACCGTGACCAGCGCGCCGCGCAGCAGGTCGGGCCAGCCCTCCCAGACGGGCGAGAAATCGAAATCCATGGCTCGCTTACTTGGCGTTGGCGCTGAACCACTTCTTCACGATCTGGTCGTAGGTGCCGTCGGCCTTGAGCTTCTCGATGGCACCGTTCACCGCTTTGGTGAGTTCCGGCGTGTCCTTGCGGATGGCCATGCCGTATTCCTCGGTGGTGATCTGCTCGGGCAGCACCTTCAGGCCGCCGCGCGTGCGTACGTACTGGTAGGCGGCGGGCTTGCCGGTCACGGCGGCGTCGGCACGGCCGATGTCGACGAGGTTGAACATTTCCTGGTTCTTCTCGACTTCCATCAGCTGCACCTGCGGGAATTTCTCCTTGGTGTACGACACCGACTTGGTGCCCACCTGCACGCTGACCTTCTTGCCGTTGATGTCGGCCGGCGTCTTGATGGCGGTGTTGCCGTCCTTCACCATCACCACGAGGCCGCCCGCGTAGTACGGCACGGTGAAGTCGACGACCTTCTTGCGCTCGTCGGTGATGTAGATGCCCGAGACGGCCATGTCGAAGCGCTTGGAGATCAGGCCCGGCACGAGGCCCTTGAAGTCGATGTCGATCCACTCGATCTTGCGGCCCAGCGTCTTGCCGATGGCCTCGACCAGCTCCACGTCGAAGCCGGTGCGCTTGCCGTTCTCCACGAACTCCATCGGCGGGAAGGTGGCGTCGGTGGCCACGCGCAGCGGCTCACCCTGCGCCTGGGCAGCGCCGGCGAAACCGAAGAGAGCGAGGCCGGAGAGTGCGGCGGCGATGAGGGAGCGACGGGTGTTCATGGTGAAAGGCTTCCGTGGGAGTAAAGAAGAAAAAGCAGCGCGCGACTACTGCAGGGCGCGAGAGATGCGGGCCGCCGTGACGACGGTCATGTGGAGCAATGCAGCTTCCATGCCCTCGACGCGCGTGAGCGGCGCCATGAGCGTGATCGCGCCGCGCAGGCGCCGCCCCGAGGCGAGCACCGGCGCACTCGCGCCCCACACGCCGGCATCGACCTCGCCGTGGGTCACGGCATGGCCGGCTTCGCGGATGGCATCGAGTTCGGCGGCGCGTTCGGCGCGGCGTTCGGGGCTTTCGGCCAGCCCGTCGAGCAGGGCATCGCGCTGGTCGAGCGGCATGTGGGCCAGCAGGCACTTGGCGCTGGCGCCGTCGCGCGCCGGCACGCTGCGGCCGCGATCGAAGGAGCAACGCAGCGACTGCTCGCTGTCGATCATCTCCAGGCACACGACGCGCTCGTTCACGGCCGTGACCAGCGCCACGCTCTCGTGCGTCTGCTGGGCCAGCACGCGCATGTCGGCGCGCGCCGCCATCACGAGGTCGGAGTTGCCGTCGAAGCCGGTGGCCAGCTGCACGCTCACCGGGCCCGGTGAGTAGCGGCCTTCGGACTCCATCACGAAACCCCAGCGGCGCAGCGTGGCGATCTGCCGGTACAGCGTGCTCTGCGACAGGCCGGTGGCCTGCACCAGCTCGGCCGCCGTCATCGCCGCCTTGCTTTGCGCCAGCACCGACAGCACGAACAGCGCGCGGTCGTTGTGGGCGGGAGCTTCAATCGGGGGCGTCATCGGAGGCAATCGCTGGAGGTCGAAAGTGGATGCGGCGTGCAGTATCTTGCTCGCCGTTCTCACTTCCAAGCCTTGATTCCCACTCGATGGGAATGAGCGCGTTTTTTCTTTCTACCTTCGTCTTAACCCACCAGCAGCGGAAAGCGCGCGTCGTCCATGGGCGCGCCCGCCGGCAGCGTGTCGGCCAGTCCGGGGAAGTCGGGCGAGGTCTTCCAGCTGCGCGGCGCATGGCGGATGTCGTCGCCCAGAAAGCGCACCGAGAATACGCGGCGCCGGTTCGGCCCCTCGACCCCGGCGGCCGCATGCAGCGTGAGCATGTGGAAGCAGACGAAATCGCCGAGCTCGATGTTCCAGCCGACGATGGGGAAGCGCTCGCGCGCGCCCTCGATGTCGGGCAGGTCCTGCAGGCTGCCTTCGGGGAACCACTTGGCGTGGTTGTCCATGAAGGTGCGCGGCATCAGCCACGGCCCCTTGTGGGAGCCGGCCACGAACTCGAGCGTGGCGGCGCGCGACACCGGATCGACCGGAATCCACATGCTGACGTTCTGCTCGCCCTCGATGTTGTAGTAGGGCTGGTCCTGGTGCCACGGTGTGCGCTGGCGCGTGCCGGGCTCCTTGACCAACAAGTGGTCGTGGTACAGCCGCACGGTCTGCGAGCCCATCAGGCGCTGCGCCAACTGCGCGAGCGGCGCCTCGAAGATGAAGCGTCGGAAGGCGTCGATGTCCTGCCAGTTGCAGAAGTCCTCGAAGAAGCGGCCCGGGTCGTCGGGCCGGCTCGCCACCTTGGCGCGCGGGCTGGGTGCGGCGAGGTTGGCTTCGATGCCGTCACGCAGCAATGCCAGTTCATCGGCCGTGAGCAGCTGGCGGATGCAGACCGCGCCGTCGCGCTGGAACTGCGCGACCAGCGCGTCGTCCACGCGCGCCTGCACGCGGCGCTGCAACTCCCGGGCGTCGGGAAGGACCGCGCCCGCCATCACTTCACCATCGGCAGCTTCAGGCCCTGCTTCTTCGCGGTGGCGACGGCGATGTCGTAGCCCGCGTCGGCATGGCGCATCACGCCGGTGGCCGGGTCGTTGAAGAGCACGCGCTCGATGCGCTTGGCCGCGGCATCGGTGCCGTCGCACACGATCACCACGCCCGAATGCTGCGAGTAACCCATGCCCACGCCGCCGCCGTGATGCAGGCTCACCCAGGTGGCGCCGCCCGCCGTGTTGAGCAGCGCATTCAGCAGCGGCCAATCGGACACGGCATCGGTGCCGTCCTTCATGGCTTCGGTCTCACGATTGGGGCTGGCGACCGAGCCGGTGTCGAGGTGGTCGCGGCCGATGACGATGGGCGCCTTCAGCTCGCCGTTCTTCACCATCTCGTTGAAGGCCAGGCCCGCGATGTGGCGTTCGCCCAGGCCCAGCCAGCAGATGCGCGCCGGCAGGCCCTGGAAGGCGATGCGCTCGCGCGCCATGTCGAGCCAGCGATGCGTGTGCTTGTTCTCGGGGAACAGCTCCTTGATCTTGGCGTCGGTCTTGTAGATGTCTTCCGGGTCGCCCGAAAGCGCCACCCAGCGGAACGGGCCCTTGCCTTCGCAGAACAGCGGGCGAATGTAGGCCGGCACGAAGCCCGGGAAGTCGAATGCATTCTTCACGCCTTCGTCGAACGCGACCTGGCGGATGTTGTTGCCGTAGTCGACCGTGGGGATGCCCATGGCCTGGAAGTCGAGCATGGCCTGCACGTGCACGGCGCACGACTTGGCGGCGGCCTTCTTGAGCGCGTCGTGCTGCGACACGTCCTTCATGGCGGCCTGCCATTGGGGCACGCTCCAGCCCGAAGGCAGGTAGCCGTTGATGAGGTCGTGCGCGGAGGTCTGGTCGGTCACGAGGTCAGGCTTCAGGCCGCCGGCCTGTCCTGATTTCACGCGCTTGACCAGTTCGGGCAGGATGTCGGCCGCATTGCCGAGCAGCGCGATCGACACAGCTTCCTTTGCGTCGCAATGCTGCTTGATGAGCTCGAAGGCATGGTCGATGTCGCGCGCCTGCTTGTCGACGTAGCGCGTGCGCAGGCGGAAGTCGATGCTCGACTGCTGGCATTCGATGTTGAGCGACACGGCGCCGGCCAGCGTGGCCGCGAGAGGCTGCGCGCCGCCCATGCCGCCCAGGCCGGCCGTGAGGATCCACTTGCCCGCGAGGCTGTTGTTGTAGTGCTGGCGGCCGGCTTCGACGAAGGTCTCGAAGGTGCCCTGCACGATGCCCTGGCTGCCGATGTAGATCCAGCTGCCGGCCGTCATCTGGCCGTACATGAAAAGGCCCTGGCGGTCGAGCTCGTTGAAGTGCTCCCAGTTGGCCCACTTGGGCACGAGGTTCGAGTTGGCCAGCAGCACGCGCGGTGCGTTCTCGTGCGTCTTGAACACGCCGACGGGCTTGCCCGACTGGATGAGCAGCGTCTCGTCGTCGTTCAGCTCTTTCAGCGACGCGAGGATCTGGTCGTAGCAGGCCCAGTTGCGCGCGGCGCGGCCGATGCCGCCGTACACCACGAGGTCTTGCGGGCGCTCGGCCACCTCGGCGTCGAGGTTGTTCTGCAGCATGCGGAACGGGGCTTCGGTGAGCCAGCTCTTGCAGTTGAGCTCGCTGCCGCGCGGGGCGCGGATCACGCGGGTCGGGTCATGGCGCGGGTCGGCAGCGTCAGGGTTGTTCAGGGCGAATTTCTCGGGAGCGTTCATGGCGTGGTTCTCCTAATCGGGGTGTGTTTTACGAGTGACTGGGCAGGATGTCGAGCAGCGCGGCCGGCAGCTCGGCCTTCAGCGCCCACTGGCGCATGGCTTCGATGTCGGGGGCAAGGTAGCGGTCGCGTTCGAGGAAAGCGACCTTCTGGCGGATGCTGGCGAATTCGGCTTCGACCAGCGGCGAGCTCTTGAGATTGCGCTTGAGTTCGATGCCTTGGGCGGCGGCCATGGCTTCGATGCCGACGACCACGGCCGTGTTGTTGACCATGTCAGCCAGGCGCCGGCCCGCGAAGGTGGCCATCGAGACGTGGTCTTCCTGGTTGGCCGAGGTCGGCAGGCTGTCGACGCTGGCGGGGTGCGCGAGCGACTTGTTTTCCGACGCGAGCGCCGCGGCAGTGACCTGCGCGATCATGAAACCGGAGTTGAGGCCACCGTCGCGCACCAGGAACGGCGGCAGGCCCGAAAGACCCGTGTCCAGCAGCAACGCGATGCGGCGTTCGGCAATCGCGCCGACTTCGCTGATGGCCAGCGCAATGATGTCCGCTGCAAAGGCGACGGGCTCGGCGTGGAAGTTGCCGCCCGAGATCACCTCGCCGGTGTCTACGAACACCAGCGGGTTGTCCGACGCGGCATTGGCTTCGATGACCAGCACGCGCGCGGCGTGCGCGAGGTTGTCGAGGCAGGCGCCCATCACCTGCGGGATGCAGCGCACCGAGTACGGGTCTTGCACGCGACCGCAGTCGGCGTGCGAGGGAACGATCTCGCTGCCTTCGAGCAGCGTGCGCACCGCGCCCGCCACGGCAATCTGGCCGAGCTGGCCGCGCGCGGCGTGGATGCGCGCGTCGAAAGGCTTGATCGAGCCCTGGATGGCTTCGAGCGACAGCGCACCCGACATCAGCGAAGAGGCGAACACGTCTTCCGCGCCGAACAGGCCGAAGAGCGCGAGCGCGGTCGACACCTGCGTGCCGTTGAGCAGCGCGAGGCCTTCCTTGGGGCCGAGCACGAAGGGTTCGAGGCCGATGCTGCGCATCGCCTCGGCGCCACCGACGACCTTGCCATCGGCCAGGGTCGCCTGGCCTTCGCCGATCAGCACGCAGGCCATGTGCGCGAGCGGCGCGAGGTCGCCGGAAGCGCCGACCGAGCCCTTGCACGGAATGCTCGGCGTGACGCCCGCGTTGAACAGGGCCAGCAGCGCATCGACCAGCGCGGGCCGCACGCCCGAATGGCCGCGCGCCAGGCTCACGGCCTTGGTCGCGAGGATCATGCGCACCACCGGCGCAGCCAGCGGCTCGCCCGTGCCCACGCTGTGCGACAACACGAGGTTGCGCTGCAGCTCGGCCAGGTGGTCGTTGCCGATACGCGTGCTGGCGAGCTTGCCGAAGCCGGTGTTGATGCCGTAGACGACTTGGTCGTTCTCGACGATGTGGCGCACGGCGGCTTCGGCGCGAAGCATGCCGTCGCGCACCGACGGATCGAGCGCAAGTTGCACGCCGCCGGCCTGGATGCGTCGCAGCATCGCTAGATCGACCTTGCCGGGCATGAGGGTCAAAGTGGCATCTGGAGTGGCGGTGTGATTGCTTGGCATGTGAACCTGTCTATACAAGTAGTTGCGAGAGAAAACGTAGGTCTCTGAGGACGAAAAAAACTAGCCGAAGCTCGGGTTGCCGTCGGCTTTGAAACGGCTGCCCAGGCTGTAGCGTGAAGCGGGATGCAGGCAGCGCACCCAGGTCACGGGCGTGTTGCGTATCCACGTGCGGCGCGTCAGCAGCAGGCAGGGGTCGGTGGGCGCCATCGCGAGCCTCTGCGCCTGTTCCAGGTTGGGCAGCACGGCATCGACGACGTGTTCGATCTGGTCGAAGGGCACGTTGCGCACCAGGTACTCGCTGGGCGGCATGGCGGTGAAGTCCTGCTCGAGGTAGTCGGGCACGACCTGCGGGTTGACGTAGCGCTCTTCGAGCTGCACCGGCGTTTCGTTCTCCAGGTGCAGGCAGGCGCTGTGGAACACCGAGTCGCCCGCGCGCAGGTCGAGCCACGCAGCCACGTCTGGCGAGGCGGCGATGCGCTCGACCTCGATCATTTCGCAGCGATAGTCGTGCCCGCGCTGGCGGATTTCGCTGGCGATGTTGGCGATCTGCAGCAGCGTGGACTGCGGCTTGTTCTCGGCCACGAAGCTGCCGACGCCGGCCACGCGCACGATGCGGCCCTGCTCCACCAGCTCGCGCAGCGCGCGGTTCACCGTCATGCGGGCCATGCCGAACTGCGCCACCAGCTCGTGCTCCGAAGGCAGGCGGTGGCCGGGCGGCCACGTGCCGTCCTGGATCTTGCGGGAGATGTGATCCTTGACTTGCGCGTAGAGCGCGAGGGTCGGCAGGTCGCGTTTCATCGTTTCGGTCAATGCTCCGCCGCCGCCATCGACTCGGCGCGAATTTCTTCCGTCAGGCGCGCCTTGATGTCCATGAATTCCGGCGAGGTCTTGATGGTGTAGCTGCGCGGATGCGGAAAGTCGACCGCGATCTCGGTCTTGATGCGCCCCGGCCGCGCGCTGAACACCGCCACGCGGTTGGCCATGAAGATCGCCTCGTCGATGTCGTGCGTGACGAACAGCACCGTCTTCTGCGCCGACTCCCAGATGCCGAGCAGCAACTCCTGCATCAGCACGCGGGTCTGGTTGTCGAGCGCGCCGAAGGGCTCGTCGAGCAGCAGCATCTTGGGGTCGTTGGCCAGCGCGCGCGCAATGGCCGTGCGCTGCTGCATGCCGCCCGAGAGCTGCTTCGGAAAGTGGTTCTCGAAACCGCGCAGGCCTACCTTGGCGATGAAGAACTCGCTGCGCTCCTTCTGGTCGGCCTCGCTCATGCCGCGCTCGCGCAGGCCGAAGCGGATGTTCTGCGCCACCGTGAGCCACGGGAACAGCGTGTAGCTCTGGAACACCACGCCGCGGTCGGCGCCCGGGCCATCGATGCGCTCGCCGTCGAGCAGCACCTGGCCGGTGGTCGGAAAGTCGAGCCCCGCCACGATGCGCAGCAGCGTCGACTTGCCGCAGCCCGAGGGGCCGAGGATGGTGACGAAGTCGTTCTCCTTCACCTCGAAGTCGATGGGCTGCAGCGCTTGCGTGCGTTGCCCCTTGGTGCCGGTGAAGACGCGTGACACGCCCTGGATGGAAAGTTGGTTCTTCGTCACAGTGCGGCCCATGCAAACAGACGGCGGTTCAATGCCTTGAAGGCGAAGTCGGAAAGGAGCCCGATGACGCCGATCACGATGATCCCGAAGATGATCTGGCCGGTGTTCAAGAGCGCCTGGCTGTCGGTGATCATGTGACCGATGCCCGACGAAGAGCCGATCAGCTCCGCCACGATCACATACGTCCACGCCCAGCCCAGCACGAGGCGCAGCGTTTCAGCAATGCCCGGTGCGGCGCCCGGAATGAGCACGCGCGCCACGATGCCGCGGCTGTTGGCGCCCAGCGTGTAGGCGGCCTCGACGAGGTCGCGCCGCGCGCCGCCGACGGTAACGGCCACCATCAGCACGATCTGGAAGAACGAGCCGATGAAGATCACCAGCAGCTTCTGCATCTCGCCCAGGCCCGCCCACAGGATCAGCAGCGGAATGAAGGCCGAGGCCGGCAGGTAGCGGCAAAACGAGACGAAGGGCTCGAAGAAGGCTTCGACGGTCTTCCAGGTACCCATGGCAATGCCCAGCGGCACCGCGAACACCGCCGCCAGCAGGAAGCCGCCGAACACGCGCCACACGGTCATGCCGATGTCGCCGATGAAGCCGTACTCGGTGAAGAGAAGCCAGCCCTCCTTGACCATGGTCGGCGGGCTCGCGAGGAAGGTCGGCGGCACGAAGCCGCCGAGCGTGGCAATGGCCCACACCAGCACGAAGACGACGAAGAACGCGAGCCCCAGCAGCACGCGCGCACGCGTGCCGATGGGTTCGAGCGGTGCGAACGCGCGGCGGCGCGCAGGCGCGACGACCGGCGCCGCTGCGGGCCTGGGGGCAGGCGCCGCGGCCACCGCGGCGGACGGCATTTGCGACATGGTCTTACTTGACGAAGCTTGCATCGAAGGTCGCGGCGAAATCTTCAGGCGCCTTGCGGATCACGCCGGCTTCCAGAAGGATGGGCGCGGCTTCCTTCATGAAGCTGGTGAGTTCGCCCGCGAAGAACTTCTGGTTGGCGGCCTTGTCCTGCCAGCGCAGGAAGGCCGACGACTTGGCGAACTGCTCGCCGCTCTGCTTCACGGCCGAGCCCATGAGCTCGTTCGACTTCTCCGGCTCGGCCTTGATCATGTCGAGCGCCTCGAAGTACGACTTGGTGAGCGCGGCGGCGGCCTTGGCGTTGGCCTTGAGCCAGGTGGGCGCGCAGCCGACGGTGTCCATCACCATCGGGTAGTCGAGCGTGGTGGCCAGGATCTTGCCGGCGGCGGGGTTGGCGCGCACGGTCGAGAGGTACGGCTCGTAAGTCATGGCGGCGTCGTTCTGGCCGGCCACGAAGGCCTGGGCCGAGGCCTGCGGCGACAGCGTGGTGGTCTTCACGTCCTTCAGCGTCATGCCGTTCTTGTTGAGCATCCAGGCCAGGCCGAAGTAAGGCGCGGTGCCGGGGGCGTCGACGCCGATGGTCTTGCCCTTGAGGTCGGAGAACTTGGTGATGTCGCCGCGCACCGCGAGGCCGTCGGCGCCGTAGGACTTGTCCATCTGGAAGATCTGCACGATGGGCACGCCGTTGGCGTTCCAGGCCACGTGCGTCTCGACCGTGGTGGCCGCGCACTGAATGGCGCCGGAAGCGAGGGCCAGGTGGCGGTCCTTCTGCGGGATCATCTTGAGTTCGACGTCGAGCCCGTTCTTCTTGAAGATGCCGGCCTTGTCGGCCAGCGAGAGCGGCGCGAAGCCGGTCCAGCCCGACATGCCGAGCGCAATCTTCGTCATGTCCTGGGCGGCGGCCGTTCCGGCCATGCCCGCTGCACATGCGCCCACTGCAACCAGCGAGGCGAACTTCACAACTACCGTCTTCTTGACCATGGGTACTCCTGGGTCTGTTTCTTTGGAAAAGGCTCGGCGGCGGGCCCGATGGCCGGGTAACGCACGCCTCGCATTGTTGCCAAGCGCCCCAACTTGTATATACAGGATAACCCGAAAGGTCATTTTTGGTGCACTTCCTTGGGAAATGCACCGCTTTGCTGTCTAGACAAGGGAGGCCGCGGGACGGGGATGACCATCGCAAACCTCGTGCCACAGTCATATCGACGGGGCTGGGGGACAATCGACGGCCCGCCCCCTTTTGCCCTCTGCGCCTCCTTTCCGACCTCCCATCGCTCGCTGCCTGTGTCCTCTCTCGCTCCCCACCCCATCGACGTCTCCGGCAGCAGCGCCCCTTCCGACATCCTCCACGAGGTCTTCGGCTATGCGCAGTTCCGGGGGGCCCAGCAGGACATCGTCGATCACGTGGTGGGCGGCGGCGATGCGCTGGTGCTGATGCCCACGGGTGGCGGCAAGTCGCTGTGCTATCAGATTCCCGCCATCGCGCGGCAGCGTGCGGGGCGCGGCGTGGCAATCGTGGTGTCGCCGCTGATCGCACTGATGCACGACCAGGTGGGCGCGCTGCACGAGGCCGGGGTGAGCGCGGC
Organism: Variovorax sp. GW821-FHT09D05; assembly: GCF_059416325.1. Taxonomy (NCBI): domain Bacteria; kingdom Pseudomonadati; phylum Pseudomonadota; class Betaproteobacteria; order Burkholderiales; family Comamonadaceae; genus Variovorax; species Variovorax sp. GW821-FHT09D05. Next base: position 13,634 of record NZ_JBWKOZ010000017.1, on the reverse strand, counting down.
CTTTCTCAATTCGACGCTCGATTGGGAGCAGACGCAGGACGTGGAGCGCCGCATGCTGCGCGGCGAGATCACGCTGCTGTACGCGGCGCCCGAGCGCGTGAACACGCCGCGCTTTCTGTCGCAGCTCGATTCGCTGAAGGAGCGCGGCAAGCTCTCGCTGTTTGCCATCGACGAGGCGCATTGCGTGAGCCAGTGGGGCCACGACTTCCGCCCCGAGTACCGCGCGCTGACTGTGCTGCACGAGCGCTACGCGGGCGTGCCGCGCATCGCGCTCACGGCCACGGCCGACGACCTGACGCGCGCCGACATCGTCGAGCGGCTGCAGCTGGAGGACGCGCGCCAGTTCGTCTCCAGCTTCGACCGGCCGAACATCCGCTACACCATCGTCGAGAAGAAAGACGCCACCACGCAGCTGCTGCGCTTCATCGAGCGCGAACACGAAGGCGATGCGGGCGTGGTCTATTGCCAGTCGCGCAAGCGGGTGGAAGACGTGGCCGTGACGCTGCGCGACGCGGGCATCAACGCGCTGCCGTACCACGCGGGCCTCGATGCGGCGGTGCGACAGAAGCACCAGGACCGCTTCCTGCGCGAGGAAGGCATCGTGATGGTCGCGACCATCGCCTTCGGCATGGGCATCGACAAACCCGACGTGCGTTTTGTCGGCCACCTCGACATGCCGAAGAACATCGAGGGCTACTACCAGGAAACCGGCCGCGCGGGCCGCGACGGCGGCCCCGCCGACGCCTGGATGGCCTACGGCCTGCAGGACGTGGTCAACCAGCGCCGCATGATCGACGAGAGCCCCGCCGGCGAAGAGTTCAAGCAGGTGATGCGCGGCAAGCTCGATGCGCTGCTCTCACTGGCAGAGGCCAGCGACTGCCGGCGCGTGCGCCTCCTGGGCTACTTCGGCGAGAAGAGCACACCCTGCGGCAACTGCGACAACTGCCTGAACCCGCCGCAGGTGTGGGACGGCACCGATGCCGCGCGCAAGCTGCTGAGCACCATCTACCGCGTGCAGCAGTTGAGCGGCATCAGCTTCGGCGCAGGGCACATCATGGACATCCTGCGCGGCAAGCCGACCGAGAAGGTCAAGCAGTTCGGCCATGAGCGCGTGAGCACCTTCGGCATTGGCGCGGAGTTCAGCGAGGTGGCGCTGCGCGGCGTGCTGCGCCAGCTGATTGCCACCGGTGCGCTGGCGGTGGACGCGGAGGCGTTCAACACGCTGAAGCTCACGGAAGGCTCGCGCGCGGTGCTCAAGGGCGAGGCGAGCGTGACGCTGCGCGAGTCGGTTTCGTCACCGGCCGAGCGCAAGCCCCGGCGCGAGAAGGTCGCCAAGGGCGCACCCTCGCCGGCTGCTGCCAAGCTCGACGACATGGGCAAGAAGCGCTTCGATGCGCTCAAGGCCTGGCGCGCCGAGGTGGCGAAGGAGCACAACCTGCCGGCCTACGTGATCTTCCACGACGCCACGCTGGCAGCCATTGCCGAGCGCGCGCCCGCGACGCTCGAAGACCTGCAGGGCATCAGCGGGATCGGCACCAAGAAGCTCGAGGCCTACGGCAGCGAGGTGCTTCGCGTCTGCGAAGCCTTCTGACGCCAGAGCATCTTCGAGGGGAACCGCATTGGACACCCGCCAGATGCGCTGCGTGGTCGCGATCGCCGAGGCGGGCAGCCTCACGAAGGCGGCCGAGCGGCTGGGCCTGGCGCAGCCAGCGCTCACGCAAACGCTGAACCGGCTCGAAAAGGAGCTCGGCACACCGCTCTTCACGCGCTCGCGCCGCGGGGCCACGCTCACCGACGCGGGCCTGGCCGTCATCGACGACCTGCGCGCCAGCCTTGCCTATGGCGACACGGCCGCAGAGCGCGCCCGCGCGATAGGCGCCGGACGCGCAGGCCGGCTCACGATCGGCTTCGTGACGCATGCGGTCTACCAGGTGCTGCCGAACGCGCTGCGCCAGCTGCGCGTCGAGCATCCGCAGCTCGACGTGGTGCTGCGCGAGATGAGCAATGCCGAGCAGGTGGCGGCGCTGGAAGGCGGGCGCATCGACATCGCGCTGCTGCATCCGCCGGTGTCAGTCACGGCCCGGGTGCACGAGCTGCGGCTGGGCGAGGAGCCGATGATCGCCGCGCTGCCCGCCGCCTGGCCACTGGACGACGACGGCTGCGTGTCGCTCGCCGACATCGCGCGGCACGGGCTGGTGTGGTTTCCGGAGCAGCAGATACCCGCCCTGCGCGCGCAGCTGCTGGGCGCGCTGCGCCGCGCCGGCCACGAGACGCGCGTGGTGCAGGACGCCAACCGCACGCTGACGGTGCTGGCCTGCGTGGCTGCGGGGCTGGGCTGGTCGCTGCTGCCGCGCTCGGTGCGCGCACTGCAGCACGAGGGCGTGCGCTATGCCGAAGTGCGCGATGGCGCGGGGCTGCCGGCCTTCGAGCTTTCGGCTCTGTGGCTGGCGCGCTCGCGGCCGACCTTCGCGGACACCTTCGCCGCCATGCTGCGCGGCTGAGGCACGGCCCGATCAATCCATCTGGATCTTGTTGTCCTTGGCGAGCTTGGTCCACTTGGTGATCTCTGCACGGCGGAAGCCGTCGAGCTCGGCGGGGCTGGAGCCGATCACCTCGGCGCCCAATGCTTCGAGCCGGCCGCGCACCTCCGGGTCCTTGAGCGTGGCCGCCAGTTCCTTCGAAAGCCGCTCCACCACCGGCGCGGGCGTGCCGGCCGGCACGAACACCGCATTCCATTCGTAGACCTCGTAGCCGGGCAGGCCGGCCTGCGCCACCGTGGGCAACTGAGGCAAGGCGGGCGCATGCGCCTTGCCGGTCACCGCCAGCGCGCGCAGCTTGCCGCCCTGGATGAAGGGCAGGCTCGAAGCCATGCTGGCAAAGAACACAGGCACGTGCCCCGACATCACGTCGGTTAGCGCGGGGCCGCCGCCCTTGTAGGCCACGTGCGTCATCTGGACGCCAGCCATCGAGGCGAACAGTTCGCCCGCCAGATGCTGCGCCGAGCCGTTGCCCGACGAGGCGTAGTTGATGCCGCCCGGCTTCGCCTTGGCCTGCGCGATCAGGTCGGCCACGTTCTTCATCGGTGCCGACGGATTCACCACCAGCACGTTGGGCACCTTCACCAGCAGGGACACCGGCGCCAGTTCGCGCAGCGTGTCGAAGGGCATCTTGCGCAGCGCGGGGTTCTGCGCGTGATTGGAGGCGTCGAGCAGCACGGTGTAGCCGTCGGGCGAACTCTTGGCGACCAGGTCGCCTCCGATGGCGCCGCCGGCACCGCCGCGGTTGTCGATCACCACCGGCTGACCCAGCTTCGCCGACAGCTTGGGCGCAACGATGCGCGCCACGGCGTCGACCGTGCCGCCGGGCGGATAGCTCACGACCAGCCGCACGGGCTTGGCCGGCCACGCCTGGGCCTGCGCGCTGACGCCGCCCATCAGCAGGGCCGCGCCCGCGAGGGCAAGGGGAATGGCGCGCAGCAGGCGCGCGCGAGAGATTTCGTTGGTCATTGGTCGATGTCTCCTGTATTGAACTTGAACAAGCGGGCCGGCGTGTCGACCAGGATGCGGCGGCGCACAGCGGCGTCGGGCACCCAGTCGGCCAGAGCCGCGTGTGCGGTGGCGAAATCGGCGATCTCGCGGTGCTGCGTGTGCGGCCAGTCGCTGCCCCACACGAGGCGTTCGGGGCCGAAGGACTTCAGCAGTGCCTGTGCGGCGTCGTGCGCGGCCGTGGCTGCGGTGGCCACGGGCCAGTTCCGGTAGGCGGCCGACAGCTTGACCCAGATGCGTTCGCAGGCCGCGGCGGCAAGCAGCCAGGCGAAGCCTTCGTCAGCGATGGCAGGCGCCGACGCGGGGCGGCCGAAGTGGTCCACGACCAGCGCGCATCCGGCGTCGAGCACGGCCCGTGCGGCCAGCGGCAGGTCGCGCGATTCGCGATGCAGCTCCACATGCCAGCCCAGCGCATGCACGCGGGCGAAAAGCCGCTGCCAGTCCGGCCGCAAGAAGTCGGGCAGCGGCATGCCCACGATGTTGAGGCGGATGCCGACGATGCCGGCGTCGGCCATCGCCCGCAGCGTGGCGTCGTCCACCCGCGGATCGACCACCGCGACACCGCGCAGGCGAGCGGGGCTGGCGCGCAGCGCATCAATCAGGAAGCGGTTGTCGGTACCGAGGAAGCTCGGCTGCACCAGCACGCCGTGCGAGACGCCGTGCGCATCGAGCAAGGCGAGGTACTCAGCCAGCGTGGCGTCGTAGTCGGGCGCATGCCGGCGCATCTCCGCCAGGGGCAGGCCGCGCACGAACACATGGGCGTGGCTGTCGATAGCGGTGATGGTGGAGAGGGGCACTGCGTTGTCTCTGTCGGATTCGTTGTGCGTCCGCGGGGGCTGCGGACGTGGGCGAGTATCCGAAGAGCAATGCCTGTTGGGAACGTGTCTCCCGGTTGCGTTTGGATAAGCGCGGCTTATGGCGCTCAGTTCGCTGTCGGGGGCAGCGTGATCGGCACCGGCCGCGTCAGCAGGTCGACGTACAGCTCGAAGAAGCGCGCGTTGTCGAACTTCTTCACCACCGTCATCTTCTGAAGCGTCGCCCCCGCCGGCTGCGAGGCGTAGCCGATGGATTGGCCGTTGTTGGCGGCACCGGGCTTGGCGATCACGTCGACGTAGCGGTCCACGGTCTGCGTGGCGTAGCTCGGGTCGATGAGGTAGGCCAGCGTGAGGGTGTCCCAGATGTTCTGCGTGTAGTTCGGGTTGGTCTCGAAGCCGTTCTTGCCGTCGAAGCCGTAGCCGTTGAGCTTCTGGAACACGTCGGTCACGGCCGTGGGCTTGGCGGCATGCGCGATGCGGTCGTAGATGGGCTTGGTGAGGAAGACGGTGTCGGTCACGTCCAGCGGCACCACCACCTGCGGAATGGGCAGCCGCACCACGAACTGCGCGGCGTCGGGGTCGAACCACCAGTTGAACTCGGCAGCCTTGGTGGTGTTGCCCGGCACGTCGATGGCGCCGCCCATGTAGATGATCTTCTTGATGAGCGGAACGATCTCTGGGTTCTGCTTCACCGCGAGCGCGATGTTGGTGAGCGGGCCAATGGCGAGGATGGTGATCTCGTTCGGGTTGGCCTTCACGGTGTCGACGATGAAGTCGACCGCGCTCTTGCGCTGCACCACGGTGTGCTGGGCGAAGCCGTCGGGCGAGGGCTTGAGGTCGGCGTCGGTCTTGGGTTCGGGGCCGCCCCAGGCGCCGAGGTAGCCGTCACCGCCTGCGCCGGCGGCCATTTCGGCTTCCACGTCGGCGAAGGTATGGTTGAGCGCGTAGTTCGCACCGACGTAGATGCCGATGCTGCCGCCCACGCCGAGCCGCTCCACCGACATCAGCGCGTCGGACACGCCCTGCTTGAGCCACTGGTTGCCCGAGACCACGCTGATGCCCATGACCTGCACCTGGCCCGTGGCCTGCAGCTGCGCGGCCATGACGCCGAGCTGGCCGTCGTCGCTCATGGTGTTGTAGTCGCTGTCGATGATGATCTTCTGCGCGCTGGTGGAGCCGCCCGATCCGCCGCCACCGAAGCCCGGACCGAGGCCGATGCCGCCGCCTCCATCGCCACCTCCGCCGCAGCCCGCCAACACCGTGATGACGGCGAAGAACATCGCCCCGATCCATTTGCGCATCTTCTTCTCCTGAAACTAGGAATTTGGTTTTCAGGCTTCGACACCGAATACCACTGAAATACAAACGTTTGCGCAAAGCTTTGCGCAAACGTTTGCCAACTCTAAATGGCGAGCCACGGGTGTGGCAAGCGCCATGGCCTAGGGGTTTTCCGCGGGAACGGAGAGAAGGGTCAACCCGGGTTGGGCTGGGGGTCGATCAGGCGGTTCTCGCGCAGCGGCGGGCGGCCCGGCATGTAGGGTTGCTCCACATCGGCCTGCTCTGTCTTCTCCAGGCCCGAGGCGGCGGACTTGGCCGACCCGGCCGGGCAGGCTCCGGTGCTGCGCAGCGTGAGCGCCGCGGACAGCCGCGCCTCGTCTTTATCGCCAAGCTGATGGCTGAAGTCGTCGGCCACGGTGCAGCCGGGGTTGGGCGTGAAGCCGTCGCCGTAGTCGCCGTAGCCCTGCTGGTTCACGCCCTTGAACTGGATCGCGAAGTAGGTGGTGCCGCAGTTGTCCTGCGGATAGAAGCCGTAGGGCTTGCCGCAGGTGGTGCCGCCGACGAGGTTGACGGTGACGCCCACGCCCCGAAGGCTGTTGACGACAGACTCGCTCGCCGAGCAGGTGTCTGGGCCGGTCAGCACGGTGACGCGCGAGAGGCCGAGCGTGGGCAGGGCCTGACCGCTGCGGCTGGTGGCGGTGAAGGGCGTGAGGGTCTGCGCGACTGTCAGGTGGAACGGGTTCTTGTCGTTGAAGGCCAGTTGCTCGAAGGTCTTGCCCGCGGTCACTGACGGCGACGAGATCATGTAGGCCAGCCGGCTGGCAATGAGCAGCTGGCCGCCGCCGTTGTAGCGCATGTCGAGCACGAGGTCCTGGATGCCGGCGCCCTGCTTGAAGGTGTTCACCGCGGAGATGAGCTGCGCCTCGGAGGTCGTGATGTGGTCGTTGAACAGCAGGTAGCCGACGCGGCCGCTGCCGGTGTCGATGACCTGGACGTTCTGCACCGGCGTGCTGGTGATCTTGGCCGCCGTCAGCTGCACGGCAGGCTGCGCCGTGCCGCCCACCTCGAAGGTGAAGGTGTGCGATTCGCCAATGGCCTTGGGCGACAGGGCCGCGTTGATCGCGTTGACGTTGGCGGTGCCTGTGCTGCTGACGACATTGATGCCGTCGATCGTGAGGATCTTCGCGCCGCGCTGCAGGCCCGCCGTGGTGGCGGGCGAATTCGGCTCGACGAAGGCGATGCGGATGTCGCGCGGCGGCGAGCTGCGCACCGACGCCGTTTCCATGCCGTAGCCGGCCGACACGCCGCCCTGCGACAGCTGGCGGTACACCTCGGTGTCGTACGTGAAGTGAAAGCGGTCCTTGGCGCGGCCGGAGTTCGTGGTGGCCGTGGTCTTGAGCACGTTGAACCAGGTGATCGGCGTGGCGTAGTCGGCGGCCTTGAGGGTGGTCGGCACCTCGCCGTACCAGAGGTAGGTTTCGTCGATCCAGCCGCGCACCCAGCTTTTCTCGTTGTCGAGCGTGCCGCTGTGGTCGGGGTAGGCCGTGCCGGTGTCGGGGTTGATGCCGCTGCGCGGCGCGGCGCACAGGCCGGCGACCGTGGCCGAGGCGACGATGCCGTTGCCGCCGTCACCGCCGCTGGCGGGCGGCGGTGTGGTGGTGCCGGGCACCAGGCCGATCGGCAATCCACCGCCGCCTCCTCCTCCACCGCCGCCCCCACAGCCCGCCAGCAGGCAGGCCACGGCGAGCGCAGCGCTTGCTGCTGCCGCAGCCCATGTGCCAGGAGGCGGCAGTTGCCGCGCGTCATCGACCTTGCGAGAGCCCATGTGTTCCTCCTTGTTCTTCCTCACAGCACCGTCTTCTTCGTCCGGCTGCTGCCATTGAAGCCGGCTACTGCAGGAAGCCCATGCCGCGCGATTCGCGCACTTCAGGCTTGATGCGGTGCTCGGCTTCGAGCTGGTCGAGAAACTCGGTCGCGGAAAACTCCGCCGCGAGGATATCGACCTGTCGTTTCACCGCCGCGAAATCCCCCGGGCACAGTTGCGTCAGCGGTGCCAGCCGCGAGCGCATGGCGCTCGTCATGAGTGCGGCGTCGCCGGCGAGCGCCTCGGTGATGAACATACGCTCCCGCTGCGTGGCGGTGAGCGGCATGAACTTGATCTTGAAGGTGAAGCGCCGCAGCGCAGCCTGGTCGAGCCGGTCGAGCAGGTTGGTGGTGCAGATGAAGACGCCGTTGAAGCGCTCCATGCCCTGCAGCATCTCGTTGACCTCGGTGACCTCGTAGGTGCGCTGCGCGCCGCGCCGGTCCTGCAGGAAGCTGTCGGCCTCGTCGAGCAGCAGCACGGCCTTTTCATTCTCGGCCTCGCGGAACATGGCGGCCATGTTCTGCTCGGTTTCGCCGACGTACTTGCTCATCAGGTCGCTGGCCTGCTTGACGATGAGCGGGCGGCCGACGGCCTTGGCGATGTGTTCGGCCAGCGCGGTCTTGCCGGTGCCTGGTGCGCCGTAGAAGCACAGCGTGCCGTGGCCGCGCGCCTTCAATGCCTCGACGATGCGCGGGATCTCGAAGCGGGTCTCGACGTTGAGCATGTCGAGGTCGTAGGTGGTGACGCTGCGGCGCTCGCCGCGGCCGGTGTCGAGCGTGCCCAGCGCCAGGTCGGCGTTGCGCAGCTGGCGCTCTATGAGCGCTTCCATCGACGCGTCGTCGGTTCGCGCGAGCCCTGCGAAACGCACTGCAGTGCGGATCTGCGCGGGCGTGAGACCCTTGCGCTCGGCCAGCTTGGCAGTGAAGGCCTCGGACACGACCACGCCTTCGAGCGTCTTCTTCACGAGCTGCTCGCGCGCGCCGGGCGGCGGCGACTTGAGCTCGAGGTGATAGGCGAAGCGACGACGGAAGGCCGGGTCGATCTGCTCGATGCGGTTGGTGACCCACAGCGTGGGCACGGGGTTGGCTTCGAGGATCTGGTTGACCCAGGCTTTGCCGCTGACGCTGCCACTGGTGGGCGCCGGAATCTGCTCGGCGCGCGCCATGAACTGCGCGGCTTCTGTGCTGATGGGCGGGAAGACGTCTTCGACTTCGTCGAACAGCAGCGCGGCCTGCGCGCTGCCCTTGAGGAACACCTGCGCGATCTGCAACGAGCGGTAGCGGTCGCGGCCGCTCAGCGAGTTGCCGTCGCGGTCTGCGTATTCGACTTCGAAGAGCTCGAGTCCGGCCGCCTGCGCAACGACTTTCGCGAGTTCGGTCTTGCCGGTGCCGGGCGGGCCGTAGAGCAGCACGTTGACGCCGGGCTCCTTGCGCGCGACCGCAGCGCGCAGCAGCGTGACGAGCATCTGCGCGTCTTCCTGCACGAAGGAGAAGTCGTGCGGCGTGAGCGCGCTCTTGGCCGAAGGCCGCGTGAACACGGCCATCAACTCGTTGTGGTCGCGGTACTCGCGCATGAGCACGGGTGGCAGCTTCTCGCTGACCTTCATGAGGTCTGCGAGGTCGGTGATGTTGTGCTCGGAGATGAGGTTCTCGACGAGCCCGATGCGTTCGAGCCGCGAGCCCGCGCGCAGCGCCTCGCCCACTTCGCTTGCGTTAACGCCCGCGATGTCGGCGATGGCCGCATAGGCCTCGGGTGCGTTGTTGACCTTGAACTCGACCAGCAGCGAGCGCAGGTCACGCTGGTAGCGCGCAAGCGTGCCGTAGAGCAGCAGCGCGCGCTCGGCCTTGTTGAGCTGCAGCAGGCCTGCGAGCGCATCGATGTTCTTCTCGACCAGCGTCGACTGCTTGCGCAGTGCGTGCGTGAGCCAGTCGCGCGTGACGGCCAGCACCGAGAGCAGGTCCTTCGGCTGGTCCTTGGCGTATTCGTCGAGGTAGAAGAAGAGCGTGCCCTCTTCATACGGGCCGCGCCACACGCCGTGGCGCTCCAGCAGCGTGCGGCCGTCGAAGTCTTCGACGCCCTTCCATGCTTCGTTGCCCGCGCAGCGGCGTCCGAGGAATTCGCGCAGCCGCTGCAGCACCGCCGCGGGCCACACCAGGTGCCGCCCCGTGAGCGACAGGAGGCCGTTGATATCGCGCCGCACATTGAAGCGCGGCCCCTGCTTGGCCGCGAGCGTGAGCACGAAGTGCGAGCACATGAGCTCGAGCACCGGCGCCTCCTTGAGGCCGGGCGACGGCAATGCCTGCCCGCGTACCGCAGCAGCCACTACATCGACACCCGCACGCTTGGCCATCAGGCAACCTCCAACGAGGACAATCTCAATCTCGGAGCGACCATAACGCAGACTTTTAGCTTCGGGAAGGCCAGTAAACGGGAAAAACCCTGATGGTGCGATTCCAGCCACAATGCGCGCCATGATCGGAATCCAGGAAATCGAGCGCGCCGCGGCGCGCCTGCAAGGCCAGGTGCTCAACACGCCGTGTGTCGAATCGCGCACCCTGTCGGAAATCGTCGGCGCTCAGGTGTTCCTGAAATTCGAGAACCTGCAGTTCACATCCTCGTTCAAGGAGCGGGGGGCGTGCAACAAGCTGGTCGATCTTTCCCAGAACGGTACACGCGGAGTGATCGCCATGTCTGCCGGCAACCATGCGCAGGGTGTGGCCTATCACGCGCAGCGCCTCGGATTGCGCGCCCTGATCGTGATGCCGCGCTTCACCCCCGGCGTGAAGATCGAACGCACGCGCGGCTTCGGCGCGGAGGTGGTGCTGCACGGCGACACGCTGGAGGCGGCGCGAACCCACGCTTTCGAGCTTGCGCAGCGCGAAGGGCTGACCTTCGTGCATCCCTACGACGACGAGGCGATCATCGCGGGCCAGGGCACGGTAGCGCTCGAGATGCTCGACGCCGTACCCGACCTGGACACGCTGGTGGTGGCGGTGGGCGGCGGCGGGCTGATCGCGGGCATGGCGGTCGCCGCGCGCGAGCGCAAGCCGGGCATTGAGATCGTCGGAGTGCAAACCACGCGCTTTCCGGCGATGGTCAACGCCATCAAGGGCACGCATCACGTGCAGGGCAAGAGCACGATCGCCGAAGGCATTGCGGTCGGCACGCCCGGCGTGCTGACGCAGGAAATCATCGCGAGCAAGGTCGACGACCTGCTGCTGGTGGACGAAGGCGACATCGAGCAAGGCGTGCTGATGCTGCTCGAAATCGAGAAGACGCTGGTCGAAGGCGCGGGCGCGGCGGGGCTGGCGGCGCTGATCCGGCACCCCGAACGCTTCAAGGGCAAGCGCGTGGGGCTGGTTCTGTCGGGCGGCAACATCGATCCACTGCTGCTAGCGGCCATCATCGAGCGGGGCATGGTGCGGGCTGGTCGGCTGGCCCGAGTGCGTGTAAGCGCACGCGATGTGCCGGGTTCGCTGGCCCAGATTACGGCCACTGTGGCCGAAGCGGGCGCTAACGTCGACGAGGTTCACCATCAACGGGCCTTCACGATGCTGGCGGCGCAGAACGTCGACGTCGAGCTGGTGCTGCAGACGCGCGGGCGGGCCCATCTGGCCAGCGTGCTGGCCGCGTTGAAGGACGCGGGCTTCGAAGCCGAAGAGCAGCATTGAGCCGCAAGATCAACCCCGGCAAGCCTGATTCAGGGGCTCGCATCCCCCTAGACCGGCCCTGGGCTACCCGCCGGTAAAATGCCATCAGTTTGTCAATTGAGCCTTCGAGGAATTTCCCGATGTCCAACCCTACTCCCGTAGAGCCGAGCCACGCTGCCGCTGTCGAAAAAGACGCCGTCGAATCGGTCGTTCACCTGATGCCATTGGTGCTTCCGCTGGCCGGCGGCGTGCTGATGCTGCTTCTGGCATCGATCGCGGTCTTCTTGGCCTGACGCTGACAGGCACTGTCGCCTTTGTCTGCGGGCGGTGCGGCCCGCACTGACGCAATCTCCCGAAGCGAAACGTTTTCTCAAACGGACCTCCGTGCCTGAGCAGGCACAGCGCCCCGTTCGGAAAGACGATTTTTCAACTTAGGAGATTTTCCGATGAACGCACCCACGATGCAGGGCCTCAACATTCAGGCGCCCTCATACGTCAAGAACGCGAAACTGATTGCCTGGGTGGCCGACATGGCCGCGCTGTGCAAACCCGAAGCCATCCACTGGTGCGACGGGAGCAAGGAAGAATACGATCGCCTCTGCCAGCAATTGGTCGACGCCGGCACCTTCAAGAAGCTCAACCCCGCCAAGCGCCCCAATTCGTTCCTCGCGGTGTCCGACCCGAGCGACGTGGCGCGCGTCGAAGACCGCACCTTCATCTGCTCCGCAGAAAAGGAAAACGCCGGCCCCACCAACAACTGGATGGCACCGGCTGAAATGCGGGCGACGCTGCAGCCCCTGTTCGACGGCTGCATGAAGGGCCGCACGATGTACGTCGTGCCGTTCAGCATGGGCCCGCTGGGCTCGCCGATTGCCCACATTGGCATCGAGCTCTCCGACTCGCCTTATGTGGCCGTCAACATGCGCATCATGACCCGCATGGGCAAGGCCGTGTACGAGGTGCTGGGCGCTGACGGCGACTTCGTGCCTTGCGTGCACACCGTGGGCGCGCCGCTCGAAGCCGGCCAGAAAGACGTGGTCTGGCCCTGCAACAAGACCAAGTACATCGTTCACTACCCCGAGACGCGCGAGATCTGGAGCTACGGCTCGGGCTACGGCGGCAACGCACTGCTGGGCAAGAAGTGCTTCGCGCTTCGCATCGCTTCCAACATGGGCCGCGATGAAGGCTGGCTGGCCGAGCACATGCTCATCCTTGGCGTGACAAGTCCCGAAGGCAAGAAGTACCACGTGGCGGCTGCGTTCCCTAGCGCTTGCGGCAAGACCAACTTCTCGATGCTGGTGCCGCCTGCCGGCTTCGAAGGCTGGAAGGTCACGACCATCGGCGACGACATCGCCTGGATCAAGCCCGGCAAGGACGGCCGCCTCTACGCCATCAACCCCGAGGCGGGTTACTTCGGCGTGGCGCCCGGCACCAACATGCTGACCAATCCGAACTGCATGGACAGCCTGCATCACGACGTGATCTTCACGAACGTGGCACTGACCGATGACGGCGACGTCTGGTGGGAAGGCATGGAGCAGGACACCAAGACGCTGCCCGAGCATCTGACCGACTGGCAAGGCAATGACTGGACGCCGCAGATCGCCAGGGAAACCGGCGCCAAGGCTGCTCACCCGAACTCCCGTTTTACCGTGGCGGCCACGAACAACCCCGCGCTCGACGACGCTTGGGACGACCCGAAGGGCGTGGCAATCGACGCCTTCATCTTCGGCGGTCGGCGCTCGACCACCGTGCCGCTGGTGACCGAAGCCCGCAATTGGGTTGAAGGCGTCTATATGGCTGCGACCATGGGTTCAGAGACCACTGCCGCCGCCGCCGGCCAGCAAGGCGTGGTGCGCCGCGATCCGTTCGCGATGCTGCCGTTCATGGGCTACAACATGAGCGACTATTTCCAGCACTGGCTCAATCTCGGCAAGAAGCTCGAAGCCTCGGGCGCCAAGCTGCCGAAGATTTACACGACCAACTGGTTCCGCAAGGGTGCCGACGGCAAGTTTGTCTGGCCAGGCTACGGCGAGAACATGCGCGTGCTGAAGTGGATGATCGATCGCGTCGAAGGTAGCAAGACGGAGGGCGTGGAGCACATCACCGGTGTGAGCCCGCGCTATGAGGATCTGAACTGGACGGGCCTGAACTTCAGCGCCGAGCAATTCGCCACTGTGACCAGCATTGACAAGGCGGCTTGGCAAGCAGAGTTGAAGCTGCACGCAGAACTGTTCAAGCAGCTGGAGCACCATCTGCCGACGGAATTGCCGGAAACCAAGGCTGCTATTGAGCAGCGCCTGGCCGCCTAATCACACTGGCTGCGTTAATAACAAAGCCCGATGGACTCATCGGGCTTTTTTGTTGCCGTGCATTTGGATATTTGCAAGTTCCAAAAGCCTCCCCCAAAGCAAAAACCCCCAGTCATTTCTGACTGGGGGTTTCTGGGCTGTAAGAGCCTGACGATGACCTACTTTCACAC
>NZ_JBWKOZ010000016.1:0-121822 GCF_059416325.1 Variovorax sp. GW821-FHT09D05 | reverse complement strand
TTCAAACAGGAACTCCGCCTAGAACTGCAACCCGCCGTCTTCTAGGAAAAACTGTCTCGACTAAACCGAGCAGGTCAAACCCACTCTCCTGCAGCAACATCTCCGCCTCCCGCGCCAGATCCGCGGCGATCCAGAGCATGCGGTCCCGGTGCATCTCCCCTGCTTCCTCGAACCACCCGTTGCCGTCGCCGTAGCAACACCACAGCAGCGAGTTCAGCTGCGCCAGTTTGATTTCAAGAAGTGCCCTTGCCTCGTCGCTTGTCCGCGTGGCGGGTTTCGACGGGCCGCGTGTGCGGCGACGGGAAGATTGGGGCGTGGAACGCCCGGCCATAATTCGCTCAGCCATTTGGTGTGCTTCCTTTCCAAAGTAGTGCACGTCATGTGGTCAGACGGCCAGGGTGTTCACGCACTCTGGCCGTCGCCATTTGTGCCTCACGTTCGCACCAATGCACGAGGGCATCGGCAACCCGCCGTGAGGCAAGGCGGTTCATTCACTCATTCAATCGGTCGTCTTGGGGTGTTCCTTTGCGGTGGATGTTCGTCGCCCACAGGGAGGGGCGACTTGTCGATGGGGCATTCACTGTAGAGAAGCGAAGCCGTGCAAGGGAAAAGATTTCGTCGAGGATTTCTCGAATCGAAGAGATATCTACCGGGGCGCAGCGGCGAGACACAAAGCAATGACAGTCGGGCGGCTGTCGCTCGCCAAAGCGGCTCGGCACGGCGCAAAGGCAGCGCGCTTTTCGTGCCGGGCACAATCTGCCGCATGTCGACCAACACTCTGCACCTTCAGGCACCAGCACGGCTGGGCCGTTGACGTGCGCAAGAGTCCATTTGCCCCAGGCGGCAGTGCATGCGAATCCACGAACTGAAACAACGACTCCGCGAAGCCGGCGCGGGCCCCAGCCACGAGCAGCGCATCTTGCGGCTGTGGTCGCATGCGCTGCCCCGCAACAGCGGCAGGCGCCTGCCGGGCACCTTCTTTCCGTCGTCGCTGCTGGAGGCCCTGCCCGCCATCGAGGCCGAGCTTGCGGGGCTGGCGCGCATCCACGCGGTGCACCCCGGCGCTGATGGTTCAGAGCGGCTGCTCGTGGCCCTTGCGGACGGCCAGACGGTGGAGAGCGTGTTGCTGCCTCGCGATGGCTTGTGCGTGTCTTCGCAGGTCGGGTGCGCCGTGGGGTGCCAGTTCTGCATGACGGGCCGCGACGGCTTGCTGCGCCAGGTAGGAAGCGCAGAGATCATTGCCCAGGTCGCTCTCGCGCGCATGCGCCGTCCGGTGCGCAAGGTGGTGTTCATGGGCATGGGCGAACCGGCCCACAACCTGGACAACGTGATGGAGGCCATCGACCTGCTCGGCACGGTGGGCAACATCGGCCACAAGAACATCGTGTTCTCCACCGTGGGCGATCCGCGTGCGTTCGAGAGGCTGCTGCAGCAGCGCGTGAGGCCTGCGCTGGCGCTCTCGCTGCACACGACCAAGGCTGAGTTGCGCAAGAAGCTCCTTCCGCGCGCGCCGGGCCTGACGCCCGAGGAAGTGGTCGATGCAGGCGAGCGCTATGCGCGAGCCACCGGTTACCCCATTCAGTACCAGTGGACGCTGCTGGAAGGCGTGAACGACGGGCAGGATGAAATCGACGGCATCGTGAAGCTGCTCTCCGGCAAGTACGGCGTGCTGAACATGATTCCGTTCAACGCGGTGGATGGCGTGGCGTTCAGCCGGCCGTCTTGGGAGCGCTGCGAAGAGATTGCGCGCACGCTGCATCAGCGGGGCATTCTGACGAAGCTGCGCAATTCAGCCGGGCAGGATGTCGACGGTGGCTGCGGTCAGCTGAGGGCGCGTGCAGCCGAAGTGCAGGTAACGCTTCATCGAAGGGCTGAAGACTCTCGTTGAAGGCGGTCTGCGCCCTCATCTCAAGTGAGGGAGGCCATCCAATCCCAGACCTGCTCGGGCGCCTCGACCATCACGTTGTGGCCATGCGGGCCGAGGTCGCGGGCGTCGGGGTCGAGGGAACGGGTCTGCTCCAGCGTTACCAATGCGTCGTTACCGCCGCGGGCCAGATGGATAGGGCAGCGCGCAAGGGTCATCAGCTCGGACAGAGGGGGCTTGCCTACGGCGTTGGCTCTGGGGTCCATTGCGAGGCGCCAGCCGTCGTTGTTGTCGTTATGCGCGATGCCGCGTGTGACGACGGTTGATGCCGCGTTGGTGATTCCGGCGAGGCCGGAGACCTTCAGGTATCTGTCCCACGCTTCTGCTTCCGTGGGGAAGCTCTTGGCGGGCAGGGATGCCAGCATCTCCATGCGGCGGAGCTCTTCGTCGCTCCACGCGATCTTGATGCCGGCTGCGAATACACGGTGCGGTGTAACGCCGAACCAACCCGTTGCCAGGGCGAGGCCTATCACTCCGCCGAGCGAGTGCCCGAGAACCACGAGGCGGCCCTCGGGGTGGATGTGCGGCAGCAATGCGCGCCCGACGCTTGCTGCGTATTGGCCGATGGCGTAGGAGTCTTGCCGATCAGATTGGCCGTGGCCGGGCAGGTCAAGAGCGAGCCAGCGGCCGGGCCAGCGAGCGCCGGCCTCTGCGCACATGGGCGACCACACGGCGCTTGTTGCGCCCATGCCGTGCAGCATGAGGAGGAGGTCTGGGCCTTCGCCGCCTTGTTCTGTGTACATGTGCGCTGTCTCCGTTGTGCTTTTGACGGCGCAAGAATACTCGGGGTGCCCCTCAGCGCAGACCTCGAATTTGAGCGAGTCGGGCGAATTGCCCTTGCGCAGACGTTCAGGTAGAAAGTGCGGACCATTGCCAGCTGCCGCAAAGCGCTGGATCGCCGCCTCTGCCATTGAAGCTGGATGCCCACACCATCGCGCAAAGCAGTGCTTTCATGACGCAATACGGTCCATCGCGCCGCGCGGTACTGCTTGGTTTAGCCGCGTGCTCGGCACTGCGGCCGACGACAAGCAGTGCGCGTTCGCTCTGTGACGAGCCTGCCAGTGACAACGGACCCACCTTCTCGCCGACGGGGCCTCGTGCGGAAGCATTCGGTATCAAAGAAGGTTTCCCCGTCGCTGATCCCTTGCTGCGTGGTCAGCCAGGCGAACCTCTGGACATGAAGTACCGCGTCGGTACCTTCAGTCACTTCGATGACCAGTACCGCACTCGCCGGGTTGCTCGCGCAGCAGCCCCATGGTGCTTTGCCTATGCGGTCACCGATGTTCGCTATCGCTACAAGGGTGCCGACCAAACCATCGAGGACTATCTGGCACGGCACCCGGTCACCGGTCTGCTGATCGCCAAGGACCAAACGATCCTGCAGGAGCGCTATCAGTACGGCCGGTCGGACCGCGATCGCCTGTTCTCGGGTTCGATGGCAAAGAGCATCACTGGCCTGCTGGTTGGCCTTGCCGTCGCGGATGGGTCGATCAGGTCGGCAGACGACGCAGTGCAGGGCTATGTTCCGGAGCTCCAAGGCACGGAGTACGGCAAGACTGCTCTGCGCGACCTCCTGCACATGTCCTCTGGCGTGAAGTTCGGCGAAGAGGCCAACGGCGACCAGGATCTTGATCGATTGTGGGGTGGGATGGTTCTCGGCCACCGCTCCTGGATCGACAGGCTGCTTGGGCGCGGAGGACCGCAGCGCAGCACCATCGACACGATCTCTGCCTTCACCCAGCGCATTGCCCCGGCCGGGACTGAATTCCACTACTCCAGCATGGAGCCCGCGGTGCTCGGCCTCGTCGTGGAGCGTGCGACCGGTCGCACCCTGTCTGACTACCTGCACGAGAAAGTCTGGTCTCAGATAGGCACCGAGGCCGACGGCGCCTGGCTCGTGAACGCGCAAGGCAGCGAAGTCGCCTGGACGTTCTTCGGCGCGGCTCTGCGGGACTATGCACGTCTGGGACGGCTGCTCGCGCATGACGGAAAGTGGGAAGGCAGACAGATCATTCCGGCCCAATGGATGATCGAGGCAACGACAACGCGCCCGTCGGATCGCTACCTTTCCCCCGGAGTATCTGGCCCTCAAGCCCTTGGCTATGGCTACTTGATATGGCTGCTTCCCGGTTCGGGGCGCCAGTTTGTTCTTCTTGGCGGGTACGGCCACCGCATCTTCATCGACCCGACTGCCAAGCTGATCATGGTGCAGACCGGTGTCGATAGCTCGATCGATCAGAGCGACGAGCCTGCTCGTCTTTGGGCGGCAGTGGTGAGCAAGTTCGGTCGCTGAAGCAAAGGATGGGATATGAGACGGCGCCAGGTTGCTTCATTTCTCGGCGGAACGGCACTTGCTTCGCTCGTTGGGTTACCAGCGTTCGCCGACCCGCCCAATGGCTGCGGTGCTCAAGGCGTGCGAGACGATGGGTGTCCTTGCGGGCGGTCGCTGGAATGACCGCCAAATCGTTTCCAGAGATTGGATCGAGACCTCGACGACATCAAAGATCAAGGCGACGGACGATCAACAACTGCAAAAGCAGGCAGCGATACAGCGGGCTAACCGTTGTGCCGCCAAACCCCTGGTGACACGCCGTACTCTCGCTTGAAGGCACGGTTGAAGGCCGCTTCCGACTCGTAGCCGACGCCCTCGGCGATGCGCGCAAGGTTGACCTGGTCTCTGCGCAACATGCCTGCGGCCAGGATCATGCGCCAGTGCGCCAGGTAGTGCATGGGCGGCGCGCCCACCAGCTCTGTGAAGCGGTCCGCCAGCACGCTGCGCGAGATGTGGGATTCCTGCGCAAGTGCCTCCACCGTCCACGCGCGTGCGGGCTCGCCGTGCATCAGCGCCAGGCAGCGGCCCACGTGGGGGTCGCGCAGGCCGGCCAGCCAGCCGGGGTTGTTGGCGGGCATGGACTCGATATAGCCCCGCACCACTTCCGCAAACAGCAACTCGGCCACCTTGGCGACCAGCAACTCCGAGCCGGGCGCTCGCGCGGCTGCGTCGCCCAGCACAAAACTGACGGATTGCTCGATCCACGGCCCCGCCGGCCTGCTGCGCAGCGCCGTGATGAAGAGGCCCGGAAGGTTGGACATGACGGGGTTGGGCGCATCGACTTCGTACGTGAGCCAACTGCACACGAGCACCGTGCGATCGCCATCGCCGCCGTAGCGAATGCGTTGTACCGCGGGCACCTGCGGGCGCACGACATGTTCGACGTCCACGGCCGCGTGGCGCAGGTGGCTCCCCAGGACATGCGGATCGCCGTGCGGCACGGCGATGACTTCGCCGGCGTTCACGCGAATCGGCTCTGCCCCCTGGAGTTGCGCCCAGCACTGCCCCTGCAGCACCAGATGGCAGATGGCAAGGCGTGGAGCGCCGGGCTTGAGCACCTGGGCCATGTCCGAGCTCTTGGGGACGTTGAAGCACCAGGGCGCGCGCATGTCTCCGTTCAGGAACAGGGCGCCCTCCAGCCGGATGGTCCGCAGCACGTCCGACAGCACGTCCATAGTCACCTCTCGAGCAGCAAGGCCGGGGTTTCGGTCAATAACTCCGGAGGGGCGGTCAAACCACGGGCCTATCGAGTCGGCACCATGGGGCCTGGTCGCTTTTGGCCGATTCTACAAACAGGAGTATTAATATGCCCAAGTTCGTAATCGAAAGAGACATCCCCGGTGCCGGCAAGCTCACGCCATCCGACCTGAAGGCCATCTCGCAAAAGTCCTGCGGCGTCCTCAGCAGCATGGGCACCGACATCCAATGGATCCACAGCTACGTGACGGGCGATCGGATCTATTGCGTCTACCAGGCGACCGACGAGGACCTCGTGCGCCGGCATGCCGAGCTCGGCGGCTTTCCGGCCAATCGGGTGGACCGGGTGTACAGCGTCATCGACCCGGCCACAGCCGAGTAAGAAGGGCGACACGGCTGCTTCTCGGCTGCCCGATGACCTGATGTTCAACCGCGCGCGGATCGACGACCCGGGCGCCTATGCGCGCGGATGCGGCAGCGCGTCGTGGTTGCTCATCGTCGGCGAGGAATTCGCTTCCATGCCCGGCGGCATGTCATGCGAGCAGGTGCAGGCCGGCACGTCGGGCTTTCCGAGCTGCTTCCACACAACTGGCAGCTTTGGCGGGCCTGCTATCGGGATCGGCCTGCGAGGAGCCTTCGGCCCTACTTGGAATTGGCTTTGCGACCTCGCGAGGCTGTCTTTGTGGGCACGCTGCGGCCGTACTGCTCCCACCACGCCGTGAGGGCAGCCATCGTAGGTCCGAGTCCCAGGGCCTTGCCTGTGATCTCGTATTCGACACGGGGAGGCACCTCCGCAAACACCGTACGGGACACCAGACCGTCCGCCTCCAACTCCCGCAGCTGCGCCGTCAGCATGTGTTGGGTTATCCCTGGAATTGCTTTGCGCAACTCCCCGAAGCGATAGATCCGCTGGTTGAGCAACCACATGATTTCCAGCTTCCATTTGCCGGAAAGCAAGGCGAATGCCCTGCGCATTTCCTCATGCATGTTGGTGCTGCCGGCTGCATTAGTCAGTTTTTCCATACTAGCCACCGCTTTTTCATCCTACTTGTTCTTTTTGATCTTAGACGACATCCTCGCGGCCCTGACTCACCCTGATCTGGAAACCTGATGATCGAAAACTATTTCTACTGGATAAGCACTGCGCTTCTGTGCCTTCTGTATGTGGCTTCTGCGGTGATGTACATCACCAAGAGGAGCTGGGTCCGCCAGGCTCTCGCCGACCTTGGCTATCCCGAATACCTTGTTCCGATCCTGATTGCCGTAAAGCTCCTGGCGGTCTCGGCCATTCTTTCGCGTGTGAGCGTTCGGCTGAGTGACCTCGCTTACGCCGGCGTGTTCTTCCACCTGCTTCTGTCCGCGTCTGCTCACGTGAATGTGCGCAAGGCCAGTGCAGCCGCACCTGCCGCGGTGGGCCTCGTGCTGCTGATCTCTTCATTCGCGACGCAGAACGCCGCTCGCGATATTCCGTCGCCGAACATCCCCGCCGCAACGGCGAAACAACCAAGCCTCGACTGAAGGAGATTCCGATGGCTCGACTCAATGGAAAGATTGCTGTTGTGACAGGAGCAGGACGCGGCATTGGCCGCGCGACTGCCAAGCTGTTTGCGGCTGAAGGCGCGAAGGTGGCCGTTCTTTCGCGGACTGCCGCGAATGTCGACCGTGTCGTCGCCGACATTCAAGAGGCCGGAGGCACTGCGCTCGGCGTTGTATGCGACGTGAGCGATGCTGGCCAGATCAAGGCAGCCATTGATACGGTCGTCTCGACCTATGGCGGTCTCGACATCCTCGTGAACGTTGCATTCGACCCTTCTGTCGTGCAAGCGACGGTCATTGGCATGTCGGTAGAGCAACTGCAGCGCAATTTCGAGATGGGTCCGATTGCCTACTTGCGCACCATGCAAGCCTGCCATCCCCACCTCAAGGCCAGCGGCGAGGGCCGGGTCATCAACTTCGCGTCGCTTGCGGGAGTGCTTGGCATGGCGCCCTACGCCCCATACAACATGGCGAAGGAAGCTGTTCGCGCGCTGACGCGATCTGCCGCCAGGGAGTGGGGAGCAGACAAGATCACGGTCAACAACATATTGCCCGTTGCAGACACCTGGGGCGCCGGAGCCGATGCACCTCCCGCAAACAACGCGCTCGGACGGCATGGATCGCCTGAGGATGACATTGCGCCCGTCGTTCTTTTTCTGGCCAGCAGAGATGCACAGTTCCTGACGGGCTACAGCCTGACTCCTGACGGCGGGATGATCATTGACAGCGCGCGCTGATTGGCCGTGTTGGCAGCATGAGCGGCAACCCCGCGGTGGAGCAGAATTTTCCCTGGCCGCCTGGCAGTAGACGCCCAAGGCAAACGCCGGGTGCCCCGCATAGACACTTGTGAGAATCCACATGATTCAAATGAGACAACCCGAAGACGCGCCCCACGCGTTTCAAGCCGCCTGGAACAACCACGACATGGAGTCCCTCGGAGCGCTGTTCCATGAGGACGCGACATTCGTGAATCGGTTCGGGCACTACGTGCGCGGCGTCGAGGAAATCGTCAAGCTGCACGCGCCCATTCACGCAACCATCTACAGCGAATCCACGCTCGAGAACGAGCTGATCGACGTGGTCGCCATCAGCGACGGCGCGGCAATCATTCACTTCTGGAGCCGCCTCACGGCCGGTGCGGCTCACCCGGCGGGCCCGCACGCTGTCGACACGCTGATCCTTGCCGTGCTGACGCGGCAGGCTGGCGGGTGGCGAATCAAGGCGCTTGAGAACGTCACCCTGACGAATCCCCGCACGGGAGCAGCCGTGTTGAGGGACGAGCGGGGTTCCTGATCGAGCAGACAATCGAAGAAGCTCAATTCGACTTCACAGCCACACCATGCCCCGCCTCGACGACCCCCTCCACGACGCCGAAATCGGCTCCCGCGACAGCACGCTCGACACCACCCGGATCGACGACGTGCGCATCGGCGCAGTTCGTCCGCTCATCACCCCTGCCCTGCTGCAGGAGCGCGTGCCCGTGCGCGACAACACGCTGGCGCTGGTCGAAAGCAGCCGCAAGGCCATCGCCGACGTGCTGCACGATCGCGACGACCGGCTGGTGGTGGTGGTCGGTCCATGCTCCATCCATGACCACGACCAGGCCATCGAATACGCACAGCGCCTGAAGAAGGTCGCTGACTCACTGCAGGACGACCTGCTGATCGTGATGCGTGCCTATTTCGAAAAGCCGCGCACTACCGTGGGCTGGAAGGGCTACATCAACGACCCGCACCTGGACGGCAGTTTCGCAATCAACGAAGGGCTGGAGCGCGCGCGGCGCCTGCTGCTCGAACTGACGACCCTGGGCCTGCCGACCGGCACCGAGTTTCTCGACCTGTTGAGCCCGCAGTTCATTGCCGACCTGATCGCCTGGGGTGCCATTGGAGCGCGCACCACCGAGAGCCAGAGCCATCGGCAACTGGCGTCAGGCCTGAGCTGCCCGGTCGGCTTCAAGAACGGCACGGACGGCAGCGTGAAGGTCGCGGCCGACGCCATTCTTGCGGCGCGCGCGCCGCACGCCTTCATGGGCATGACCAAGATGGGCATGGCAGCGATCTTCGAGACGCGCGGCAACGACGACTGCCACGTGATCCTGCGCGGCGGCAAGGCTCCCAACTATTCGGCCGCGGATGTCGCGTCCAGTTGCGAAGCATTGCTGACGAACGGCCTGCGGCCGCAGGTCATGATCGATGTCTCTCACGGCAACAGCAGCAAGCAGCATCAGCGGCAGATCGTGGTCGCCGAAGACGTGGCGGCGCAAATCGCGGCTGGCGAGCGGCGCATCACGGGCATCATGATCGAGAGCCATCTCGAGGAAGGACGGCAGGACCTGAAGCCCGGCATCGCGCTGAAGCACGGCGTGTCGATCACCGATGCCTGCATCGGCTTTGCCCAGACGGTACCGGTGCTCGAGGGGCTGGCTTCGGCGGTGAAGGCTCGGCGGCGCCTGTCGAAGGCGTGAGGCTGCGGGGGTGCCCGCTCGCCTGCGGGCGCCTTGACCTCAGAAAAGTATCACCCACTCGCCGCGCAGATACCGATACGTGTAGCTGGGGCCCGAGAAGGTGGTGCTGCGGCTGTAGCCGGCGCCAAAGCGAAAGACCTGCGATCCTCTGACTGGGCTTTGCAGACTCAGGTCCAGCAGTCTTGTTGGCTGATTCAAGTCGTGATTGATCGTCTCGTTGCCGAGCCCTGCCGTCAGAGCGGCAGTCCATCCCTGGAAACGATGCCGCCAGCCGACCGCCAGCATCGACTCGCTGTAGTTCTTCGGATTGAAATAGGCCCTGTCCACGTCCTCATGACTGCTCCGGTACGTTCGATAGCGCGCTTGCAAGGTCAGCCCCAGATCGAGCGACGGTTGATAAATCAGCCGAAGGCGGGCGTGGTCGCGTCGATTGCTGTCGGAAAAAAACTGCTGTCCCAGCAGCCCCACCAGGGTCACATGGCTTCCAAGCCCTTGATCCACGGCAACCCCGACAAACGAAAAATCGATTCCGCGGTCCAGGGATTTCGGGGTTTCCACCCAGTCGCGCGTCACAAGAAACTCCACCGCCGTGCTCTTTGTCGGCGACATGCGGTAGCTGCCGTCGAGCGTCAGAAGCGTGTGCCCTCCCTGCTCGAACAGGCCGGCCTCCATTGCCCCTCCATCGCCGGTTCTGGTTTCGATCGAGCGGGCCAGAAATGAGATCTTCTTTCCGGCTCTTTGCCAGTTATTTTGACGGTATTGATAATCGCCGAGCCGGAATCCGAGAAAGCGATCGGCATTTTCAAAAGCAGGGAAAAACTCGACCGACACTCGCCGCGATTGAAAGTTATCGCTGTCGTTGGTCAGATAGAAATCCGTGCCGAAAGCCATGTTTGTTGTTTCTTCTTTGCTTTTTTCCTCCGCCCCTTCGCAGGGAGAGGCCAGAAAAACAAATCCCGAAGCAACGGCGGCAAAATATTTCAGCGCGTCGATCATTTTGTCCCCCAGGATTTAGGCCTTCTGAACAGTTCATCCAGATATCCGAGAACACTGGCTGGCTGCAGCAACAGGCTATATAGCAATACGTAGAAAAAGAAGCCCTGAACATTCTTGCGCACGACCAGCCCTGTTTTCTTGAATGTCCGGCGCTCGATCAAAAACATCAGGAGGCTCAATGCAAATGCAGCCGGTATCAGCGCGAGAGTCATCGGACCCACAATCCAGTAGTAGCCGAAAAGGGCCATTGCCAGCCCTGGTATGAATCCGATGGTGAATGCCAGGTCCAGCCACGGAAAGAGCAGGTTCCAGTAAATGAAGAATGTCGACAAGCGGGGTTTCAGGAGAATCCCCGGGTGCTTGATAAAGGCTTCCGTCATGCCGCGCGCCCATCGCTGGCGTTGCTTGACCAGTTGCTTGAGGGTGCTGGGCACATTGGTGAACAGGCACGCGTCCTCGCAGTGGCCAACCCGATAGCCGGCTTTCAGCAGGGCCCACGTGAGCACGATGTCTTCTCCCACGCACTCAGGCCACCCGCCCACTTCCACCAACGCGGCCCGGTCGTAGACAGAAAATGCACCTTGCGCAACCAAGGTGCCCTGGAACAGCGATTGCACCCGCTTGATTGCAGCAATGCCGTGGAAATAGTCCCACTCCTGGCAACGGGTAATCCAGTTTTGCCGTGAGTTTCGAACCAGGATTTTTCCTGCAACGGCCCTCGTATTGGGCGGGTCAGCCAGATAGCGCTCGACAATACTGGCCAGCGCGCCTCGATACAGGAAAGAATCGGCATCAACCGTGACGACCAGATTGTGCAGAACTTCCTTGAACCCGATGTTCAGGGCGCGGGCCTTGCCTCCGTTCTTTTTCAGATCGACGAAGGTAAGCCACGGATATCGATTCTGGACGCGCTGGACAACAAGAGAAGTGCCGTCGGTGGAGCCGTCATTGATCACGATGACCTGCAGAGGGCCAGGGTAATTTTGCCGGTCGATGCTGATAAGAGTTTCCTCGATGGAGGCTTCCTCGTTGTACGCGGCGACCAGCATGGATATCGCAGGATAAGCGGACAAAGAAGGATGCGACGGCCTCTTGTCCAAAAGCAGGCTTATGGCCATGAATGCATTCATGAAGCCCGGAATAATGGCAATGCCATAGACCAGAAAAATGGCCAGCGCGGCACCGACATGGTATTTCAAATCGGCCAGCCAGAGTTCGGCGGCCCATATTGAAAACCCCATCCAGGCAATTGCGCCAATCAATGCAATAAGGAATTTCCCCGATACCGGCAGATAAATCCTTGATCGCGGCGCTTTTTGGCCATCTTCGTTCATATCACCCTCGATAGTTTCGAGAAACGTAACACTCATGAAACGCTCCGAACAGTCTGTTTACACCTTTTGATGCACTCCAACAACCATTAGTCAAGAAACCATGCCCGCCCGGCTCCGATGAAGGCTTCTATTTGTATCTGAGGCAGGCTGCGGAGACCTTGCGCGATGTCAATCGATCGCACGCAAACGCGTCGCAGCGCTGGGGCCTCATCGGATCGCACCGCTTCGACAACCGCTCGTTGCATGGTGATGCATCAGACCAGTGCGAGCGGTTGACGCCTGCATTCGCCCATGGCTACATTCCCCCTCAAAAGCTCTTGGGGAGGCCACGTTGCCCAGACATGTCTACTTCGTACTCGCCTTCATGGCCATCGCAGTGCTCGCAGGCAACCTGACCGCAACGGTCGTCGTGTTGCGCAGCGACTTTTATTCGCCACTGCAACGACGACTCCAGCTGGCTCTGGTGTGGTTGATTCCTGTGATCGGGGCCACCTGCTGCGCAAGCTTCGCATCCATTCACAGGCGCGCAGTTCCCAAGCCCGACAAGAGATTCCCGAGACCCGACTCCTTCGATCTGCCCGGTGGCGAGGCCAACGGTCTTTGAGTCTGGCGGTGCCTTCCTGCCAGCATTGGCGATCCAACGCGCAAGGAGCGAATGAAGATGGGTAGTTTTTCGATGGAGCACTGTGCTCTGGTGGCTTGCGTACAGCAAGTGGCCCAGCATGCCCGAGCAGTCCTGATGCATGCCCGTGTTTGCTGATACCCGGGCCCTGCGCGAATCGCTGCGCAAGGCAGGGCTGAGCGACTACGCCCGGCGCATCGAGGCCTCGGTGCGGCCCGTGGTGATGTTCGTTCGCCGCCAGGAGAAGGACGACACGCTACCCGTCGGCACCAGCAAGATGGCCGGCAACCCCGACCTTCCACCCGATGCGCCGTGGCCCATGCGCCCCGCGCTGGCCGCGCCCGAGCGACATCTGGCGCAGCTTCGCAAGCAGATCGAGGACATCCGGCACCCCAAGCCGTCGATGTCCGCAAGCGATGTCGAAGGGCTGCTGCAAACGATGCGCGCCAGCGGCGCCACCGAGAAAGACCTGGCGCTCATGCGCGACGCACTGCCAGGCACCAAGCGGCGCGACCCGAAGGTCGATGCGAGCCGCATCGCGTGGCTGCAGGCTCGCATGGCCGCACTGCAGACCGAATTTCCGCTCGCCTTCATCGCGCAGCTCGACCTGGGCCAACTGTCCGCGCTCCCCGGCTTCGATCCGAAGCTGCCGCGCAGCGGCGTGCTCTTCATCTTCATGGACGCGATGCGCGACGACGATGGCAAGACGCCGCTTCACCACGTGTACTGGCACGACGCACGGCCGGCCGCGCTGCGACGCCGCGAATGGCCCGTCGAGCTCCAGCGCTGGAACGACCGCTGGTCTTTCTACGGCCATCCTGCAAGCCCCGAAGAAGCCTGGTCCCGTCTGCCGATGGCCGACCGGCTGCTGCCGCATTCCGGCCTCAGCGTGCCGCATCACTGGAAGACGGCCCTGCCGCAGCACAGCAGCAAGGCGATCTGGGCCTGGTTCCAGGGGGCAGACCCGCTGCAGCTGTCGCCCCACCTGCCTCCAGGCGACACCGCGCACGGCGGCAACTTCGGCGATCGGCTAGGCGGCTGGCCCGACGACATCCAGGGCCACGCCGAAGATGACGTGGACCCGGCGGGCGGGCACATCGCAGTGCCCGGCCAGACGCCATGGCGGCATCTGTTTTCGTACGGCGGTGAATACCATGCCGGCGCCCGTCGATCGGATTCCGTAGCCAGTGGCGACGGCAACCATTTCCTCATGATCCGCGACGAAGACCTCGCGCAACGCCGGTTCGATCGTGTGCGCGATACCTACCAGTCGACCTGAGCACCACGGAGGCAGGATGGCTGACAGCAAGAAGCGCCTGTTCTTGAGACTCATGGCAATGCCTCTCGCCATGCTTGGGCTGTCCCCGCCGGCACCCGCAAAGCCCGTGTCGGAAAACATGCAACTGATGGGCGCCATCGCCCGCGCGATCGTGAACGGCGGCAGGCTCCAGGGCGTCGACTGGGTCGAGGTTTCGGCGATCTTCGCGATCGATTCCGACGGCGACGTCAACGAGAGCTACGGATACGCCTACGACGCCCAAGGCAAAGCCCACGCGGCAACCTTTCTCGATGACGCCGTCGCGCGTGAGGTGAAGGCGTATCGCGAATGGCTGCGCCAGAAAGATGACAAGGGCATCATCAAGATGCTCTTCCAGTTCAACCGGAACACGCGGCGAGTCCGTGCGGATTTCGAATACGACGATCCCCTGCGCTGGCAGGTTACGCCGAGAAATCTCGATGCAATGATCGAGGCGCTACGGCCCAAGCTCGGATCGGCAAGCGGCAAGTGACGCAGCGATTGAGGAAACGCCGTGACCGAGCGATCTGATCTCCGAATAGGCGACGGCACCGTGCCCGTCATTCCCTACGACACCTTCGAGGCCGCGAACCTGTTCCTGGCGACCGGCCGCACACCCGAAGAAGTGCTGCCGCTGATCGGCCTGAGCCCCGCGCAATGGGAGCGGCTGCGCGAGACCTATCGATGGTTTCCCTACACCTATGGTGAAAGCCAGAGGCGCAGCTATTTCGGGGGGCTGGGTGATGCCGAGATACTGCGGCTCGTTCTGGCGCCGCGGTGGAACCTGAAGCCGGGAGACGAGCCCGATCTGCGCTCGACATGGCATGTCCGCGAAGCCGTGCGGCGCAATCCACGCATCGGGCCTTTCGCCGGTTGCGACTGGCCGATCACCTGCATCGCCCCGCATCCCGAAGCGACCCTGTGCTGCTACACGCACGATGGGCACACGGTCTACTTCGACGGCAAGCCGCTCACCGATCGCAACGGCGAGGTGCTGGAAGTGGATGCCGGGAGCTTCGAGCCCGTTGGCGGGCGCTGGCTGCGCGACAGGCATCGCATTTATGGACAGGGCGAGTTCGGATCCAGGCCGACCTTCTATTGGTACGTTGTCGAAGGCGCGGATCACGCGACTTTCAAGGCACTGAACCTTCGTTACGCGCACGACAGGGAGCGCGCCTACTACATCACTGCCAAGGCGATCCGTACGAAGAGCCCGGAGGCCTTCGAGATCGTGCCGGAGATACGGCTCAACTACCGCGACGGTACGCGCGATGAGCTGCATGACATCAGCCACATCGCTCGTGATCGTGAAGCTGTCTATTTCTACGGAACCCGCCTGAAGGGTGCCAGGCCGGAAAACTTCCGCGACCTGGGCCACGGCTATGCGACCGACGGCACGACCGTGTGGTTTCTTGACGAGAAAAAGGTGATCGAAGGCGCGGATGCGGCCACCTTCACCGTTCCCGGTCCTGGCGAACCGCATGTGCCCGGCCGCGTGCGAGGCCACGCAGCCACGGATCGCTACCGCGTCTACGTTGGGGCCGAGCTGTGCGACCCGCAAGAATGGATCGAGGATTGGCGCCCGTTCTTCGAGGCGCGGCCCGATCTCGGCGGTTGGTGGTGGCACCAGCTTGCGGGCGAAGCGGCGGGCAACAAGGGCCAGCCGCTCTAGGAGCTCTTCTTGCGCGCTGTTTACGACGGGTCGTAACCCGGCGCCGAACTGATCTCGTTCGGCTTGTAGATCTTGTGCTGCGCTACCCCGCTGCCCGCATCCGTCACCACCAGCAAGCGCCACAGCGGCTCGCGCACCGAACACGCGCTCTCTTCGCTGCTGAGCTTGAAGCTGGGCACCCCGGGCGCCGTGCCTTTCACCACGACGCGCAGAAGCGTCTGCCCCTTGGCGTTCGACACTTCGAGGTCGAAGCCGATGTTCTGGGCGATCACGTTCTCGGCCTTGTAGCCATAGCCGGTGAAGTGCTTCGTCACGTACTCGATGGCGGCTGCGTGCACTTCTTCGGGCGAAGCCTGGCCGGTTGCGACTGCTGCTGCGGGCTCGGCCACCTTCGGCACGCTGCCGCGCGCCTTCGCGGCTTGCAGGTCGGCCTCGGTCGGAACCCAGCCGCGCGGGCCGCGCACCAGCACCGCGAGCTTTTTCTCGGGCTCCCAGGTGGCGACGTGCCATTCGTCGTCGTCGCGCACGCGGGTGGAAACCTTGGCGTCCTTGTTGCTCTCCAGCTCGGCGATGGCGATGCGGTTGGTCTGCAGCACGGCACGGAAGCCCTGGCCTGCGTCGAAGGTGCGCTTGAGCAACGCAAGCCGGTCCTTGGCGCGCTGCACCTGCTGCGCGTTGCGCGGGCCGCCGCCAACGCGATGCTGCGTATCGAGCGACTCGATGCAGAACCAGCGCCCGCCCGAACCGACACTCACGAACTCGCCCCAGATGGTGGCGATGACGTTGTCGCCGGTCGCCAGCCAGGCGTGATCGAATGGCTTGTCCCGCGCGTCGAACACACCCATCTTGGCGACGATCTCGACCGGCGTGAGCCGTGGTCCTTTGAGCCGCATTTCGTCGATGACGGCGAGTACGTGGGGTTCGACTTCCTTGTCCATTCAGTGGAATTCTGGTGAGTTTGAGGGGGGTGGGAGTATGCCGCATCGCTTGCCGCGCCCACCGGGACAGGCGCGATCGTATGGCAGGATCAAAGGATGAACGAGCCCTCACGCCGAATACCGTATCGCACCTGGCCGGGCGCGCTCGCGGTGCTTCTCGCCATTGCCGTCTACGTGGGCGGCCTGACATTCTGGGACCGCCATACCTCGGGCAGCAGACCGTTGCCCGTGGGGGAGACGATAGATGTCGGCCAGGCCCGGTTCATTCCCGCCGACGGATGGGAGATGGATGTGTCGCGCTCGAAGGCAGGCAAGTCGCTGATGCTGTTCAAGGGCGGCCACAAGTTCCTGGTAACCACGGGCCGGTGGGTGGGCGGACCCGACGGCCCCCTGATACGGCAGCAGCGGCTGATGGAGCGCGGCCAGCGCCTGAGCATCGAGGGCGACGTGTCCGACTTCGTCACCTCCTGGGGCCTGCAGGGCAAGACTTTCGCTTACTACGGCTCAAAGCTGGCCGGCCGGTTCTGGCAGGTGGTCGACCTGCGGCGCAAGTCGCTGGTGCAGATCGACTTCTACGGCTCCAACGACGGCATGGACGATGCGCTGACGGAAGCGCGGCGCATGCTGGACTCGATGGACCTGGAGGCGCCGCAATGAGCTCGCCTGTCTTCGAGCAGGACGACGCGGGCTGGCCGGTTGGCACCGATTCATTCTTCCAGCCGCAGCGCGCCGCGTTCTGGGTGCTGACGGCGCTGATCGTCAACGGCCTGTTCTACACGGTCAGCATGTTCTCGATGGGGTTCCGCGTGGTGCCCGTTACCGCGTTTCTGGGGCTGCTGGTGTGGGGGCTCTACTCCCTGGCTTTCTTCCAGGCGTTTCGCACGCTGGACTTGCTCGAGCAGCATCCGCCAGAGGCTTATGTGCTGGCCTTTGCGTGGGGCGGCATGGGCGCTGTCTACTTCGCCGCGCCGGCCAACATCGCGATTCAGAGCCTGTGCGCGAAGCTGGTGTCGCCGGAGTTCGTCGCGGTCTGGGGGGCGGCGATTGCGGGGCCGATCACGGAAGAATTCCTGAAGCTGGCCGGCGTCATCCTGCTGGTGCTGGTCGCGCGCAACCAGTTTCAGACTTATCTCTCGGTGCTGATCGTCGGTGCGATGGCGGGGCTGGGCTTTCAGGTGATCGAGAACCTGAGCTACACCGTCAATTCGTCCATGCACTTTCCGCTCGAAAACCAGGTGTATCCGGTACTTCTGAACCTGCTGACGCGCGGGCTGCTGAGCGGGCTGTGGAGCCACGCGGCCTACACAACGATCGCGTCCTTCGGCGTTGCATGGTTCCTGCTCCACCCGGAGCGGCCGATGGTGATGCGGATTGCCTGCGCGCTGCTGTGCTTCGGCCTTGCGTGGGCCATGCACTTCGTGTGGAACGCGCCGTTTCTGGAAGACCTCTTCGACGGCGGATACGGCGAGATGGCCGTACTGCTGATCGTCAAGGGCATTCCCGTTGTCATCGCGGCAGGGCTCTTCTGGCGGGTTGCCGTTCGCGAGAACGGCACATACCTGCATGCCCTCGCAGCCTGGTTCGTGCCGGAGCGCGAGTTGATCCGCGACGACGAATGGGTTCGCCTGGGCGCGCCCATGCAGCGCTACAAGGTCCGCAGGGAGATGGGATGGACCTTCGGCTGGAAAGCAAGGCGCCTGAAGACTCAGCTGCAGCGCGAGCAACTACGGCTGATCCGCAAGGCCGGCACCTACGGGCGCGGAGCGCAAACGCTGCGGCATGAAGTGGCCATACGGCGGCTGCGCGCGGAGCTTGATCCGCTCATCGGGGCGAAAGCATGAGGGCACTGCTGTTGCTGATGCTCGCGGTGCTGGGAGCCGGATGGAGCGCTCCTTCGCGGGCAGTCACGCTCATCGAGCAGGCGCAGCTCACGCTGGCCTTGCGCGGTCAGGCTCCAGCCCAGGCACCGCAGCCGCAGACCGTCGCACTGCCCTATGACTGGGATCAGCGGCAGGGCGCAGTCGACGGCGAGGCGCGGTTCGCGTTCGACATACCGGTGGCCGACCCTGCCGCGCCGCTGGCGCTGTTCGTGCCGCGCCTGGGCAACAGCTTTCGTGTGCTGGTGAACGGCCAGGAACTGGCCCGATTCGGCGCCTTCCCGCCAGGCCCCTACGACGATGCCTCCGTTGCGCCGCAGTACTTCGTGCTGCCGGCCTCGGGCTCGACGGCGCCGCATCGCGTTGAAGTCGTCATCGCGGCGCAGGCTGCGAGGCAGGGAGGGCTGTCGCCCGTGGTGGTCGGCAGCAAGGCCGAGGTTCTTCCGTTGTACGAAGACGCCCTGTTCTGGCATGTCAGCGGCGGACGCTTCATTGCCATCGTGAGTGGCGTGCTGGGAGCGCTGTCGCTGCTGGTGTGGCTGCGACAGCGCGAACCGATCTACCTCTACTACGGCCTGGGAGAGTTGTTGTGGTCCGTGCAGACGGCGCGCGTGCTGTTCACGCATGTGCCGCTGCCCTGGCCCTGGTGGGGTGTGCTGCCGCTGGCTGCGTTCCAGGCGGCGGTGCCGCTGCTGTGCCGCTTCGCCCTGGCCGTGGTGGGACGCGACGACACTCGCCTGGCACGCCTGCTGGGCCTGATGGCCTGGCTGGCACCGGTTGCAGCCGTGCTGGGCATCATGGTGCCTTTGCTGTGGCTGATGCCGCTGTGGCGGTCGCTGGGCCTGCTGGCCGCACTGGCAATGATGGTCGTCGTGGTGCGCGTGGCGCTGCGCAGTGCCGTGCTGGAACACCGCGTGCTGGGCGTGGCCGTGGTGCTGGTCGTGCTGTGCGGCGCGCGCGACGTCTGGGTGATGCGCACATCGCCGGAGGCCTACGCGATGGTGCCGTGGATCCGCTTCGCCTGGGTTGGCTTCGCCATCACGCTGGCATGGGTCATCGCCGAGCGCATGCGCAAGGACGCCCGGGCGATGGCGGCAATGAACGCCTCGCTGGAAGCGGAACTCGCAGAGCGCAACGCTGCCCTGGAAGCCTCCTTCGCCCGCGAGCGGGAAGGAGAAAAAGCGCGCGGCGCGCTGGAAGAACGCCAGCGCCTGACGCAGGACCTGCACGATGGTCTCGGTGGGCAGCTGGTCGGGCTGCTGCAGATGACCCAGCAACCAGGAACGGCCCTCGGCGATGTGGCGCTGCACCTGCGCGACGCGGTGGACCAGCTCAAGCTCACGGTGGACGCCATGCATGGCTGCGAGGGCGACGTTGCCTCGGCCCTGGGCAGCGTGCGCTACCGCCTGGGGCCGCGCCTGCAGGCTGCCGGCATCGAACTGCACTGGGACGTGGGCCCCCTGCCGCTGATGACGGGCTGGAGCGCGCGCGAGTCTCATCAGACGCAGATGCTGCTGTTCGAGGCGTTCGCCAACCTGATGGCGCACGCGCAGGCGACGCGGGCCAGCCTCGGCGCGAGACTGGTGCCCACCAGCACCGGCGAAATCATCGAGATCGAGTTGCGCGACAACGGCCGCGGCTTCGATGCAGAAGCCAAGTTCGCGGGCAAGGGACTGACGAACATGCACACGCGCGCCGCCGCGCTGGGTGGCGCACTCACGGTGCGCTCTAAGCCCGGAGAGACCAGCCTGCGCCTGCGACTGCCCGTGCCGGCGGCGACAGCAGTCGGCAAATAAAAAAGAGAAGGGCTTCAGGGAGAAATTCAGGGAGAAATCGAGCGCTGCGTCGCGCTCGACAAGGCCCGTGACACCCATGCCGGGTATCCCGGTGCGTATCGATTTGACTTTATTTTAGATATATCTAAAATAATTCCGATACACATCACAAAGGATGCCCACCATGAGACATTTCCATCTCAACCATCACCACTGCCACACCGCCCGCGGCGAACATGAAGACGGCCTTTCCGGCGGCCGCGGACACCGTGGCGGCCGCGGCGGCGGCCGCGTGTTCGGCCATGGCGGCCTGCGCTTCGTGCTGCTGCAGCTCATCGCCGACAAGCCGGCCCACGGCTACGAACTGATCAAGGCCATCGAAGACCGCCTCGGCGGCAGCTATGCGCCGAGCCCCGGCGTGGTCTACCCAACCCTCACGCTGCTCGAGGAAATGGGCTACCTCAGCGTGGAAACCGCCGACGGCAGCGGCCGCAAGCGCTACAGCATCACGGCCAGCGGCCAGGAATTCCTCACGGCCAATCGCGAGATGGCCGACGCCATGATGTCCCGCATGAGCGGCGGCGTCGACGGCGCCGGCCCGCGCGGCGGACGCCCGCCGCAGGTCACGCGCGCCATCGAGAACCTCAAGCTCGCAATGCGCATGCGCCTGTCGGGCGTGCTGACCGAGCAGCAGGCCCACGACTTCGCCGCGGTGCTCGACAGCGCCGCGCAGCAGATCGAAAAGATCTGAACCCCATCTCAACCCGCCCTGCTCACCCAGGACTTCTGCAATGACTGACTTCAGTACTTCATCTGCTTCCACCGCCCCCGACCGCACGCCGCGCCGGGTGCGCCACGACCTGCGCTTTCGCCAGCTCACGGTGAAATCCGCGCAGCGCGTAACGCCGCACCTGATCCGCATCACCCTCACGGGCGACGACCTCGCGGGCTTCACCAGCCCCGGCTTCGACGACCACGCGAAGATCTTCTTTCCCGATGCCACCACCGGCAAGCTCACGCTGCCCACGGCCGGACCCGAAGGCCCGGTGTGGCCCGCAAGCGGCCGCCCCACCATGCGCGACTACACGCCGCGCCGCCACGACGCCAAGGCCGGCACGCTCGAAATCGACTTCGCGCTGCACGAAGCCGGCCCCGCCACGCAGTGGGCCGAGCAGGCCAAGCCCGGCGACGTTGTCGGTGTGGGCGGCCCGCGCGGCTCGTTCATCGTGCCGACCGAGTTCGACTGGCACCTGCTGATCGGCGACGACACCGCCCTGCCCGCCATCTCGCGTCGCCTGGCCGAACTGCCGGCCGGCTCTCGCGCGGTAGTGCTGGCGGAAGTCGACAGCGAAGCCGACGAGATTCCGTTCGACACGCAGGCCGAACTCACGTTGAAGTGGGTGCACCGCCGCGGCACCGAGCCGGGCCTGAGCCCCGTGCTGCTCGACGCGCTGAAGGCCATGCAGCTACCGGCCGGCGATTTCCATGCGTGGGTAGGCTGCGAATCGGCCATCGCCAAGGCGCTGCGCGCGCACCTGGTGGGCGAGCGCGGCGCGAACCCGAAGTGGACGCGGGCCTCGGGCTACTGGCGTCGCGGTGCGGTGGCAACGCACGACACGCACGACGAGTGATGCGGGTCTTTCAGTGCGGCACTTCGGCCGGGCCTGAGGCGGCCGCACTGCGCCTCGGGCTCTTGATCAACAACAGCAGCGGAATCGCCAGCACCGTGATGATCATCATGATCGCGAAGTCGTCCAGGTAGCCGATCAGCGCGCCCTGCCGGGTCACTTCCGCATTCAGCAGCGCCAGCCCCGTCATCGTGTCGGGCGACATCATCTGCGGCAGCGTCGACAGCGCGGTGTTGCCCGGCGCCACGGTCGACGCGATCTGCGCATGCGCCTTGCTCGAGCCTTCGGTCAGCAGCGCCTGCACGATCGAGATGCCTACGCTGCTGCCGATGTTGCGCAGCAGGCTGAAGATCGGTGTGCCCTGGTTGCGCAGCCGCGGCGCGAGCGTGGCGAAAGTCGCGGTCGACAGCGGCACGAAGGTGAAGCCGATGCCCAGGCCCTGGATGAAGCCCGAGACGATGATCAGCGTGCTGTCCATCTGCAGCGTGAGCCGCGTCATCTGGTAGAGCGAGAACGCCGTGAGGCCGAAGCCCACCGCCATGATCGCGCGCACGTCCACCTTCTGCACCAGCCGGCCCACGATGATCATCGCGATCATCGTGCCGACGCCGCGCGGCGCCGTCACCTCGCCCGTGTAGACCACCGGATAACCCATCAGCCCCTGCAGGAAGTTGGGCAGCAGCGCCATCGTCGCGAACAAGATCATGCCGACGATGAACGCGAACAGCAGGCCGGTGACGAAGTTGCGGTCTTTCAGCAGGTCGCGGTCGAAGAAAGACACGCCCTGCACCGTCCACGTGTGGACCACGAAGAAGCCGAAGGCCACCAGCGCGGCGGCGGCTTCGAGCTTGATCTCCCACGAATCGAACCAGTCGAGCTGTTCGCCACGGTCGAGAAACAGCTGCAGCATGCCGATGGCCAGGCTCAGCGTCACGAAGCCGAAGATGTCGAGCTTCTCGCCCTGCGGCCGGCTCTCGGGCAGGTAGCGTGCGATGCCCCAGAACGCGAAGATACCCACCGGCAGGTTGATGAAGAACACCCAGCGCCAGTCGAAGTTCTCGGTGAGCCAGCCGCCCAGCAGCGGCCCGAGGATGGGTCCGACCATGATGCCCGCGCCCCAGATCGCCATTGCCTGGCCGACTTTCTCGCGCGGGTTGATGTCGAGCAGCACCGCCTGCGACAGCGGCACCAGCGCCGCGCCGAAGATGCCCTGCAGCAGCCGCGCGGCCACGATGCCGACCAGCGAGGTCGCAAGCCCGCACAGCGCCGAGGCCACCGTGAAGCCGATCACCGAGATGATGAACACGCGCCGCCGGCCCCAGTGGCCGCACAGCCAGCCGGTCAGCGGCAGCGCGATGGCCGAGGCCACGATGTACGAGGTGAGCACCCAGGTGATCTGGTCCTGCGAGGCCTGCAGGCTGCCCTGCATGTGGGGCAGTGCGACGTTGGCGATCGTGGTGTCCAGCGCCTGCATGATGGTCGCCAGCATGATCGAGATGGTGATCATGCCGCGGTGCGGCACCTTGGTTCCGGGCGCGACGCTCATGGCTTCTTGCCCTCGCCCGAGGTGATTTCCACCAGGCTGCCTTGCACCTTGGCGAGCAGGCTCAGCAGTTGCGCGCGCTCGGGCTGCGACAGCACCGCCATCACGCGGGCATTGAGCCCGTCGCTGAGGCTGAGCGCGCTGTCGAGCGCTTTCTCGGCGCTGGGCTCCAGATGAATCTTGTTGACGCGGCGGTCCGTGGCGCTGGGCTCGCGGCGGATCCAGCCGGCCGCAGCCATGCGGTCGCACAGGCCGGCCACGGCCATCGGGGTCAGGTCGAGCCGCTGCGCGAGTTCGGCCTGAGAGAGGGGTTCTTCATCGCCGTGCATGGCCAGCGCGCCGAGCAGGCGGCACTGGGCGCTGGTGAGGCCGATGCGTTCGCGCGCGAGGCGGTCGAACTCTTCACTGTAGAGCTTGCCCACGCTCTTGACGAGGAAGCCGAAGCGCTGGGTGAAGTCCCTTTTCATAAGGGACTTGATTATCTACATGTTTATTAGTTGGGACTTAGCAAGCCCCCCTCGCACTCACACACTCACAGTCAAAGCCAACCGGCGCGCCTGAACCGGTAGTAGAGATAGCCGCAGGTGCTGACGATCAGCCCCAACGCCACCGCATAGCCATAGCGGAATTTCAGCTCCGGCATGTTCTCGAAGTTCATGCCCCAGATGCCGGCGAAGGCGGTGCACACCGCGAAGATGCTGGCCCAGGCCGCGAGCCGCTTGGTGACTTCGCTTTCCTCGATGGTGACCATCGACAGGTTCACCTGGATCGCCGTGCCGATGGTGTCGCGCATCGCGTCGATCGAGCCGTTGATGCGCCCCAGATGGTCGCCCACGTCGCGAAAGTATTCCTGCGAGGTCGCGCAGATCTGCGGCACGCGCCCGCCGTGCATCTTGCCCGATGCCTCCAGCAGGGGCGCCACCGCGCGCTTGAGGATCATGCTGCGCCGCTTCAGGTCGTAAAGCTGCTTGATCTTGTCGCGCGCTGCGCCGCCCTGGCCGAAAAGCTGCTGCTCGATGGCTTCGAGCTCGTCCTCCAGCGCATCGATCACCGGAAAGTAGCGGTCGACCACCGCGTCCATCAACGCATACAGCACGAAGCCCGCGCCGTTGCGCAGCAGGTCCGGCTCGCGCTCGCAGCGCTCGCGCACGCCAAGAAAGCCCTGCTTGCTGCGGTTGCGCACCGACAGCACGTAGTTGCTGCCGACGAACACGTCGACCTCGCCCACGTTCGTGCAGTGCTCGCCCTCGGGCGATGGCTCGACCATGTGCATGACGACGAAGAGCGAGTCGCCGTATTCCTCCATCTTCGGCCGCTGGTGGCCGTTGCGGGCGTCTTCCACCGCGAGCGGGTGCAGGCCGAATTCGTGCTGCATCACGCTCAGTTCTTCCGGTGAGGCGTCGCTCAGCGCCACCCAGACGAAACAGCCCGGCCGGCTGATGTAGTCGCTGATGGCCTCGACCGAGATGTCGGCGAGCTTGGCGCCGTTTTCATAAGCGACGCAATTGATCAGCATCGGTACTCTTCCATGTTCAATCTGGACGTCGATCAGGTCGTCGCGTTGGAATTCGAAGTTGCGGCCAGTTGGGCGGTGGCCGCCAGCGAAGCCTCGATGGCTTGCGTTTCGCTCCTGAGCAGCGCGAGCCCCTTTTCAGCCAGCGCGGAATGGCTCGCAACATCGGCCCACAGGCTGGCCGCGGCTTCGGAGCATGTCAGCGATGCGAATCGGATGCGGCCTTTCGCGAGATCGACGAAGCGCGCCTCGCGCAGGGGGTCGGTCCGGTCCCAGGCACCGCCGATGATCACGCGCTTGCCGCGCTTGATGCGGGGTTCGAGTTCCGCGAAGAAAGGCAGCTTCGCCGACACCCAACCCAGCATGCCGGTGCTGGCCGCGGTGTCGAAGGCGGATGGAGCGGCGTGCGCTTTCGCAAAGTCGCGCAAGGCACCCAAGTTGTAGAGCACCGGGTCCTTGGGCCCCGCTGCGCCGCCTTCCACCGGCCTGATGACAGACGGGCTGTGGCCCGCGCGCCCCTCGGGCCGTTTCGACTTTCGCAGCTCCGCAAGCTGGGCAGGTGTTATGCACAGATACAGCGCGGCAAGCTCTGCGGGCAAGGTGGCGCTGCCGGGCAGCGCAGCCGCGTTCGCTTCAAGGCCTTTGAAATCATCCAGCTGGGCCATGGGCGCCTTGTTTGTTCTTCACGCGGGGGTCGCGTCGGAGGATTTTAGAGTGGTGGGTGCGGGCCCGGCCGGCGCCTTGCGGATGTCCCATACAAGATAATCCGAGCCAAGGCTCCCTCGGATACCCCGACACAGACACAAGGCGAAATCATTGAATTCGAAGGATAAATCGACGGCATCCCCTGGCGGGGCAGAAGCAACGCTCGGGCACACCCCGATGATGGCCCAATATCTAGGCCTCAAGGCGGACCATCCGGACACCCTGCTGTTCTACCGGATGGGCGATTTCTACGAACTCTTCTGGGCCGACGCCGAAAAGGCCGCGCGCCTGCTCGACATCACGCTCACCCAGCGCGGCCAGTCGGCCGGCCAGCCGGTGGTGATGTGCGGCGTGCCCTTCCACGCGGTCGATACCTACCTGGGCCGCCTCATCAAGCTGGGCGAATCGGTCGCCATCTGCGAGCAGGTGGGCGAAGTCGGCGCCAGCAAGGGCCCGGTCGAGCGCAAGGTGGTTCGCGTGGTTACGCCCGGCACGCTGACCGACTCCGAACTGCTCAACGACAAGAGCGAATCGCTGCTGCTCGCGGTGCATGCGGGCTCGCGCAATTTCTGCGGGCTGGCATGGCTCAGCGTGACCGGTGCCGAACTGCGGCTGGCTGAATGCCCGGCCGACGCGCTCGAAGCCTGGATCGCCCGCATCGCGCCCAGCGAGCTGCTGTACAGCGCCGAAGTAACGCCGGCCTTCGAGCAGCGCCTGAAAGCCGCGCGCAGCGCCACGCCCTTCACGCTGTCGATCCGCCCGGCATGGCAGTTCGACGGCGGCCTGGGCGAGCGCAAGCTGGCCGAGCAGATGGGCAGCAACAGCCTCGCCGCCTGGAACGCCGAATCGCTGACCAACGCACATGCCGCAGCCGCCGCGCTGCTGGGCTATGCCGAGCACACCCAGGGCCGCGCGCTTTCGCACGTGCAGCGCCTGTCGGTCGAGCGCGACGGCGACCTGATCGAGCTGCCGCCCACTACGCGCCGCAACCTCGAACTGGTGCAGACGCTGCGTGGCGAAGACTCGCCCACGATGTTCTCGCTGCTCGACACCTGCATGACGGGCATGGGCAGCCGCCTGCTGAAACGCTGGCTGCTCTCGCCCCGGCGCGACCGCTCCGAAGCGCAGGCCCGGCTCGAAGCCATCGGCGCCCTGCAGTCGACCGTGCTCGGTGGCACTGCCGCACCGTGGCGCACGCTGCGTGAGCAGCTCAAGAACACGAGTGACGTGGAGCGCATTGCAGCCCGCATCGCGCTGCGGCAGGTGCGCCCGCGCGAACTGCTGGCGCTGCGGCTGGCGCTATCGAAAGCGGAGCAGCTTGCGCCCATGCTGCCTGCGTCTGCAAACCTCCTGACCCAGATCACCGAACGCCTGGCCCCGCCGCCCGGCTGCGCCGACCTGCTGACCAGCGCCATCAAGCCCGACCCGTCCGCGCTGGTGCGCGACGGCGGCGTGATCGCTACCGGCCACGACGCCGAACTCGACGAGCTGCGCGCCATCAGCGAGAACTGCGACGACTTTTTGCTGAAGCTCGAAATCAGCGAACGCGAGCGCACCGGCATCAGCAACCTGCGGGTGCAGTTCAACCGCGTGCACGGTTTCTACATCGAGGTGACTCAGAGCGCGCTCTCGAAGGTGCCCGACAACTACCGCCGCCGCCAGACGCTGAAGAACGCCGAGCGCTTCATCACGCCCGAGCTGAAAGCCTTCGAGGACAAGGCCCTGAGCGCGCAAGACCGCGCGCTGGCCCGCGAGAAGTGGCTGTACGAGCAACTGCTCGACGCGCTGCAGCCCTCGGTGCCCGCGCTCACGCAGCTGGCCGGCGGCATCGCCACGCTCGACGCGCTGTGCGCGCTGGCCGAGCGCTCGCACACGCTGCACTGGCGCGCACCGAGCTTCGTGGCGCACCCCTGCATCGAGATACAGCAGGGCCGCCACCCGGTGGTGGAAGCGCGGCTGGCCGAGAAGTCGTCGGGCGGCTTCATCGCCAACGACACGCAACTCGGTCCGCAGCAGCGCATGCAGGTCATCACCGGTCCCAACATGGGCGGTAAGTCGACGTACATGCGGCAGGTGGCCATCATCGTGCTGCTGGCCTCCATCGGCTCGCACGTGCCGGCGGCAGCCTGCCGGCTCGGGCCGATCGACGCCATACACACCCGCATCGGCGCGGCGGACGACCTGGCCAATGCGCAGTCGACCTTCATGCTCGAGATGACCGAGGCTGCGCAAATCCTGCACAGCGCCACCGCGCAGTCGCTGGTGCTGATGGACGAGATCGGCCGCGGCACCAGCACCTTCGACGGGCTTGCGCTGGCCGCCGGCATCGCGGCCCAGCTGCACGACCGCAGCAAGGCCTTCACGCTGTTCGCCACGCACTATTTCGAGCTGACCGAGTTTCCGGCCACACACCACGGCGCCGTGAACATGCACGTGAGCGCGACCGAGGCGGGCCGCGACATCGTGTTCCTGCACGAAATGCAGCCCGGCCCGGCCAGCAAGAGCTACGGCATCCAGGTGGCGCGGCTCGCGGGCATGCCCGCGGCTGTGGTCAACCATGCGCGGCAGGCGCTGGAGGCGCTTGAATCGCAGCATGCGCAAACTCGTGCACAGGTCGACCTGTTTGCACCGCCTCCGGTGGCCGAGACACCGCTGGCCAGCGCCGTAGAATCCGCGCTGGCCGCGCTCGACCCCGACACCATGAGCCCGCGCGAGGCCCTCGATGCCTTGTATGCCCTTCAAAAACTGAATAAACGTGAACTCGGTGCCGCATGATCCGGCGCCGGTCATGCCAGACGAACCCATGACTTACTGCGTAGGCATCAAACTCAACGCCGGCCTGGTGTTTCTCTCCGACTCGCGCACCAACGCGGGCGTGGACCACATCAGCACCTTCCGCAAGATG
This sequence comes from Variovorax sp. GW821-FHT09D05, assembly GCF_059416325.1. Taxonomy (NCBI): domain Bacteria; kingdom Pseudomonadati; phylum Pseudomonadota; class Betaproteobacteria; order Burkholderiales; family Comamonadaceae; genus Variovorax; species Variovorax sp. GW821-FHT09D05. The sequence continues at coordinate 93,564 of NZ_JBWKOZ010000016.1, read as the reverse complement.
ATCGTCTACGAGCAGCCGGGCGACCGCGTCATGGTGCTGCTGTCGTCGGGCAACCTGAGCATCTCGCAGTCGGTGCGAGAAATCCTCCAGATCGAGGAGCTGCGCGAAACTCGCGAAGACGGCACGCAGGGCGAGCCCATCACCATCTGGAACGCGAAGAGCATGTTCGATGCCGCGCGCGTGCTCGGCTCGGCGGTGCGCCATGTGTACGACCGCGATGCCGAGGCGCTCAAGCATGCGGGGCTGGACTTCAACGTGTCCTTCATCTTCGGCGGGCAGGTCAAGGGCGAAGGCATGCGCCTGTTCCTGGTCTACGCGGCCGGCAACTTCATCGAAGCCACCACCGAGACGCCCTACTTCCAGGTCGGCGAATCGAAGTACGGCAAGCCCGTGCTCGACCGCGTGCTCACGCCCGAGACGCCGCTCGACGAGGCAGCCAAGTGCGCACTGGTGTCGATGGACTCGACCATGAAGTCGAACCTGTCGGTTGGCCTGCCGCTCGACCTGGTGGTGTACGAGGCCAACAAGCTCGAAACCGACCGCGTGATCTGCATCGACGCCGACAACCCCTACTACCGCATGGTGCACAGCAGCTGGGGCCAGAAGCTGCGCGAGGTGTTCGACAGCATCGAAGACCCGGTGTGGGACGACAGCCAGACCGAGCATCCGCTGAAGATGCCGGCCACGCGGCACAGCCCGCTGCGCAAGATTTCCACGCCAGACGAAAAGCTGATCTGACCCCCGTGCCCCCGGTCGTCTTCTCGCACGGCAACAGCTTTCCCGCGAGCACCTACCGCGTCGTCCTCGACAGCCTGCGCAACCGCGGCTTCGAGGTCGATGCCATCGAGAAATTCGGGCACGACCCGAAGTACCCCGTCACCGACAACTGGCCGCACCTGGTGCAGCAGCTGGCCGACTTTGCAAAGCTGCGTGCCGACCGCGCGGGCGGCCCGGTGTTCCTGATCGGCCATTCGCTTGGCGGATTCCTGAGCCTGATGTGCGCGGCGCTGCACCCGGAGCTGGCACGCGGCGTGGTGCTGATCGACTCGCCCATCCTCGGCGGCTGGCGCGCGAACACGCTCAACGTGGTCAAGCGCACACCGCTCATGAAGAGCATTTCGCCCGGCGCCATCAGCCGCAAGCGCAAGAACAGCTGGGAGCATCGCGAGGCGGTGTTCGAGCATTTCCGCAGCAAGAAGGCGTTCGCGAAGTGGGATGAGCAGGTGCTGCACGACTACATCGACCACGGCACCTTCGATGCCGACAAAGCTGGCGAGGACGGCCGTTCACTGAGCTTCGACCGCGACGTCGAGACCGCCATCTACAACACCCTGCCCCACAACCTCGGCGCGCTTCTGCGCGCGCACCCGCTCAAGTGCAAGGCCGCCTTCATCGGCGGGCGCCAGTCGGCCGAGATGAAGCGGGTGGGCATGGCGATGACCGAGCAGGTCACCAAGGGCCGCATCGCCATGATGGACGGCACGCACCTGTTCCCGATGGAAAAGCCGCTGGCAACAGCCGCGGCCATCGAGGCCGCGCTGCGCAACCTGCTCTGAGCGACCGCGCCGTCACCCCTGGGTGACGTGCACCCCGGGCCGCCGGCCCGCATTCCACTTGCCATCTAGCACCCGCTCGATCTGCGCGGCCAGCTGCAGCAGCAGCCCGTCGTTCGCCTGCGCCGCCTGTGCCTGGATGCCCAGCGGCATGCCGTTTTCCTGCGAGGCCATCGGCAACGAAATGCCCGGCATGCCGCACAGGTTGGCCAGCGGCGTGTACGCGAAGTTCTTCCAGAGGTTGGCGAACCAGTCGTAGACGGACGGGTTTGTGCTCGTCGTCAGGTACTCGCTGGTGCCGACCTTGGGCGTGGGCAGCGCGGTGATCGGCGTCAGGATGACGTCCCAGCGCTGGAAGAAATCACCGAAGGCGCGCGAGGTGGTGTTGAACACCGCCTGCATCTTCGAGCGCTCGGTGTACGAGGTGTGCAGCCCGGCTTCCCAGATCTTGATGTTGATCGGCTCCAGCAGCTCGGCCGGCGGGCGCTCCAGCCCAAGCCGGTGCAGGTGGCCGTCGATGACCTGCGCGAAGTTGCTGATGTAGCAGGTGGTCTGCGCGGCAAAGGCGGCTTTGAAATCGACCTCGGGCAGCACCCATTCGACGTGATGGCCCAGCCCCTCGAGAAACTTGCCGACGCGCTCCAGCTCGGCCACGAAATGCGGCGTGGCGCGGAAGTCGCCCCACTCGTGCGACAGCGCGATGCGCAGGCGACCCGGGTCGCGCCGGATGAGTTCGCTGTACGGCTCTGCCGGCGACCAGAAGGGCATGAACTCGCCGGGCGCGCCGCCGCGGCAGTGGTCGACGAAGGCCGCCGTGTCGCGCACCGTGCGGCTGTGGCAGCCCTGGATCGACACCAACCCCGAGAGGTCCGACAGGCCCGGCGCCAGCGAGAACACGCCACGCGACACCTTCAGGCCGATGTTGCCGTTCACGCCCGCCGGAATGCGGATGGAGCCGCCGCCGTCGGTGGCATGCGAGAGCGGCAGCACACCGGCGGCAACGGCGGCGGCCGTACCGGCCGACGAGCCGCAGGTGGTGTATTCGAGGTCCCAGGGGTTGCGCGTGGTGTGCAGCGCGTTCTCCGCCGAACTGCACACGCCGAACTCCGGCGTCGTGCTGCGGCCCACGATGTTGAGGCCCGCCTTGCGCAGCTGCTGCGTAAGAAAGCTGTCGGCAGCCGGGCGATGGCCCTGCATCATCATCGAGCCGAATTCCTGCAGCCGGCCCTTCAGCGTCGGCCCGAGATCCTTCATCAGGTAGGGCAGGCCCGCGAACACGCCATCGGGGTTCATGCCGTCCTTCAGCGGATCGGCCACCACGTCGTCGAACACCTCGACCACCGCATCGAGCTGCGGGTTGAGCTTCGCGATGCCCGCCGCGGCCTGCGCCGCCAGCTCCGCCGCCGTCACGTCGCCCTTGCGGACCCTCTCGGCCAACCCGATGCCGTCGTGATCGGCCCATTCGTTCCAGCTCATTGCCAGCGTCATCCGCGGTGCTCCATTCTTTCGAGATTTCGTTTCAAGGACTGAGCGCCCGATTTTGCCGAGCGTGTCGGCGCGACGCATACTCGCTCGTCCTTGGGTGAGCAGGAACGAGGGACAACGAGCGCATCGCATGACCGACACCGCCTGGATCGCCACCACGCTGACCGCCTCGCGCCCCCGCGCGGTGGCGGCGCTGCTGCGCTACTTCCGCGAGCTGGACACGGCCGAGGAAGCCTTCCAGGAAGCCAGCCTGCGCGCCCTGCAGCACTGGCCCGCAAGCGGCCCGCCGCGCGATCCGCTGGCCTGGCTGATCTTCGTGGGGCGCAATGCGGCGCTCGACGAGGTGCGCCGGCGCAACCGGCACGACGCGCTGCCCGAGGACGACACACTCATCTCCGATCTCGAAGACACCGAGGCCCGGCTCGTCGAGCAGCTTGACCACGCCCACTACCGCGACGACGTGCTGCGCCTGCTGTTCGTCTGCTGCCACCCCGAGCTGCCGCTCACGCAGCAGATCGCGCTGGCACTGCGCATCGTCTCGGGCCTGTCGGTGCAGGAGATCGCGCGTGCCTTCCTCGTCGGCGAAAGCGCGATGGAGCAGCGCATCACGCGCGCCAAGAAGCGCGTGGCGTCGGCCGGCATTCCCTTCGACACGCCGGGCCGGCGCGAGCGCGACGGGCGGCTGGCCGCCGTGTGCACCACGGTCTACCTGCTGTTCAACGAAGGCTACTCGGCCAGCGGCGGCACCGAGCACGTGCGCGCAGCGTTGTGCGAAGAGGCGATACGCCTCGCGCGGCTGCTGCTCGCGATCTTTCCCGACGAGCCCGAGCTGATGGGCCTTGCCGCCCTGCTCCTGCTGCAGCATGCGCGCGCCGATGCGCGGCTCGATGCCGGCGGCATGGTCGTGCTGCTCGAAGACCAGGACCGCGCGCGCTGGAACCGCACGCTGATCGGCGAGGGCCTTGCGCTGGTCGAAGGCGCGCTGCGGCAACGCCGGCCCGGCCCCTACCAGCTGCAGGCGGCCATCGCAGCCACCCACGCGCAGGCCGCGCGCGCCGAAGACACGAACTGGGCCGAGATCGACCGTCTCTACGTAGCGCTCGAAACCCTTCAGCCCTCGCCGGTCGTCACGCTGAACCGCGCAGTGGCCGTGCACAAGCTGCACGGGCCGCAGGCGGCGCTGGCGCTGACGGAACCGCTGGCCGGTGCACTGGCCGACTACTTCCACTTCCACGGCCTGCAGGGCACGCTGCTGATGCAGCTCGGCCACGGCGAGGAAGCCCATGCCGCCTTCGCGCGCGCCCTCGGCCTGGCCCGCACGGCCGCGGAGGCGGCGCACATCCGAACGATGCTCGACCGCCTCGGCGCGCCGCATTGATCGATCCTCCCGAACCACGAACCACAGCCAGAAAAAGGAAGACCATGCTCTATTCCATCCTCATCTACGGTTCCGAATCCGCGGTGGCCGCCTGGGAGCCCGGCGTCGAAGAGGAGATGCTCGATCGCCACACCGACCTGCGCGACGACCTGCAGGCGCAGGGCCGGCTCGGCACGGTGTTGCGGCTGATGCCGAACGTGGCTACCACAGTGCGCCGCGCGGGCGACATGCACCCGCTGGTCACCGACGGCCCCTTTGCCGAGACGAAGGAACAGCTGATGGGCATCTACATCGTGGAGTGCGAAACCGTCGAGGAGGCCACGCATGCCGCGCACCGGCTGGCCTTCGAGACCGGCGTGTTCGAGATCAGGCCGATCACCTGGTACGACCCGGGCGTGATTCCGGCGAGGATTCCGCAGGTCTGAAGCTGCGGAAGATTTTTTCGGCGGCGTTGTCGGATCGCGCCGCCGCCGTCCGTCCTTGGCTGGAACGCCCGCATGTCGCGGGCGGCAACCCAAGGAGAAGACGATGTCCCAGACATTCAAGGACCGGTGCTTGGTGATTCATGGCGGCAGCGGCGCCATCGGCGGCGCGGTGGCCCGCGCCTTTGCCCTCGAAGGCGCCCGGGTGTTCATCACGGGGCGCAACCGCGCCAGGCTCGATGCGGCGGTGCAGGCCATCGTGGCCGAGGGCGGCCGCGCCGAGGCGGCGGTGGTCGACGCGCTCGACGAGCAGGCCATGGTCCGTCACGCCGGCGAGGTGGCCGAACGCGCCGGCGGCATCGACATCGCGCTCAACGCCATCGGTATCCTGCACGTGCAGGGCACGCCGCTGTCGGCGCTGTCGCTGGAAGACTTCTTCGTGCCCGTGCACGCCTACACCCGCAGCCCCTTTCTCACGGCCAAGGCCGTCGCGCCGCACATGGCAAAGCGCGGCGGCGGCGTAATCCTTTCAGTGTCGACACCGTCTTCGCGCCTGCCCGGCCCGGGCTATCTGGGCCACGCGGTGGCCTGCGCGGGCGTGGAGGCGTTGTCGCGCCACATGGCCGGCGAGCTGGCAGCCTTCAACATCCGAACGGTCTGCATCCGCTCGCACGCCATTCCCGAAGCGGCGTTCGGCGGCTCGCATTCCTACGAAGTGTTCCGCCCGGCCGCGGAGAGCATGGGGATCACGGTCGAGCAGATGCTCGCGGACAAGCCAGCCGGCCTGCTCGTGAAGCGGCTTCCCTCGCTCGACCAGATGGCAGCCGCCGCGCTGTTCGCCGCATCGGAAGGCGCTGACGCGATGACAGGCGCGGTGCTGAACCTCAGCGGTGGCGTCACGCTGGACTGAGGGCGGCTCCCTAGAATCGCGCGGGTCATCCTGAACCTTGCCGACCTCCGCATGTCTCTCGAACTCCCGTCAGCGCCCGCATTGACCGACGCACTCATCGTCGATCCGTTCTATCTCGCAATCTCCGTCGACTTCGAGCACGACATGCCGACCCGCAAGGCGGTGCTCGCCAGGTACTTCGCCTACTCGCTGGGCGAGGCCGCGCGAACCGGGCGCTTCCTGGCGACGGAAGACGGCAAGCTCGGCGCGGCGGCCTGGCTGCTGCCGCGCACGAATGACGTCGACGCAGCCGAGTCGGCGGCAAAGAACGAATTCCTCGCGAGCACACTGGGCCCGCGCGGCTACGACAACTACCACCGCATCGTCGAATTCATGGCCGCGCGTGCGCCGGCCGTGGTGCCGGCGGGGGCCTGGTACCTGTCGATCCTCGGCATCTCGCCCGCCGCACAGGGGCGCGGGCTGGGTGCGCAGCTGCTGGCGCCAACGCTGGTCGAAGCCGACGCGGCAGGCGCGCCGTGCTTCCTGGAAACCTTCACGCCGCGCAGCGTGGCGTTCTACGAGCGGCTGGGCTTTCGCAGCGCGGCGGAACACCTGGAGCCGGTCACGAACTCGGCGTACGCGATCATGTGCCGGCCCGCCGCGGACATACTTCGCAACAACCACGGAAAATAAGCAAATACCGTTACCCGTCGCGCCGCGCTGGCCGAAGAATCCGCCGAATGTCCCCTCTCCCGATCGAAGACGCCGAACCCGTCTCGCTGAGCCCCGCCCTCATCGTCGAGGACGACCCCGCCATGCAGGCACGCCTGCGCTACGTGCTCTCCACGCTCGGCTGCGACGAGGAGCGCATTGCGGTGACCGACAGCGTCGCCGGGGCGCAGCAACTGCTCGGCGAGCATGGCTACGGCGTGGTGCTGGTGGACATCGGTCTGCCCGACGGCAGCGGCGTGGAGCTCATCGGCTGGCTGCAGGCGCACCACCCGGGCATTCCGGCGGTGGTGATATCGGCCTGGCGCACCGAGGAAATCATCTTCGCGGCACTGCGCGCGGGCGCCATCGGCTATCTGCTGAAAGAGCGTGACGACGTCGAACTCGGCATTGCGCTGCGCAGCATCGAACAGGGCGGTGCGCCCATCGACCCCAGCATCGCGCGCCACATCCTCGCGTGGCTCGCAACGCACCAGCCGACGGCCGACGCGCAGGTGCAAGCCTCCGGCGCCGCACCCGCCGCCGATGGACTGGCCCCGCTGACGCGCCGCGAGCGCAAGGTCCTCGAGCTCGTGTCGCAAGGCCTGAGCAATCGCGACATGGCCGAGTCGCTGTCGATCTCCAGACTGACCGTGGAATGCCACACCAAGAACATCTACCGCAAGCTGGCCGTCAATTCGCGCACCGAAGCCGTCTTTCAGGCGCGAAGGCATGGTTTGCTGCGCTGACGGGCGCGCTGCTCCTCCTGCTTCTTGCGGCCAGCCCGGCCTTCGCCCAGGCAACCGCCGCGCCCGCGCTGCACGTCGAAGCCGTGCGCGGCACCGGCTGGAACGACACAGCCCCGCCCGCTGAAGGCTGGGCACCCGTCACCCTGCCCGACAGCTGGGCCACGCGCTGGCCCGGCTTCGACGGCGTGGTCTGGTACCGGCTGACGTGGCAGGAGCCGGAGCAGGTGCGCGAAACCGGCCTGCTGCTGCACTACCTCAACATGGCCGGCGAGGTGTCGCTCAACGGCACGCCGATTTCGCGCGACGACAGCCTGGTCGAGCCGCTCACGCGCGCCTGGAACACACCGCGCCACTGGCTGCTGGCGCCGCCGCTGCTCAGGCCCGGCACCAACACGCTGCTGGTGCGCGTATCGGGCCTGTTCGCCTATCAGGCGGGACTTGGGCCGGTGAGCCTGGGCGCGCCGGCCGCGATGCAGGCAGAGTTCGAGCAGGAGCGCCTCGTGCGCCGCGACCTGCAGGTGCTGGGCCTCGCGGTGAGCGCGGCGGCCTCGGCCTTCTTCGCCGCCCTGTGGCTGCTGCGTCGGCGCGAGACGGCCTACGGATGGTTCGCGCTGATGTCCGTGCTGTGGCTGCTGTTCGGCTACAACCAGATCGCAACCAGCCCCTGGCCTTTTGCCAGCAACCACAGCTGGCAGGCGCTGAACATCTCGACGCTGCTGGTCTTCGGCGTTTCCTACGTCGTCTTCGCGCTGCGCTTCTGCGGGCGGCGCATGCCCCGGCTGGAGGGCGCGGCGCTGCTGGTCGCGGTGGTCGGCGTGCTCGACCTGTGGCTGGCGCCCCACGCAGACCTGATCGCGCACCGCGCCATCTGGACGCTGGTGGGCGGCTTCACCGTCATCGCGGTGAACGGCACCTCGATCGTCCACGCCCTGCGCCACCGAAACAGCCCGATGCGCTCGCTCGCGCCGTTCATGGCGGTGTCGGCGCTGACGGACGTGCACGACCTGCTGGTGTTCACACAGGTGATCGACAGCAACACCTACTACACGACGATGTCCTCGTACATCCTGCTGCTGGGCATGGCGCTGACGCTGGCCGCGCAGTTCGTGAAGAGCCTCAAGCGCATCGAGAACTTCAACACCGAGCTGATCGAGGAAGTGAACGCGGCCAAGGCCGACCTCGCCGCCACGCTGGCGCAGCAGCACGCGCTGGAGCTGACGCATGCGCGCATCGGCGAACGCGTGAACCTGGTGAGCGACCTGCACGACGGCCTCGGCGGCATGCTGGTGGGCAGCATCGCCACGCTGGAGCGCACGCCCGAGAACCTCAGCGCGCCCGAGCTGCTCGCCATGCTCAAGCACCTGCGCGACGACCTGCGGCTGATCATCGACGCCACCGGCCGCGACGACGGCGCCCGTGCACTCGGCGAACTGCTCGCGCCGCTGCGCCACCGCAGCGCCCAACTGCTCGACGCCAACGGCATCGACTGCCGCTGGCAGGTGTCGGGCATCGACACGCTCGAACTGCCGCCTTCGCAGAGCCTCGACCTGATGCGCTTCCTGCAGGAGGCGCTGACCAATGTGCTCAAGCACAGCGCGAGCCGGCGCGTGGACGTGACCGTGGCGCGCGCGGGCGCCGAGCTCCGGCTCAGCGTGCGCGATGACGGGCGCGGCTTTGCGGTCGAAGGCACTGGCGAAGCCGGCGGCGCAGGGTTGCGCAGCCTGCGCGCGCGGGCGCGCCGCCTCGGCGCCGAGCTGCAGTTGCAGTCGCGCCCCGGCGAGACGCAGGTTGCACTGCGAATGCCACTCGCGAGCTGACTAGAGTTCGAGCACCAGGCGCCCTTCGCAGGCACGCGAGCAGCAGGCCATCATCTTCGTGTTGGCGTCGCGCTCCGTACGCGTGAGCACCACGTCGCGGTGATCGACCTTGCCGGAGAGCACGCGCACTTCGCACGAGCCACACAGGCCTTCTTCGCAATCGCTCTGCACGTCGACGTTCGCGGCGCGCAGCGCGGTCAGCAGGGTCTGGTCGGGCGGCACGGTGAGGACGAGGCCGGAGTCTTTCAGCTCGACCTCGAAGGCGTGCTCCTTCGACGGATCGAGCGTGGCGAGCGTCGACTCGAAATGCTCCACGCGCAGCGCGCCTTCGGGCCACGCGGCGCAGCAGCTTTCCAGCGCTTCGAGCATTCGCAGCGGGCCGCAGGCATAGACCTGTGCGCCGGGCACGGGTTGCGTGAGCAGGGCCTGCAGATCGTTGCGGCGCCCTTCGTCGGCAGCGTGCACGTGCAGGCGTTCGCCATGCAGCGCGGCCAGCTCATCGACGAAGGCCATGCTCGCGCGGCTGCGGCCGCTGTAGTGCAGTTCGTAGTCCATGCCCAGCGCCTTCGCGCGCCGCGCCATCGCGCTGACCGGCGTGATGCCGATGCCGCCGGCAATGAAGATCGCCTTCTTCAGCGACTCGTCGAGGCGAAAGTGGTTGCGCGGACCGCGAATGCGCAGCCGGTCGCCCGGCTTCACGTTCGCATGCACCCATGCCGAGCCTCCGCGCCCATCGGGCTCGTGCAGCACGGCGATTTCCAGCACGCCCGCCTCGTCGGGGTCGCCGCACAGCGAGTACTGGCGCGACAGCTCGGGCGTGCCGCATTCGACGTCGATGTGCGAGCCAGGCGTCCAGCGCGGCAGCGCCTTGCCGTCGGGCGAGACGAGGCGCAGCTTGACGATGCCATCGGCCGCCGGCGTCACGCGCTCGACCACCACGGGCCTCGCGATCGAATGCGCCGAAGGTTCGCCGATGCGCACGGGCACCTGCGCATCGCGCAGGCCCTTGTTCGCGCGCTCGGGGTTGGCCGCCGGGTCCCATTCCACCCACAGGTGCTCGGGCCCGCGGAACGAAGTGTTCGGCACGTAGGTGAAGCGCTGCTCCGACAGCCGCATGTGCGGCAGCCGGCGCGTGAACTCCTCCAGGAAGATCTGCATTTCCATGCGTGCCAGGTTCTTGCCCATGCACTGGTGCGAGCCGTAGCCGAAGGTCAGATGGTCGCTGGCGTTGTCGCGGCGGATGTCGAACAGGTCGGCATCGGCGAAGTGCCCTTCGTCGTGGTTGGCCGACGAGGTGACGATCAGCAGGCGCGAGCCCGCCGGCAGGTCGACGCCGTCGATCTGCGTGTCTTTCGTGACGAGCCGGCGCCATGCGGCCACCGAGCCGTTGTGGCGCAGGCACTCTTCCACCGCGTTGGGAATGAGCCCCGGGTCTTCACACAGCTCGCGCCACACGTCGGGGTGCTGCAGCAGCAGCTTCATCGCGTTGGCCGCGGCGTTGGCGGTGGTCTCGTGCGCGGCGACGATGCCGGCCATCATCATCGAGTGCAGGTACGAGTCGGTCACCACCTCGGGGTGCAGCATCTGCTTGCGGATGCCGTACTGCATCCAGCCGGGTGCGTCGGGGTCTTGCCGCATCTTCTCGAGCACCTTGCCGGCGTACTGCCAGAAGTTGCCGACCGCGTGCGCCACGGCCACCTGCTCCTCGGGCTTCGGGCGGCCCCAGGTGTTGACGGTGTGCGCGATGGAATATTTGCGCAGCGTGTCCATGTCTTCCTCGGGCACGCCAAGGAAGTGCAGCGCCACGGTGAGCGGAATTTCCCACAGCATCTGGTCGACGAGGTCGGCCTTGCCGTCGTCGATGAAGCGGTCGACATACGTGCGGGCCAGCTCGCGCACCATCGGCTCGTGGTGCTTCAGCGCCTCGGGCGTGAACGGGTCCATCAACGCGCGGCGGCGCGGCATGTGGGCGGGCTCGTCCTCGTTGACCAGCGTGCGGTTCAGCGCGAAGCCGTACGAGGCGAGCACCGCGTTGGCTTCCTCGCCGGTGGGCGTGATCTTTTCCAGCGCATTCGACGGGCTGAAAGTGATGTTGTCGCGGAACACCGCCTTGATGTCCGCATAGCGCGTGAGCACCCAGTAGCCCAGCTTCGGGCTGTAGAAGATGGGCTCCTGCTCGCGCGCCCAGCGCACGTACTCGGGCGGGTCCTGCTGGTAGCCGTCTTCGAACGGGTCGAACCCGGCGGCGCGCTGGCTCACGGGGCAGCCGGTGGGCGTGCGCTCGGAAGACAGCGGCCCGTGCGCGACGGGACAGCCGGAAGCGCGTGGTGGCAAGGCGGTGTCGGGCATGGCGGCAGACTCAGTCGAGGGTGATCTTCAGGTCGCGGATCAGCTTGTGCCAGCGCACGGTTTCGTTCTTCAGCAGCTCGGTGTACTGGGCTGGCGTGTTGCCCACCGGCTCCACGCCGAAGTCGACCATGCGCGTGCGCACCGAGGGCTCGTTGATGGCCGCGACGATCTGGCGGTTGAGCGTGTTCACCACCTCGCTGGGCGTGGCCGAAGGCACCACCACGCCGACCAGCGCGGCAGCCTCGACGTTCTTGTAGCCGAGCTCGGCGAAGGTGGGCACGTCGGGCAACTGCGGCAGGCGCGTGGGGTTAGCCACGGCCAGCGCGCGCACCTTGCCGCCCTTGATGAAGCCGGAGCCCGCGGCCAGGTCGACCATCATGGCCGGCAGTTGTCCGCCGACCACGTCGGCCAGTGCCGGCGCCGCGCCGCGGTACGGCACGTGAACCATGAAGAGCTTCGCCTCCACCTTCAGCAGCTCCATCGCGAGGTGGTGCGGGCTGCCCGCGCCGGCCGAGGCGTAGTTGATGCCGCCGGGCTTGGCCCTGGCCTGGGCGATGAAGTCCTTGGCCGAGGCGAAGCCAGAGTTCGCGCCGACCACCAGGATCATCGGGAACTTGCCCATCAGCGTGACGGGCGCGAGGTCTTTCGTCGGGCTGTAGCTCAGCGACTTGTAGAGCGCGGGGTTGAAGACCAGCGTGCCGTTGTCGGCCGAGAGGATGGTGTAGCCGTCGGCCGGGGCACGCGCGGTTTCGGCGGCGGCCAGCGCGGTGTTGCCGCCGGGCTTGTTGTCCACCAGCACCGGCTGCGCGACCTGGGTGGACAGCGTCTGGGCGACCGTGCGCGCGAGAAAGTCGGAACCACCGCCGGCCGCGTACGGAACGATCCAGCGGATCGGCTTGGCGGGAAAGGTCTGGGCGCTTGTGCTGGCAACAGCTGCCAGCGAAAGGATCACGGCAATGCACTTCTTCATGGGGTGTCTCCGGATTGGATATTGTGTATTGCGTAATTATCATACGCATAGCGTAATCACAGAATCGCGGGTTTACCCGGCCATGCAGGCCGAGCACCTAACATGAAGGCGACATGACCTCATCTCCGGAACCCAGCCCTTCCTCCCCCGCCTCCCCTGCCCGCGAGCGCCGCCAGCGCGTGCAGTCCGCCGAAACCGGCATGGCCGTGCTCAAGGGGCTGGCGCACCTGGGCGGCCGCAGCAGCCTCACGGCGCTGTCGGCGCACGTCGCCGAGAGCCCGGCCAAGGTTCACCGCTACCTCGCCAGCCTGATGGAAGCGGGCCTCGTGCTGCAGGACGCCGCTTCGCAGCACTACTACCTGGGCACCGAAGCCATCCAGATCGGCCTGGCTGCCATGCGGCAGGCCGACCCGATCCGCGCGGCCGAGCCCTGCCTGATCCGCCTGCGCGAGTCGCTGGAGGTGACGTGCTTCGTCGCGGTCATGGGAAACAAGGGCCCGACCATAGTGCGTTTCGAGGAACCGGGCCTGCCGGTGACAGTGAACGTGCGCGCCGGCTCGGTGATGTCGATGCTGTGGTCGGCCACCGGCCGCGCCTTCCTGGGGCTGCTCGACGAATCGCGCGTGCTGGCGCTGGCCGAGCAGGAGCTGGGCGAGGCCACGCCCGAAATGCGGGCGCAGCTCGACGCGAAAGACCCGATCGGGCATCTGCGCCGCGAGGTGCGACTGGCGCACTGCGCCAGCGTGAAAGACACCTACCTGCGCGGCATCAGCGCCGTGGCGGCGCCGGTGTACGACTATGCGGGCCGGGTGTGCGCCGTGATCACCGCACTGGGCGCCACAGGGGGCTTCGATCCGGCCATCGACGGGCCCATTGCCACGGCCGTGCGGCAGGAGGCCCGGGCCGCGAGCGCCCTGCTGGGCGCTGCAGCCTGAAGCTTCAGGACTGGATCAGTCGGCCCAGACCACCGTGCCGGTCCACGCCGTGGCCAGCACCAGGATGCCGAAGGCAATGCGGTACCAGGCGAACGGAATGAAGTTGTGGGTGCTGATGAACTTCAGCAGCCAACGCACGCACAGCCAGGCGCTGATGAACGAGAACACCAGCCCCACGGCGAACAGCGGGATGTCGGCCATCGACAGCGCCGCGCGCTCCTTGTAGATGCTGTAGAGCCCCGCGCCAATCAGCGTCGGAATGGCAAGGAAGAACGAGAAATCGGTCGCCGCCTGGCGCGACAGGCCCAGCAGCATGCCGCCGATGATGGTCGAGCCGCTGCGGCTGGTGCCCGGGATCATCGCGAAGCACTGCACCAGGCCGACCTTCAGCGCGTCCCACGGCGTCAGGTCGTCCACGTGCTCGACGCGCACCGAGCCCGGCGGCCGCTTCTCTGCCCACAAGATGATGAAGCCGCCGATGATGAAGGTGCTTGCCACCACGGTCGGAATGAACAGGTGCTCCTTGATGACCTTGCCGAACAGCAGGCCCAGCACCACCGCGGGAAGAAAGCCGATGAAGATGTTCAGCGCCAGTCGCTGTGCCTTCGGTTGCCGCGGCAATGCGACAACGGTCGATTTGATCTTCTGCCAATAGACCAGGATCACCGCGAAGATCGCGCCGGTCTGGATGGCGATCTCGAAAACCTTGCCCCGGTTGTCGCCGAAGCCGCCGAGCAGCGAGCCCGCAAGAATCAGATGGCCGGTCGATGAGATCGGAAGGAATTCGGTCAGCCCCTCGACGATGCCCATGACGGCGGCCTTGGCCAGCAAAACAATATCCACGCGTACTCCTTTTAAGAGCAGCCATTATCACGATGGGTCGGTCAGGAGGAATTCAGGATCCCCAGTTCCGGTGATGTTCAGATGCAGTGCGTTAACACAAAGTAGTGCATTACCGGGCATGTGTGATGTCCGAAGGAGCTTGCGCCAAATGCGAACGCCAATGCCCGCCAACGGGCACGAAGAACATAACTCGACCGTCGACGACCACGGCGAAGACCGTCGCAAGAATGCACAGGACCTCGAGCGCGAGCAGTGCGCCTCGATGCGGCGCGTTACCGAGGCCACCGGCGCGTCGGCCCACGAACTGCAGCAGCTGATGCAGCGGCTGCTCGACATCGACCGCTCGGGCTCGAGCGCCGGCATCGTCGCGCAGGGCCACATCGCGGCCGACCGCATGCAGTCGGGCATGCAGGCACTCGACCTCGGCGACGGCCACCTGGCCGAACAGCACGGCGATGCCGCGCAGAGCATCGATTTCTGGCTGCTCGAGCCGCTCGACCCGGCGCACGACAAGAAGTGGTACGCCCGCTGGAAGTTCTGGAGCTTCATCCTCGGCGTGTCCGGTTCCGAAGCCGCACTCACCCTGCAGGGCCTGGCGCTGCGCCCCACCGAGCCCGGCGACACGCACGCGGACCTGGTGGCCAAGGCGCGCAAGGTGCTGGAGGCCTGGCGCCGCACTTCGGAGCCGCTCTTCTGGGCGGCCGTGGAATGCTACGTGCGGCAACAGTCGTTCTCGCTCGAAACACAGGCCTACCTGATGCACTGCATCGCCGCCATGTTCGCGGGCGACCCGATGAAGCTGTCGAACGCGCAGAGCGAACAGCTTGCGGGCGTTCTCACCGACACCTACTGCGACGCGCTGGGCACCTCGGCGAGCATGCCCTCGGCGGACATCTACCGACGCCTGTCGCAGGGGCTGGAGGCGACTGATCGCGAAACCGGCCTTACCCGCAACCTGGGACGCAGCGACGCGGCCCAGATCGCGATCACGGCGCTGTTCTCGGTCATCGAAGGCTCGCGCTCACGCTACTGAGCCGTGCGCCGGCGCAGCGCGCGCACCGCGCTGTCGACCGTGGTCAGCACCGGCAAGCCGCTGGCGGTTTCGCAGGCAGCACGTGCCCTGGCCATGCTGAACTGCGCCAGTGCAATGCGCGTGCAGCCGCGCTCTCGCAGCGCCACAGCCTGCGCGGCGATCAAGGCATCGTGTCGCTGCACATCGCCGGCATTCAGGGCGTCGAGTGCACCCTCGGCCAGCGCGGTTTCGAGTGCTGTGCCTTGCGGAAACTCCGGCGGCATCGAGGCCAGCGTGGGCGCAAAGGTCGCGATCAACCCGAGCCGCCCCTGCCCTTGCGCCGTCTCGTCGATCATGGCCTCGTTGGGCTTGAGCACCGGAATGCCCGCATGCCGCCGCGCCACCGCCTCGATGCACGGCCCGAAGGCCGAGCAGGTGAAGAGAATGCCCTGCGCGCCCGTATCGACCGCGTACTGCGCCAGGCGCTGAAAGCGCTCGTGCATCGCGGCGTCGAGCCCCTTGCCGTTGCGCGCCAGATCGGCCGAGAGGCTGTCGTCGAGCAGGTTCATGCGCACGGCCTCGGGCCAGTCGCGCGTGAAGGCTTCGTTGATGGGTGCGACGGAGTGCGAGAGCGCGTGGATCAGGGCAATGCGGGTCATGAAATTCAGAGGCTCTTCAAAAGCTCAGATGCCCTTCGAAGAAGGATTGGCGAACGCTTCCTTCGTCTCGGCATTCAGCGGGTAGTTGATGTTGATGCCCTTCGGCGGAATCGGCGACATGAACCACTTGGCATAGAGCTTTTCCATCTCGCCCGACTTCATCATGCCCGACACCACGCGGTCGACCAGCGCCTTGAAGGCCGGGTCGTCCTTGCGGAACATCAGCGACTGGTTCTCGGTGCGCAGGCTCTCGCCGGTGATGATGAAGTCCTTCGGGTTGCGCGCATTCGCGATCTGCCCGGCCAGCAGGATGTCGTCGAGCACGAAGGCCTGGGCGCGGCCGCTTTCCACCAGCAGGAAGGAGTCGCTGTGGTCCTTGCCCGCGAGGTTGTTCACTTCGAGGCTGCGGCCGCGGTCGGCCTCGCGCAGCAGGCGGAACGAGGTGGTGCCGCTGGTGGTGGCCACCGTCTTGCCCTGCAGGTCGGCAATGCTCTTGATGCCCGAATCGGCCTTCACCAGCATGCGCACGTTGTAGCGAAAGATGTCGGGCGAGAACGCCACCTGCTTCTGCCGCTCGACCAGGTTGGTGGTGGAGCCGCATTCGATGTCGACCGTGCCGTTCTGCACCAGCGGAATGCGGTTGGCCGAGGTGACGGCCTGGTACTTGATCTCAACGGCCGGCATCTTCAGCTCGCTCTTCACCGCCTCGACGATGCGGTTGCAGATCTCGATGCTGTAGCCCACGGGCTTGAGGTTGCCGTCGAGGTACGAGAAGCCGAAGGACGACTCACGGTAGCCGAAGGTGATGGCGCCGCTGGCCTTGATCTTGGCGAGCGTGTCGCTTTCCTGGGCCTGCGCGGCCGTGAGCGGCATGAAGGCCGCAAAAATCACCGCGAGCGCGGCACCAAAGGGAAACGGCAGACGAAGCTTGGGCATGGAACGCTCCTCGGAACGATGGTTGAAGAAAAAACGGACGGGAAAGTGGTAGCGCTCAGCGCGCGGCGGCGCGTGTGACCGCATCGATGGAGGCCGCGAGCCGCGCGGCGATCTCCTGCAGGTCTTGCCGCGTGGCAATGAAGGGCGGCGCGAGCAGCACGTGGTCGCCCAGCCGGCCATCGACCGTGCCGCCGAAGGGGTAGCACAGCAGGCCGCGCGCCATGGCGTCCTTCTTGACGGTGGCGTTGACCTTCAGCGCCGGATCGAAGGGCGTCTTGCTCGCGCGGTCGACCACCAGCTCGATACCCCAGAAGAAGCCGCGGCCGCGGATGTCACCCACGTGCGGGTGCGCGCCCAGCGCCTCGGCCAGCATCGCGCCGAAGGCAACGCCGTCTTCGCGCACCTTGGCGACCAGCCCGTCGCGCCGGATCACCTGCTGCACCGCGAGCGCAGCAGCGCAGGCCATCGGGTGGCCGAGGTAGGTGTGGCCGTGCTGGAAGAAGCCGCTGCCGCTGGACATGGCCTCGACGATGCGGCGCTGCGCCAGCACAGCGCCTACCGGCTGGTAGCCGCCACCCAGGCCCTTGGCGACGGTCATGAGATCGGGCACCACGCCCTCCTGCTCGCAAGCGTGCAGCGAGCCGGTGCGGCCCATGCCGCACATCACCTCGTCGAGGATCAGCAGCACGCCGTATTTGTCGCACACCGCGCGCACCGCCTTGAAGTAACCCGGCACCGGCGTGAGCACGCCGGCCGTGGCGCCGCCAACGGTCTCTGCCACGAAGGCGATCACGCGATCGGCGCCCTGCGCGAGGATGGCCGCTTCGAGCTCTGCCGCCAGGCGCAGGCCGTACTGCCCGGCGCTTTCGTCATCGCGTTGCTCGCGGTACGGGTAGCAGGGCGACACGTGCGTGGCCGGCACGAGGATGGGTGCGAAGGGCTCGCGACGCCATGCGTTGCCGCCCACGGCCAGCGCGCCCAGCGTGTTGCCGTGATAGCTCTGGCGGCGCGCAATGAAGTGCGTGCGCTGCGGCTGGCCGATTTCGACGAAGTACTGCCGCGCCATCTTCAGCGCCGACTCCACCGCTTCCGAGCCACCGCTCACCAGGTAGACGTGGCTCATGCCCTCGGGGGCGGAGCCGATCATTTCGTCGGCCAGCTGCTCGGCCACTTCGCTCGTGAAGAAGCTGGTGTGCGCATAGGCGAGCTTGTCGATCTGCGCGTGCATGGCGGCCAGCACCTCGGGGTGCGCATGGCCGAGCGACGACACCGCCGCGCCGCCAGAGGCGTCGAGGTATTCGCGGCCTTCGGCGTCGCGGATGAACATGCCGTGGGAGCCGGCGGCAACGGGCGGGGTCTGGCGAAGGTGGCGGTGGAAGACGTGCGTCATGGGGGCTGGCAACTGGATTCGAAGGTTGGAACTAACGTTTCCGCCGGATTATTGTTTGGAACATTTGTTCCGTCAACTGCCGCCATTCGACCCCTCCGGTACATTTGTTCCAACGACAGCCGAAGAGAGACACCGCCATGGGCGCCCGAGAGCAGATCCGCCAGCGTTTCAACGAACTGAGCCCCGCCCTGCAGCAGGTGGCGCGCTACGTGCTCGACCATCCGAACGAGGTGGTCACGGGCTCGATGCGCAACGTCGGCACGCGCTCGCAGAGCACGCCCGCCACCCTCGTGCGTTTCGCGCAGCATCTGGGCTTCGAAGGCTGGCCGCAGCTCAAGGAGGCCTTCGCCGCCGACATGGGCCTGGGCTCCGTCGAGACCTACGGCGGTCGCGCCAAGCAGCTCGTCGGCCGCGCCAAGGACCAGACGCTGACCGGCGAAATGTTCGAGGTGCAGCGCCGCAATCTCGAAGCCACGCACCAGCAGAGCGAGCAGGCGCTGCAAAAGGCCTGCGCGCTGATCGAGAAGGCCCCGGCAGTGCACGCCGCGGGGTTCAGGGCGTGCTTTCCGATCGCCTTTTCATTCGTCTACGTGTACCGGCTCTTTCGCGCCAGCGTGCACCTTGTCGATGGCCAGGGCGGCTCGCTGGAAATGCAGCAACGAGCCTTCGCCAAGGGCGACGCGCTGGTGGTGGCGAGCTTCGTGCCCTACTCGCGCGAGGCGCTGCAGGTGGCGCAGGCGGCCAAGGCAGCGGGCTGCCGCATCGTCGCCATTACCGACAGCGTGACCTCGCCGCTGTCGCTGCTGGCGGACGAGACCCTGCTCTTCACGATCAACAGCCCCTCTTTCTTTCCGTCGGTCGCGGCGGGGGTGGCGGTGACGGAAGCGCTGGTCGAGCTGCTGGCCAGCCGCGCGGGCAAGCCGGTGATCCGGCGCATCGACCAGGCGGAAGCGCAGCTGTTCGAATCGGGGGCCTACCTCACGCCGCCGACGGCGCGCGGCAGCTAGGGCCAGGAGCTCAGATCAGCGCCCGGGTGCGGCCGGCGGCCTGCTGGCTCAGGTGAAGCACCAGCAGGTCGCGGTTGGCGATGATGTGGTCGCGCATGGCGGTTTCGGCGCCGGAGGCTTCCTGCCGGCCCAGCGCTTCGACGATGCGGCAGTGCTCTTCCAGCGCCTGCAGAGCCTGCTCGTGGCGGTACAGCTGCATGGACGCATCGCGGTTGTGCGGACGCAGCTTGCTGTCGAAGATGATCGGCAACTGGCTGGCTCGCTGCACCGCCTCGGTCAGCCAGCGGTTGTCCGCCAGTGTCAGCAGCTTGTTGTGAAAGGCCTGGTTCAGGTCCTGCCAGCACTCGGCCCGGACGTCGGTCCATTCGCCTCTGCCGTGCAGCACTTCGTACTGCTCGTCGAGCATGGCCGTCAGTTGCGCCAGGGCTCCGCCTTCAAGACCGCGCTCGCTGATCAGGCGGCAGCACATGCCCTCCAGCGTGGCACGCACGCTGAAGGCGTCGAACACGTCCTTGGCGTTGAAGCGGCGCACCTGGAAGCCCTTGTTGGGCAGATACAACAGCAGCCCCTCGTCGGCCAGCCGCGCCATGGCGCCGCGCACAGGAGTGCGCGACACGCCAAGCTCGTTGGCGAGCGAGATCTCCATCAAATGGGAGCCAGGGGCAATCACACCATCGAAGATGCGATTGCGCAGCGTGTCGGCCACGGACAACGCTCGTGTCCGAGAGGGGTCTGGGGGGGTCATCGAAAGTCGGGAACTAGGGGGCGCCGGAAGCGGGTCGCGCGGATGGTACGGCCGCGTACAAAAGCTTCATATCCCCGATTTCCGTAAAAATTTTATTCCGGGACTTTTTCGATGATTACTTCAAATTTATTAACTTTTGTAAACTTCTCTTCAGCTGTACGCGTTAACCCGCCCCCGGTAGCCCTTTCGGACAGCCTGCCTATCTGGCAATGATCCAGTCGGCGATCTGCGGGACAACTTCGCGATCAAGCCCGTTGAAGCCGTGATACGCCATGGCCTCGCACGGGTCGCCCCTGTTCTCCCCGCCCTTGAAGCTCAGCAGCGCCTTCCTCGGCGAGTTCTCGAGCTTTCCCATGAGGACGGGCACGTTGGCAAACGCACAGAGCGCGCAGCCATCCTGCTCGTGATGGACGACGAGAACAGGCACCCGGATCTTTTCCAGCGGCATTGCCGGAACGGGCCGTCCCCTGTCGTCGGTGAGGATGGTCGAGCTCAGCACGATGCCGTCCGGTCCTTCAGCGCCCGCGAGCTCGGTCGCGACGTATGCCGCGGACTGCGTACCCCGGCTGGTGCCCACAAGCCACACAGGCACCTTGGATTGCTCTCGCATCCACGCAATGACCGCCTTGAGGTCGGCCGCATGCTCCGGCTTCTGGCGAAAACCGCTGAGGTAGGGTGGACTCAGCCGGTCGGACGGAGCATCGACGACGGCGACCATGAGCCCCTGGTCTGCAAACAGCTGCCGCGTGCGAACGAGAAAATTCCCGGCGCCCCAGTTGAACGAACCATTGGGAAAGATCTGCAGCCCGCCGTGCCCGCCTGCGAGCAGGATCACGGCAGCCCTTGGCGCTGGCGGCGACAGCACGAGCATCCGCTGCGTTACGCCTGGCCGGGTGGGAATGTCGACCACCTTCTGCGTGGTCTGCGCCTGGGCTGGCGAAACCAGCGCAATCAGGAAGAGAAAGCCCGCGATCCAGTACCTGGCAATGTTGCGCATCGACGATCTCCTGGGGGTACAGCTTTGAGTCCGTTTGCCGCCGACCTGCATAATCGCGCCCTTTTTCCCTAGGGACGCCAGATGAATCTGGAAATCGCGCAATCCACGCCGACGGCGGCAAGCATTGCGAAGCTCGTTCAGGTGCACTACGGCCTGGGCGAAGTGGTCGAGAGCGAGTTCCTGCGGCGCAGCTTCAATCAAGTCTATCGGCTGAGCTTTGCCAGCGGGCGACGTGCCGTGGCGCGGCTCTGCGCCGAGCGGCCCCGAGGCGGCCCCAACATGCTGTTCGAATCAGCCGCGCTGCAGCATTGGGCCCAGGCCGGATGCCCCGTATCCCGTTGCCTGCCCACCGCGGACGGTGAAGTCGCCATCCATGTGTCGCTTCCCGAGGGCTCCCGGGCGCTGATGCTGTTCGAGTATCTGGACGGAGAGTTCACCGGCGACTCGGCCGATGACATCGAAGCCTTTGCGCACGGGCTGGCCGCCTTGCACATTGCGGGCGAAAGCTACCAGGGGCCGGCCAGCAGCTATCACCTGGACCTGGACTACCTGCTGCTGCGCCCCCTGCAAGGCCTGCTGCACGCTCCGACCATGACCGCCGAGTTGCGCCCGCAATTCGAGAGGCTGGGCCAGCGGCTGCACAGTGACGTCCTGGCATTGGGCGAGCTCAGCCGCGTGCTGTGCCACGGCGACGCGCACGGCAGCAACAACTTCATCGTGCGCGGTGCGCAGGAGCAGCACGAGGCGGTGTTCTTCGACTTCGACGAGGCAGGCCCCGGCTACCTAGCCTATGAACTGGCGGTCTATCCGTGGAGCCTGCATCCGCGCACGCCCGATGGCGTACTGAGCGACAAGGCAACGGGGCAGTGGCGGAACTTCATATCCGCCTATCGCGAGGCCCGGCCTGTCGCCGATGCCGACCTCGCCGCCGTCGCACGCTTCATGGCGGTGCGGCAGATCTGGCTGCTGGGAGAGTGCGCAGGACGGGTTCCTGTCTGGGGCTCCCAGACCATACCGACCGACTACCTCCGCCGGCAGGTGACCATGCTGCGCAAGTGGGAAACATTGGAGTTGCCACTCTAGTAGGGCCCGGAACCCTCCCCTGCCAGCGCAAGTCAAACCGCTTGTCGCGGCGCCTTGTCGCGACAGGAGGTAATGACCATGAAGCAAGTGAAGCATTGGCAAGACCCCGTCAACGCCGTCGCCGGCGCCTGGCTGATCGTCTCGCCCTGGGTCCTGGGCTTTTCGGACCTGACGCCCGCCATGTGGACGATGGTGGCGACCGGCATCGTGCTCGGCGCGGTGGCGCTCGGTGCGACCTTCGTGCCCCGACAGTGGGAAGAATGGACCGAGGTCGCGCTGGCGGCCTGGCTCGCGATATCGCCCTGGGTGGTCGGCTTCCGTGGCGTCGAGACGGCGATGGTCAATGCGGTGCTCGTCGCCGCGGTGATCCTCGTGCTGGCGCTCTGGGTGCTGGTGACCGACAAGGACTACCTGGGCAACATCAGCGACCGTCCGGCACATTGAGCTGAGCGCCGGGCCTGAGGATGGGCCCAGTGCCCATCCTCCATATCGATCAGCCGCTTACTGCGTGCGCGAAGCGGCGGGTTGCGGTGCTGCCGCGTCCGCTTTGGCGTTGTTGCCATCGCCCATCCACCCAGCCTGCCAGCCCCCGCCCATCGCCTGGATCAGCGCGATGGCCGTGGTCTGGCGACTGACCTGCAACTGCACAAGCGTGCGCCGCGCGCTCAGCGCGGCGGCCTGTGCGGTGACCACGTCGGTGTAGCTCACCTGCGCGGCGCGATAGCGGTTCAGCAACTGCTGCTCGGTCTTGTCGGCCGCAGCCGAGGCCTCGCGGCGGAAGCCCTCCTGCTCGGCGAGCGTCGCGCTCGCGGTGAGCTGGTCTTCCACGGCCTGGAAAGCCGTGAGCACGGTCTGCCGATAGCGCGCCACGCTCGACTCGTAGGAGGCCTTGGCCGAATCGACGTTGGCCGCGATGGCGCCCGCGTCGAACACCACCTGCGCCACCGAGAAGCCCAGCGACCACAGCGAGTTGGCCGAGCTGAACAGGTCCTTCACGCGGCTGGCGCTGCTGCCGACCGAGGCAGTGAGGCCGATGTTCGGAAAGTAGGCTGCGCGCGCAATGCCGATCTGCGAATTGGCCGCCGCCACGGTCCGCTCGGCGGCCGCGATGTCGGGCCGGCGCTGCAGCAGCGTCGAGGGCACGCCGAGCGGCACGCCAGGCACCACGGGCGTCCATTGCGCGGCCGGCAGGCTGAAGTCGGCTGGTGCCACGCCCAGCAACGCGGCAATCGCGTGCTCGTAGGTGGCGCGCGTGCGCTGCAGGCCCACGCGCTCGGCCTTGGCGTTGACAAGCTGCGTCTGCGCCTGCAGCACATCGGTCTGCGCGGCAATGCCGGCCTGATAGCGGTTGCTCGTGATCTCGAAGGCGCGCTGGTAGCCCTGGATGGTTTCGTCGAGCAGCACGATCTCCGTGTCGGCCTCGCGCAGCGAGAAGTAGTTGGTGGCCAGGTCGCCGATGGCCGACAGGCGCGCCGCGGCCAAGTCGGCCTCGCTCGCCTGGGCATTGGCCTGCGCGCTGCTCACGGCTTCGCGCAAGCGGCCCCACACGTCCGGCGTCCAGCTGGCACCCAGCGTGGCCGAGAAGGCATTCGAAGGACTCGACGTGCTGCTGCCGCCCACCGTGCCCGAGCGCTTGCCGCTGCCGTCCAGCGACACCGACGGGAACAGCGCCGCCCGCTCGCCGCGCACCAGCGCCTGGGCCTGCGAATAGTTGGCCACCGCCGCGGCGATGTTCTGGTTCGACACCTGCACGCGGCCGGCCAGTTCGTCGAGCGTGGCATCGCCGAACAGCTTCCACCATTCGCCGCGGTCGAGCGCATCGGCCGGCGCGGCGGGCAGCCAGCCTTCGGC
This sequence comes from Variovorax sp. GW821-FHT09D05, assembly GCF_059416325.1. Taxonomy (NCBI): domain Bacteria; kingdom Pseudomonadati; phylum Pseudomonadota; class Betaproteobacteria; order Burkholderiales; family Comamonadaceae; genus Variovorax; species Variovorax sp. GW821-FHT09D05. Next base: position 69,786 of record NZ_JBWKOZ010000016.1, on the reverse strand, counting down.
GGTCTTCTGCTCCTTCCAGTTGACGGAAGCTGCGGTGGTGGGCTGTTCGTAGCGCGGGCCGACGGAGCAGCCGGCGAGCACAGCAGCCAGAGCGAGCGCCGAGAGCGGGAAGCGGCTCGCGCGGAAGGAGGAAAAGGAAAGCAGTGCGTTCATGGCGGTGTTGTTCTCAAGCTGGCGCGACCCGGCTCAGTTCGTGTTCGTTCTTGCCGCGGCGGCGCAATTTGTCGAGCAGCAGATAGACGACCGGCGTCGTCAGCAGGGTCAGCAGCTGGCTGGCGATCAGCCCTCCGATGATGGCCACGCCCAGCGGCCGGCGCAGCTCGGCACCCTCCCCGAAGCCGATGGCCAGCGGCAGTGCGCCCAGTGCGGCCGCCAGCGTGGTCATCAGGATCGGGCGGAAGCGCAGCAGGCAGGCCTCGCGCACCGCCTCCAGCGGCGAGAGCCCGCGCGAGCGCTCGGCCTCCAGTGCGAAGTCGATGATCAGAATGGCATTCTTCTTCACGATGCCGATCAGCAGGAACACGCCGATCAGCGCAATGATCGAGAACTCCATGCGGAACATCAGCAGCGCCAGCACCGCGCCCACGCCAGCCGACGGCAGCGTCGACAGCACGGTGATCGGATGCACCAGGCTCTCGTACAGGATGCCCAGCACGATGTAGATCACGATCAGCGCGGCCAGGATCAGTATGGCCTGCTGGCCCTGCGACTGCTGCGCGCTGGCCGCCGTGCCGGCGAAGGCGCCGCGCACGTTGGTGGGCATCGCGATGTTGGCCTCGGCCTTGGCAATGGCCTCGCGCGCATCGCCGAGGTTCGCGCCTTCGGCGAGGTTGAACGAGATGGTGGTCGCCAGTTCGCCGTCCTCGTGGCTCACCGAGGTGGCGACGGATTGCTCTTCGAACTTCGCCACCGCCGACAGCGGCACGAGCGCAGTGGCCGTGTTGCTCAGCACGTTGCCGGTCGATGCGCTGCGCAGGCCCGCGTTGGCCGACACCGGCACGGAGGTGCTGCTGGCTGTGCTCGAGGACGACGACGAACTTGAACTCGTCGACGTCGTGGTGCTCGCCGCCACCTGCGTGGTCACGGTCTGGCCCGCCACCACCGTTGTCTTGGTGGCCGGCACGTACACGTCGCTCAGGGCATTGGGACTGCGCGCGTAGCGCGGCGCCCATTCCATCACCACGTGGTACTGGTTCAGCTCGGTGTAGATGGTCGCCACCTGACGCTGCCCGAAGGCGTTGTAGAGCGCGTTGTCGACGGCCGTGGAAGTAAGGCCCAGCCGGCGCGCGCTGTCGGGGTCGACCTTGGCCACCGTCTCCACGCCGTTCTCGTCCTGGTCGGTGTCGATGTCGGTCAGCACCGGCTGCATCTTCAGCTCGTCAGACAGCTTCAGGGCCCAGGTGCGCAGGTCGGCGAGGTTGTCGCTCTTGAGCGTGTACTGGTAGGTGGAATTGCTGGCGCGGCCGCCCGAGCGCACGTCCTGCACGGTGCCCAGGAACACACGCAGGCCCGTTACTTCGTTGAGCTGTGGCCGCAGCCGCGCGATCACGGCCAGGCCGCTGTCCTTGCGCTGGTTGGCCGGCTTCAGGTTGACGAACATGAAGCCGCCCCCTGCCCGGCCTGCGCCGGTGAAGCCGACCACGGTGTCGACCGCCTCGTCCTTGCGGATGATGTCGACCACCTGCCGCAGCTTGGCGGCCAGCGCCTGCGACGAAATGCTCTGGTCCGCGCGCAGGCCGCCGTTGAGCTGCCCGCTGTCCTGCTGCGGGAAGAAGCCCTTGGGTGCGGCGCTGAAGAGATACACATTGAGCCCGACCACCGCCACCAGGATCAGCATGACCAGCGCCTTGCTGTCGAGCGCCCAGTCGAGGCTGGTCTCGTAGCGCTTGAGCACCCAGTCGTAGCTGCTTGCCGCCATGCGACCGAAGCGGCCCTGCGGCTTGCTCTTGTCATGCTCACCACCGGGCTTGAGCAGCCACGCGCACATCATGGGCGTGGTGGTCAGCGAGATGACGAGCGAGATCATCACCGCCGCCGACAGCGTCACCGCGAACTCGCGGAACAGCCGGCCCACCTGTCCGCCCATGAACAGCAGCGGAATGAACACCGCCACCAGTGACACGCTGATCGACAGCACGGTGAAGCCCACTTCCTTCGCGCCCAGCAGCGCCGCCTTCATGCGCGTCATGCCCGACTCGATGTGCCGGCTGGTGTTTTCGAGCACGACGATCGCGTCGTCCACCACGAAGCCGGTGGCCACCGTGAGCGCCATCAGGCTCAGGTTGTTGAGGCTGAAGCCCAGCAGGTACATGACTCCGAAAGTGCCCAGCAGCGCCGCCACCGTGGCCACCGCAGGCACGATGGTCGCGCGCACACTGCGCAGGAACAGGCTGACCACCAGCACCACCAGGATGACCGAGATGACCAGCGTGAGCTCGACCTCGCGCAGCGAGCCGCGGATGGAGTTGGTGCTGTCCGACGCCACCTGCAGCGTGACGTCTGGCGGCAGCTGAGCCTGCAGCTCGGGCAGCAGCGCGCGCACGCTGTCGACGGTCTCGATGATGTTGGCCGAGGGCTGCCGCGTGATCAGCACGATGATCGCGGGCTCGCCGTTGAACAGGCCCAGCGTGCGCGTGTCTTCCACGCCATCGACCACCTCGGCCACGTCCTGCAGGCGCACGGCCGCGCCGTTGCGCCAGGCGATGACCATCGGGGCGTAGTCGCTGGCACGCAGGGCCGGTGTCTGCGTGTAGATCTGCAGCTTGCGGCCCTCGCCCTGGACCATGCCCTTGGGGCGGTTGGCGTTGGAGGCCTGGATGGCGGCGCGCACGTCTTCGGTGCTGATGCCGTAGCGGCTGAGCGCGAACGGCAGCAGCTCGATGCGCACAGCCGGGAGCGAGCCGCCGCCGATTTCCACGTCGCCCACGCCATCTACCTGGGACAGGCGCTGGCTGACGATGTTCGAGACGGCGTCGTAGATCTGGCCCGGGGTCTTGGTCTTGGACGTGAGGGCCAGGATGATGACCGGCGAGGCGGCGGGGTTGGCCTTGCGGTAGGTCGGGTTGCTTCTCAGTGTGGCGGGCAGGTCGACGCGGCTGGCGTTGATGGCGGCCTGGACTTCTCTGGCCGCGCCGTCGATGTTGCGGCTCAGGTCGAATTGCAGGGTGACTCGGGCGGAGCCTACCGAGCTAGTGGACGTCATTTCGTTGACGCCTGCGATGGTGCCCAGGTGGCGCTCCAGTGGGGTTGCTACGCTGGTTGCCATCGTCTCGGGGCTTGCTCCGGGGATGGAAGCTCTTACTGAGATGACTGGGTAATCGACTTGGGGGAGTGGGGAGACTGGGAGGACGAAGAATGCGGCTATGCCTGCCAGGGCTATGCCTATGGTCAGTAGGACTGTGCCTATGGGGCGGCGGACGAAAGGTAATGAGAGATTCATCGCTGCTCTCCTTGCGGAGGGCTGAGGCCGGGTCTCGCCCCGGCGGGCGAGCTACTTTCTTTTGCTTCGCCAAAAGAAAGTAGCCAAAGAAAAGGCGACCCTACTGTCTGCGACCCCTTCGCTGCGCTACGGGGCAGCCAGAGGGGAGGTGGAGACAACACGGGCCTTTGCTTCGCTCGGCCCCCATGCGGCTGCAGGCGCGCAGCGCCTGCAGCCGCACCGCGCCGAGCGCAGCGATGGCCCGCCCGGTTCCCCAATCCCTTCTGGCTGCGCCGAGGAGCGCAGACGTAGGAGGGATCAGGGCCGCAGCTGTTTGAGCGCAACGCAGTGGAGCGAGTTCTGCGGACCCCCTCCGCAGTCGAGCACCGCAGGTTGCCCGTAGCGAAGCGAAGGGACGCAGACAGTAGGGTCGCCTTTCTTTTGCCTACTTTTCTTTGGCGAAGCAAAGAAAAGTAGGTCGCCCGCCGGGGCGAGACCCGGCCCCGGAAAGCAAACAAGCAGCAAGAGAAAAACCGGCTCAAACCGCTTCCTCCTCAATCACAGCCCGCCGAGAACTCCCCCCACCCAACCGATCAAACGCAAGGTAGATCACAGGCGTAGTGAACAAGGTCAGCAGTTGGCTGACGATCAACCCCCCAAAAATCGCCAACCCCAACGGACGCCGCAATTCAGCACCTTCGCCGAAGCTCAGCATCAGGGGAACGGCCGCAAACAAGGCAGCCAGCGTAGTCATCAAGATAGGCCGAAACCGCAGCAAAGCAGCCTGATGAATAGCCTCCCGAGGAGACTTCCCCTGAGTCCGCTCAGCATCGATAGCAAAGTCGATCATCATGATCGCGTTCTTCTTCACGATGCCGATCAGCAGAATGATCCCGATGATCCCGATCACCCCCAGGTCGTTGCCGGTGATCATCAAGGCAAGCAAGGCCCCGACGCCGGCCGAAGGCAGCGTAGACAAGATAGTCAGCGGATGCACGTAGCTCTCGTACAGCACCCCCAGCACGATGTACACGCAAACCACCGCCGCCAGAATCAGCCACAACTGGTTAGACAGCGACTTCTCGTACGCCCCTGAAGCCCCCAGGAAGGTCATCGTCACGCTGCTGGGCAGCCCGATCTCCTTCGCAGCCGCCCTGATCGCATCGACCGAAGACCCAAGCGAAACCCCGGGCGCCGTATCGAAGTTCAGCGTGCTCGCCGGGTACTGCGCCACGTGCGTGATCTGCAGCGGCGCCTGCTGCTCGGTGATGTCCGCAATCGCGGACAGCGGCGTCGCGGTGCCGGAGCCGGCGATCAGGCTCAGCTGCCCCAGCGTCTGCGGCGTATTCACCATGCCGGGACGCGCTTCGAGAATCACCCGGTACTGGTTTGTCTCGGTGAAGATCGTCGACACGATGCGCTGGCCGAAGGCGCTGTACAGCGCATCGTCCACCGTGCTGGCCGTGATCGACAGCCGCGCCGCGGTGTCGCGGTTCACGTTGACGAACGCCGCCAAGCCCTGCGCGCCGGCATCGCTGCTCACGTTGCGCACCTTGTCCGATGTCTGCAGCTTCGCCACGAGCTTCTTCATCCACTCGGTGATCGCGGCGCTGTCTACGCCCTCCAGCGACACGCGGTACTCGGTCGGGCCGGTCTCGGCGTCGATGGTCAGGTCTTGCGTGGGCTGCAGGTACAGCGTGACGCCGGCCACCTGCCGCACGCGCTCGCGCAGCCTGTCCATCACGTCCTGCTGGTTGCCGCGGCTCTTCGTCAGGTTGATGAGCATGCTGCCGGTGTGCAGCATGGTGTTGTTGGCCGCGTCCACACCAACGAAGGAGCTGAGGTTCTCGACCTCGGGGTCTTCGAGAATGGCCTGCGCCGCCTGCAACTGCAGCTGCGACATGCGGTCGAAGGACACGTCCTGCGCGGCCTGCACGCGGGCCTGCAGCTGGCCGGTGTCCTGCGTAGGGAACAGGCCCTTCGGGATCGTGAGGTACAGCACCACCGTCAGCACCATGGTCAGCAGCGCGACCAGCAGCGTGAGCGGCTGGTGCTCGATCACCCAGTGCAGCGAGCGGTCGTAACGCTCCATCACGCCGCTGAAGAAACGCTGCGCGCGCGCGCCGAAGCCATGGCCGGCCGGGTCTTTCTTTTCTTCGTGCTTGAGCCAGCGCGCCGACATCATCGGCACCAGCGTGAGCGACACCACGGCCGAGATCAGGATGGTGATGGCCAGCGTCACCGCGAACTCACGGAACAGGCGGCCCACCACGTCACCCATGAAGAGCAGCGGAATCAGCACCGCGATGAGCGACACGGTCAGCGAGATGATGGTGAAGCCGATCTGCGTCGCGCCCTTGAACGCGGCCTGCAGCGGTTTTTCGCCCTCTTCGATGTAGCGCGCGATGTTTTCGATCATCACGATCGCGTCGTCCACCACGAAGCCGGTGGCAATGGTCAGCGCCATCAGGCTCAGGTTGTTCAGGCTGTAGCCCAGCAGGTACATCAGCCCGAAGGTGCCGATGAGCGAGATGGGCACCGCAATGCTTGCGATGACGGTGGCGCGCAGGCTACCCAGGAAGGCGAAGATCACCAGCACCACCAGCACCACGGCCAGCACCAGTTCCATCTCGACGTGCTGGACCGACGCGCGGATGCCGGCCGTGCGATCGCTGAGCACCTCGATCTTCAGCCCTGCGGGCAAGCCGGCCTGCAGCTCGGGCAACTGCTTCTTGATGGCATCGACGGTGGCGATCACGTTGGCGCCGGGCTGGCGCTGCACGTTCATGATGATCGCGGGCGACAGCTTGTTGGTGCCGTCGGCCTTGTTGCCGGCCCAGGCGCTCAGCTGGTTGTTCTCGGCGCTGTTGACCACCTGCGCCACGTCGACCATGCGGATCGGCGCGCCGTTCTTGTACGTGACGATGAGGTTCTTGTAGTCGTCGACCGTGAGCAGCTGGTCGTTCGAGTTGATGGTGTAGGCGCGCTTGGGGCCGTCGAAGCTGCCCTTGGCGCCGTTGGAGTTGGCTGCCGAGATGGCTGTGCGCAGCGTGTCGAGCCCGATGCCGTTGGCTGCCAGCGCCTGCGTGTTGGCCTGGATGCGCACCGCCGGGCGCTGCCCGCCGCTGAGCGAGACCAGCCCCACGCCCGAGACCTGGCTGATCTTCTGCGCGAGCCGGGTGTTGACGAGGTTCTGCACCTCGGTGAGCGGCAGCGTGTCGGACGTGATCGAAAGCGTGAGCACCGGCGCGTCGGCCGGGTTGACCTTGGCGTACACGGGCGGCGCCGGCAGGTCGGCCGGCAGCAGCGAGCCGCCGGCGTTGATGGCGGCCTGCACTTCCTGCTCGGCCACGTCGAGCGTCTGGCCCAGCGAGAACTGCAGCGTGATGATCGACACGCCCGCGGCGCTGGTCGAGCTCATGCGGTCGAGCCCCGACATCTGGCCGAACTGGCGTTCCAGCGGCGCGGTGACGGTGTTGCTCATGACCTCGGGGCTGCCCCCGGGGTAGAGCGTCTGCACCTGGATGGTCGGGTAGTCGACCTGCGGCAATGCCGACAGCGGCAGGAAGCGGAACGCCACCAGGCCGGCCAGCACGATGGCGACCATCAGCAGCGAGGTCGCCACCGGCCGCAGGATGAACGGACGTGACGGGTTCACCGGACAGCCTCCGCGCTACGGCTGCAGCTGCGACCGCTCATGGGCGACGCCCGCCCTGGCCACCTTCGCCACCGCCTTCGGACATGCGCTGCCAGCGCTCCAGTGCCGCCGGGTCGCCACGGTCCAGTGCTTCGAGGAAGCGCTTGCGGCGCTCCAGTTGCTGCGGGTCGTCCTTGGCGGCGTCGAGCATGCGCTGGCGCTGCTCGGCGGTCGGGAGCTTGGCGGGTGTTGCGGGTTCCGCTGCGGGAGCGGCAGCAGCCGGGCCCGATGCACCTGACGCACCTGATGCGCCGCCCTTCGGTGCCGCCGCGCCGCCTTGACGGTGTTGTCCACGGCGCGAACCGCTCGCGGGCGCCGACGCCGCACCGGCCGGGCGTTCGACCTGGGTCTGTACGCGCGCGCCGTCCTTCAGCCGGTCGCCGCCTTCGGTCACGACCTGCTCGCCGGCCTTCAGGCCCGACATGATCGCGACGTTGTCCACGCTCGATTCGCCGCGTGTCACCGGCCGCTGCGACACCGTGCTGTCTTCGTTCAGCACATACACGTAGTCGCCGTTGGGGCCGTGGCGCAGCGCCGTGACCGGCACCACCACCGCGCTGGCCACGGTGCGCAGCAGCAGCCGCAGGTTGACGAACTGGTTCGGGAACAGCGCGCTGTCGGCATTGGCGAATCGGGCCTTGGCCTTGACGGTGCCGGTGGCGGTGTCGACCAGGTTGTCGAGCGTGGAGAAGGCTCCGTTCGCAAGCTGGCGCGTGCGCGTGCGGTCGAAGGCGGTGGCGTCGAGCTTGGCGCCCTGGGCGAGGCGCTCCTGCACTTCGGGCACGCGGTCTTGCGGAATGGCGAATTCGACGTCGATGGGCGCGATCTGCGTGATGGTCGCAATGCCGTTGGTGGTGCCGGTGGAGATGTAGTTGCCCCCGTCCACCGGCCGCAGGCCGATGCGCCCGCTCACCGGCGCGGTGATGCGGCTCCAGGCCAGGTTGAGCTTGGCCGTGTTCTCGTTGGCGCGGTCGATGGCCACGGTGCCTTCGAGCTGCTTGACCAGCGCGGCCTGCGTGTCGACGTCTTGCCGGGCGATGGAGTCCTGCCCCAGCAGGGTCTGGTAGCGCTGCAGCGTGACGCGCGCCGCCGCCAGCTGCGCCTCGTCGCGCTGCCGCGCCCCGCTGGCCTGCCCCAGCGCGTTCTGGAACGGCTGCGGGTCGATGGTGGCGAGCACGTCGCCCTTCTTGACCATCTGTCCTTCCTGGAAGAGCACGGCCGTGAGCACGCCCGACACCTGCGGCTGCACGATCACGTTGGCCAGCGGCGTGACGGTGCCCAGCGCCTCGAGTTGCACCGGGATGTCGGCCTGCCTGGCCGTGGCAACGCCGACCGTGCTGGAGGCCCCGCCGCCGCGCCCACCCGGGCCGCCCGGCCCACCGGGCCCACCACCCTGCCGGCCGGCGCCAGGAGCGCCACCGGGGCCGGCCGCGGGCGTCTTCGACCGCTGGATCAGATACCAGGCGCCGGCACCCAGCGCCACGAGCAGCAGCAGGGTCAGCAGCCCGCCCACCCACCGGCGTCTGCGCACCGTCGGATGTGTTGGCGAGACGGTGGAAGGCAGAGGCTCGGGTGGTTTTTCTTGTTCCATGGGCGGTGCGTGCGAAAGATGCAGGGGGTGCGGACCGGGGTAGTACAGCGCGGAATGGTAGTCCCGCTCTTTGCTGCGCCGTAAAGCGACGGTAAAGCTGTCCGCACGGCATCCGCAATTCACGCCGCCCGGCTGCAATTCGCGCCGCATGCATGCATTCCGTCGCAAGCCGGTGGCTGGGGCGGGCGGGGGCCGGCACAGTCCACTCCATCGATTCCCTTCCGCCCTTTTTCTTCAAGATTTCTTCCACTTCCAACGGAGCGCCACCATGCTGATGCAAATCATCCTTCACACGCCCAAGTGGGTGTTCGCCGTGTTCTTCCTGCTGCTGTGGCTCGGTGCCAAGCAGCTGCTCACCAACGAAGTGAGCCTGAGCCGCGTCACGCTGATGCCGGTGGCCATGGGCGCCCTGTCGATCTACGGCGTGGTCTCCGTCTTCGGCGATTCCTTCGGCGCCCTGCTGGGCTGGGCCGCTGCCGCGGTGGTGATGCTGGCGCTGGTGCTGCAACGCCCGCTGCCCGCCACCACCCGCTACGACGCGGCCGAGCGCCGCTTCCACGTGGCCGGCAGCCCCGTGCCGCTGATGCTCATGATGGGCATCTTCCTGACCAAGTACGTGGTGGGCGTGGCCCTGGCCATGCACCCCGAGGTGCGCCAGCAAGCCGCCTTCGGCCTCGTGATCCCGGTGCTGTACGGCGCCTTCAGCGGTGTCTTCGCGGCCCGTGCGGTGCGCCTGTGGAAGCTGGCCATCCGCACTGACGCTATGTCGGCCACGGCCCGCGCGGCCTAAGATTCCCTCGGCCACGACTTTCATCCAGGACCCGCCACCATGAACGCGCTCTTGCTGATCCTCAAGATCTCCGTCACGGTGGTGCTCGTCGCCTCCATTGCCGAGGCGCTCGTGCTGTCCTGGCGCAACGGCTGGCGCAGCTACGACTGGAAGGCGGCCGGCGTCTCGGTGGTCGACTTTCTTGTGCGCGAGTACCCGTTGCGCTGGCTGCTGCCGCTGGCCTTCTGGACCGGCGCGATGAACTGGTTCTATGACCACCGCCTCTTCACCCTGCCGATGGACCACTGGAGCGGCTGGGCCGCCTGCTTCATCGGCCAGGAGTTCTGCTATTACTGGTACCACCGCGCGGCGCACCGGGTGCGCTGGTTCTGGTGCACCCATTCCATCCACCATTCGCCGAACCAGCTGAACCTGTCGGCCGCCTACCGCTTCGGCTGGACCGGCCGCCTCACCGGCACGCTGGCCTTCTTCATGCTGGCGCCGCTCCTGGGCATGCCGCCCCGGGTGATCCTGCTGATGCTCACGCTGAACCTGCTGTACCAGTTCTGGATTCACGCAACCTGGATCCCGCGCCTCGGGCCCCTCGAATGGGTGCTGAACACGCCCTCGGCCCACCGCGTGCACCACGCCTCGAACCTGGAATACCTGGACGGCAACTACGGCGGCGTGCTCATCGTGTTCGACCGCCTGTTCGGCACCTACATTCCGGAGCGCGCCGACCTTCCCTGCCGCTACGGGCTGGTGAACCCGATCACCTCGCACAACCTCTTCGAGATCGAGTTCAGCCAGTGGCGCGCGCTGTTGCGCGACCTGGCATCGGCCCGCTCGGTGCGCGCCTTCGTCGGCTACCTCGTGAAGCCGCCGGGCTGGAAGCCCGACGGGCCTGGCGAGACGACCGAGGAACTGCGGCAGCGCGCGGCATTGCAGGCGGCACCGCCGCCACAGTCGCCGCAGCCCGCCTCTTCCGATTTCATTCCTGTCCAATACAAGGAGCTGTCATGACTTCTCTTGCATCGAACTCTTCCCGCTCCGACGTCGAGCGCCTCGCACGCCGCCGCGCCGGCGCCAAGATGGGCTGGTACATCCACGCCTTCGTCTACGTGGTGGTCAACCTGGGCCTCGTCACGATCTCGGCCGCAAACGGCCGCACCTGGGCGATGTACCCGCTCATGGGCTGGGGGCTGGGCCTGCTGATCCACGGCGCCGTCGTCTGGTTCGTGGCGCCCGGCGGCGGCTTCTACGACAGGCTGGTGGAGCGCGAACGCCGCGCGCTGGACGCCGGGAACCGCGGGTGAGCCTGGACCAGGCTGCCACCAACCAAAGGTTCAGGGCTGAAAACCTGAAGTCCATGCTGCGGCATGGCCTGATCACCGCTGTCTTCTGCTGCCTCATTGCCACCGTGATGACCATCACCGGCGGCGGCAACTGGGCCGGCCACCTGGTCTATTCGCTGTCGATCGGCACCGTGAGCTGGCTGTTCATCGACGGCGGCCGGCTCCTGATCAGCGGGCACCGTGAAAACCTCTGGCCCGGATGGCCGGGGGGCTTTCTCCTGATCGCGGCGGGCGCGGCCGTCGGCTTCTTTGTCGGCAACCTCATCGGCGACGCCTTGTTCGGCGCACCCGCATTCGACTTTCTCGAATTTAAGGGCCACAAGCTGGCCACCGGCGTCACGATCACCATCATCGCGACGGTCGGCATGTGCTTCTTCTTCTACAGCCTCGGCAAGAGCAAGCACATGCAGAGCCAGATCGACCTGGCGCAACGCAACGCCACCGAGGCGCGGCTCAAGCTGCTCGAAACGCAGCTGGAGCCGCACATGCTCTTCAACACGCTGGCCAACCTGCGCGTGCTGATCACCGTCGACCCGCCGCGCGCCGTGGCCATGCTCGACCGGCTCAACAGCTACCTGCGCATGACGCTCAGCGGCTCGCGCGCGCTGTCGCATCCGCTGTCGGCCGAGTTCGAGCGGCTGGGCGACTACCTGGAACTGATGTCGGTGCGCATGGGCGAACGCCTGCGCTACACGCTCGACCTGCCGGAAGACCTGCGCGATGCGCCCGTACCGCCGCTGCTGTTGCAGCCGCTGGTGGAAAACAGCATCCGCCACGGGCTGGAGCCGAAGGTGGAAGGCGGCGAGATTGTCGTACGCGCCCGCAGGGAAGCGGGCCAGCTGGTGATCGAGGTGAGCGACACCGGCGTGGGCCTTGATGCAGCGCCGCCTTCGGAAGGCAGCAGTTTCGGGCTGGAGCAGGTGCGCGACCGGCTGGCCACCATGTACGGCGACCGGGGGCACATGAAGCTGGCGCCCTCGCCCAGCGGCGGCACCAGCGCCACGCTGAGCTTCCCTACGCCTGCCTGAACACGACACAACAACAGCGACAAGATGAACCCCACCGCCCTCATCGCCGAAGACGAGCCCCTGCTCGCGCAGGCCCTCAAGGCCGAACTGGCCGCTGTCTGGCCCGAACTGCAGATCGTCGCCACCGCCGGCGACGGTCGCAGCGCCGTGCGCGAAGCGCTGCGCCTGCTGCCGCAGGTGCTGTTCTTCGACATCCGCATGCCCGGCCTCGACGGCCTCGGCGCCGCCGCCGAACTGGCCGATTGCTGGCCCACCGACGAGGCGCCAATGCCGCAGCTGGTGTTCGTGACGGCTTATGACGAATACGCCACCCGCGCCTTCGATGCGCAGGCCATCGACTACGTGCTCAAGCCCCTGCAGCCCGAGCGCCTGCGCAAGACCGTGAGCCGGCTGCAGCAGGCGCTGTCCGCGCGACAACCGGAGCCCACGCCCGCCCTGGCCGACGCGGCGCTCGAACAGACGCTCGCCCAATGGCGCCAGGTGCTGACGGCCGCCGGTGCCGGAACTGCGGCCGCCCCCGCCCCGCTGCGCATGATCGCCGCCAGCGACGCCGGCGGTAGCACCGTGCGCATGGTGCCCATCGACGAGGTGCTGTATTTCGAAGCGGCCGACAAATACCTGCGCGTGCTGACCGCCACGCACGAATACCTGATCCGCACGCCGCTCAAGCAGTTGCTGCCCCAGCTCGATGCCGACACCTTCTGGCAGGTGCACCGGGCGGTGGTGGTGCGCAGCGCGGCCATCGAGTCGGTGCATCGCGACGAGGCCGGCAAGCTTCATCTGATGCTGCGGGGGCGGGCGGAGAAGATTCCGGTCAGCCGCCTGTACGCCCATCTCTTTCGCGCCATGTGAAATCGGCCAAGGCGCACCCAAAGAAAAAGCCGGCCCTTTCGGGGCCGGCTTTTTTCATTCAGTCACGAATGCCGTGGCGTTTTAGCGCCAGTGGCCATGGCCGCGGTAGTAGCCACGACCGTAGTAGCGCGGGCCGTAATACGCCGGCGGAGCGTAGTAGACCGGGGCCGGACGGTAGTACACCGGCGGCGGCGCGTAGTAGGCGGGCGCTGGCGGGGCGTAATAGACAGGGGCCGGCGGCGCGTAGACCGGGGCCGGGTAGTAGGCCGGACCGCCCACGCCCACAGCCACGCCGGGAACGCCGACACCGATGGACCAGCTGACGTCGCTGCGGGCGCTGGCCGAAGTGGCGGCAAACAATGCACCGGCTGCCACGACGCCTGCGGCGGCCCATTTGAAGAAGGTTGAACGTGTGAGGCTCATGATTCGGACTCCTTGTTACGGTGGGCTGCGTTCGGGTGTGAACCGCCCATGTGTGTATTGAACGCGGCAATTGCAAAGGGGGTGCACCGGGCAATGTGAAGAACGTTGCCAAAGGTAACTCATAGGGGGTGACCCCTAAAATGCAACGATGACCTCCCCGACCGACAAAAACGGCGCCAAAACGACCGCTGCCCCGAGCAATTTCCTGCGCCACGTGATCGAGAACGACCTCGCACAGGGTGCCTATTCTGGCCGCAAATGGGGCGGTTCGCCCGGCAACGCCGCCCATCACGCCCAGGGCATGGTCGATCCGGCCAAGGTGCGCATGCGCTTTCCGCCCGAGCCCAACGGCTACCTGCACATCGGCCACGCCAAGAGCATCTGGCTCAATTTCGAGCTGGCCAAGGAATACGGCGGCGTGAGCCACCTGCGCTTCGACGACACCAACCCCGAGAAGGAAGACCAGGAATACGTCGACTCCATCCGCGACGCGGTGAAGTGGCTCGGCTACGAAACCTACCTAGCCGACCGCCCCAGCGCCCCCGGCACGCTGCAGCCGCACGAATACTTCGCAAGCGACTACTTCGACTTCATGTACGAGGCCGCCGAATACCTCATCGGCGCCGGCCTCGCCTACGTCGACGAGCAAACCGCCGACGAAGTGCGCGCGAACCGCGGCGACTTCAACACGCCCGGCACCGACAGCCCCTTCCGCACCCGCACGCCCGAAGAAAACCTGGCGCGCTTCCGCGCCATGCGCGACGGCCAGGTGGCCGACGGCGCCGCCATCCTGCGCGCCAGGATCGACATGGCCAGCACCAACATCAACATGCGCGACCCCGCGCTGTACCGCGTGCGCCGGGCCACCCACCACAACACCGGCGACAAGTGGTGCATCTACCCGATGTACACCTACGCGCACCCCATCGAAGATGCGCTGGAGCAGATCACCCACTCCATCTGCACCCTGGAATTCGAAGACCAGCGCCCCTTCTACGACTGGCTGCTCGACCGCCTCGCCGAAGGCGGCCTCGTCGCCAGCCCGCATCCGCGCCAGTACGAATTCGCGCGCCTCAACGTGACCCACGTGCTCACCAGCAAGCGCAAGCTGCGCCAGCTGGTCGAAGAAAAATACGTCGACGGCTGGGACGACCCGCGCATGCCCACCATTGCCGGCCTGCGCCGCCGCGGCTATACGCCCGAGGCGCTGCGCCTGTTCTGCGAGCGCAGCGGCACCACCAAGTCGGGCGGCTGGATCGACTACGCCAGCCTCGAAGCCGCGCTGCGCGACACCCTCGACCCCGTCGCCCCGCGCGCCATGGCCGTGCTCGACCCGGTGAAGCTCGTCATCACCAACTGGGGCGAGCTGATGGGCGGCGACGACGTGCTCGACGACTGCTCGGCGCCCGTGCACCCGCACCACCCCGAAATGGGCAAGCGCGACTTCAAGCTCGGCCGCGAGGTGTGGATCGAACGCACCGACTACGAAGAAGTGCAGCCCAAGGGCTTCTTCCGCCTGTTCCCCGGCAACAAGGTGCGGCTGAAGTACGGCCACGTCATCGAATGCACCGGCGGCACCAAGGATGCGAGCGGCAAGCTCGTCGAAGTGCAGGCCACGCTGGTGCCCGACACCAAGAGCGGCACGCCGGGCGCGGACGCGATCAAGGTGAAGGGCAACATCACCTGGGTGGCGGCTGCGGATGCAGTGCAGGCCGAAGTGCGGCTGTACGAGCGGCTGTTCGCGGCAGCGAACCCGGGCAGCGGCGAGCTGCTGGACGAGCTGAACAAGCAGAGCCTTGAAGTCTGCTCGGCGTTCGTCGAGCCTTCGCTGGCCAAGGCCGAACCCGGCGTCGGGATCCAGTTCGAGCGGCACGGGTACTTCGTGCGCGATTCGAAGGGCGGCACGGACGGCAAGCTGGTGTTCAACCGCGCGGCCGGCATGCGGGACAGCTGGGGCAAGTAACCCGGTCGTTCCTGGCTATTTATTCGGGCCGCTTGTAGATCACGCCGATCACCGCGCTGTTCTCATCGGTGGTGCACACGGCGGAGCGGCCCTGCGGCCCGACCTTCAGGTTGATCGTGTAGACGCCGTCGCGCGGCGTCGTCCCCTTGTCCGCGACGATGCTGCCCGGCGGCACCCTGAGTTCGCGCGCAGCCGCAGCCACGCAGTTCTTGACGCTCGCCTCGGGCGCGCCGCCCACGCGGATGCCTGGGCTGTTGCACGCCGCCAGCAGAAGGCCTGCAATCGCGGCGCAGGCAAGATGGATGAAGCTTCGCATCGTCATTCCAGGTTCTCCTGTGTGATGAACCGATTGGAGCTACCAGGGCCATCGAATGTTGCAGGACAGACCCAGGCTATCCTGTCGGCCAATGAATTTTCCGAGCCCTTCTTCCCGCCTGATCCGCTTCAACAAGCCTTACGGCGTACTCAGCCAGTTCACGCCCGAGGGCCGCTGGCGTGGCCTGAAAGACTTCATCGACATCCCTGACGTCTACGTCGCCGGCCGGCTCGATGCCGACAGCGAGGGCCTGCTGCTGCTCACCGACGACGGCAAGCTCCAGGCACGCATCGCCGATCCGCGCTTCAAGATGGAGAAGATCTACTGGGTGCAGGTGGAAGGCGTGCCGACCGAAGCGGCACTCACCTCCTTGCGCAGCGGCGTGCAGCTCAACGACGGCCTCACACGCCCCGCGAGGGCACGCCTGCTCGACCCACCACCCGAAGTGTGGGAGCGACAGCCGCCCATTCGCGAGCGCAAGAGCATTCCCACCGCGTGGCTGGAGCTGGCGATCAGCGAAGGCCGCAACCGCCAGGTGCGGCGCATGACGGCGGCCGTGGGGCTGCCAACGCTGCGCCTGATCCGCGCCGCCATCGGGCCTCATACGCTCGACGGACTGGCGCCCGGCACCTGGCGCGAATAGACAACCGGCGCGGCGACGCACGAACAGCCGTACAACCTTCATTCATTCTTCAAGCCTCTTCCATGCACATCCCCGATCTCGCTTCCCTCGTTCTGAACCGCCGCAGCACCGTGCTCGGCGTCATCGGCTTGCTTGCATTGCCCGCAACGCACGCCAACGCCGCAACCCCGGCCAAGACGAAGAAACAACCGGCGCAGCCCGGCGTATGGCCACACGCGTCCCAGGTGCCGGGCGGCGTGGCCCGCTTGTCGCTCGGCCCATCGGCGAAGCGGCCTCAGGCCTTCGCGGGCGACGTGCCTTTGCTGGTGCTGGGCGATGCCATCGAATGGACCGCACTGGTCGGCATTCCGCTCGCAGCCGAACCCGGCGAGGCCAGCATCGCGATGCGCGCCGAAGGCAAGCCCGAGCGCCAGATCGCCTACACGGTGGCCCCGAAGCAATACCGCGAACAACGCCTGACGGTGGCGCCCCGCACGGTCGACCTGTCGCCCGAGGACCAGGCCCGCTACGAGCGCGAACGCGACCACCAGGCCACCGTGATGGCCACGCTCACGGACATGCGGGCGGATGCGTCACTGCAGATGCGCGTGCCCGTGCCGGGCCGCCGCTCAAGTTCATTCGGCCTGCGCCGGGTGTTCAACGGCCAGTCGCGCAATCCGCACAGCGGGATGGACATCGCGGCGGGCACAGGCACGCCGGTGCTGGCGCCGCTACCCGGGAAGGTAATCGACACGGGGGACTATTTCTTCAACGGCGGCACCGTGTGGCTCGACCATGGTGGCGGCTTGCTCACGATGTACTGCCATCTGAGCCGGGTCGATGTGAAAGTCGGCGATGTGCTGAAGACCGGCGAGCCGTTGGCCGCCGTGGGTGCGACCGGCCGGGTGACTGGGCCGCACCTGCATTGGTCCGTGATGCTGAACCGGGCGATGGTGGACCCGGCGCTGTTCATCGCGGCCTGAGGCAGACAGGAGACCGGCTCAGCCTCAAATCGGCTTGGTCAGATACACCGCCTCGCGCCCCACGATCGCGCGCTGCGCCGGCATGAAGATCGTGCAGTCGTCGCACAGCGCGCGGATTTCCTCCGCACCGTTGGTGGCGATCAACTCGCCCTTCGCAAAGGTCTCGAAGCCGATCAGCGGCCGCACGAACGCAAAGTCCGCCGACTTGATGACATACGTCTGCAGCAGCTGAAAGCGCCGCTGCGGTTCGGGCGGCGGCGTGGCCGGGTCCTTGTCGACGAGGCCGAAGTACGCAAGGAAGTCGTAGGTGACGGCTGTGGCCAGTTCCGACGCGGAGCGCAAGAAGTGCTGGCCGCACTCGACCACCATCGCCACGCCCTTGCCGTCCGGGCCGCCGTGGCTGCCGTACTGGATCAGCGGCGTGCCCGAGCCCAGGCCGTCGGGCATCACGAGGTGCACCGACGGGCGGCCGATGGCCAGTGCGACCTTGGCGTTGCGCTCGAATGCCGGGTAGACCCAGAAGGGCACGACGGGCTGGCTGGTCGAATGGATGTCGAGGATGTGATCGGCCGCGTCCACCACCGGACGCAGGATGCGCGCACGGCTCAGCTCGGGGCTGTCTTCGGTGCCATCGAGCCACTCGGGCGACCAGATGCGGTTGAGGTTGTGCACGAGCTGGCGGCTGTCGAAGGGCAGCGCCTCGTTGAACGACTCGTACGCTGCCACGTTGGCAAAACTCACTGTGAGCGTGCCGATCTTCGGGCGCACGTCGTTGTCGAGCAGGTGGGTGGCGGCCGTCATGCCGCAGATTTCGTTGCCGTGCGTCAGCGCGTTGATCAGCACGTGCGGGCCGGGCTTGCCGGACTCGAAGCGGTGCACGTAGTCGACGCCGGTGTTGCCCTTGCGGTAGGCGGAGAGGTCGCGGGGGAGGACTTCGAGGGCGGGGGGAGATTGGGTCATGGGCGTCAGAAAATGGAACGAAGCGGTCCGGCAAGTTTGCTACAGGGCGCGCGTTCGTGCTGAGCGGCCCTGCGCGAAGCAAACACAGACCCGCCCTGCCGCACTGGTGACTACCAGTTGACCTCGCGCTCCGGCGTGGCCGAGATGTGGTGAATCGACAGGTCAGCGCCGTCGTATTCCTCCTCCTGCGACAACCGCAGCCCCAGCGAGGCCTTCAGCGCGCCGTACACCGCCGCGCCCGCCAGCCCCGCCCATGCCACGCCGATGACGGTGCCGATGAGCTGCGCCCACACGTTCACACCGCCGATGCCACCCAGCGCCTGCGTGCCGAAGATGCCCGCCGCTATACCGCCCCAGGTGCCGCACAGGCCGTGCAGCGGCCACACACCGAGCACGTCGTCGATCTTCCATTTGTTCTGCGTGAGCGTGAACATCTTGACGAAGATGGCGCCCGCCACGCCGCCCACCACCAGCGCGCCCAGCGGGTGCATCAGGTCGGAGCCGGCGCACACGGCCACGAGCCCCGCGAGCGGGCCGTTGTAGACGAAGCCCGGGTCGTTCTTGCCCATTGCCAGCGCCACCAGCGTGCCGCCGACCATCGCCATCAGCGAGTTGACGGCCACCAGGCCCGAAATCTTGTCGATGCTCTGCGCGCTCATCACGTTGAAGCCGAACCAGCCTACGCACAGCACCCACGCGCCCAGCGCCAGGAACGGAATGTTCGACGGCGGATGCGCGCTCAGCGAGCCGTCGCCCCGGTAGCGGTTGCGCCGCGCGCCCAGCAGCAGCACCGCCGGCAGCGCCAGCCAGCCGCCCACCGCGTGCACTACCACCGAGCCCGCGAAGTCATGGAACTCATGGCCGGTGAGCGAGGCAATCCAGCCCTGGATGCCGAAGTGCTTGTTCCAGGCGATGCCCTCGTACAGCGGGTAGACGAAGCCGACGATCACCGCCGTGGCGATCAGCTGCGGCCAGAACTTGGCGCGCTCTGCAATGCCGCCCGAAATGATGGCCGGGATGGCCGCCGCGAAAGTGAGCAAAAAGAAAAACTTCACCAGCTCGTAGCCGCTTCTTGCCGACAGTTCGGTGGCGCTCACGAAGAAATGCGTGCCGTAGGCCACGCCATAGCCCACCAGAAAATACACGATGGTCGAGACCGAGAAGTCGACCAGGATCTTCACCAGCGCATTGACCTGGTTCTTCTTGCGCACTGTCCCCAGTTCGAGAAAAGCAAAACCGGCGTGCATGGCCAGGACCATGATGGCGCCGAGAAGGATGAACAGCGCGTCTGCGCCCTGTTTGAGTGCGTCCATTGGAGCTTCTTGCTGATTTTTGGTTTGAATTGGTGCGCCGCACCCGAATCACCCGGAGCGGCGGGCCAATGAAGCAAAAATGGTGCCCAAAGCTCTTCGATGGTGCGTTGTGAACCAATAGCGGGCTTTACTCAGCCCGCGATGCACCGGATCAGCCCGCCCCGGCGCGCAGCGCGTCCCGGTAGCGGCGGCTGCAGGGCACGGTAGTGCCGTCGTGCATGTGCAGCCGGGCGTCGCCACCGTCCAGCGGCTCGATTTCCTTGATACGCCCCAGGTTCACGGCGTGGCTGCGGTGCACGCGCACGAAGCGGGCAGGGTCGAGCTGGGTCAGGAAGTCGGTGAGCGTGGCGCGCAGCAGGTAGTCGTGGCCGTTGACGTGCAGGCCGACGTAGTTGCCCTCGGCCTGGAGCCAGTCGATGTCGGTAGCCGCGATGAGGAATTCGCGACGCAGCTTGCGCACCAGAAAGCGCTCGGGGCGCGCAGGCTGCGGGGTTTCGGGTTCGACGGGCTCCGGCTCCGCCGGTGCTTCGGGCGCATCGAGCACCCGCGCCTCGCCCTGCAGCCGCAACATGAACAGCCGGTACGCCCAGATGCCGAAGACGATGCTCGCGTACACCCGCACGTCTTTCAGGTACTCGTAGCCCCACTGGCTGACCCAGCCGCCGAAGTCGTAGCGCTCGCCGGCCATGGCATAGACCAGCGCCCGCAGCCCGAACATGCCCACCACGTGGATCACGCTGAAGACCACGCTGGCCACCGCATGCCAGGCCACGAAGCGCAGCACGTGGGTGCGCACCAGCGGCGACAACCGGCGCTCGACGGCAACCAGCGCCGGAACCAGCAGCAACAGCACCAGGTGGCTCGAACCCTCCCAGGTCGCGACCTCCCAGTTGGCCCGCGGCACGGCGCGCGTGCGCACGTCGACGATCGCCACCATCGTGCTGAACACGGCCTGCAGCGTCATCAGCACGATCCAGAACGCCACCTCCACATAGCGGCGGACTGGCTCGTAGCGCTCGTACAGGTTCTTGCGGGGGTCTCCCATGTCCGGGATTCTCCCGAAAACGGGCCTTGGGGCGGCGAATTTCGTCCCTTTTCGTCCCTCAGGGCCACCGCTCGTCACAAAGCGCGGGCGATCCGTCCCCCGGGCGTGCCACGCGGGGAACACGAGGCCGAGCATCGCCGCTTCCAGCTTCAAGGAGCCCCGATGACCACCCAAAACCTCCCGCCCGACCATCGCCGCCACGACATCGACGCCCTGCGCGCGCTGGCCTTCCTCTTCGTCATCCTCTATCACGTGGGCATGTACTACGTGGCCGACTGGCCGTGGCACCTCAAGAGCCCGCATGCGGCCGAATGGCTGCAGTGGCCGATGCGCATCCTGAACCTCTGGCGCATGGATCTCGTCTTCCTGATCTCCGGCGTGTCGCTCGGCTTCCTCAGCCGGGGCCAGGGCACCTGGGGCCTGCTGCGCAGCCGGGGCCTTCGGCTGATGCTGCCGCTGGCCTTCGGCATGGCGGTGATCGTGCCCTACCAGGCCTATGCGCAGGGCGTGGCCAGCGGGCTGGTCGCGCCGGGCTTCGGCGCCTTCCTGCTGCGCTACCTGTCGATGGCCGAGCCGTGGCCGAAGCGGGCCTTCGATGGCGCGGAGTTCGGCATCACCTGGAACCATCTCTGGTACCTGCCCTACCTCTTTACCTACACCGCGCTGATCGCGCTGACGCTGCCGCTGTGGAACTCCGCCGCCGGCCAGTGGCTGCGCCGCGGCTTCAACGGCCTGCGTGGCTGGAAGCTGCTGTTGCTGCCTGTGGTGCCGCTGCTCGTCTTCACGATGCTGCTGGCCTCGCGCTTTCCGCCCACGCACAACCTGGTGCGCGACTTCCACCTGCACAGCCTCTACTTCACGATGTTTCTCTACGGCTACTGGATGGGCGTGGACACCGGCGTGTGGAAAGAGCTTGAGCGGCTGCGCCGCGTGTCGCTCGCGCTGGCGGTCGCGGTGATCGCCATCTTCATCGCGCTGCGCACCGGCGCGAAGGGCCAGGCCGCCGGCCCGCTGATGGACACCCTGCGCATGCTCTACCTGTGGCTTGCCGTCGCCACCATCCTCGGCCATGGCCACCGCCACCTGAACCGCCCGTGGCCCTGGCTGCGCTGGGCCAACGAATCGGTGTACCCGTGGTACGTGCTGCACCAGACGCTGATCATCGTCGGCGTGACCGCGCTGGCTCCGCTCGCGCTCGGCCCGGTGATCGAGCCCGCGCTGCTGGTGGCGTTGACGCTTTTCGGCTGCTGGGCGCTGACGGATGGGCTGATCCGCCGCTTCAACGTGCTGCGGCCGCTGTTCGGGCTGAAGCTCAGGCGCGCGGCTTCAGCTGAAGCTCGTCCACGGGAACGAGGATTGCGTTCCCCGTCGCCACGAGCTTGAGAGCATCGTCGACCTTGCCTTCGGGCTGCGCATAGAGCTCGGACGCGACAAACACCTGCTTGCGCCCGGCCTTCGCCACGCGCCCGCGCGCCACGAAGGCACTGCCCACCGCGGGCGACATGAAGTTGACCGAGAAGTGCGAAGTCATCACGCGGCCCGCCAGCGTGCCGGCCGCGTAGCCGCTCACGGTGTCGAGCAACGCGGAGATCATTCCCGCATGGAGGAAGCCGGCGAACTGCCCCATGTCCTCCGCGCGCCAGTTCATGCGCAGTTCCGCCTCGCCGTTGCCGGCCTGGGTGGCCTCGATGCCGGCCCAGCGATTGAAGGAAGCGGCCGCGTTGGTGGCCTTGACGATCTCGAGCATGGCGTGTCCTTTGCGAGTGGGTGAGAAGTGGTTCGATCCACTCTACGAACCGCTCATGGCAAACGCCGTCACACGCGTGACGAAAGGGGTCGTGCTAAGTTGCATTGGCGACAGCGGCGCCCATCGCGCCGACCAGCAATCAGCCGACGGTGCGCACCACATTTCCCTGCGGATCCCTGATCGTCGTCTTCTGGACCTTCCAGCGCACAGCGCCGAAGCCCGGCACCTCATACGTGCCCGCGACCGGCTTCAGCGTGCGGGCCAGTTCGCGCACGGTGGCGTCGCTCAGGTGCAATGTCAGCTTGCCGTCTTCCTCGGCCACGCGGTCGGCATCACCGTGCTCGAAGACCAGCGCGCGCTCGCGGCTCGCAAAATGAAACCCGCGGCCGAAGGGCAGTCGCAACGGCAGCAGCGCGACCAGTTCGTCGACCTGGCGTGCGCCGACCGTGATCTCGGTGACCGGCGCGCGCAGCAGCCGCTTGCTCGTCTCCCAGCCGAGCACGTCGGTGAAGAGAAAACCGCTGGACGAACCGTCGCGCGCCGCGCCCTCCTCCACGCGCCGGCGCACCTCGGGGTCGTCGAGCAGCGAAGGCCGCGCGAGGTCGGTCACCCACAGCGGCATCGCGGGCAGCAGCGCATCAAGCAGCTTGCGCGTGTCCCAGCGCTTGCATGCCCGTTCCTCGTCTTCCGTCAGCCCGACGACCTGGAGGAAACGCATGCGCCCGTTCGGCGTGTCGATGGCCGGCAGCTCAGGGTCGAACACGAAGCCCATCGAGCAGATCAGCGTCTCGCGCTCCAGCGCGATGGGGCCGTTGGCGGTCATCCAGTGGCCGTCGTCGAATACGTTGCCGCTCTTGAACACGTAGCGCGCGAGGTTCTGCAGGAAGTTGATGGCCCATGCGGGCGGCTCGGCCTCGTCGGGCTCGCAGGCCAGGCGAAAAGTCAGCTCGAAACCGTAGCCGCTGGTGTCGGCATCGCCCGATTCCTTGGCGTACAGCTCGCTGAGCCCATAGCTGAGGTAGTGCCAGTGCGACACCGGCTCCATGCGCTTCCACACGCTCACGCCGTCGAGCGGATCGGGCCCGCCGAACATCCACTTGAGGACGGTGGCGTAGTGCTTCGGCTCCTGGCCCGGATAGAGGCGCTCCAGTGCGGCGGTGATGGCGTCCCAGCCCGGCGAGAGGTTTTCGTCGTCGCCAGCGTTGTCGTCCTGGCCCTGCGCTGCTTGCGTCATGTCGCTCCTTGCGATGTCGATGACCGGCAAGCCTACACCGGGCCATCCTCAGGCCCGTGTCAGGCCGGCGTGGCATCCTCGGGCGTCGAATTGCTTTTTTCGGGAGACAGCAACGTGAGATGGATCCATCGGCGGGACGCATTGGCCCTGTCGGCCGCCTGCGCCGCGTCCGCCCTGCTCGCCGCAACGGGCTGCGAGCAGAAAAACGTGCCCGCCGCATCCGCACCGACCCAGCCTTCACCCGGCAGCATCGAGATCACGCAGGCGGACATCGACTGGTTCCGCCGCAGCCGGGCCGAGTGGATCGACTGCGAATCGGGCGCGCCGGGCATGGTGCCGCCCGACATGTCGCTCGAACAGTACGAAGACCTGCTCGACGGCGGCAGCTCGCCGGCCTTCGACCGGTTCGTGAACGTGACCAGCGCCTTCTTCCTGCATGCGAGCTTCGTCGCCGGGCACTACACCTTCGAGCCGCCCTTCGCGCAGCGCACGGCCTTCGACGTGACGGACGAGCACATCCGCCTGCTGCGGCGTGCGAACTGGCTCAGCTTCCTCATCGACTGCAAGCGCCCCTACGGCGACTTCACGCATTTCGAGATCGACATGGCCGACATCCTCGGCCTGCCGGTGACGAAAGACGCAAAGGGCTACGCGCAGATCGGCAAGGAGGCGGAAAAGCGCATGGACGCGCTGCATGCCGACATGCTCCCCACGCTGCAGGCGTACATCCGCTTCGCGCGGCTCAACCCGGGGCGCTACGTGGTGCCCGGGCGCGGCGTGGCGCAAACGGCGGGGCGGCCGCTGTGCCGGCCGGTGTCGGCCACGCGCCTTGCGATGTATCAGCGCGCGCTGGCGGCCGCCGGCCCGCGCTCCGATTCGCACCGCGTCGCCGCGCTCGACGAGGCCGCCAGGGCGCTGTTCGCGCTGGACTGACCTGCTGTCACAGCACGTGCGCACAGTGCCGCGAGCGCTAGCCCGAAGGCCAGCGCGGCGGCGACTGTGCGCCAGAGATTCGCTGCGTTCCAGCGCGAGCGCGTCTGCGCCCAGTCGGAGGGCAGCCCTTGCGGATTCCACGACTCGGTGTAGGCATTGAGCGGCAGATTGACCTGCGCCGTGAACACCACGATCCCCAGGCCGTAGAGCACACCGGCCAGCAGCAGGCACCACCACCAGCCCTCGCGGCGCGCGGTCCATGCCGTGCCCACGGCCAGCGCGCACAGCAACGGCGGGCCGAAGAAGAAGCCGAAGAACATCGCGTGCCGCACGTTGCGGTTCAGGCTCGACTGCACCAGCGCGTAAGTGGCGCCGTCCATCTGCAGGGTGGCGAAGTTGACGTTGGCACTGTAGGTCCAGAAGAACCCGGCCATCACGCCCAGCCAGAAGATGGCGAGCGCATGGCACGCGAGCGACAACCGGATCGTCGACGGGTGAAAGAACATGGCGGGGCTCCTCCTGCACAGAAAGGCCCTCACTGTCGGGCCGCTGGCGGCCCGGCGCCTTAACCGTCGATAAGCCCCATCTCGGCACGCAGCCGCGACAGCGACACGTCGGTCATGCCCAGGTACGACGCCAGATGGCGCAGCGGAATGCGGCCGGTCCATTCGGGGCGCTCGCGCAGCAGGGCCTCGTAGCGCTGGCGCGCCGTGCACTGCAGGAAGACCTGCTCGCGCCGCATCTTGTCGTCGAGCAGCCCGGCCAGTGCGTGCAACTGCAGCGCGGTCCACGAAGGCAG
Organism: Variovorax sp. GW821-FHT09D05; assembly: GCF_059416325.1. Taxonomy (NCBI): domain Bacteria; kingdom Pseudomonadati; phylum Pseudomonadota; class Betaproteobacteria; order Burkholderiales; family Comamonadaceae; genus Variovorax; species Variovorax sp. GW821-FHT09D05. The sequence goes on along the minus strand of NZ_JBWKOZ010000016.1, from coordinate 44,738 downwards.
CGCACCCACCGAAGCCTGCAGCGCGCCATACGGAAGGCGCCAGACCGTGGCCGGCGTCAGCGCCGCGATGAAGAAGGCTGCTGGTTCGCGCCGCATCATCTCGGTCACGGGCCAGATGAACGCGTCCTCGGCGTGGAAGTTCTTGTTCGACTCGCGCCCCTCGCTGTCGATGTAGAAGAGCCGCAGCAGGCCGCGCTCGACCCAGAATGCATGCTGCCAGGCGCTGCCGGCCGCCAGCAGGGTCTGGTGCGCGTCCAGCGGCTCGCTGCGCGCCTGGGCGACGAGTGCTGCCAGCGATGCCGGCGCCAGTTCGGGAAAGCGCCGCGCCAGCGCCTGCTGCCAATCGGACACGGCAGGCATCGCGGCAGCCTCAGGCGTCCTGTTCGGGCGCAGTCTCGGGCTTCGGCTTGCCCTTTTGCTTGCGCGCCGCCTTCTTTGCAGCACGCTCGGCGTCGGCACGCTGGCCATCGGCCAGCCACAGCGCGAACTCGTCGGGCGTTTCGAGCGTGACGCGCCCGAGGTTGCCTGCGCGGAACTCGTGCATCACGATCTCCGCCGCCTTCTGCAGGTTGACCTTGCCCTTGCCCAGCAGCGCGCCGCGCTTGCGGCCGATGGTGTCGAGCAGCGACTCGTCCTTCATGCTGGCCATGGTCTCGGCGTCGAGCTCCACGAGCTTGAAGCGCGCGGCCACGCCGGCGGCGTAGTGCATCTTGAGATAGTTGAGCAGTTCCAGCGCCACCTCTTCCTCGTCGAAGGCGTTGCGCCCCACCGCACCGCTGGCCGCGAGGTTGTAGCCGCTCTTGGGCACGATGATGCGCGGCCACAGCATGCCGGGCGTGTCCCAAAGATAGAAGTCGTCGGCCAGCGTGATGCGCTGTTCGAGCTTGGTGATGCCGGCCTCGTCGCCGGTCTTGGCCTTGCGCCCGCCGGTGAGCGTGTTGATGAGGGTGGACTTGCCCACGTTGGGAATGCCGCAGATCAGCACGCGCATCGGCTTGGCCATGCCGCCGCGGTTGGGCGACAGCTCGTGGCAGGCCTTCACGAGCTGTTGCGCGGGCGTGGTCTGGCTCGCGTCCAGGCCGATAGCGCGCGTGGCGGGCAGCGCGTTGTAGTGCGCCAGCCAGAGCACGGTGCGCGCGGGGTCGGCCAGGTCCTGCTTGTTGAGCACCTTGAGCGTGGGCCGGCCGGCCGTGAGTTCGGCCAGCATCGGGTTGGCGCTGGAGCCAGGCAGGCGCGCGTCGAGCAGCTCGATGACCACGTCGATGTCCTTCACCCGTTCGGTGATGGCCTTCTGGGTCGAATACATGTGACCGGGGAACCACTGGATCGCCATCGATGGGCTCTTTCTTTCGCGCTGTCTGGCTGTCTGAGAATGGGGGGCCGCCGAGGGGGCCGGGTGCGCATTGTGAACCGGGAACCTGAACGGGAGCTTGTTGCTACGCTTTCGATAGCTGCAACCGGGCATTGTGCCTTCGCCTTCGGCTTGTTCGACCCTAGAATCCGCGCGCTGCCCCCGCAGCAATACCAACAACTCCGAGGGAAATCCATGCTCAAGCGCCTTGCCGCTGCCGCCCTGCTGGCAGCCACCGTCGTGCCCGTGTCCGTCGTCCATGCCCAGCGGCCCTCCCCGCCGCCCGGCCCGCTGGTCAGCGGCTTCCTGTGCTGCAACATGCGCACCTACGGCGACTCGATCAGCGACATCAACTACGACGAGCAGGGCACGCGCATCGTCGCCGTGGGCACGCCGGCGCGCATCACGGCCTACGACTTCCGCTGGTTCAGCCTGGACCTCGCCGGCAAGCCGCAGCGCATCAAGAACGACTACAGCCGCAACATCCCGCTGCCCGCGTTCGCGCAGCGCTACGTGGTGACCGAAGACCCGAAGCAGAAGATGGCGGCCTTCCCGCCCGCAGTCCGCGACGCCATCCTCGCCGGCAAGGTGATGCCCGGCATGACGCGCGAGCAGGTGCTGATGGCCATCGCCTACCCGGTGGCCAGCGAGAACCCGAGCCTCGATGCACCCGTGTGGCGCTACTGGCGCGACAGCTGGTCGGAGTTCCAGGTGCAGTTCGACGAGAAGGGCCTCGTGAAGGCGGTGGTGGGCGACCCTGTGGCGCTGAGCCGCGTGCTGGCGGCAGCGCCTGCGCAACAACCTTAAGTTCTCTCGCATTGCGCGTGCCTTGCACACACGCGCAATCCCTTAGAGGGTTTTGCATCGCGGGGGCAGTTATCGCCCCTATGATTTGACCGAGTGCGGCGCCCGAGCGTCGGTCGAATCGAAAACCCTTTGATGGAGTTACCCGCGATGAAACCCGTCTCCGAACTGCTCAAGCGCCATGATTCCGCAGCATGGCGCACCTCCCCCGACACCAGCGTGTTCGACGCGCTGGCCACCCTGGCCCGCTTCGAGGTGGGTGCGCTGATGGTGATGGAAGGCGAGAAGCTGGTGGGCTTTCTCTCCGAACGCGACTACACCCGCAAGGTTGCGCTGCAGGGCAAGAACTCGAAGGAAGTGAAGGTGCGCGAGATCATGACGCCCGACGTGATGACCGTCACCCCGCAGACCCGCACGCGCGCCTGCATGACGCTGATGAGCCAGCGCAAGTTTCGCCACCTGCCGGTGGTCGACGGCGACAAGGTGGTCGGCATGATCTCCATCCAAGACCTGATGGACGACATCATCTCGGACCACGAGGCCACCATCGAGCAGCTGACCACGTACATCCAGAGCTGACCCGGCTCGCCGCATTGCGGACCCTGCCCGGCACATGGGTAGGGAACAGACCTACGTGCACCGCGGCGCTTCGGCGCGCAAAGTGGGCTTTCGTTCATCCATCCAGCAGGGACATTGCATGCAGATTCAGGTCAACACGAGCAACGGCATCACCAACAAGGACGCGCTGGAGCGTTGGGCCGACACCGAGATCAAGCAGCACCTGAGCCGTTTCGTCGAGGACGTGACGCGCGTCGAGGTGCATCTGAGCGACGAGAACCACGACAAGACCGGCGGCGGCGACAAGTGCTGCGTGATGGAAGCGCGCCTGGCGCACCACCAGCCGCTGGCGGTAACACAGCACGCGGCCAGCCTCGACGAGGCCTTCCGCGGCGCGGCCGACAAGCTCAAGCGTTTGCTGGACAACACGCTGGGCCGCCTTCACAACCACCGCGACCGCGGCTCGATCCGCACCGACCCGAGCTTTATCGCGGAGTAGCCGCAGCAGCAGCAGCGCTGCGCCTGCCGCGTTTCGGCGGCTTCAGGCTGGGCGTCTCGGCAGGAACGAGCGGCGGGCGGTGGCCGCTGGCCATCCACTCGTCGTAGAAGTCGATCTTGCGGTCGACCAGCGACAGCGCCCGCTTCCACTCGGCGATGGTCTCGGTCACGCGCTCGCGGTGGGCCGCGAGCATGTCGCGCCGCTGGCGCAGCGTGACCTTGCCCTGCACCGCCAGCGCGGTGTATTCGCGCATCTCGGCAATCGACATGCCGGTGCGGCGCAAGCGCTCCATCAGGTCGAGCCAGCCGACGTGCAGCTCGACGTACAGGCGCCGGCCGCCCTCGTCGCGCGCCACGCCGGGCACGAGGCCCTGCGTTTCGTACCAGCGGATGGCGTGCACCGTGCGGCCGGTGCGCGTGGCCAGCTCGCCGATGTGAAAAGGCGTGCCCGTGTCAGCCGGCATGGGCGGCCGCCGTGGCCGAAGGCGCCTGCAGCGCCTCCTGGACCAGTGCGGTGTCGAAGTACTCGGTCAGCTCTTTCACCTTGCCTCCTTCAAGTCGGTAGACGTAGCAGTAGCGGTTGTTGTAGCGCTTGCCGGCCTTGGTGGGCACGTCGCCGCTGAACAGCACCACCACCCGGTCGCCCTCGGCAATGAGGCGCTCGGTCTTGCTCACGTAGGGCCCCGCGAACTGCGCGAAGAGCGGGTTCAGCAGCTCTTCGCGAATCGCCTTCTTGCCCCGGTAGGTGCGCGACCACGCGGTGGAGCCTTCGAGCTTCCAGCTGGCGTCGTCGGCAAGGCTGTCGACGAAGACCTGGCCGTTGCCCTTGTCCAGCTCGTCGTGGATGCGCTGGACCAGGGCCTTGTTGTCGATCGTGTTCATGGCTTCATTTCCTTGTCTTCGATGAATGAACCGGACATCCGGTGAATTCATTGGAAATGCTCGAGTGCACTCGAGGTCAAGCGCGCCATGAACACCCGGGCCGGTCAGCCCCTCTTCGCGTTCGCCATGCCCTTGGCGACTTCGTTCGCGCCCTGCGCCGCGCCGCTTTGCGGCACGGCCTCGCCTTCGCGCTCGGTCACTTCCGACAGGCGCGCCGCCAGCTGCTCGGGTGTGTCGGCGGCAATGCCCAGCCAGGCGCCCTGCGTCAGCGTGATGTGCGCGGCCTCGAAGGTGCCTGCGCCGGCGCAGAGGATGGTGCGGTTGGGCGCGTCCTGCGCGGCCAGCACCAGCATCGCGGGCACCACGGCCTCGGGGCGGAAGGCTTCGAGCATTTCCTTGGGGAACAGGTCCTCCGTCATGCGGGTGGCGGCGGTGGGCGCCAGGCAGTTCACGCGGATGTCGTTCTTCGCGCCTTCGATGCTCAGCGTTTGCATGAGGCCCACCAGCGCGAGCTTGGCTGCGCCGTAGTTGCTCTGGCCGAAGTTGCCGTACAGGCCGGTGGACGAGGTGGTCATCACGATGCGGCCGTACTTCTGCTCGTTCATGAGCGCCCAGACGGCCTTGGTGCAGTTCACGGCGCCCATCAGGTGCACGTCGACCACCAGCTTGAAGTCGGCCAGTTCCATCTTGGCGAAGCTCTTGTCGCGCAGGATGCCGGCGTTGTTGACGAGGATGTCGACGCGGCCCCAGGCATCGACCGCCTGCTTGACCATGGCCTGCACCGCCTCGAAGTCGGTGACGGATGCGCCGTTGGCAATGGCCTCGCCGCCGGCCGCCTTGATCTCGTCGACCACCGCCTGCGCGGCGCTTACCGAGCCGCCGGAGCCGTCGCGCGCGCCGCCCAGGTCGTTGACCACCACCTTGGCGCCACGCGCCGCAAGTGCCAGCGCATGCTGGCGACCCAGGCCGCCGCCCGCGCCGGTCACGATGGCCACGCGGCCCTTGAAGTCGATGTTGCTGCTGTTGCTGTTGCTCATGTCTCTCTGTCGCTTTCCTGGGGAGTTGCCGTTGTCCGGTTGCCGCTAGAGCGGCAGCGTGGCGTTTTACCCCAGAAAGGCGCGCGACCCAGTCATGCGCGCGTCAGCCGGCGTCACCCTGCATCAGCCGGGAAGGGACGCGCGCACCTGCGCACAAAAGTCCACCAGCTGGTCGAGCTCGGCCGACTTGTCGAAGAAGGCGTCGGCGCCCAGTTGCCGCGAACGCTCGCGCATGGCGGCGTTGGCGTAGTTGCTCAGCACGATCACCTTCTGGTGCGGCGCCCGGTGGCGGCAGGCGCGGATCACGCCCAGCCCGTTGCCGCGCCGCAGGAACAGGTCGACGATGGTCAGGTCCCAGTCGCCGGTGTGCTGGTGCAGCCAGGCCACGGCCTCCTCCTCGGTGCTGGCGGAGGCCACCACCTTGGCGTCGGTCACGTCTTCCAGGAATCCGACGAGGTTCTCGCGAATCACGGGGCTGTCCTCGACTAGATAGGCCTTGAAAGTCATGGGGAGGTCGCGAGGTCGGTGCTTGCGCGGTGCATGGACGCATCCTCGCAGCCCCATGGCCACGCGCGGTGAGCCATGCAGGCCAATGCCTGTAGGCCATCGGCCAGCGCCGCTGTCGGTCATCCCGTGCCTATGGGCGTCTGCCGAGCCCTATTCCGGGCGTCGGCAACTGCTGAATACCCTGCCGGGCGGCCGCCGCGTCCTGCACCGCCATCGCGCGCTCGAAGCCTGCGCGCGAGCTCAGGCGCTTCCAATACTGCTGTACCGCGGGGCCGAAGCGCTCGTGATGGCCCAGCACCCTGGCCAGCAGCAGCGCGTAGCCGATCGAGATGTCAGCCGCCGTGAACCGGCCGGCGCATGCGAAGTCTTGCGCCTCCAGCAACCTCTCGAGCGCCCGCAGGCGCACGAAAAAGAACTGGGCGTAGTCCTCCGCGGCCTGGGGCTGGCGGCGGTCCTCCGGCTCCAGCAGCGTGTAGCGAAGCACCAGGGTCTGCGGAAAGGTCAGCGAGGCCTCGCCAAAGTGAAGCCAGTTCAGGTAGTCCCCATAGCCGGCCTCCTCGCGCTCCACGTTCAGCGAGGTGGGAGCGTTGATGCTGGCCAGGTACTGGCAGATGGCCGCCGACTCGGTCATGCGCGTTTCGCCATCGACCAGCAGAGGCACCGTGCCCTGCGGGTTGATCTTGAGGTACTCGCGATGCAGCACCCGCGGCGGAAACGGCAGCATCTCCAGCCGGTAGGGAGCGCCGAGCTCTTCCAGCATCCAGAGAACGCGGAACGAACGTGCATTCGCGCAGTGGTAGAGCGTGATCATCGGATGGAGGGCTCGACGCCGGAAGTTGCCGCGCCGATGGTCGCACGCACATTCCGCGGCGCCTTGCGTCGATTGGCTGCGACGCGCGCAGCCAGTCGGCGCAAGTTTTCTTCCGCGCCGGCGAATAGCCTGCGGACTCTTGCGATAGCCGATCGCGATTGCGGAGTGTCCATGCCGTCCCTGAAATCGAAAACCCTCTTCATCACCGGTGCCAGCCGTGGCATCGGCAAGGCCATTGCCCTGAGGGCCGCGCGCGATGGCGCCAACATCGTGGTTGCGGCCAAGACGGCAACGGCCGACCCCCGCCTGCCCGGCACGATCCACAGCGCAGCCGAAGAAATCGTCGCCGCCGGCGGACAGGCCCTCGCGGTGGTGGTCGACGTGCGTGACGAAGCCCAGGTCCGCAGCGCAGTCGACGCGGCGGTGGAGCGCTTCGGCGGCATCGACATCCTGGTCAACAACGCCAGCGCGATCCACCTCGAGACCGTCGAGCGCACGCCGATGAAGCGCTACGACCTGATGTTCGAGATCAACGCACGGGGCAGCTACCTGTGCGCACAGGCCTGCCTGCCGCATCTCGAGAAGGCCGCCAACCCGCACATCCTGACCCTGTCGCCGCCGCTGGACATGAGCCCCAAGTGGTTCGCGCGCCATGCGGCCTACACCACCTCGAAGTACGCAATGAGCATGCTCAGCCGAGGCCTCGCCGAAGAGCTGCGCGGGCGCGGCATTGCGAGCAACTCGCTGTGGCCGCGCACCGTCATCGCCACCAGCGCCCTGCGCATCGCGGCGCCCGACGTGGCGGGACAGGCCCGCCTGCCGACCATCATGGCGGACGCCGCGTGGCACATCCTGACCCGGCCGAGCCGCGAGCTCACCGGCCAGCTGCTGATCGACGAGCAGGTGCTGCGCGATGCCGGCGTCACCGACTTCGAGCCCTACCTGGTAACGCCGGGCGTCGAGCCGCTGATCGACTTTTTCGTGGAACCGTGACCAGGCCGCCGTGCCGCCCCAAGGAGACCAACGCATGCAAGCAGCCGACGCCGAACGCGCAAGCATCGCCCGTATTTCGCTCGCAGACGTCGTGCGGCGTAGCGCTAGGCGAGATCCGGAGAAGATCGCAGTCATCCAGGGTGACCGGCGGGTCACGTTTGCAGCGCTCGATGCCGCGAGCGAGCGCGTGGGAGAGGCACTGCGCGACCATGAACTCGCCGATCGCCGCATCGCGACGATGTGCGTCAACTCGATCGAGCACCTCGCGGCCATCCAGGCCATCCACAAGTCGGGCAACGTCTGGGTGCCGGTCAATGTCCAGCTCGATGCGGCCTCGATCGAGCATGTGCTGAGTCACGCCGAAGCCAGCGCGGTCTTCATCGATGCAGCGCTGTTCGAAGTGGCGGCGCTGCGCACGCTGGTCGAGCGCCTGGGCCTGCTGACGGTGGTGATCGGCGCACAGCACCATGCCACCGCCGGCACGCTGCATTTCGACGCGCTGGCATCGCGCCCACCGGCGCAGCCGCTGGCCACTGCCCGAGGCGACGATGACCTCGCGCTCATCATGTACACCAGCGGCACCACGGGAAAGCAGAAGGGCGTGATGCATTCCCATCGCTCGGTCCATGGCGCGCTGCTGAGCTGCGCGCAAAGCTTCGAGGCCACCGAGCGCGACGTCGTCGTCTCGGTGCTGCCGCTGTTCCATTGCGCCCAGCACGCCATCAGCACCGGCGCATTGATGGTCGGCGCAACGCTGTGGCTCGCCAACGGCTTCGATCCCGTGGCCATGCTGGCGGCCATCGGGCGCGAACGCATCACCTGGCTGTCGTGCCTGCCGATGATGTTCGATGCGCTGATGAAGCACCCCCAGCGCCCGCAAACCGACTTCTCTTCGCTGCGCCTGTGCATGTACGGCCTGGCGCCGATGCCGAAGAACCTGCTCGCGGACATCCGGCGCGACATGTGCCCCGACGTGCGCCTGGGCACCGGCCAGACCGAGATGTACCCGCCGACCATGGTCTACCGCGCGAGCGACCACCCGGGCAAGGACGGCAACTGCTGGGGCGTATCGGTGGCGGGGGTGGAGACCGCCGTCATGGACGACGACGGCCGGCTGCTCGGGCCGGGCCAGGTCGGCGAGATCGTCCATCGCGGGCCCAACGTCTTTCTCGGCTACCTCAAGGACCCGGAGGCCACCGCCGCGGCGCGCCGCTTCGGGTGGCACCACACCGGCGACATCGGCATGCTCGACGCCGACGGGCACATGCTGTTTCTCGACCGCAAGAAGGACATGATCAAGACCGGCGGGGAGAACGTTTCCAGCGTCAAGCTGGAGGCCGTGCTGCTCGCCCACCCCGCCATCGGCGCCGCGGCCGTGGTGGGCCTGCCGCATCCGCACTGGGGCGAAGCGGTCGCCGCGTTCGTGGTCTTGCGCCGCAATGACGGCTCGTGCGGTGAAGATGAACTGCTGGCGTTCTGCAAGGAGCGCCTCGGCCGGTTCGAGGTGCCCAAGTCGATCCGCTTCGTCGACGGGATGCCGATGACGCCGACGGGCAAGATCCAGAAATTTCAGCTGCGCACTGCTCACCTGGCGCTCTTCGAGTCCGGGGAAAGGTAGGCGCCGGGTCCGGCCACCGGGTGACGGAGCAACGCCAGACGCAGGCGTTGGCAATTCTCATGTTCATCTATCGGACAAAGCCATGGTTTCGGGAGATGGGTGCGCGAACAATGGATCGATTCATCGACCTGACGCGGGACCGCCGGGCGCCAGCCCGCCCCCCTCTGAAAAACCATGTTCTTCTACTTCCCCGAAAACTACCGCTGGTCTCTCGCCGTGCTCCGCGCCATCGCCGCGGGCGGACTGTTCGGCGAAATCGACTGGGCCTGCTCCCGCCTGAAAGACGCGGCGCGGGTGCAGCCTTCCGGCGACGTGGAGGCCTGGCATCGCGCGTGGGGAGAGCTCGGGCGCCAGCTGGAGCAATCTGCCGCCGACGCCCTGTCGCGCGGCCATCGCGTCAGCGCCAGCGATTTTTCGTTGCGCGCCTCGGTCTATCACCAGTGGGCCGAGGGGCTGCTGGACCCCGACGACCCCCGCGCTGAACTTTCCTACGCCAAGCACCTGTCGTGCTTCGAGACCTTCGCGCGGAACCGCGACCCGGGCATCGAGCTGGTCGACATTCCTTTCGAGGGCAGCGTGATTCCGGCCTACCTGGTGCCCGCCGTGGGCCGCAGCGGCCCGGGGCCGGTGGCGCTCCTGTCCGATGGACTGGACGCCAACAAGGAAGAGATGTTCTACGTGGCGTTGAATCTCGCGCGGCGCGGAATCGCCACGCTCGCCTTCGACGGTCCGGGCCAGGGCTCGGCGCTGCGCGTGCATGGCCTGACCGCTCGCCACGATTTCGAGAAGCCGGTGACGGCCTGCGTCGACTGGCTCGTGCAGCGCCAGGACGTGGACCCTGCACGCATCGGCATGGTGGCGGCCAGCTGGGGCGGCTACTACGCACCGCGCGCCGTCGCGTTCGAAAAGCGAATCAAGGCCTGCGCCGTGATGGGCGCGGTCTTCGACACGCATGCCTGCATGGTCCGGCGCGTCGGCTACGTGCCGGGCCAGGGCGCCACGCAACTGGGCAACAGCGCGCCGCTGGGCACTACCGGCAAGCAGATCCTGCGAATCCTCGGCGTGCCCGACTGGGAAAACGCATTCCGCAAGCTGGAGGATTTCCGCCTCGAGAGCGTAGCCAGTCGCATCGACTGCGACCTGTTCATCGTGCACGGCGCCAACGACCGGCATGCGCCGCCTTCGGAAGCCCAGCGCCTGCTGGAGGCGGTGAGTTCGCGCCACAAGCAGCTGCGCGTGTTCACCGAAGAAGAAGGCGGTGCAGCCCACGTGAACCTCGACCGGCCGGAGCCCGCGCTGAGCCTGGTCTGCGACTGGATGGCCGAACGCCTGCAGGAGACGGCACCCAATGACCACGCCTGAAACTTCCTGGATCGGTTGCGATGTGCGCGACGAGGTGGCCACCATCCGGCTGCAGCGCGCGGAGGCCGGCAACCGGCTCACCAACGCCATGGCGCTGGCGCTGGCCGAAGCGCTGGATGCCGCGCGCGACAGCCGGGTGATCGTGCTGCGCGCCGAAGGCCCTGACTTCTGCCTGGGCCGCGAGATGGCGCCGCCGCCGCCCGGTGCCGGGGTCAATGCGGCCGACGTGCTGCGCGACGACGCGGGGCCGATCCAGAGGCTCTACGAGGCGTTCGGCCGCTGCCGCTCGCCGGTGGTCGGGATGGTGGCGGGCCGGGCATGGGGCATCGGAACGGTGCTGGCCGCGCGCTGCGATCTCACGCTGTGCGAGGAAGACAGCAGCTTCGCGCTGCGCGAACTCGAACGCGGCATTCCGCCCTGCATCGCCATGGCACCGCTGCTGGACCGCATGCCGGCCAAAGCGCTGGCGCACCTGGTCTTCGGCGCGGAGCCCATCGGCGCGCGCGAGGCGCTGGCTGCGGGAATCGTGGGCCGGGTCGTCGAGAGCGGTCGACTGCAGGCCGAGGGCGATGCCCTGGTGCAGCGCCTTCTCTCCTTCCCCGTGCCGGCCGTGCAAGCGGTGAAGCAGTTCCTGGCGACCGCGCCGCGCCACCACGAACCCAATGCAGTGCTCTACGGGGCGGGCCTGCTGGCCAACGTGCTGGGCTCGCGCTGAACGGCAGCGCCGGCGCGGCGCGGCGAGGAAAACAAAAAAGGAGACATCACCATGCGACTTTCATTTCTTGCGCCCCTCGTGGCCGCCTTCGCGCTGGCGGGCGCATGTGCGCCCGCCGCATCCGCCACCTACCCGGAAAAGCCGATCCGCATCCTTGTCGGATTTCCGGCCGGAAGCACCGGGGACCTGATCGTGCGCATCCTCGGGCCGCGCATGGGGCAGGCCCTGGGGCAGCCCGTGATCGTCGAGAACCGGCCGGGCGCGGGCAGCAGCATCGCCGCCGAAGCCGTGGCCCATGCCGCACCCGATGGCCACACGCTGCTGCTGAGCACCACCGCGAATGTCATCAACCCCAGCCTGTATCCGAATCTCCGCTTCAGTTTCGTCAAGGACCTGACGCCGGTGACGCTGCTCGCCGAAGCGCCCGCGCTGCTGATCGCGCGCGCCGACCTGCCCGCCCGCACGGTCAAGGAACTGGTTGCCGCGGCGTCCGAAGCGCCCGGCAAGTTCAGCTACGGCTCTTCGGGCAATGGCACCTTCACGCACCTCTACGGCGAGCTGTTCAACCAGTCGGCCCAGGTGCGCCTGACGCACGTGCCCTACAAGGGAGGCGCCCAGGCGCTGACCGACGTCATGGCCGGCCGGGTGGACCTGGCCTTCACGCCGGCAGCGCCGGTGATGGCGCAGGTCACCGCCGAAAAGGTCAAGGCGCTGGCGGTCATCGGCCGGCATCGCCTTGCCGCCCTGCCGCAGGTGCCGACCTTTGCGGAAGCCGGCATCGCCGGCTTCGACTCGGCACTGTGGTTCGGCCTGCATGCGCCCGCGGGCACGCCGGGCGCGGTCATCGAACGGCTGTCTTCCGAACTGCAGAAAGTGCTTGCCGACCCCGAAGTCCGTCGGCAGCTGAGCGACCAGACCGTCGAGGCCGTCGCAAGCACACCGGCCCAGTTCGCGAGCACCATCGCGAGCGAATCGTCGAAGTGGGCCAAGGTGATCGGCACCGCGGGCATCAAGATCGACTGACACGGCACGCCCGCACGGGCAAAGGAGAACACACATGACTCTGGGCCACGAAATCCGGGGCAGCGGCCCCCAGCGGGTGATGGTCCTGCACGGCTGGTTCGGCGACCACGGCGTATGGGCGCCGACCTATCCGCTGCTGGACGAGAAAGCCTTCACGTATGCCTTTCCCGACTACCGCGGCTACGGCGCCTCCCGCGCCATCGGGGGCGAGCACACGATCGCGGAGATTGCCGCCGACAGCCTCGAACTCGCCGACCGGCTGGGGTGGGGGCGCTTCAGCCTGCTCGGCCATTCCATGGGCGGCATGGTGGCGCAGCGAGTGGCAATCGATGCGCCCGACCGCATACAGGCCGCCGTGTGCGTGACGCCGGTGCCGGCTTCCGGCGTGCCGCTGCCGGCGGAGGTCGCGGCGCTGTTCGCATCGGCGGGCAGGAGCGACGAGGCGGCACTCGGCGTGATCGAGAGCTCGCTGGGCTCGCGCCTGACGCCTGCACTGGCCCGCTCGATCCTGGCCCACCAGCGCAGCACCTCCGAGCCCGTCGCTTTCGAGGACTACTTCGGCGCATTCTCGAAAACCGATTTCTCCGACAGGGCTGCGGGGCTGCGCGCGCCGCTGATGGTGCTGGTGGGCGAGCACGACGGGGGCGTGTCTTCCGACTTCGTGCAAGCCACCTTCCCCCGCATGTACCCGCACGCGCAGATCGAGACGCTGCCGAATGCCGGCCACTACCCGATGCTCGAAACACCGGCGTATCTCGTGACGCGGGTCGAAGCCTGCCTGCGGCAGCACGGCGGCGGCTGAAGAAGCAGCCAGCCGCCTCAGGTCTTGCGCTTGCGCAGCAGCACCTCCACCGACTGCGTGGCACTGCGCAGCATCTCGGCCACCTGCTCGATGCGCCGCTGGCTCAGCCGCTGCGACAGGGCGGCAACGCTCAGCGCGCCCACGGCCTGCCCCATCGAATCCCTGAAGGGCACGCCGACCGCCTTGACGCCCAGGCTCACACGGTTCTGGATCACCGCGGCGCCCATGGCGCGCGTCTGCACACAGGCCTGCGCCAGATCCTGCGGCGACAACTTTCCGAAGGCCGCCAGGCTCGGCCCCACCCTTTCGATGATGTGGGCCCGCTCTTCGTCGTCGATGGCCGACAGGATCGCGAGCCCGCCGGCGCCCACGCCCAGCGGGCGCCGGCTGCCGACCTCGAGCACCAGCGCGCGGACGGGAAAGGCCCCCTCGCGGCGGTGCATGCAGACCGCATCGAAGCTGCTGCGCACGACCAGGTAGACGGTGTCGCCCGTCTCCTGCGCCAGCGTGCCCATCGCAGGGTCGCACAGGTCGCGGATGTCGTGCATGGTCGAGCCGGCCACACCCAGTTCGAATGCCAGGGGCCCGAGCTTGTAGCGCCGGAGCTCATCGTTGAAGACCGCCAGTCGTTCCGCGGCCAGCTGCCCCAGGATGCGATGCACCGATGGATGCGGGATCTGCGATTTCTCGGACAGCTCGGTCAGCGCCAACCCGCGAGGGCCAGCGGTGGCCAGCAATTTGAGAATCACCACGCCTCGTTTCAGCGAGCCTGCATCGGAGGGCGTTTTCATGTTCGATTGATGGACAAACGACTGGTTTGAAGCGAGTCATTAGAAAACAATTCCCGCTGGAGCCATAGCGGCGCCCCGTCTATCGGACACCACTCTTGCCGAACGGCGGGACGAGCGATGGAACCCAACGATCAAGGGCAGTCATGAAAAAGCACAGGGCGCTTTGCGGGAGGTTTCGATGAGCACGATGCAGGAATGCGCTCTGGCGCTGAAAAACAGGGTCGCCGTCGTCACCGGCGGCAGCAGCGGCATCGGCGCCGCCTGCGTGCGCGTGCTGGCGGACGCGGGAGCGACGGTCGTCATCGGCTACAACGAAGGCGCGGAGCGTGCACAGGCACTGCGCGATGAACTGCCAGGCGATGACCACAGCACGCTGCGGATTCCGCTGACCGACAGCGCGGCGCACGCCGCCATGGCGGACACCCTGCATCGCAGCTTCGGCCGCGTCGACGTGCTCGTGAATTCCGCCGGCTTCACGCAGCGCATTGCGCACGGCGACCTGGATGCGCTGGCACCAGCGCTGTTCGACGAAATACTCGCAGCCAACGTCGGCGGCCCGTATGCCATCACGCGTGCGCTCATGCCGCTGCTGAGTGCGTCCACCGATGCGGTCGTCGTCAACGTGTCTTCCGTGTCCGCCTTCACGGGCCTGGGCAGCAACATCGCCTACTGCGCGGCCAAGGCGGCGCTCGACACCATGACCGTGTCGATGGCAAGAGCCTTCGGCCCCGTGCGCTTCGTCGGCGTTTCGCCCGCAGCGGTCGACACCGATTTCGTTCGCGGGCGCAACCGCGACGACCTGCTCAAGAAGGCGGCCGCCACGCCGCTCGGGCGCATCGTCACGCCGCAGGACGTGGCGCTCGCCGTGCTGGCCTGCGTGACGCACCTGCGCACGGCCACGGGCACGCGGATCGTCATCGACGGAGGGCACAGCCTGTGACAGCCGGACCCGACACGACCGCCCGCATGCTCGTGGAGCAACGCACCTACACCACCCACCCCGGCCAGTGGCGGGCCTACCTGTCGCTGTACGAGGCCAAGGGCCTGGCAATACAGCGCCGCATCCTCGGCCGCATGGTCGGCTACTACCGCACCGAAACCGGCCCGCTCAACCAGGTGATCCACATGTGGGCCTACGTGGACATGAACGAGCGCGCCGAGCGGCGGGAGCTCCTGATGGCCGACCCGGCATGGAAGGCCTACGTGGTGGAAATGCTTCCGCTGCTGCAGAGCCAGGAATCGAAGATCCTGCTTCCGGCGCCCTTCTTCACGCCCCGGTGGCAGGACTGACGACCGCATCGATCCGGAACAAAGGATGGAGACACCATGACAACGCTCGACTACCAGAGCGGATTCGGCAACCAGTTCGCCAGCGAGGCGCTTCCGGGCGCCCTGCCCGTCGGGCACAACTCGCCGCAGCAGGCGCCGCTGGGCCTGTATGCCGAGCTGCTGTCAGGCACGGCTTTCACGGCGCCGCGTGACCACAACCGGCGCACCTGGATGTACAGGAGGCGCCCCAGCGCCATGCACGAGGCCTTCGCGCGCATCGACGACGGCAACTGGCGCAGCGGGCCATTCACCGAAGCGGAAACACCGGCCAACCGGCTGCGCTGGAACCCCTGGCCGATGCCGGCCGGGGACGCGGACTTCGTCGACGGCATGCTGACCATCGCCGGCAACGGCGACCCGCACGCGCAGACAGGCTCGGCAGTGCATGTCTATCGCGCGAACCGCTCGATGGACGGGCGCTACCTCGCGAACTCCGACGGCGAACTGCTGATCGTGCCGCAGCATGGCGCGCTGCTGCTCCATACCGAACTGGGCCGCCTGCACGTCGCCCCCGGCGAGATCGCGCTGGTGCCGCGGGGCATGCGGTTTCGCGTCGCGCTGCAGGAGGGCGAGGGCGAAGGCGAGGCGCGGGGCTATGTCTGCGAGAACTACGGTGCGCCCTTTCGCCTGCCGGAGCTGGGGCCGATCGGGTCGAACGGGCTGGCCAATGCACGCGACTTCCTGGCGCCCATGGCGGCCTTCGAGGAAGACGCCGGCCCCGTGCGCATCGTCAACAAGTTCATGGGCCACCTCTGGGAAGGCACGCAGGCCGGCACGCCGCTGAACGTGGTCGCGTGGCACGGCAACCTGACTCCCTGCAAGTACGACCTGGCGCGGTTCATGGCCATCGGCACGATCAGCTTCGACCATCCCGATCCGTCGATCTACACGGTGCTGACCTCCGGCACCGACACGCCCGGCGTTGCCAACTGCGATTTCGTGATCTTCCCGCCGCGCTGGCTGGTGGCGGAAGACACCTTCCGCCCGCCCTGGTTCCACCGCAACGTGATGAGCGAACTGATGGGGCTGGTGCGCGGCGTGTACGATGCGAAGGCCGAAGGCTTCGTGCCCGGCGGCGTGAGCCTGCACAACTGCATGCTGCCGCACGGGCCGGACGCCGCCACCTTCGAGCGGGCAAGCACGGCCGAACTCAAGCCGCACCGCCTCGACAACACGCTGGCCTTCATGTTCGAGAGCCGCCACGTGTTCCGGCCCACGGCGCAAGCGCTTGGAGCCGCCAATCTGCAGCCGGACTACGACACGGTATGGCACGGGTTCAGGGCCGCCAAGGCCTGACGGAAAGAGACAACGACCATGACGGCTTTCACCCGGCGCGACTTCGTCGTCGCCACCGCCTCCGCACTCGCGCTGCAGCCCCCGGCTCGCGCGCAGAGCGACTACCCCAGCCACCCGATACAGCTTTGCCACGGATTCGGTGCAGGCGGCAACGCCGATGTCGTCTCGCGCCTGCTCGCGCAGAAGATGCAGGAGACGCTGAAGCAGCCCGTGGTCGTCGATATCAAGAGCGGCGCGGGCGGGCTGATCGCCACGGACTTCGTGGCCAAGGCCCGGCCCGATGGCTACAACATCGTCATGCTCACCGGCGCGCACACAGTGTCGGCCGCGCTGCGCAAGACGCTGCCCTACGAACCGGTGAAGGACTTCGCATTCGTCTCGACCGTGACGAGCTTTCCCTTCGTCATCGCCGTGCGCGCGGAGCATCCGGCCAGGAATCTCGCGGAACTGCTCGCCACTGCGCGGCAGGCGCCGGAGCGGGTCACATTCACTTCCGTGGGCGTGGGCTCGACGCAGCACATGGTCGGGGAACTGCTGGGCGTCAGCGCCGGCGTCAGGCTGCTGCACGTGCCCTATCGCGGCGGCGGCGCACCGGTGCAGGCGGTGATCGCGGGCGACGTCGACATCCTGGCGGACACGCTGACCGTTGCAACGCCGCACATCCAGTCGGGCCGGCTGCGTGCGCTGGCGGTCACCAGCGCACAACCCTGGCCGTCGATGCCGGAGGTGCCTGCCGTCGCGAGCGTGCTGAAGGGCTTCGAGATCCGCTCCTGGCTGGGACTCGCGGCGCCCGGTGGCACGCCGCCGCAGGCAATCGAGCGCCTTGATCGCAGCGTGCGAGCGGCGCTCGGCGACCCGGGCGTCAAGGCAACGCTGGCATCACTGGGCAGCGAACCCGCGCCCTCTTCGCCCGTCCAGATGAAGTCGATGATCGAACGCGAGATCAAGCGCTGGAGCGAAGTCGTCGCCCAGGCCGGGATTCCCCGGCAATAAGCCTCAGGCAGCGACCGCCATGCGGCCGCGCGCCATGCCCAGCCGCGCGGGCGAGACGTACTGCTCGCGGTAGATCTCGAAGGGCATGGTGTCGGCCGCCTCGATGCGCTTCTGCTCCTGGATCGACTCGGCAGTCATCTGCTCGAACTCGGCCTGCTGCGCGGCCGAGAACGGCAGGCCCAGCAGTGCGGCGCGGGTCTGCTCGGACTGGGCACGCACGAAGCCGATGAAGGAGTTGCCGTGGTCTTTCTCGATGGCCGCGAGCACGCGGGCGGAGGGCAGGCTGTCGGGGTTCTGCAGCGCGGCCCTCGCGGCGCGCACTGCGTCGGCATGCGCCGTGCCACCCTGCGCCGCGTCGAGCGCGGCGGCAATGGGCAGGCACTGCTCGACCAGCTCCAGGCCCCAGTCGGCCAGCGCCACTTCGCGTCCGTCGCGCTGCAGCTTCAGGCCCGGCTCGCGGCCGCGCGCGGCCGTGAGGTGCTGGTTGTGGGCGAGGTCGGCGATTTCCTGCGGCGTGTCGTCGGGGCTGTCGCTCAGCAGGCAGTGCAGCAGGAACACGTCGATGAAGCGCATGGTCTGCGCGTTGATGCCGACGGTCTCGAAGGGGTCGAGGTCCATCAGGCGCACTTCGACGTATTCCACGCCGCGTTCGCGCAGCGCGTGCAGCGGGCGCTCGCCGGGGTTGATGACGCGCTTGGGGCGGATGGTGCCGTAGAACTCGTTCTCGATCTGCAGCAGGCTGGTGCCCAGCTGGTTGTAGTCGCCGCCGAGGTTGCGGATGCCAATGGATTCGTAGGCCGGCCACGGGCGCGTGAGCGCGTCCTGCAGCGAGGCGCCGTAGCCGTCGAGGCTGTTGTAGCTCACGGCCAGCGAGGCCTGCGCGTCGCTCTGGTAGCCCAGGCGGCCCATGCGCAGCGAGGTGCCGTGCGGCATGAACATGCTGCCGTCGCCCAGCGGCTGCAGCTCGTGCGGGCGGCCCGCCACGAAGCTCGAACACAGGGCCGGCGAGGCGCCGAACAGGTACAGCAGCAGGAAGGCCTGGCGGCGGAAATTGCGGATCAGCGCGAAATACTGTTCGCTCGACACGTCGGGCAGCGACCAGTTGTAGTGAATGCCCGAGATGGTCTGCATGCGGCGGCCATAGCGGTGGCTCAGGCCCATGCGGTAGACGCTCTTGGCGCGGCCCACGTTCGACGAGCCGTAGCGGCCGATCGGAATGGTCTCGTCGGTCGGCAGGCCGCAGGGCATGCTCGACACCCACAGGCGCTCGTCGCCCAGGCCGTCGAGCACGCGGTAGGTGAACTGGTGCACCCGCGTGAGCTCTTCGAGCGCCGATTCGACGTTCGCGTGCACGCCCGTGATGAGTTCGAGCTGCGATTCGCTGAAGTCGGTCGTGATGTGCGGATGCGTGAGCGCGGAGCCCAGGGCCACGGGATGCGGCGTCAGCGCGAGCTTGCCGTCCGGCAGAGCGCGCAGGCTTTCCTTCTCGATGCCACGTCGCATGCCCTGGAGGCGTGCGGCTGAAAGTGCACCCAACCTCTCCAGCAATCTGTTGCTCATATTGTTATGACCCATCAATCTTCTGAGGGGCTGGAAGGTAGCACGGGCACGCGGGCATTGCTCGTGCAGGGAATCCCGAGGCAGGCTACCCTGTGGTTCGCTATGTTTTTGATAGCTATCTGCATAGACGACGCGCCAGTGAACGGCCCCGATGGCTGGTGAATTTCAGGCCTTGGCGCGGCCCGCCGACAGGTCGATCTCGTCCGACTGGTAGACGTGTATCTCCGGCGTGCCGTCGGCCATGGCCGCCAGCGCCTTGCCGAAGGCGCGCGAGGCGTCCACGCGAAAGTGCGTCTGCAGCGCGGCCATGTCGCTCCAGCGCTCCACGAAGGTCAGTCGCAGCGGGTCCTGCACGTCGGTCGTGACTTCATGCGAAATGCAGCCGGCTTCGGTGCGCGAGCGCAGCACGTGCTCGGTGCTGATGGCGAGCATGGCCTGCAGGGTGTCGGGCTTTGCCAGGGCGTGTCCGATGACCAGGATCATTTTCTTGTCTCCTTCGACGAAGTTCAGCCGAGCACCCGCAGCAGGAAGCGGTTCAGATCGGCGATTTCTTCCATGCACACCGAGTGCGCCATCGTGTATTCGTGCCACTCGACGGTATAGCCCAAGGCGGCCAGCGCGTCGCGCGAGCGCATCGCCGCGGCAAGGGGCACCACGGGGTCTTGCCGGCCATGGGCGAGGAACACGGGCGTTTCGTGGTTGGCCGCGTGGCGTTCGGCCGCCGTGGTGGCCGCGATCGGCAGGTAGCCGGAGAGGCCGACGATGCCGGCCAGCCGCTCGGTGTGGCGCAGGCCGGTCATGAGCGCCATCGCGCAGCCCTGCGAGAAGCCGGCCACCACGATGCGCTCGGCGGCGATGCCGCGGGCTTTTTCACTGGCGATGATCGCCTCGATGGTCGCCTGCGAGCGGCGCAGTCCGGCCTCGTCTTCCTGCGCTGCCAGGTCGGGCAAGGCGATGTCGTACCAGGCCGGCATCTGGTAGCCGCCGTTGATGGTCACGGGCATGACCGGCGCATTGGGGAACACGAAGCGCACCGGGCCCACGGCCGAGAGCTCGAGCTCGTTGGCAATGGGCACGAAGTCGTTGCCGTCGGCGCCGAGGCCGTGCATCACGATCACCGTGGCGGTGGGGTTGGGGGCGGTTTCGATCTCGATGGGAGGACGGGACATGGTCGGGCAAAGGTATTCAGGAACGCGGATGACCGCACCTTAGCGCATCCGGGGCCCGCCCAAGGCACGGAAACGGCCGGTTGGCTGACTTGCACATCGTTGCGATGTGCCACCGTGCGGTTGCCCGGGCAGGCGACTGTCTGACTGTCTGTTACTCGGTCTTGATGCCCACGGCCTTCACGATCTGCGCATAGCGCTCGTATTCGGCCGCCACCTGCGTCTGGAACTGCCGTTGCGGATGGCCCGTGGCCTCGATGCCCTGCACCGCGAGTTCTGCACGGGCGGCCGGAGCCTGCACGATGCGCCCCGCCTCCGCCGCGATGGCGTCGAGTACCGGCTGCGGCGTTCGCGCCGGCGCGAACAGCCCGAACCACGTGCCCGAGCGGTAGCCCGCATAGCTTTCGCCCACGGTCGGCACTTCGGGCAGCAGCGCATGGCGCCTCTCGCCGCTGGTGCCCAGCGCCACCAGCCGGCCGCTGCGGATGTGCGGCAGCGCGGGGCCGACCGCGATGAACATCACGTCGACCTGCCCCGCGATCACGTCCTGCATGCCCAGCGGGCCACCACGGTACGGGATGTGCGTGACGTAGATGCCGGCCTTCTGCTTCAGCAGCTCCATGCTCAGCTGCTGCGGGCTGCCGTTGCCGGCCGAGGCGTAGTTGATGCGCCCAGGATGCGCCTTGGCCGCGCGAATGAAGTCGGCCACCGTGTGGAAGCCGGTCTTCGGGTTGGCGACCAGCACGAAGTCGATCTGCCCGAGCGACACCACCGGCACCAGGTCGCGCCGGGCGTCATAGGGCAATCCGGCCTGGATGTTGGGGAGGATGGTGATGGGCCCGTCTGCGCCCACCAGCAGCGAGTAGCCGTCGGGCTGCGCCTTGGCCAGCCCATCGGCGGCCAGGATGCCGGCCGCGCCCGCGCGGTTGTCGACCACCACCGGCTGCTTCCATTGCTCCGACAGGCGCTGCGCCAGGTAGCGCGCCAGCACGTCGGGCGAACTGCCGGGCGTATTCGCGACCGTGATGTGCACGGGCTTCGACGGGTAGGCCGCCGCCGGTTGCGCCTGCGCGGCCACGGTCAACGAAGCGCAGGCCCACAGGGCAAGGACCGGCTTGAGCAGCTTCGACAGGAAATGGGCACGCATGGCGAACTTTCGGTTGCAGGAGGCAAAGCGCGCGATTCTGTCGCGCCCTCGCCCGCAAACGAACGACCCATTTGTCAGATGCTTAGGCTGGTTCCGGCATATGCAGCGAGCCGAACTCTCCCAGCTGCCGGTAGAAGGCATCGACCTGCTGCTGTGCCCCCTCGCGCATCGCCGCATTGCGCCGCGCGCAGCTCTCGGCATCTTCCATCGCCCCCGCCTCGCCCACCTTGCGCGAGGCGTCTTGCACGAAGCGGCACATCGGGTAGCGGCGTTCGCCGAAGGCGCGCAGCGTGGCGTCGGCGATGCCGTGCCGCGCGAGCATGTCGGCCAGCACCACCGCGTCTTCCACCGCCATCGCCCCGCCCTGCCCCATGAAGGGCGTCGAGGCATGCGCCGCGTCGCCGATCAGCAGCACGCGGCCCGCGTGCCAGGGCAGCGGCGTGTGCACCTCCTCGACGGCCGTGTAGAGCACTTCGGAATCCGCGCCTAACTGGTCCAGAAACTGCCGCGCCGGGCCGCCGAACTCGGCGAAGCGCTCGCGCATCTGCCCTGGCCAGGTCTCCTTCGGATACCAGCGGCCAGCCGGCTCGGCGACCGTGCCGAAGATGTAGAGCCTGTCGTCGCTGATCGGCATGATGCCCAACCGCTTGCCGACGCCCATCATCATGATCTTGGCGTCCAGCGCACGCGGCCGCTCGTGCACGCTGCGCCAGACGCCGAAGCCGGTGTAGCGCGGTGCGACGGGGCCGGCGACGGCCTCACGCACCTGCGAGCGGATGCCGTCTGCGCCAATGACGAGGTCGAAGCGCTGTGCCGTGCCGTCCGAAAACATGACCTCCGCGCGATCGCTGCCGCCGGGCGAATCGATCTCCGCGACCGTCGTCGCCAGCCGTATCTCCACGCCCAACGCATCGAGCCGCGCGGCCAGGATACGGTGCATCTCCGCGCGCCTGATGCCCACGATAGGCGCCGAGCCGCCGCTGGAGCGCGGATAGAACACATCGACGATGGGCTCGCCGTGGTGGTCGAGGTAGACATTGCGGCCGTCCTCGATGGCGAAGCCCGCTTCGAGGATGCCGGGCAGAACACCGACCTTGCGCAGCGCCTCGAGCCCGTTGCCGTAGATGAAGATGCCCGAGCTCTGGAAGCGCCACTCGGCCTGCTTCTCGACCAGCGTGACGCGAAAGCCCTTGCCGGCCAACGAGATGGCGGCCGAGCAGCCCGCGATGCCCGCGCCGACGATCAATACCCTTGCTGCCTGTGTCATGCCGTGCTCACAGCTGCGTCCGCACGGACCACAGCTCGGGAAAGAATCGGTGATCGACCACGCTGCGCAGCCACCCCACGCCAGCCGAGCCGCCCGTGCCCGGCTTGAAGCCCAGGATGCGCTCGACCGACACGAAATGCCGCCAGCGGTACTGCGAGAACACGTCGGCGATGTCCATCAGCGCCTCGCCCAGCCTGTACAGGTCGTTCTCCGGCGTCGGATCGCCGTACACCCACAGCCACGCCGCCTCGACGCCCGGGTTCGGCACATAGAGCGCCGACCAGTCGCGCACCAGCGCCTCGGGGGGCACGGCGATGTCGCGCCGGTGCAGCAGCGCCAGCACGTCGTCATACAGGCTCGGTGAATTCAGCGCGCGCTCCATGTAGGGCCACACGTCGGGGTTGTTCGCATGCGCGCGCGCCAGCGGAATCGACTTGTTGCCGAGGATGAATTCAACATGCCGGTACATGTACGACTGCTGCCCCGAGGCAATGCCCAGCGTGTTGCGGAACTGGTTGAACTCGTGCGGCGTGATGGTCGAGAGCACGTCCCAGGTCTTGCCAAGGAATTCGAGCAGCGCGCGCACGCGCGGCACCAGTTGCAGCGCACCGGCCACGTCGTCGCCCCGGATGCGCGCCTGCATGTTGGCCAGCTCGTAGTGGATGGCCTTGAAGCTCAGCTCCTTGCAGTGCGTGATGCACATGAAGACCATCTCGTCGTGGCCTTCGCTGCGCATGTGCTGCAGGCTCAGCAGCAGGTCGTTGCGCTGGTGCTCCAGGTAGGGGTTGCTGCTGCCTTCGAAGGCCACCAGTGGCTCACCATCGGTGTTTTGCACGGTGGCCGCGCGCTGCTGGTTGTCGCCGGTGGCGATGGGCTTCACCAGCGACAGCTCGAGCGCGGGGTTGCGCACTTCGGGAATGACTCTTTTGCGTGGGGTTGCCATGCGCCGATTGTTCGACCCGCACGCCGCCGCCTCAACCTCCGGCAGGCCGGATTTGGGCACCGACCGTCCGGGACGGCAGATTCAGTCGGATTCGGGTCCGCCCTGCTGGCGGGCGTACGCGCTCGGGGTCATGCCCGTCCAGCGCTGGAAGGCGCGCGAGAACGCCTTCTCCGACGCATAGCCGACCGCCTCGGCCACCTGGTGCAGGCTCAGCTGCCGGTTCTTGAGTTTCTCGGCCGCCAGCGTCATGCGGTACGAGCCCAGGTAATGCATGGGCGTGACGCCCACGAGCGCGCGAAAGCGCTCGCTGAAGATGGTGCGCGACAGGTAGCTGGCCTGCGCCAGCGTGGCAACCGACCACGGATGCTCGGGCCGCTCGTGCATCAGCGACATCGCACGGGCAATGCTTTCGTCGTCCAGCCCGCGCAGCCTGCCGACCTGCCCCGTCCGGCTCTGCGCCTGCGGCTGGGCATAGAGGTGCTCGCACAGGATGTGCACCAGCAGCAGGTCGGCCATGCGCGCCGCCGACAGCTGCCAGCCCGGGCGCTGGGCCACGGTTTCGTTCACCAGCGATTCCATGGCCTGCGCCAGCGAGGCGGTGGTGGGAATCTGCGCCTGCCGAAGCACGATCAGCGACGGCAGGCTGCCGATGATCGAGCCCAGGCCCTGTGCGGGCATCCACAGGTGCAACGAGAACAGCTCGGTGACCGGGCCGCCGCCGCCATGCGAGAACACGATGGGGTGGTCGCCGTGCCGGCCGATCGAATGCGCCTCGATCAGCTCGCGGAAAGGCATCGCATCGAGCCCCGGCACGGACGACACGGTGTGCGCCCCGCCCTGCGGCAGCATCGCGATGTCGTGCGGCGCCACCTGCACCGGCTCGGCGCCGTCCACTGCAATCCAGTAGGGTGCGCCGGTGCACATGCGGATCAGCGGACCGGCCACGCCGGTCGAATGCAGCGCCCAGGGAGCAGAGAGCGAAAACCGCGCAGTCACCGCCCTTTCTGACTTGTACGTCGCAAGCACATGGCTGAGTACGTCGCCGCCCCGCTCTGTGTCCATGCTGTTCGTGCCGCCCGGTGGTGTGTCTCGATGGCGGCGATTATCTGGCATGCCAGGCGGGCGATTGCGCCCCGCGCTACCCAAGGCGCCCCGGGATGCAACACAATGGCGTTTCGCAAGAAGACCGCATGAAGACAACGACCTCGCACCCGAAGCCCCCTCGCGCCGCCCCGTTCGACAGCGAAGCGCTGCTGCGCGACAACGGCCTGCGCGTCACACGCGCCGCGCAGACCGTGCTCGAACTGATCGAACACAGCTCGCAACCCCTGACGCACGAGGAGGTGGCCTCGGCCTACACCACCGCCACCGGCGAAACGCCCGACCGCGTGACGGTCTACCGCGTGCTCGACCGGCTGGTCGAGGCCGGCCTGTGCGACCGCCGCGTGGGCCCCGACCGCGTCAACCGCTTCTCGCGCCATGTGGAGGCAGAGTCGGGCAACACCTTCGAGTGCGACCAGTGCCACAAGGTGCTGGCGCTGCCTTCGGACCCGGAGCTGCCGAAGGTGATGGGCCGTCTTGGCCGTGCGCTGCGCAAGCAGGGCATCGACACCCGCCACACTGCGCTGACCCTCCACGGCACCTGCGGCGACTGCGCCCGCTAGGCTTTTCTCACACGTTCCACGAAGGGAACGGATCCGGAAAGTTCTGCCACCACGAGGCGCCGAAGCGCATCTCGTTTTCCGTGAGCAGGCACTCGTCGAGCCGGGCGCGCAACGCGTCTTCATCCATGCCGATGCCGATCAGCACCAGTTCCTGCCGCGCGTCACCCGTGGCCGAGTCCCAGTTCTTGTGGATCAGTTCCAGCGCATCCGGCTCGGTCGGCCAGTGCTCGCGCGGCACCGCGGCCCACCAGAAACCCGCCGCGCCATAGCGGCAGGCGCCGCCGGCCTGCGACCACGAGCCCGCACGCGTGGCGCGACTTGCAAGCCAGAAGAAGCCCTTGGAGCGCACCACTCCTTCCCATTCGCTTTGCACCAGCTTCCAGAACCGCATCGGGTGAAACGGAATGCGCGAACGGTAGACAAAGCTGCGAATGCCGTACTCCTCCGATTCGGGCACGTGCTCGCCGCGCAGTTCGGCCAGCCAGCCGGGCGCCTGCTCGGCCTGCTCGAAGTCGAACAGGCCAGTGTCGAGCACGCGGTCGAGCGCCACGCGGCCGAACTCCGACACCTCGATGCGGGCGCGCGGGTTCAGGCTGCGCAAGATGGCCATGAGCCGTTCGCGCTCCTCGGGCGTGACGAGGTCGGTCTTGTTGACCACCAGTACGTCGCAGAACTCGATCTGCTCGATCAGCAGGTCGACCACCGTGCGCGTGTCCTCGTCGCCGAGCGACTGGCCGCGCTGGCCGAGGCTGTCGGGCGAGCCGTAGTCGCGCAGGAAGTTGAAGGCGTCGACCACCGTCACCATGGTGTCGAGCCGGGCCACGTCGGCCAGGCTCTTGCCGTCTTCGCTGGCGAAGGTGAAGGTCTCGGCCACGGGCAGCGGCTCTGAAATGCCGGTGGACTCGATCACCAGCTGATCGAAGCGCCCTTCCTTCGCGAGGCGGTTGACCTCGACCAGCAGGTCTTCGCGCAGCGTGCAGCAGATGCAGCCGTTGCTCATCTCGACCAGCTTCTCGTCGGTGCGCGAGAGCTCGGCGCCGCCGTCGCGCACGAGGGCGGCGTCGATGTTGACCTCGCTCATGTCGTTGACGATGACCGCCACACGGCGGCCCTCGCGGTTGTGGAGGATGTGGTTCAACAGCGTGGTCTTGCCGGCGCCGAGAAAGCCGGAGAGAACGGTAACGGGGAGGCGGTCAGCCATTGGGCAGGCTCCATATATGCAACAGGATTGCATTATATGGATCAACGCAACTTTGTTGCGTTTTACTGCCGAGCCCCGGTCGCCATCGACCCTTCGCCTACCATCCGGAAAATGACCTCCGAACCCCGCACGCCCTTGCAACTCGTCTGGCCTTCGCACGAACACCTCGCCGGCTACATCGCCGCGCTGGAACGCGGCTGGTCGCCCAACAACCTGCGGCCCGAAGCCGGCCAGGAAGAACTGGCGCAGATCCACGCCGACCCCGAACGCTTTCTGGCCAGCCTCGTCGACCCCGAAGCCAAGGGCCCGCCAGTCGCGCTGCCCGGCGGAGGCACCGTGCCCCGCCTGCCAGGCTACCGGCGCTGGATGTGGGACGGCGAGTTCTGCGGCAGCATTCAGCTACGCTGGCAGCCTGGCACCAACGCCCTGCCCATCTACTGCCTTGGCCACATCGGCTACGGCGTGGTCCCGTGGAAGGGCAACCGAGGCTACGCCAAGGCTGCGCTGCGCGCGCTGCTGCCCGAGGCGCGCACCAGGGGCCTCGATCACGTCGACATCACGACCAGCCCCGAAAACCTCGCCTCGCAGCAGGTGATCCGCGCCAACGGCGGCGTGCTGGTGGAAGAGTTCGTCAAGCTACCCGAGCTCGGCGGCACGCCTGAACTGCGCTTTCGCATCGACGTGCGGGAGCTCCGGTAGCGCTACATCTCGAAGGCCTCGACCTGCCTGCCGTCGATGTCGGTAAAGCCGTACTCGCGCGCCAGGTCGGCCACGCGCAGTACCTCGCCGCTCTTGTCCATCACCCGCGCATCGCCGGCCAGCGCCGCGATCGCCCGTCCCAGGTAGCGCGGCGACTCGGTGCGCGCCAGCGCGGGCCGCTCATGCCAGTGCGCCTCATCGGTCTTGTGGCCGGCCAGCACGAACTCCGTGCGCATCCAGCCGGGCGACACGGCAATGGAGGCGACGTTGTGCGACCGCAGGTCTTGCGCCATGCCGAATGCCAGCCGGGTCATCGAAGCCTTCGCGAGGTCGTAGAAGAGGCTGCCGCGCAGATAGTGGTCGCGGTCCCAGAAGGTGGTGGTGAGGATCAGCCCCTTTTTCTGTCGCACCATCAGCGGCGCGGCACAGCGGCTGGCCACGAGGTGGTTGCGCACGCCGCGGTCGAACATCGAATCCCAGTTCGACAGCGGGTGCTCCCAGAAAGGTGCTTCGAACACGCCATTGAAGGTCTCGTGGCCACCCCAGGCGTTGTTCACCAGCAGATCGATGCGGCCTGCCTCGCGCTCCACGCGGGCGATGAGCGCCGCCACTTCTTCTTCGCGGGTGTGGTCGCACTGCACGGCGATGCCGTGTCCGCCCATGCGGGTGAGTTCGTCTGCGGTGTCGTCGATGCTGCCGGGCACGGCCTGCATATCAGACAGGGCCAGCAACTGGCCGTAGGTTTGCGCGGGCCGTTCGCGCGTGCTGCGCCCGGTGACGTACACCGTGGCTCCGGCGGCGCCCAGTTCCAGCGCGATGCCGCGCCCTGCTCCTCGACTCGCGCCAGTCACCACTGCCACGCAATCCTTCAACGGGCGACGGGTGTTTTCGTTCTGCATGTTCGGTTGCTCCTTCGATCTGCCTGTGCAAGAGCGGACGAAGATAGTGCGCGCTCAACGCGCCGTCTTGGAAGAACCCGAAACGGCGTGCCCCATGAACTCCGTCGGCGTAACGCCGCAGAGCGCGCGGAACTCGTTGACCAGGTGCGACTGGTCGTAGAAGCCGCTGTCGAGCGCTACGTCAGCCCACGCGGGCGACGACTGCAGCCGCAGCGCGCGCAGACAACCATGCATGCGCGCGAGCCGGCTCCAGGCGCGCGGCGAAAGGCCCACATGGGCATGGAAGATCTGCTGCAGTCGCCGTTCGCCAACGCCGACGGTCGTTGCCACCTCGCGCAAGGAGCGACGCCCACGGGATGCGGCGATGAGCTGCGCGGCATGCATGGCAGCGGCTGTGTTGCCCGCGGCGGCGCTGCTGTCGCGAAGCCGGCGTTGCAGAACGGCGTGCAGCATCGCCACCCGCGCTGCATCGTCCGACGCCTCGGCCATGCGCCCCAGCAGCTCGGTGCCTTCACCCTGCCACAGCGCATCGAGGTGCACGGCGCTGCCGCCGATCTCACCCACTGGCAACCCCAACAGCGCAGCGGCGGCACCAGGGCGCAGGGTGACGGAGAGCCCCTCCACCTTGCGCCGCATGCGCACCACCACAGGCGCGGCCGAAGCGCCTATGGCTTCCACCGCCAGCCCCTTGCCTTCACCGGCGGACGGTGCATCGCCGAGGTTGAACACCAGCCGCACCGCGCCGTCTGGCAGCACGCGTTCGCGCACCTCGTGCCCTTCGGCGAAGGTCTCGCGGTACAGCATGATGTGCGAGACGTGGCCGCGCAGCGCAGCCCCAACCGGGAACGCGCGCAACGTATCCGCAGGCACGCCAGATTCCGGCCCGTGCAAGGGGTCGTCGTCGAGGCGAAGGAAGAGGCGTTCGGCCATGGCAGTCCATTGTGATGAAAACCCCGCCCGGGTGCGAGCCAGCCGCGGTCGCCGAAAATCGACCGCTTCGCCCGCGCACACGAATGCCCGCCACCGCCCTCCCCGTTCTCTATTCATTCCGCCGTTGCCCCTATGCGATGCGGGCCCGGCTCGCGCTGATTGCGAGCGGCCAGCGCTGCGAGCTGCGCGAGGTGGTGCTGAAGAACAAGCCAGCCGAGATGCTGGCGGCCTCGCCCAAGGCCACGGTGCCCGTGCTGCTGACCGAAGACGGCACGGTGCTGGAGCAGAGCCTCGACGTGATGCTGTGGGCCCTGCGGCGCAACGATCCGCTGCGCTGGCTGCAGCCCGGAACCGGCACGCTGCAGGACATGCTCGCGCTGGTCGCCGCCTGCGACGACGGCTTCAAGCCCCAGCTCGACCGCTACAAGTACCCCGACCGGCATGCGGATGGCGGCGAACCCGCGCGCGAGCGCGGTGCCCAGTTCCTGCGCGACCTCGAAGCCAGGCTGTCGACTTCGCCCCACCTGACTGGCGCGCACGCCACGCTGGCCGATGCCGCCGTCATGCCCTTCGTGCGCCAGTTCGCAATGGTCGAGCCCGCGTGGTTCGATGCACAGCCCTGCCCGCGCCTGCAAGCATGGCTGTCCGGCTGGACCGCCTCGGACCTGTTCGAGCGCGCCATGCACAAGTACGCGCCCTGGAAGACCGGCGACGCCGGTGTCAGCTTTCCGCCGCTCTAGCTAGCCGCCCATCGCCACCGCCGAGGCCCGCTGGATGCATTCGACGAAATGCTGCGCGGCCGGCGTCAGCAGTTGCCCGCGGCGCTTGATGACGCTGACGCTCAGCATGGGCAGCTCTTCCTCGATCTCCACTCGCCGGATGCCGTGGCGCTTGAAGGTCAGCGTTGCCAGCGGCTCCACGAACAGGCCGACCAGGTCCATCTGCCCGACCAGCGCCAGCGCCACCGTGACCGATTGCCCCTGGATCACCCGCGCCGGCGGCGGCAGGCCCAGCGGCAGCAGCGGCGACACGGCCTCGCGGCCGCTGAAATGGTCGTCGCCCGGAAGAATCCACTCGGCCTTGTAGAGCTCGCGGATCGAGCGGCTCGCGCGCAGCGGATGACGCTCGCGCAGACCCACCACCAGCCTCACCGGAAAGAGCTCCATCGCCTCGAACTGCGGATCGAGCCGGCCCGGCACCACATGCGCCACCGCAAAGTCGAGCGAGCCCTCTCGCAGGCGCCCCAGCATCCAGGGCAGCACCGTTTCGCTGAACTGCACGTCGACCGCCGGCAGACGCGCGTGAAAGTCCTTGAATGCAGCCGGCAGCACCGTGAGCGCGAACGAAGTGCTGACGGCCAGCGAGACCTTGCCCGTGAGCCCGTCGCGGATCTGCGCGATCTCGTCGCGTGCGCGCTGCATGTCGGCCAGCAGCAGCCGGGCGCGCGGCGCAAAGGCCTTGCCGAACTCGGTGAGCCGCACGCCCTTGACGCTGCGCTCTACCAGCGGCGCCCCGACTTCGCGCTCCAGCTCGCGCACGATCTTCGTCACGGCCGGCTGGGAAATGCCCAGCACGCGGGCTGCGGCGCGGATGCTCATCTGCTCGACCACCGCCACGAAGGCGTGCAACTGATTGGGTTTCATGACAACCAAAAGTTATCTTTGACGCCCAATTATTGTCTTTTCATGACAGCAGCGAGTCTCTAGCATCCGGCGCGGTCAGTGCGTAGATACCTTCGACCGACATCCTCGAAAAGCAAAGCCAACACTGGAGAGCCATGAGCAACCCAAGCAAGCAGCCCGCGCCGTCCTCGTCCCTCGCTCGCCCCGCACGCAGGCGCCAGACCATCGTGGCCACCACCATCGGCAACGGGCTGGAGTTCTTCGACTTCACCGTCTACGGCTTCCTGGCGCTGGTGATCGGCAAACTGTTTTTCCCGACCTTCAATTCGTACGGACAGCTGCTGCTGACGGTGGCCAGCTTCGGCGTGGGCTTCATCATGCGGCCGCTGGGCGGCATCGTGATCGGCGCGTATGCCGACCGCGCGGGCCGCAAGAAGGCCATGACGCTCACCATTTTCCTGATGGCGCTGGGCTGCGCGCTGATCGCCTTCACGCCCACGTACGCGGCCATCGGCGTGGCGGCGCCGGTCGTCATCGTGCTGGCGCGGCTCATCCAGGGCTTCTCGGCCGGCGGCGAAGTCGGCGCCTCGACCACGCTGCTGGTCGAGCACGCCACGCCGTCCAACCGCGGCTACATGGCGAGCTGGCAGTTCGCGAGCCAGGGCCTGGGCGTGATGCTCGGCGCTGTCGTGGTGGGCCTGCTGACCTTCACGCTGTCGACGGAATCGATGCAGAGCTGGGGCTGGCGCGTGCCCTTCATCATCGGCATGCTGATCGCGCCGGTGGGCATGTACATCCGCCGCCATCTCGAAGAGTCGCTGCACATCTCGCCGGAAGAGGCCGCCGCGTCGCGCGAGAGCAGCCTGAAGATCGTCTGCACGCAGCACGGCAAGACGGTGCTGGCAGCGATTCTTTCGCTGGTGGGCGGCACCACGGCCGCATATGTCGTCACGTTCTACATGCCGACGTACGCCGTGCGCGAGCTCGGCTTCACGCCGTCGGTGGCGCTGTTCGGCGCCGCGCTCACCGGGCTGATCTCGTTCGCCTTCGCGCCCTTCGTCGGCAAGCTGTCGGACGTGGTGGGCCGCAAGCCGCTCATCGTCTGGAGCCGCATCGCACTGGCGATCCTGATCTACCCGGGCTTCCTGTGGCTCAACGCCTCGCCCACGCCGACGGTGCTGTTCGTCGTGCTCGGCGTGTTCAGCTTCGGCCTGGTGGTGCAGACGGTGCCCGGCATCACGATGCTGCCGGAGATGTTCCCGAAGGCGGTGCGCGCCAGCGGCATGTCGCTGGTGTACAGCGTGGGCGTGGCGCTGTTCGGCGGCTTCGCGCCCTTCATCAGCACCTGGCTGCTCAACGCCACGGGCAGCAAGCTCGCGCCGGCCTGGTACCTTGTGGCGATGACGGTGGTTTCGCTGCTCGGCCTGCTCTGGCTGCGCGACCATACGGGCCGCGACATCGATGCCGCGGGCGCCCACGCAACGGCCTGACGACTTTCTTCACCATTCCACGCACAGGAGTCCCCACCTCATGCCAACAACACAACGCTCCGCCGCCACGCGTTATTTCTCGGGCACGTACGTCGAAGCCCGCGCCAAGTTTCTCGAGGCCGCAGCGCAGCGCGGCGCGGCCGTCGAGTCGTTCGTTCTCGAAGCGCACCGCGGCGCGCTCGGCGAAGAGCTCGCCACCGACGTGGCGTTGATCGGCGCGATCGACGCGAAGAAGCTGCTGCTCGTGACCTCGGGCACGCACGGCCCTGAAGGCTTCTGCGGCTCGGGCACGCAGATCGCCACGCTCAACGATGCCGACCTGCTTTCGCGGCTGGAGAAGGCCGGCGTCGCGCTGCTGCTGGTGCATGCGGTCAACCCGCACGGCTTTTCGCACCTGCACCGCACAAACGAAGACAACATCGACCTGAACCGCAACCACATCGACTTCAATGCGCCCCTGCCGGTGAACGCCGAGTACGCGGATGTCGAACCGCTGGTGCTGCCCGCGACCTGGCCACCGACACCCGCCGACGAAGCTGCCGTGGCCGCCTACGTCCAGCAGCACGGCATGACCGCCTTCCGCGCAGCCGTGACCAAGGGCCAGTACACCTCGCCCGACGGCCTGTTCTACGGCGGCACCGCGCCCTCGTGGAGCAACGGAACCATCCGCAAGATCCTGCGCAAGTACGCTGCATCGGCCACCCACATCGGCTGGATCGACGTGCACACCGGTCTCGGCCCCTACGGCCATGGCGAGAAGATCTACCCGGGCCGCAATACGCCCGAAGACCTTGCGATGGCCCACGCCTGGTGGGGCGCGGACGTGTTCGCGCCCTTTGCCGGCGACTCGGCCTCGGCCGACGTGTCGGGCCCGGTGATCTCGACCGCGTACGACGAATGCCCGAACGCGAAGATCGCGCCGATGGGCCTGGAGTTCGGTACCCTGCCCGACCTCGAAGTACTGACCCGCCTGCGCGCCGACACCTGGCTGCGCCGCCACCCCGAGGCACCGGAAGCGCAGAAGCGCGAGATCCGCGCAGAACTGCGCGACGCGTTCTACTGCGACAACGAGGAGTGGAAGGGAATGATCCTCGGGCAGACCCGCGTCGTGCTGCTGCAGACGCTGCAGGGCCTTCGCAAGGCCTGATCGATCAGCTGAAGTTCGGCGCGCGCCGTTCGCGCAGCGAGGCAATGCCCTCACGCACGTCGGCGCCCGCAAAGCCCATGAATTCGAGCGCCAGCGAGGCGTCGAAGGTCGGGCCGGCCTGGCGCAGCCAGTTGTTCAGCGCGTACTTGGTGAGGCGAATGGCGCTCTGGCTGCCGGCCGCGAGCCGGTCGGCCACTTCGTAGGCACGCGGCAGCAGGTCGGCCTCTTCCACCGCAAGCGACACGAGGCCGATGCGCTCGGCCTCCTCGCCGCTCACCGGCTCGCACAGCAGCAGGTGGTACTTGGCCTTGGCCATGCCGCACAACAGCGGCCAGACAATGGCCGCGTGGTCGCCCGCAGCCACGCCCAGTCGCGTATGGCCGTCGACGATCTTCGCGTTCTTCGTGGCGATGGAGATGTCGGCCAGCAGCCCCGCCACCAGCCCCGCGCCCACGGCCGGGCCGTGCATGGCGCTGACGATGGGCTTGTCGCAGTTGATGATGTTGTAGACGAGGTCGCGCGCCTCGCGCCACACGCGCTGGCGCACTGCGTCGTCGGTGGTCATGTCCTGCACCATCGCGAGGTCGCCGCCGCCCGAGAAGCCCTGGCCTTCGCCCCGCAGCACGGCGCAGCGCACCGTGTCGTCGGCGGACACGTCGCGCCAGATTTCGGCGAGTTCGCGGTGGCCGTCATGGCCCGCCGTGGGCAGCTTGCCGTTGGCCGCCCGCATCTGGATGTCGAGCACCGCGCCATTCGCACCACGGCGCGCGATGGCGAGGGTCTGGTAACGGGCGTAGTCCATGGCGGGTGTCTCTTTCTGTGGCTTGTCTGCCGTCTATTTTTTTGCGGCCACTTCGCGGCAGCGCTGCACGTTGGTGTCGAAACGCGAGGCCAGTCCGGGCTCGCACTCGTCAGACGGCGTGAGCTTGCACATGCCGACGACCACATAGTCCATGACCGCTGACGTGCACATCGGGTAGGCCGCCAGATCGGGGTTGGCCTTGACCTTGAAGCCCCAGCGTTCGGAGAACTGCACCGTGCGGATCATCGCGCCATGGAAGAAGCTGCGGTCCTTGGCGGCGATGGCGGCTTCCATGCGGGGCAGTTCCTCGTTCAGGTAGCCGACCGAATCCAGCGGGAAGCCGGACGGGTCCTGCTGCGCGGTGGCCATCGATGCGGCGACGACCATTGGCAAGGCAGCCAGGAGGCGCAGGACGGGAGAAAGCGAGGGGCGAAGGGGCGTGCGTGGAAGGTGCATGGCTTCGAATTCTGCAACGTTTTGAAGCACTTTTGAAATTGCCGCGGTGCGCCCGCGCCACACCTACTTGCCCTTCTTCTGCTTGTCGAACTTGCGCCAGTACTGGAATTCGTCCTCGTGCACCTCGAGATCGACCTCCGAAATACGCGACTGCAGGCGTTCCTGCACCTCGGCCACGGCCTTGTTGTAGACCAGCGGGCCGATCTCTTCCAGGAAGAAGCCGAGCAGCGCCCCCGCCGCGATGTTGCCGATCGGCTCTTCCATGTTCTCGCGGAAATAGCGCTCGATGGACGTGATGGCCTGCTGGCGCGCATCCTTTGGAATCTCGATGGTCATGGCGGGGTCTAGGGGGTTGGATCGATCGATTGTGCCGGGGCACGAGGCCTGGCGACGAAGCTGCCGCTACCATGCGCGCACACAACTACACCGGAGACACACACCATGCAGTTCCGCCCCGCCGCACTCGCGGCCCTGGCCCTGGCAGCCCTTGCCGCTCTCCCCGGCTGCACGAACCTGACCCCCACCGTGCCGCAGCGCCAGCTGATGCTGGTCGCCAATGACGAGAAGCAGTCGTGGAACGACGCCGGCGTCGTGAGCCTCGGCCCGATGGGGCGCGACACCGTGCAGGTGCTCGACATCGGCACCGACCCGCTGGCGCCCAAGGTCGTCGGCACGCTGCAGCTGGACAACACCATCGCCGGCCCGCCGACCAATCTCGCGATCACGCCCGGCGAAACGCTGGCGCTGGTCGCCAACTCGCTCAACGTGGTCGAGGAGAACGGCGCGCGCAAGCAGGTGCCCGACAACCGCCTCTTCGTGGTCGACCTGACGACCACGCCGCCCAAGCTGCTCGACACCCTGCAGGTCGGCAAGCAGCCCTCGGGCCTGTCGATCAACCGCACGGGCGACCTCGCGCTGGTGGCCAACCGCGCCGACAACTCGGTGAGCGTGCTGCGCATCTCGGGCAAGAAGGTGACGCTGATCGACACCGTGGCCATGGGCGATTCGGTGGCGCACGTGCGCTTCACGCCCGACGGCAAGCGCGCATTGGCGGCCAAGTTTCCGAGCCACAAGATCGCGCTGCTCGACGTGAACGGAGAGAAGGTCAGCTACAACAAGGTCGACCTCGCGGCGGGCCTGTGGCCCTACAACGTCGACGTGACGCCAGACGGCAAGCTCGCGCTCACGGCCGACAACGGCAACTCGGGCGCATCCGACGGCCAGGTCGACACCGTGAGCGTGATCGACCTCGAGGCCGCGCCGCCGCGCGTGGTCGACAAGGTGGTGGTCGGCGACGGCCCCGAAGGCCTGGCCGTGAGCCCGACCGGCAGGCACGCGGTGGCTGTGATCCTGCGCGGCAGCAACTCGTCGAAGAGCGCCTACTTCTACAACCGCAACGGCTCCGTGGTGCTGCTGAAGATCGACGGCAAGAAGGTCACGCGCGCCAACGAGGTGGTGGTGCGCGGCCTGCCCGAAGGCGCGGTGTGGAGCGCAGATGGCAAGTACCTCTACGTGGGCAACTTCATCGACCAGGATGTCACGATCCTGCGGCTCGATGGCGATACGCTGGTGCCGACGGGCAAGTCGCTCCCGCTGCAAGGGCATCCGGCTGCCATGCGAGGCGCCATGACGCACTGAAGAGGTAGGGACTGCCCCGCACAGATGAATCGGCTTTTCTTCGAGCCGTCAATCGAAGACTAAAAACGAAACTGAGGAAGAGGGAATTCATGTTGCTTGATTCATTGAAGCGTCTTTTGACAGCGTTCGGCAGCCTTTTACTTTTTGGCATTGCGGTTTCCGGTCACGCGGGGCCTCTCGGCAATCCGATCGTGGTCAACACCAATACAGCGGGCACGCAGGAACTCTCGGGCCAATTCGCGCTAACCGCAGGAGGAAATGGGGAAAAGCTGGTCATGTGGCGGGACTCGCCCACGAACATGACTTATGTTCAGCGGATCAACTCCTCGGGTGTGCTTTCTCCCATCAAATTTCCAGTCGCCAACGGGAACTGCATCTCGACAGATCGCATTGGAAATTTCGCGATCATCGGCAGCCTTGCGGCGATCACTCTCTACGACCGAAACGGGAACATCAGGACGAATGCGTTCCGCCCAAATCCAGGCGCTGAAGGTGGCTGCGTCAGCCTTGATACGGATGGCAATCTCTCGGCCTTCTACTCTGTCTATTCCGGTGGCAACCGCTCGCTTGCGCTGAGGCGGTTCACCGTCGCCGGAGTGGCGCTGGGCAACGAGATCCAGATTACCCCTCCGTCTACAGCCGTCGTGGTTGCCAACAGCATCGCCTCCGACGCGTCAGGAAACATCACTGTTGCCTGGACGATCAACAACCCCACGACCGCCGGCGATGTATGGATGCAGCGCTTCAACAGCGCCGGGGTTCCGCTCATCGGAGCAACACCGGTGGTCACGGCGCCTTCCACCCAGGACGGCGCATCGCTTGCCGTCAGCCCGCTTGGCAACTTCCTGATTGCATGGAATTCGTACGAGACCAACAACCTCCAGAATGCGTACGTTCAACGGTTCAACTCGGCGGGAGCGGCAATCGGATCACCGATTCGGATCACGAAAACTGCGTCTTCGGTCTTCTCCCTGCTGAACGTGAGCATGATGGAAAACGGCAGCTTCTTCGCCGCCTGGAACATCGACAACCCGACGCCCGGGACATGGCCTCTCGTCGTGGCGCAGCAATTCGCCAGCGATGGTGCGCCCATCGGCAGCGAGTTCCAGGTCGATCTGCCAGGCGTCGCCGGTCGCTATGCCAATATCGCGAGCGATCTCGCCGGCAACTTCACCGTCGCCTGGAATGCCTACGACCCCGTGTCCGGCTTCGATGTGAAGATCCGTTCGTACAGGATCGATACGCAGCCCGCGATCACCACTCTCAATAGCGGCCAACCGGCACAAGGCCTGACCGGCGCCGCAGGAAGCTGGAAGTACTTCAAGGTCACCGTGCCCGCCGGCACCACTCAAATGAACGTCAGCATGGCTGGACCGGCCGGCGGCGACGGTGACATGTACATCCGCTTTGGCGGCCTGCCGAGCGCAACTGCCTGGGACATTCGTCCCTACGTCAATGGCAGCAACGAAGTGGCGAACATCAGCAATCCTCCACCTGGCGACTTCTACATCGCAATCTACGGGTACATCGCCTATTCGGGGGTCAGCCTGAACGTCAGCTATTGACGCTCCGCCCGGTACACTCCCGCTCCCATGACACGACCATCCCGCCCTCTCCGCACGCTCGAACGCGGCATCCTCTGCCTCGTGATCGGGGCCGCCGTTCTGCTGGGGCCGCGCTTTCTACAGGGCACGCGCTGGTTCGAGATGGTCGCCGGTGCCTATCTGGTCGGCTGGTTCGCGCTGGTACTGGGCGTGGCGCTGATCGTGGTCGAGTTGGTGAAGCGCGGCAAGATGCGTCAATAAAAAAGAAACCCGCCTCGCGGCGGGTTTCAGCAGGAAGAGCAGCCGACCGGCAGCAGGCTCAGGCCTTCTTTCCGCGGAGCTTTCCGACCAGCTCCACCACGACCAGCACGATGGCGCCGGCCACGATGCCCACGCCGGCATTCACGCCCATCGAGCCCAACGTACCGAACACACCGCCCGTAGCCGCGGCCCAGCCCTCGACCGCATGCCCCAGCGCCGGCACGCCGTGCACCAGGATGCCGCCGCCCACGAGGAACATCGCGGCCGTGCCGGCCACCGACAGCGCCTTCATGAGCCACGGCGCCGTGGCCAGAATGCCGCGGCCCAGGGCCCGCGCGCCTGCGCTGGCGCGCTGGCTCAGGTAGAGGCCCGCGTCGTCGAGCTTCACGATGCCGGCCACGAGGCCGTACACGCCGATGGTCATGATCAGCGCGATGCCGACCAGCACGCTCAGCTGCGTCGTGAAAGGCTGGCCCTGCACGGTGCCCAGCGTGATGGCGATGATTTCGGCCGAGAGGATGAAGTCGGTGCGCACGGCGCCCTTGATCTTGTCCTTCTCCATGGCAACCACGTCGACCGATTCGTCGGCCACGGCCTTCTCGTGGCGCTCGGTGTCGGCGTCGTGCTCTTTCTTGTGCAGGAACTTGTGCGCGAGTTTCTCGGCGCCTTCGAAGCAGAGAAAAGCGCCGCCGACCATCAGCAGCGGCGTCACCAGCCAGGGCAGCCAGGTGCCGATGGCCAGCGCCGCGGGCACGAGGATGGCCTTGTTGACGAACGAGCCCTTGCATACAGCCCACACCACCGGGATCTCGCGATCGGCCTTGACGCCGGACACCTGCTGCGCATTGAGGGCAAGGTCGTCGCCCAGCACGCCGGCCGTCTTCTTGGCGGCCACTTTGGTGAGGATCGACACGTCGTCGAGAACGGTCGCGATGTCGTCGAGCAGCAGGAGCAGGCTGGTGGCCATGGGCAGGATTCGGGCTGAAAAAGAAGCGGCGAGCTTATCCGCTGCCGCCAACCGCCCTTGCAATAACCGTACGAATCACAGAGCGCTGAGCGCAATGGCCAGCACCGCGGCGAGCGACGCGCCGAACAGCGCCAGCCCCACGCGGCGTCGGCGGTGCGTGAGCATCCACAGCGCCATGCCCGACATCGACAGGAAAATCAGGCTGCCAGCCAGCGTGTCGACCAGCAGGATCCACGGCAGTGGCATGCCGCCGCCCTTGTGCATGCTGGTGAGCGTGGCGACAAAGCCGTTGTGCGTGGTGGTGACGCCGACCGAGCGGTTGCCCTGCCAGTACTCGACCTGCACGATCTCGTTGGGGCCGCCGAAGTTGAACACCCAGCGCGCGGGCTGCGTGAGCACGGGGGCGCTCTTGTCGCTCTTGTCGGCCCAGGCGACGGGCTTGGCGGGCTCGATGCGGCGGGAGTTGGGCGGGCCGCTCATGCGCAGCGCCCCCTGCAGCCACTGGCTCATGGCCTCGGGCGTTTCCGGCGCGGGGTCGGGCAGCACCAGCTGGGCGCGCGTGCGCTCCTGGGCCTGCGGCAGCTTCAGCACGTCTCGGTGGTTGAGCCAGATACCGCTGAAACCGAACAGCAGCCCCAGCACCGCGCCCCAGAGGCCGAACCAGCCGTGGGTGCGGCGGATCCACTGCACGGCGGTCGTGCGGCGCTGGTGCGCGCGCACGCGCGCAGCGTGGCCGAGGGCGGTGCTGCCGGAGTCCATGTCAGGAAACGTCGCGCTTCAGGCGGATTTCCTCGACGCGCACGGTGCCGAAGGCCGTGGTCTTGGCGGTCTTCATCTCGCGCTTGAAACCCGCGAGTTCGTGGAAGCGCATGGCGCGGTCGTTGCGGATCGGCACCCAGATGGTGACCGTGGTGCAGCCCTCTTCTTCCAGGCCTTCGCGCGCGGCGTCCCAGAGGGCCACGCCCACGCCCTTGTCCCAGTGCTCGGGCTTGACGTAGATGGCCCAGATTTCGCCGGTGGTGGGCGGGGTCTTGGGGTCGCGCGAACGGTCGAAGCCGACGAAGCCGACGATTTCGCTGCCCAGCACGGCCACGCGCACCTGCGGCTCGCTGTATTCGATGGCTTCGCGCCACTTGGCTTCGCGGGTGGCCGGGGCCAGGGCGCGCAGCTCTTCCTCGGGAAGGATGCCTTCGTAGGCGGCCTTGGCGGCGAGGGAATGGATCTCGGCGACGGCCTTGGCGTCGCGCAGGGTGGCGGGGCGAACTTCGTAATCTGACATGAATGCGGGGAAATCAATGGAACCGCGTATTGTCGCCGCACCGCTAAACTGCTTGCCGCATCCGTCGTAACAACAGGAGAAATCGACATGGCCAAGAGTCAGCAACGCAGCACCAAGGAAGCGAAGAAACCGAAGAAGGACACCTCGCCGCCCAAGCCTGTGGGCACTGGCGGCATCGAGCCCGTTCGTACGATCACGACGGCGGTCATTCCCCGCGGCAAGCTCAAGAACAAGTGACGAACGACGCCCCAGCACCTGCCCCAGCGGCCCCCGCGGCCGCGAAGGCCCAGCCGCGCAACCCGCTGCATGGGGTCACGCTGGAGGCCATCGTCACCGCGCTGGTCGACTACTACGGGTGGGAGCACCTGAGCGAGCTCGTTCCCATCCGTTGCTTCACGCTCGACCCGAGCGTGAGTTCGAGCCTCAAGTTCCTGCGCAAGACGCCATGGGCGCGCGAGAAGGTCGAGAGCCTTTACCTCTTCATGCTGCGCGAGCAACGCCGCGAACAGCAGCAGCAACAACAGCAAAGCCAGCCGCCGCAGCCATGAAGGTCCGACTCGAGCCCTCGGGCCTCGACTTCGAGACCGATGCCGGCACCACGCTCCTGAAAGCCGCCGAGGCCGCCGGCATCGAACTGCCGAGCTCGTGCCGCAACGGCACCTGCCGCACCTGCATCTGCCAGCGGCTGTCCGGCGAAACCCGCCACATCATCGAATGGCCCGGCCTGAGCGCCGAGGAAAAAGCCGAAGGCTGGATCCTGCCCTGCGTAGCGCAGGCGCTGGGCGACATCACGCTCGACGCGCCGGGCGCGCGCGCCCTGTTCGCAGACTAGGACTTGACCGGCGGCCTGACCGAAGGCGCCGCCACTACCAGCCGGTCCCGCTGGGCCAGCGACGGGAAAAGCCTGAACCAGGTCAGCGCGACCAGCATCGTCCCCACGCCGCCCACCACCACCGAGCCGACCGGCCCCAGCAGCGCCGCCGTGGCGCCCGACTCGAACTCGCCGAGCTGGTTGCTCGCACCGATGAAGATCGAATTGACCGCACTCACCCGCCCGCGCATGGCATCGGGCGTTTCGAGCTGCACCAGCGTCTGGCGGATCACCACGTTGACCATGTCGGCGCCGCCCGAGACCGCCAGCGCGATCAGCGAGACGACAAAGCTCTTCGAAATGCCGAACACCACCATGCACAGCCCGAAGAGCCCGATGGCCAGCAGCA
This sequence comes from Variovorax sp. GW821-FHT09D05, assembly GCF_059416325.1. Lineage (NCBI taxonomy): Bacteria > Pseudomonadati > Pseudomonadota > Betaproteobacteria > Burkholderiales > Comamonadaceae > Variovorax > Variovorax sp. GW821-FHT09D05. The sequence continues at coordinate 3,466 of NZ_JBWKOZ010000016.1, read as the reverse complement.
GCGTGCGCCCCACGCGGCGCTCGACCGGCCGGCGCGTGAGCAGGATCGACATCACCAGCGCCCCCACCGCCGGCGCGCCGCGCAGCAGGCCGAGCCCCCAGGGCCCGGTGTGCAGGATGTCCTTGGCGTAAATCGGCAGCAGCGCCACCGCGCCGCCCAGCAGCACCGCGAACAGATCGAGCGAGACCGCGCCGAGCACGGGCTTGCGCTTCCAGATGAAATCGACGCCCGCGAACACGGTGGCCAGCGTCACCGGCTCGCGCGCGGCCGGCGTGTAGGCATAGCGAAGCCGCAGCACCAGCGCGCAGGCGACGACAAAGAAGGCCACGCTGGCGCCGTAGACCACCGCCATGCCCGCCACGAACAGCAGCCCACCGAGGGCCGGCCCGCCGATGATCGCGCCCTGCATGCCCGCCGAGCTGAAGGCCATCGCGCGAGACAACATGGTGGGCGGCACCAGCAGCGGCGTCAGCGCCTGCTGCGCCGGCATCTGGAAAGCCCGCACGGCGCCCAGCACCAGGGACAGGCCCAGCAGCAGGCCGCGCGAATCATGCTTTTCCAGCACCGCCAGCAGCAGCACGAGCGCCACCAGCCCCTGTACCGCGAAACAGGCCGCCACGATGCGCCCGCGGTGGTGGCGGTCGACGACGTGGCCGGCCAGCAGCGCCAGCAGCAGCGCGGGCACGAACTGGTAGAGGCCGACGAGGCCCAGGTCCCAGGCGCTGCTGGTGAGCTCGTACATGTGCCAGCCGATGGCCACCAGCAGCATCTGCGAGGCGGCGGTGCCGAACAGGCGCGCCGTCCACATCTGCATGAACGGGCGTTCGCGCGTCAGGTCGGAAAAGCTGGGGGGAGAAGAGGGAACGGAGGCTGGGGCGGGGCCGGACATTCGCTCAAGGATAGCCGAGGCCGGATGAGCGGGGCATGAGGGGCCGGGAACGCGGGAACGGGCCGCCATCGTGCTCTCTACACTCTGCGGCATCCATGACGACCGCGCCGCCGCTCCTGCAACCCGTTCACGAAGACCCGCACCTGCTGGTGCTCGACAAGCCCGCCGGCCTGCTCTGCGTGCCCGGCCGTGGCGAGGACAAGCAGGACTGCCTGAGCGCACGCGCCATGCGGCAGTGGCCCGACGCGCTGATCGTGCACCGGCTCGACATGGCCACGAGCGGGCTGGTGGTGATGGCACGCGGCATCGAAATGCAGCGTGCGCTGAGCGCGGCCTTTGCCGAGCGCCGGGTACACAAGCGCTACGAAGCCATCGTCGATGGCGCGATGCCGCTGCTGGAAGACTGGTCGCTGATCGACGCACCGCTGATGGCCGACTGGCCGCGCAGGCCGCTGCAGAAGACCGACCCGGCGGGCAAGCCCAGCGTCACGCGATGGAAGGCGATTTCATTGCTGCCCGGCGAGCCTGCCGCGACCCATGTGCTGCTGGAGCCACTGACCGGCCGTTCACATCAGCTGCGCGTGCACCTGCTGTCGATCGGGCATCCAATTCTTGGCGATGCGCTGTATGGCGATGCCGCCCTGCAGGCACGCGCGCCACGGCTGCTGTTGCATGCGAGCGAGCTGGGGTTCGTGCACCCAGTGACGCAGCAGGAGCTTTACTTCAAACGGCCGCCCGATTTCGCCGTCGTTTCCTGACCAATCAGTCAGCCGCCCTTGACGACCAGCACGGGCATGTTGGCGTCCTGCAGCACGCGCTGCGTCACGCTGCCTAGCAGCAGTTTTTCGATACCGCTGCGGCCATGCGAGCCCATCACGATCAGGTCGGCCGCGATGGCGATGGCCGTATCGACGATGCCTTCGTGCACCACATGGCCGTCGATCACGCGCTGGTCGCTGTGCAGGCCTTCGGCCGCCAGGGCAGCTACGCCGCGTGCGAGCGCCGCGTTGGCGCTGGCCGTGGCTGCTGCGAGGTATTCGTTCTGGCCGAGCGCATAGTCCGCGCCCACGCCGATGAAGGGGTAGTTGTCGATCACGTGAATGAGCGTGATGCGGCTACCGAAAGCCAGCGCGAGGCCGCTGGCCTTGCTGACGGCGAGCATGGAAGTTTCGGAGCCGTCGATCGGAACCAGGATGTGATTGAACATGGCGGGACCTCGCTTTCGTTCGCAGACAGACACGGCCCACATGGAGCCGGGCCCCGAATTTAACCGCTGTTCCGCGGACGGACTGTAGGACTCGTGCCAGCGACGGCGCACTGCACCGCCGCGCGACTTCAGCCCCCCTGGAAACCCTTGGCGCGGCAGGTGATCACAAGCGTGTCGCGCCAGCCTTCGCCGCCCTCTTCCAGCGGCTGGATCGGCGTCGATTCGTGGATCACGCGCGCATCGTCGAGCACCAGCAGGGTCCAAGGCTCGGTCATGGTGAAGCGCTCGCCGCGGCGGCCGTTGGCTTCGAACACACGCGTCTCTCCGCCCTTGATGCCGTGCCGGCCGACCAGTGCCACGGCCACGAGATCCACACCATCGCGGTGCGCGCCCTCGGGCGTCGGGCGGCCGATGCCACCGGCGGTGTCGATGCGGAACTGGTGCGCTTCCACGTACCAGCGCTGCGGCGCACCACGCATGTCGCTGCTGGCCTTGCCGAGCTGCTGCAGCAGCCGCTGCCACACGGGTTGCGCCACGGTGGCCTCGAGCATCGGCGCGAACCAGCGCTGCATGCCCCCGTGCAGGGCGTTGTATTCGACCGGCTGCCAGTGCGCGCGATGCGGCACTTGCGCCAGCGTGGCATGGTCGTCGGCTTCGACGGTGAAGCAGGCATGGCGCCGCGTGCGGTAGCGGCCGCCGTCCTTCAGGTATTCGTCGGGCGGGAGATCGTTCCAGTCCGCGTGCAGTGCATTCAGCTGCGCGAGCGGAACGCCGAGCCATTCGCCGACGCCCTGCGGGCTGAGCACCGCATAGCCTTGATCGCGCAATGCGGCAGGCAGCTCGGCGGGGGCGATGAACGGGGGAGTGAAAGCGGCCGTGGTCACTGCGCGCTGACCTTCACGTCCTTCCAGAACGCGACGCGGTCGCGGATCTCTTCGGCTTCGGGCTTCGGGTCGGCGTAGTACCAGGCGGCGTCGGTGTTGAGTTCGCCGTTGACCAGCAGCGAGTAGTAGCTTGCGGTGCCCTTCCAGGGGCAGGTGGTCTTGTGGTTGCTGAAGGTGACTGCGTCGCGATTGAGCGAACTCATCGGGAAATAGTGGTTGCCTTCGACGAGCACGGTGTCGTCGCTTTCGGCGATGGTGACGCCGTTCCAGGTTGCTTTCATGGTCTTGGTCTCCAGGGGGAGGGTTGCGGGCGCTGGCCGTTGCGCTGCCGCACGGGGCTTGGGTATTGTGCCGTTGCTTGGCTTGCCCACTTTCTTCGGGGCGATATGGGCACTATTGCTTTGTTTATTTTCCGGGGCCGGGTCTCGGCCCGGCGGCCGACTCACTTTCTTTTGCTTCGCCAAAAGAAAGTAAGCAAAGAAAAGG
>NZ_JBWKOZ010000015.1:0-121838 GCF_059416325.1 Variovorax sp. GW821-FHT09D05 | reverse complement strand
CGGATCAGGGCTCGCCCTTGTCTGAGCGAAGCGAGTTTGGGCGAGACCCCGCGAAACGCGAGCACCGCAGGTTGCCCGTAGCGAAGCGAAGGGTCGCAGACAGTGGGGTCGCCTTTCTTTTGCCTACTTTTCTTTGGCGAAGCAAAGAAAAGCAGGTCGCCCGCCGGGGCGAGTCCCGGCCTCGGAAAAACAAACAACCACAGTCACTCAAAGCGTATGACTGCGATCCCCATCAACAAACCCCATCGCATCCCAAGCCCCCCCAACAGCAAACCCGACAACCTTGAAGAGTTCCCCCATCTCATGCTCATGAATCAACCGCGCAGCCATCGCCCGCTCGGCAACAGACCCGGCTTCCATCCGAGCCAGCAACCCACAGTTCAGCAGAAACCGCGCCTGACTCGTATAGCCCAGCACCTCAAGCCCCGCGTCCTGCCCAGCCAGCGCAATACCAGTGAAGTCGACATGCGCAGTGATGTCCTTGTAGCCCACATCGGACAGCGGATCGCCATCAGCCTGGTGCGCCCGGTGGCACATCACCGTGCCCATATGCCGCTGCGGGTGGTAGTACTCGGCCTCGGGAAAACCGTAATCGATAAGAAAAGCCGCGCCCTTCCCGAGCCGATCCGCCAGCGTGGCAATGAATGCCCGAGCCTGCGGATGAATCTCGGTGAGGTAGTCGTGCCCGCCGGGCACTTCGATCGGCGGGCGAAGTTCGGTGGAACGGTCCGCCCATGCCCAACCGTCGTCGCTCGCATTGCGCACCACGCCGCGTTCGAACCACTGCCCGCCCACACGCGCCAGCAATTGCACAGGCATCGCATCGAGCACTTCGTTTCCGACCACCACGCCTTCCATCGACTCAGGCAGTTCGCTCAGCCACTCGACACGATCCGCATACCGCACCAGCGCCTGCTGCTGCCGCTCCCGCAACGTGCCGGACAGATCGACGATGCGATAGCGCACATCGCTGCGCCCCATCTCGTCGAGCGCATGCAGCAGCTGAACCGCCAATGCACCAGAGCCTGCACCGAATTCCCACACCGTGTCGGTCCCCGTCTTCTCCAGCGCCTCGGCCACCTGAGCTGCCAGGGTCTGCCCGAACATCGGCGTGAGTTCCGGCGCCGTCACGAAGTCGCTGCCCGAAGAAGGCATGTGCCCGAACTTGGCGGAAGTGTTGGCGTAGTAGCCCAAGCCGGGCGCATACAACGCGAGTGCCATGAAGCGGTCGAACCCGATCCATCCACCCGCGCGCTCGACGGAACGCGCGATGAGGTGGTCGAGGGCGGTAGGTAAACTGCTGGGGGTCGTCTTTGTCGTCACAGCGCCATTCTCCCTCCCCCGCATGAGCCCCGTTTCCCAAGCCCCTGCCTCCCGCCGCACCGTTCTCGTCACGGGCGCAGGCCGCAGGCTGGGCCGCGAGATCGCGCTGGGGCTTGCCGCAGGCGGCTGGCAAGTGGCGGTGCACTACCGGAGTTCGCTGGACGAGGCCGAGCAGACGGTGGCCGACTGCGCCGCGCTCTCGGGCGACTCGGCCCTGTTCGCCGCCGACCTCGAAGACGAACAGGCCACGCGCGCCCTGCTGCCCCGCGTGGTCGCGCGCTTTCGCAGCGTCGACGCCGTGGTGCACAGCGCAGCGCTGTTCGAGCACGACGAAGCCGCCACCTTCGGCTATGCGCTCATGGAACGCCATGCGCGCAGCAACACCGGCGCGGCCATCCTGCTGGCGCAGGCGCTGCATGAACACGTGACGGCGCGCGACGCGCAAGGCGCGGTTGTCCATCTGCTCGACCAGAAGTTGTGGAACCCGAACCCCGACTTCCTGAGCTACACGCTGTCGAAGGCCGCGCTCGAAGCCGCTACGCCGATGCTGGCACTGGCCCTCGCGCCTCGCGTGCGCGTGGTGGGCGTGGCGCCCGGCCTCACGCTGGCGAGCCACATGCTGGACGACGACAAGTTCGCGCAATTGCACAAACTGTCGCCGCTGGGCCGCTCTTCCACGCCGGATGACGTGGTCGCCACGGTGAAGTTCGCGCTGGAGAACCGCTCGATCACCGGCACCACGCTGCTGGTGGACGGCGGCCAGCACCTGATGAAATTCGAGCGCGATTTCTCGCTCATGTGAGCACCACCATGTCCACTCCCTCGCAAGGCCACCAGACACTCACCCTCCAGGGCCTGCGCTTCGACGCCAACCTGGGCATCCTCGAGCAGGAGAAGACGGCGCCGCAACCGATCCTGGTCGATGCCGAACTCAACCTCGGCCCGCAGCCGCTGCTGCCGCAGGACGACGACATCTTCCACGTGCTCGACTACCGCAAGGTGCGCCGCATCATCATCGAAGAGTGCACCGCCGAGCACGTCAACCTGCTCGAAAGCCTGATCGGCAAGCTGGTGCAGCGCCTGCTGCAGCTGCCCGGCGTGGTGGGCGTGCGCGTGAAGATCGCCAAGCTCGAAATCTTCGACGACTGCGAAGTGGCGATCCGCATGGAAGCAGGCGAGTGGTGAGCAACAGCCCTTCAGGCTGCTGAACCACAAGCCACGGCAGGCTTGACGGCCACGGGCCACATCCGCACGGCAAGCGCACCCAGCCCCGACACCGCCCCCAGCAAGGCCACGGCCGACCAGCCCCACTGCGCCAGCACCAGGGCGCCGAGCGCGGAACCCGTGGCCATGCCGATGAACACGCCGGTGAAGAACACCGCATTGAGCCGGCTGCGCGCACCGGGGTCGATGCCGTAGACCACGGTCTGGTGCGCGATCAACGCGGCCTGCAGCCCGAAGTCGAAGCCGATGGCGCTGGCCACGATCAGCCCCAGCCGAGCGGCAGGCGCCATCAGCGGTGCAAACAGCATGGCCGCGAACGACACCACGACCAGCACGGCGCCCATGCGGATCACCAGCTCGGGACCGCGGCGGTCCGCCAGGCGCCCGGCCAGCGGCGCGGCCAGCGCACCCGCCGCACCGGCCAGGCCGAAGGCGCCGGCAGCCGCGCTGCCCAGATGAAAGGGCGCGCCGTGCAGCATGACGGCCAGCGTCGACCAGAAGGCGCTGAAACCCACCGACAGCAGGGCCTGCGCAAAGGCGGCGCGGCGCAGCGCGCTGTGGCGGTTCCACAGATCCGCCAGCGAGCCCAGCAGCGCGCCGTAGCCCAGCTGTGTGGTCGGGCGCAGGTGCGGCAGGCCGCGCGCCGCGGCAACGCCAATGAACGCAATGCTGGCCGCCGCGACCATGAACATCGTGCGCCAGCCGAAGTGCTCGGCCACGAAGCCGCTGAGCACGCGCGACAGCAGGATGCCCAGCAGCAACCCCGTCATCACCGTGCCGACGATCTTGCCGCGGTGCGCCTCGGGCGCCAGCGTGGCGGCGGCCGGCACCACGTCCTGCGCCATGGTGGCGGCAAGGCCGATGACGAGGCTGGCCGCCAGCAGCGGGCCGACCGAGGGCGAAAAAGCTGCACCGAGCAGCGCCAGCACCAGCACCGTTGCCTTGACGAGGATGATGCGGCGGCGGTCGAAGCGGTCGCCCAGCGGGGCGAGCAGCAGGATGCCGAGCGCGTAGCCCAGCTGCGTGAGCGTGGGCACGAAGCCCACGGAACGCGCCGAGGCGCCGATGTCGGGCCCGAGCACGCCCAGCATGGGCTGGCTGTAGTAGAGCGCCGCGACACCGAAGCCGGCGCTGGCGGCCAGCAGCAGGATCAGCGAGCCGGACAGTCGCTCATGCGTTGATTGAATGGAAGACATGGTGTTAACCCTTAGAACCAGAAGCAAGGGCCGGAGTTTGCAGGGCGGTGGCGGTCAAAGGTAGCCTCCCGGGTCGAACAATTGATATACGCTTGACGTATGGAAAAGCCCGCTCCCGCCGACCGCATCGAGCTGATGCAGACCTTCGTGCGCATCGTCGAGGCCGGCAGCCTGTCGGCCGCAGCCACGCAGATGGGCACCACCCAGCCCACCGTGAGCCGCCGCCTGCAGGCGCTCGAGCGCTCGCTGGGCGTGCGGCTGCTGCAGCGCTCCACGCACGCGATGAAGCTCACGGAGGACGGCGAGCGCTGCTTCGACCGCGCCAAGGAGCTGATCCAGAGCTGGGGCGCCTTCGAGGCCGAGCTGCGCGGCGTCGGCGACCAGCCCGAGGGCCGGTTGCGCGTGGTGGCGCCGCATGCCTTCGGGCAGCAGTTGCTGGTCGGCCCGCTGGCCGGGTACCTGCAGCGCCATCCGCAGGTGACGGTCGAATGGCTGCTGCACGACAGCCCGCACGACCAGACGCCCGACTTCATCGCCGAGGGCGTCGACTGTGCGATTCGCGTCGGCGAAGTGACTGACCCGGCCGTGGTGGCGATCCGGCTGTCCGAGGTGCCGCGCATCGCGATTGCCGCGCCTTCTCTTTTCGAGGGTGCGGCCGCAGTGCCCACCCACCCCCGCGAGCTGGAAGCCCTGCCCTGGCTGGCCGCGCGCAACTTCTACCGCACCGAGGTCGTGCTGACGCACGAGACCACCGGCGAGGTGTGCCGCGTGCCGATCCGCCCGCGCCTGATCACCGACAGCCTCTACGCCCTGCGCAGCGCCGTCGTGCTGGGCCTGGGCGCAGGCGTGTCGTCGACATGGATGCTGACCGAGGAGATCGCCGCGGGCCGGCTGCTGCATCTGGTGCCGCGGTGGCGCGGGACGCCCGCGCCGGTGTACCTGGCGTACCCGTACGCGCGCTTCTACCCGGCGAAGCTGCGGCTCTTCGTCGAGGCGATGCGCACCGCCTTTCCCGCCGCGTAGCGTGTGGAATGGGGATCGGGGACAATCACCCCCTTCCCCCGACTCCCCGAAGTAGCCTGCCCATGAACGCCGTCTGGATCGACGAGGCGCCCGCCGCCGCCGACGCCACTGCCAATTCCCTGAAGATCGAGCGCGAAACGCACAAGCTCGAAAAGCGCCTGTGCCGCCAGGTCGGGCAGGCCATCGTCGACTACAACATGATCGAAGAGGGCGACAAGGTCATGGTGTGCGTATCGGGTGGCAAAGACAGCTACGCGCTGCTCGACATCCTGCTCAAGCTGAAGGCGCGCGCGCCGATTCACTTCGACATCGTCGCGGTCAACCTCGACCAGAAGCAGCCCGGCTTTCCCGAAGAGGTGTTGCCCAAGTACCTGAGCGACCTGGGCGTGGACTTCCACATCGAGAACCAGGACACCTACAGCATCGTCAAGCGCGTGATCCCGGAGGGCAAGACCACCTGCGGCCTGTGCAGCCGGCTGCGCCGCGGCATCCTGTACCGCGTGGCCGACGAGCTGGGCGCCACCAAGGTCGCGCTGGGCCACCACCGCGACGACATGCTGCAGACCTTCTTCCTCAACATGTTCTTTGCCGGCAAGCTCAAGAGCATGCCGCCCAAGCTGGTGAGCGACGACGGCAAGCACATCGTGATCCGCCCGCTGGCCTACGTGGCCGAAAAAGACACGGTGCGCTGGGCCCAGCACCGCGAGTTCCCGATCATTCCGTGCACGCTGTGCGGCAGCCAGGAAAACCTGCAGCGCAAGCAGGTCGGCGAAATGCTGCGCGAGTGGGACAAGAAGTACCCCGGCCGCGTGGAGAACATGTTCACCGCGCTGCAGAACGTGGTGCCTTCGCACCTGCTCGACGGAACGCGGCACGACTTCAAGGGTCTGAAGGCGACGGGCGTGGCGGATGACGACGGCGACAAGGCCTTCGACACCCCCTCCTTCGATCTGCTCTCCCAGGCACCTGCCGCCCTGCGCATCGTCCAGGGCTGACCGGGCAACCCAGGGGAATTTTGGGCTTTGTGCCCGGAGACCCTCATGAAACTTGCGTTCTCTGCTCTTCTTCTTGCAGCAAGCCTGACAGGTTGCGCCACCTCCTGGGTGGTCGACAGCGACGTCAAGAGCTTTGCCTCCCCCGGCACCGTGGCGCCCGGAGCCACCTACCGCTTCGACCGCCTGCCCTCGCAGCAGGCCGACGGCGCGCGGCAGGAATCGCTCGAAGCCATGGCCGCCGCGGCGCTCGACAAAGTCGGCATGCGCCGCGACGACGCCAAGCCCCAGTACACCGCGCAGATCGGCGCGCGCGTGACGGCCGGCCTCTCGCCCTGGGCCGATCCGTGGCTCTACAACGGCCCCTGGGGTTATGGCTACGGCGGCTATGGCTACTACGGCCGGCGCTGGTACGGCGGCGGCTGGTATGGCGGCCCGGCGTTCGCGCCGCCAGCCAACCCCTGGTATGAGCGCGAAGTGAGCGTGGTGCTGCGCGAGGTGGGCTCCAACCGCGTGGTCTACGAGACCCGCGCCCGCAACGATGGTCCCTACACCTCGAGTGCGGCGATCCTGCCGGTGATGTTCCAGGCCGCGCTGCAGGGCTTCCCGAACCCGCCGCAGGGCGAGCGCCGGGTCAACATCGAGCTGTCAACGGCCAAAAAGTAGCGCTTCTAGAATCCCGCGAATGGAAGAAGCCACCCGCCTGATCGCCGTTCGCCACGGCGAAACCGCCTGGAACGTCGACACCCGCATCCAGGGCCAGCTCGACATCGGGCTCAACGAGACCGGACTCTGGCAGGCGCGGCGCGCCGGTGGTGCGCTGGCCGACGAGCCGATTGGTGTCGTCTACGCCAGCGACCTCTCGCGCGCCTGGCAGACCGCAGAAGAAATCGCCAAGCCCCATGGCCTGGCCGTGCAGCCCGAGCCGCGCCTGCGCGAGCGTGCCTTCGGGCATTTCGAGGGCCTGAGCTTCGCCGAGATCGAAGCCACGCTGCCGGTGCAGGCCAAGCTCTGGCGCGAGCGCGACCCCGAGTTCGAACCCGACGGCGGCGAGAGCCTGCTGGTGTTCCGCGACCGAGTGACAGGCGTGGCCTCCGAGCTGGCGGCACGACATCCGGGCGAGCTGGTCGTGCTGGTTGCACACGGCGGCGTGATGGACGTGCTCTACCGCGCAGCCACCCGCCAGGAGCTGCAGGCGCCACGCACCTGGCAGCTGGGCAATGCAGCCATCAACCGCATGCTGTGGACGCCGGAAGGTTTCAGCCTTGTGGGCTGGAGCGATACCGCCCACCTGGCGGCGGACACGCCGCTCGATGAGCCCACGACCTAGCGCGACGGCACGATGGGCCGCTTGCCTTTCTCCGACCCGGGCAAGACGCTCCCATGAAAAGAACAAATTCGCCCCCCTCGGCGTACGCCAGTTGGGATGCATCCCAGACGCTGTCTGCTCCGTGGACCGACGCCACGCATCTGGGAAGCTTCGTCACCCTGGAGGCCGGCGACACCATTGCGCGCGAAGGCGAACGGCACGACTACTTCTATCTTTTGCGATCGGGGTTCGTTCACTCCACGATCCAGCGAAGCAACGGCTCGGAGTTCCTGCTCGAGATCTTCGGACCGGGTGCGATTTTTGGCGAAGGCCCCGCGTTTGCCGACAGTCCTCGGCCCACGACAACCCGGGCGGTCGCGCCGGCCATTCTCAGCCGCTATCGCCCGGCGGATGTCGCGCAGCAATTTTCGGAGCTTCCCGAACTCGCGACCTCATTGATCCAGCTGCTCGGCTTCAAGAATCACATGATCGTCGCCAAGCTTGCCGGGGTGGCCTCGGCGGCGCCCAAGGAGCGGGTCATCGATTTGCTGCTGCGTGTGGCACGCCTGCCATCGGCGCAGGCATCGAAACAACTCACCGTCGATCTGACGCATGAGCAGATCGGCGCCATGACGGCATTGAGCCGCGTCACCGTCACCCGCACGTTGAATGCGCTGGCGGGACACGGGCTCATTGAAACGCGGGCCCGGCAGGTCAGCATCCCGAATGCGCCGGCCTTGCGGCGTTTCCGCGATGCGTCACCATAAGAAAAAAGCCCACTTCCTGTATCGCTGGATACCGTCGAGCCCTTCCCCCATCGCCATCATTCACCCCGTCACACACATGGATGGGAAGAGCGGAGGAGGGAACGGGAGGAGCCGTTGAAGAAGAGGCCCGCCTTCAATTGGCGATGGCCCGGGTGTGACGTTTCGCAGGACTGCCAAAGTCCTTTCTGGCCGGGTGGCTCACGCTCATGACCATCCGGCATCTTTTGGATCGCCGTCAGGCGTGCGAGGCGGCGTGACCGCCCGCTGCAGCTTCGGCCTTGGCCTCTCCCGGCAGATCGACCATCGGTCCCGTGCCGCTGTAGCGGTCCAGCGCCAGGTAGATGGCTGGCGTGATGTACAGCGTGATCACCTGCGAGAAGATCAGCCCGCCCACCACGGCCACGCCCAGCGGCTGGCGCAGTTCGGCGCCGGCGCCCAGGCCCAGCGCCAGCGGCAGTGCACCCATCAGCGCGGCCAGCGTGGTCATCAGGATCGGGCGGAACCGCAGGCGGCAGGCCTCGCGGATCGCGTCCACCGGCTGCATGCCCTCGGTGCGCTGCGCGTCGAGCGCGAAGTCGATCATCATGATCGCGTTCTTCTTCACGATGCCGATCAGCAGCAGGATGCCGATGGTCGCGATCAGCGTCAGGTCGAAGCCGAAGAGCTTCAGCGAGATCAGCGCCCCCACTGCCGCCGAAGGCAGCCCCGCCAGAATCGTCAGCGGGTGGATGTAGCTCTCGTACAGCACGCCCAGCAGCACGTAGATGACGAGCACCGCCAGCACCAGCAGCACGGCCTGGCTCGACTGCGAACTCTGGAACACCGCCGCATCGCCGCCGTAGGTGGTGATGATCGACTGCGGCATCTTCAGCTCGTCCTTGAACTGGTCGATCTTCGCGGTCGCGTTGCCCAGCGGCACGTCGGGCGCGAGGTTGAACGACACCGTCACCGCCTGCAGCTGGCCCTGGTGGTTGACCGAAGTCGGCCCCACCGTGCGCTTGACAGTCGAGAAGGCCGACAGCGGCACCAGCCTGCCCGTGGTGCTGCGCACCGACAGGCGCGAGACGTCTTCCTCGAACTGGCGGTCGTTGTCGGCGGCCGAGAGGATCACCTGGTAGGTGTTGCTCGAACCGTAGATGCTGCCGATCTGCCGGTCGCCGTACGCGTTGTAGAGCGCGGTGCGCAGGTCGCCTACCGCCACGCCGAGCACGCCGGCCTTGTCGCGGTCAATGTCGAGCGTGGCCTGCAGGCCGCGGTTCTGCGAATCGCTGGTCACGTCGCGGAAGGCCGCATCAGCCCGCATGCGCTCCATGAGCTTGGTAGACCAGGGCACCATCTCGCCCGCGTTCACGCTCTGCAGCGTGTACTGGAAGCGCGCCTTGCTCTGGCGGCCGCCCAGGCGCAGGTTCTGCACCGGCTGCATGTAGACGGCGATGCCCGGGATCTCGCGGAAGCGCTGGCGCAGCGACTCGAGCACCTTCGCCATCTGCGGGCGCTCGCTGCGCGGCTTGAGCACCGCGAACAGCCGGCCGGAGTTCTGTGTGGCCGTAGGTCCGCCGACGCCGACGAAGGAACTCACGTAGTCGACGCTCGGGTCGTCCTTGAGCGTTGCGGCCACGCGGTCCTGCAGCGCCTTCATGGCGGTGAATGAAATGTCTTCGGCCGCCTCGGTCGTGATCTGGATCTGGCCGATGTCTTCTTCTGGGAAGAAGCCCTTCGGGATGGTCGCGAACAGCCAGCCCGTGATGACGAAGGTCAGCGCCGCCATCATCAGCATCACCTTGCGATGCCCCAGCGTCCAGTCGAGCGTGCGCATGTAGCCGCCGTGCACCGCGCGGTAGCCGCGCTCGAATGCGCGGCCGATGGCAGTGCCCGGCTCGGGGTGTTCTTCTTCGTGGTCGAGCGCGCCCTCCTTGCGCGGCACCTGCTTGAGCAGGCGACTCGCGAGCATCGGCACCAGCGTGAGCGACACCACGGCCGACACCAGCACCGCCAGCGCCACCACCACCGCGAACTCGTGGAACAGCAGGCCGATCACGCCCGGCATGAAGAAGATCGGGATGAACACGGCCACCAGCGAGATCGAAATCGACACGATGGTGAAGCCCACCTCGCGCGCGCCGCGCAGCGCCGCCGCGAACGGGTCCATGCCCTTCTCGACGTAGCGCATGATGTTTTCGAGCACCACGATGGCATCGTCCACCACCAGGCCCACAGCCAGCGTGATGCCGAGCAGCGAGATGTTGTCGAGGCTGTAGCCGAAGGCGTAGAGCAGCGCCACCGCGCCGATCAGCGAAATCGGGATGGTCGCAGCCGGAATCAGCGTGGCCACCAGCCGGTGCAAAAACAGGAAGATCACCAGCACCACCAGCGCGATGGTGCCCAGCAGCGTGAGCTGCACGTCGTGCACGGCCTCGCGGATCGACAGCGAGCGGTCGTTCACCATCTGGATTTCCACCGACTGCGGCAGCTCGGCCTTGAAGCGCGGGATGAGCGCGCGCACCGCGTCCACCACCTGCACGGTGTTGGCGTTGGGCTGGCGCTGCACGGCGAGCGAAATCGAGTCCTGCCCGTTGAAGCTGCTGGCGGTCTTGACCGACTCGAAGCTGTCCTCGATGGTCGCCACCTCGTCGAGCCGCACCGGTGCGCCGTTGCGCTGGCCGACGATCAGCTTGGCGAAGTCGGCCGCCTTCATGAGCTGGCGGTTGGCCTGGATGGTGAGCGTCTGGCGCGGGCCGTCGAGCACGCCGACCGGCGTGTTGGCATTCGCCGAGTTCACCGCCTTGGCGAGTTCGTCGAGCGTGATGTTGCGCGCGTTGAGCAGGTCGGCGTTGGCCTTGATGCGCACCGCAAAAGCCTTGCGGCCATACACGCCCACCTGCGCCACGCCGTCGATGGTCGAGAGCGTGGGCGAGATCAGGTTCTCGGCGTAGTCGTTGAGCTCCGACGGGTTCATCGACGGCGAGATCAGCGCGATGAACAGCACCGGCGCATCGGCCGGGTTCACCTTGCGGTACGAGGGCAGCTGCGTGAGCTCTTGCGGCAGCTGGCGCTGGGCACGCAGCAGCGCGGCCTGCACATCGACGGCGGCGGCGTCGATATCGCGGCTGCTCACGAACTCGAGCGTGAGCGAGGTCACGCCCTGCGTGTTCACCGAGCTGATGGTCTGCAGGCCCGGGATGGTCGAGAACTGCTTTTCGAGTGGCAGCGCCACCGACGATGCCATGGTGTCCGGGCTCGCGCCCGGCAGCTGCGCGTTGACGTTGATGACCGGCGTGTTGTAGCTCGGCAGCGCGGCCACGGGGATGCTGAAGTACGCAAAGATGCCGATGACCACCACGGCCGCAGACAGCAGCACCGTCATCGCAGGACGACGGATGCAGAGCTCCGAAATGTTCATGCGCGTTCCTGCTTCGGCGGCTTGATGTCGGCGCCGTCGGAAGACGCTGCACTGCCCGGCGTGACGCCGGTGGTGCCATTGGCGGGCGCTGCAGGCTCGGCGGGCGCACCCGGTGCCTTGACGTCAACACGAACCTTGCCGCCCGGGCGCACGTTCTGGCTGCCTTCGATCACCACCTGCTCGCCTGGCTCCACGCCGCTGACCGCGACCTTGGTGCCGAAGGTGTGCAGCGTCTTCACCTTGCGGCGCGTGGCGGTCTTGCCCTCGTCGACCACATAGAGCGAAGTGCCCTCGGACAGCATCATCAGCGCCGCGGCCGGCACAACGGTGACGCCATTGAGCGTGCGCACCGTGATGCGCGTGCCGACGAACTGGCCCGGCCACAGGCTCTGGTCGGCGTTGGCGAACACGGCCTTGGCGCGCACGGTGCCGATCTGCGGATCGACGGTGTTGTCGACGAAGTCGAGCGTGCCGCTCAGCGGCGCCTTGCCGCCGGTGACGACGGCTTCGACCTTCGAACGCGAGCGCGCGGCCTCCAGCAGGTCTTGCAGGTTGCCTTCGGGCACCGGGAAGCTCACGGCGATCGGGTCGAGCTGCGTGATGGTGACCAGCGACAGCGTCGGCTGCACCAGCGTGCCTGGATAGATGTTGACGGCGCCGATGCGCCCCGCAATGGGCGCGCGCAGCGTCGCATAGCCCAGCGCCACCTGCGCCGACTGCACGGCCGCGCGGTCGGCGGCCACGGCGGCGCGCTGTGCCTCGAGCTGCGAGAGCGTGGCGTCGGCAGCGCTCTTGGCGATGAAGTTCTGCGCCACCAGGTCCTGGCTGCGCTTGTACTGGCGCTCGAGGTCGGCCATGGTGGCCTCATCCTTTTGCTGCTGTGCACGGGCGCGGGCGAGATTGGCCTGGTCGTTGCGGTCGTCGAGCGTGAAGAGCAGCTGGCCGGACTTGACGAACTGGCCTTCCTTCACGTGCACCGCGCTCACCGTGTTGGTCACCTGCGGGCGCAGGTCGACGCTGTTGAGGGACACCACGCTGCCGTTGACCTGCACGGTCACCGGCACGTCCTGCTTCTGCGCCGTGGCCAGCGTTACGAGCGCAGGAGCACCGCCGCCGGAAGCTGCGCCGCCGTTGGCTGTCGGGGCCTTGGCACTCTTTGTGGCGGACTTGTCGCCGGACATGCTCCACCACCCGCCTGCGACGGCTACGATCAACACGCCCGCAAGGGCGACCGCGACATTTTTCTTCATGGGTTCTTTGTGCACTTTGGGCTGACAGCGACTATTGGATCAGCGGCTGACTCTCGGTGTTCACGGGGCCTGTAAAGAAATGTAAAGCAGGTCAACCCAAAGCCCCGCATAACTGACTGTGGCCGGCGCGAGAGAACCACACCCCCTCGCTAAAATCGCCGCTCCACAGCCTCTGGATAAACCCCATGAACCGCTGCAAGACAATCACGAATGCTCTCACTTTCATAGCAGTTTGCACAGCAGCCATTGCTGCTGCAGGCCTTTTCCCGCTCACCGCCAGCGCCCAGGACGAAGTGCCCCGGCCGCAGACCCAGAACGAATCGCTCGTTGGCGGTCGCACTTTCCCTATCGGCACTTTGCGCGGCAAATTCATGGTCACCAACGCGCCCGAGGTCGAACTCGACGGCAAGCCCGACCGCCTGGGCGCCGGCGCGCGCATCCGCAGCGGCCAGAACATGCTGGTGATGCCCGGTGCCATCGTCGGCCAGAAGTACCTCGTCAACTACACGCGCGACGCCGCCGGACTGCTGCGCGAGATCTGGATCCTCACGCCAGACGAAGCCATGGCCAGCCGCGAGTCGCTGGACAAGCCGCTCCTGAACATCTGGCCGTTCACCTCGAACGACACCGTCAACACGCAATAACGCAGCGGCGCGCCGCGCGCACCTGCAGCCCTCCACCCACGGAGGGCAGAGAGAGTTCCCCATGAAAAAAGTATTCATCAAGACCTTCGGCTGCCAGATGAACGAGTACGACTCGGACAAGATGGCCGACGTGCTCAACGCAGCCCAGGGCTACGAGCCCACGCAGAACGTGGACGAGGCCGACCTCATCCTGTTCAACACCTGCTCGGTGCGCGAGAAGGCGCAGGAGAAGGTGTTCTCCGACCTCGGCCGCGTGAAGCACCTGAAGGCCAAGGGCGTGAAGATCGGCGTGGGGGGCTGCGTGGCGAGCCAGGAGGGCGAGGCCATCATCGCGCGCGCTCCCTACGTCGACATCGTGTTCGGACCGCAGACGCTGCACCGCCTGCCCGAGATGCTGAACGACCGCGAGCGCCTGAACCGCCCGCAGGTGGACATCAGCTTCCCCGAGATCGAGAAGTTCGACCACCTGCCGCCGGCGCGCGTCGAGGGCGCGACGGCCTTCGTGTCGATCATGGAAGGCTGCTCCAAGTACTGCAGCTACTGCGTGGTGCCCTACACCCGCGGCGAGGAAGTGAACCGCCCCCTCGACGACGTGCTGGTCGAGATCGCCGGCCTGGCCGACCAGGGCGTGCGCGAGATCACGCTGCTGGGCCAGAACGTGAATGCCTACCGCGGCAAGATGGGCGACACCGCCGAAATTGCCGACTTCGCGCTGCTGATCGAATACGTCGCAGAAATTCCCGGCATCGAGCGCATCCGCTACACCACGAGCCACCCGAACGAGTTCACGCCGCGGCTGATCGAGGCCTACGCGAAGGTGCCGCAACTCGTGAGCCACCTGCACCTGCCGGTACAGCACGGCAGCGACCGCATCCTGATGGCGATGAAACGCGGCTACACCGCCATGGAATACAAGAGCACGGTGCGCAAGCTGCGCGCCATCCGCCCCGAACTCGCGTTGAGCAGCGACTTCATCGTCGGCTTCCCCGGCGAGACCGACGACGACTTCAACAAGATGATGAAGCTGATCGACGACTGCCAGTTCGACGCCAGCTTCAGCTTCATCTTCAGCCCGCGCCCCGGCACGCCCGCCGCCGCGCTGCATGACGACACGCCGCACGAGGTGAAGCTCGCGCGCCTGCACACGCTGCAGGCCGTGATCGACACCAACGTGAAGCGCTTCGGCCAGGCGCTGGTCGGCACCACGCAGCGCGTGCTGGTGGAAGGCGCCTCGCGCAAGGATGCGAACGAGCTCATGGGCCGCACCGCCTGCAACCGCGTCGTCAACTTCGAGGGCGACGCAAGGCTCGTTGGCCAGATGACCGATCTGCGCATCACCCGCTCGCTGGCCTACACGCTGCGCGGCGAGGTGGTCACGAGCGAATCGTTGATGCCGGCGCTCGCCCACTGATGGCGAAGCGACCTTCCATACGGGGCTCGTTCCAGCAGCTCCTGCTGTTTGCCTTCTTGCTGATCACCGCGCTGCTGGTTGGCGTGGCGCTGCGCTCGGTGCTGCAGTACGACGTACTGATGACGCAAAGCCGCGACGCGGCCGCGCGTGCGCTGCGCCTGTCGGGCGCGTCCCAGTCGCTGGCCGAACGCAGCGCGGCCATGGAGCGCGCGGGGCGCCAGTCGCTGGTGCTCAACGACGCGGTGCTGCGCCGCCGCTTCGACGACGCAGCACGCGAAGCGCATCAGGTGCTGGAGCGGCTGGAAAAGAACGGCCTCGCGCCCGCCGGCATCGAGATGTGGCGCACCCAGCTCGGCGTGATCGAGGGCCTGATGAGCGGCAACGCCGACAGCGCCCTCGCCCGCGAAAGCACGATGGCCATGCAGTTCCGCGAGCTCGACGCGCTCAACACCAACCTCGCGCAGCAAGCGCAGTTCTTGATCGAAACGCAGAACGACGCGCTGGCCAAGCGCATCGAGAACGCGCGCCGCCGGCTGATGCGCGAAGTGGTGGCCGCCAGCGTGCTGGCCGTGTCGCTGGCGCTGGCCTTCGGCATCTGGCTGGCGCGGCCGTTCAAGCGGCTGGAGCACGCCATCGTCGGCCTCGGCCAGAACCGGCTCGACGAGCCCATCGACATCCGCGGCCCGGCCGACGTGCGGCGCGTGTCGCAGCAGCTCGAATGGCTGCGGCTGCGCCTGACCGAGCTCGACGCCGACAAGGCGCGCTTCCTGCGCCACGTATCGCACGAGCTGAAGACGCCGCTGGCCGCGCTGCGCGAGGGCGTCTCGCTGCTCGAAGACGGCGTGACCGGGCCGCTGAACCCGGCGCAGCTCGAAGTCGCGCAGATCCTGCAGCAGAACACCGTGGCGCTGCAGGGCCAGATCGAGGCGCTGCTGCGCTTCAACGCCGCCGCCTTCGAGGCGCGCGAATTGCGCCGCGAACGCACCGAGCTGCTGCCGCTGATCGAGGAACAGATCGAGGCCCAGCGCCTGCAGTGGCAGTCGCACGGACTGCGCGTGCGCGCCGAGGGCGAGCCCATCGCAATGACGGTCGACCGCACCAAGCTCGGCACCGCAATCGCCAATCTGTTGAGCAACGCCATTCGCTTTTCGGTAACGGGCGGTGTCATCACCCTGGCGGTGTCGGGGACGCCCGAGGCGGTGCACATCGACGTGAACGACGCCGGCCCCGGCATTGCCGAGGGCGACCGCGACCGGATCTTCGAACCCTTCTTCCGCGGCGAACGCCAGCCCGAGCACACGGTGAAAGGCACGGGCATCGGACTTTCCATCGTGCAGGAGTACATTGCAGCCCACGGGGGCCGCATCACTCTGCAGCCCGGCGGTCCCGGTGCTCGCTTTCGCATCGAACTGCCGCGCACGGCCTGACCACCCCGGCTTCCCCTCTCCAACACTGCCTGACCGCCTCGCGTCCTTTCTTCGACCCATGTCTTTTTCGTTCGTCCGCCGTTCCTCCTTCGCCGGGGCGATGACCGTGCCTTTCGTCCTGCTGCTGGCCGCCTGCGCCACGCAGCCCAAGCCGCCCGCGGAGGCCGATGCGCTGCCACCGCCCCCGGTCGTGCCGCGCGTGATGCCGGTCGAGGCCGAGCCCAAGGCCCCGGCCACGCAGCCGGCCTCGTCGCTCTTCACATTGATGACGCAGGGGCCGCAGGCGGCCATGCTGTCGTATGCCGACAGGGTGCGCCCGCTGAACGGCGCCGACCTGAACACGGAAATCGCGCGCATCGGCGACCCCGGCGATGCGCCCACGGCGCAGATGCAACTGGCGCTGCTGCTCTCGCAAACCCGCGTGCCAGCCGACCTGGCGCGCGCGCTGGGCCTGCTGCAACGCGTGATCGCCAACCCCGCGCCCGAGGCGCAGGCCCTGCATCCGCTGGCACGCGCCCTGGCCGCGCGCTATGTAGAGCAGCGCCGCGTGGAAGACGACCGTGACAGGCAGGTGCAGCAGCTGCGCGACAGCCAGCGCCGCATAGACCAGCTGAACGACCGCATCGAAGCCCTGCGCGCCATCGAGCGCAGCTTTGCGCGGCCCAACACCACCCCGGCCGCAGCCACCCCTGCGGCGCCGCCTACCGGAAGCAAACCGAACCAATGAGTACCTCTGGCGCCCGTCTTCTCGTGGTCGACGACGACCCGGACATGCTGCGGCTGCTCTCGATGCGGCTGAGCTCGGCGGGCTACCAGGTCACGGCCGTCACCTCTGCAGAGACGGCGCTCACGCAGTTGGAAATCGAGCATCCGCAGCTCGTGCTGAGCGACGTGCGCCTGCCCGGGCGCGACGGCCTCCAGCTGTTCGACGAGATCCGCAAGCGCCACCCTTCGCTGCCGGTGATTCTGCTCACCGCGCACGGCACCATTCCCGACGCGGTCGAGGCTACGGCGCGGGGCGTGTTCACCTACCTCACCAAGCCCTACGACGGCCGCGAGCTGCTAGACAAGATCGCGCAGGCACTGGCGCTCGGCGCCCCCGCCACCACGCCGAGCAAGGCCGGCGACGACAGCTGGCGCGCCGAGATCGTGAGCCGCAGCAACCGCATGGCCGAGCTGCTGGCCGAGGCGCGCATGGTCGCCAAGTCAGATGCTTCCGTGCTGCTGCGCGGCGACTCCGGCGCCGGCAAGGAGCTGCTGGCGCGCGCCATCCACAAGGCCAGCGCGCGCGCCGACAAGCCCTTCGTGGCCGTGAACTGCGGCGCCATTCCGGAAGCGCTGCTCGAGTCGGAACTGTTCGGCCACATGAAGGGCGCCTTCACCGACGCCCACGCCAATCACAAGGGCCTGTTCCAGCAGGCCGACGGCGGCACGCTGCTGCTCGACGAAATCGGAGACATGCCGCCTGCCCTGCAGGTCAAACTGCTGCGCGTGCTGCAGGAGCGCGCGGTGCGGCCGCTGGGCGCGAGCCAGTCGATCGAGGTCGACGTGCGCATCGTCTCGGCCACCCACCGCGACCTCGACGCCGCAATGGAAGCCGGCCAGTTCCGCGAAGACCTGTATTACCGCCTGAACGTGGTGACGCTCACGCTGCCGCCACTTTCGGCACGGCGCGAAGACATTCCGCTCTTGGCCAATCACTTCCTGCAGCGCCTGTCGACCAAGTACGGCAAGCGGCTGTCGGGCTTTGCGCCCGAGGCGCTGAAGGCGCTGACAACAGCAGCCTGGCCGGGCAATGTGCGCCAGCTGTTCAACGTGGTCGAGCAGGTCTGTGCGCTGTCGAGCTCGCCGCTGATTCCGCTGGCGCTGGTGCAGCGGGCGCTGCGTGTGCCGACGGTCGAAGTCCAGACCTACGCCGAAGCCAAGCAGCGTTTCGAGCGCGATTACCTCGTCGGCCTGCTGAAACTGACGGACGGCAACGTGGCCGACGCGGCCCGCCTGGCCGACCGCAACCGCACGGAGTTCTACCGGCTTTTGCAGAAGCACGAACTCACGCCGGGCCACTTCAAGGCCGATGCTGTCGCTCCGGGTGGGGACCCTGTCGCCGAGTAGCGACGCACCTAAGTCGTTGATTTATATGGCCTATCCCCACCAGCCCAGAAGGCTTGTCGGGATTCGGCGACAAAAACAGGGGTTTTGAGGCCTTCCAGCAGCCTCTCCCCGCGAAAAACACCGTCAGATCGCTCCAAGTCATTGATCTGAAAGCGTTTTTCCAGCCTGGCACAGGGTTTGCCCCTGTACAGGCATGACAGCACTCACCAGCCCATCTTTCGCACTGCGTCAGCAGCGCGACGGCCTGCGTCAAAAGCAGTTTTCCCCCTCGCGGCCCCGTGCCGCGGGTCATTCGCTGGCCGCGCTCGCAAGCGCTGGCGGCGCTGAGCCGGATTGCGTGATCAAGCGCTTTCCTGCCATTGGCGACACCCCTTCCCTCGACAAGCAACGTTGGTAAATCACATGAAGCCGAACGACTTCTCCCAACTGAACGTGCTGGCCGATACCGATTTTTCGCGCCGTAGCCCGGTTCGCGAAGAACGCCATCCCAACTCGGTCACCGCTCCCCCCGTCAACCGCGGTTCCATGGCACCCCGCCCCTGGCGCGGTTTCTGGAACAGCCTCGGCACCGCCGCGCTGGTCAAGCTCGGCGCGGGCCGTGACGCCGAAGCCGGCGTCCACGACGCCCGGCAGGCCAAGCAACCCTGGCAGCGCGCCGCCGCACAGCGCCGCTTCGCTTTCATGATGCTCACGCTGCTGAGCACCGTGATCGCGTCGTCGCTGTTCGCCAGCGTGCAACCCGACTACGACAACCTCTGGCTCGAATACGGCCAGATCGGTCTCTACGGCCTGCTTTCGGGCTGGGTCGTGACCGGCTTCGTGACCGCGCTCATGGGCTTCTACGTTTCCGTGCGCGGTGACAAGCACGCCCTCTCGGCGAAACAGGTGGTCAACCACCCGATGAATCCCGAGGCACGCACCGCGATCATCATGCCGATCTGCAACGAGGACGTGGCCACGGTGTTCGCCGGCCTGCGCGCCACCTGCGAATCGGTCGCGGCCACCGGCCACGCCAAGCAATTCGACGTGTTCGTGCTGTCCGACAGCTACAACCCCGAGACCGCCGCCGCCGAGCGCGCCGCCTGGGAAGACCTGCGCGCCGCCCTGGCCGAGAGCCCGAACCAGCCGCAGGTCGAGGTGTACTACCGCCTGCGCACCCGCCGCACGCACCGCAAGGCCGGCAACGTGGCCGACTTCTGCCGCCGCTGGGGCAAGGACTACCGCTACATGGTCGTGCTCGACGCCGACTCGGTGATGAGCGGCGACTGCCTGACCTCGATGGTCAAGCTGATGGAA
This sequence comes from Variovorax sp. GW821-FHT09D05, assembly GCF_059416325.1. Lineage (NCBI taxonomy): Bacteria > Pseudomonadati > Pseudomonadota > Betaproteobacteria > Burkholderiales > Comamonadaceae > Variovorax > Variovorax sp. GW821-FHT09D05. Next base: position 102,464 of record NZ_JBWKOZ010000015.1, on the reverse strand, counting down.
GCCAACCCTACCGCCGGCATCATCCAGACCGCGACGCAAGCCATCGGCCACGTCACGCTGCACGCCCGCGCACAGCAATTCGCTTCCCGCGTGACGGGCCGCCTGTTCACGCTGGGCATGCAGTTCTGGCAACTGGGCGAATCGCACTACTGGGGCCACAACGCCATCATTCGCGTCGAACCCTTCATGAAGCATTGCGCGCTGGCCCCGATCAAGGGCACCGGCGGCATGTCGGGCGGCATCATGTCGCACGACTTCGTCGAAGCTGCGCTGATGCGCCGAGCCGGCTACAACGTGTGGCTGGTGTCCGACCTGGTCGGCAGCTACGAACAGCAACCGCCGGACCTGCTGGCCGAACTGCAGCGTGACCGCCGCTGGTGCCAGGGCAACCTGCAGAACGCCCGCCTGATGGCCGAGCCCGGCATCCACCCGGTGCACCGCGCGATGTTCGTGACCGGCACCATGGCCTATGTCTCGGCTCCGCTGTGGCTCGCGTTCCTGACGCTGGGCACCGCCCTGTGGCTGAGCGGCTCGAGCCTCGTGTCGAGCTGGAGCGTGCTGCCCGCCGAACTGGCCGGCCTGTGGGTCTGGACCCTGTGCCTGCTGTTCCTGCCGCGCGTGCTGGGCATCGCTGCCGTGCTGATGCGCGGTGAGCAACGCCAGTACGGCGGTGCGTGGGGCCTGGTGAAGAGCTCGGTGATGGAAAGCGGCCTTGCCATCGTGCAAGCCCCGGTCCGCATGCTGGCCCATTCGCTGTTCGTGCTGGTCGCCCTCACCGGCATCAAGCTCGACTGGAAGTCGCCCCCGCGTGAAGCCGCTGCCGTGCCGTGGAAGGTCGCTGCCTCGCAGCTGGCGCCCATGACGCTGGTGATCGCCATGCTGGCCGTCGGCGTCGCGATGATCGACCCGAGTGCTCTGATCTGGCTCATGCCCGTTGGCCTGCCGCTGCTGCTGGCGATCCCGCTGACTGTGCTGACCAGCCAGATCGCGCTGGGCACCACGCTGCGTGACCGCGGCTACCTGCTGATTCCCGAGGAATCGCGCTCGCCGGCCGTGCTGCGCCGCGCATGGATGCATGCAGTGCGCCTGGCGCGCCCCGCACTGGCAACCGCCTGATGCGCTGAAGACACAGCGCCTCGAAAAGCCGGCCTCAGGGTCGGCTTTTTTCATGGCGCGTGGCTAGAATCGCGCCTTCCTTTTTTCAACCCACGGATCCCTCGATCCCCTGGAGCGCCAAGTGCCCCGATTCGCCGTCATCACCCTCTGACGCCGACAACGCCACTTCATTGCTGGTCAAGTCGGGCGCCTGGCTGCGCTTTCCGCTGACCGCACTCTTTTCCAGCTTCGCTCCCGCACGTTGTCGGTTCTTCCTGATTTCCATCTGGAGAACAACGTGTTCCCTCTCTCTTCTTCTCTTTCATCGATTCCGCTGCTCAAGTACCCGCGTACTGCGCATCTGGAAGGCTCGCGCCTGCAGGCGGGCGACAGCGACGACGGCCAGACGCCGCTGTCGGCGCTGCATGGCCAGCACGTGGTCATCGAGGAAAAACTCGATGGCGCCAATGCGGCCGTGTCGTTCACTTCGGCGGGCGAACTGCTGCTGCAATCGCGCGGCCACTACCTCGCAGGCGGCGCCGGCGAGCGGCAGTTCAACCTGTTCAAGCACTGGACCGCCGCCCATGAAGCAGCGCTGCTGGAGCGCCTCGAAGACCGCTACGTGATGTACGGCGAATGGTGCTTTGCCAAGCACAGCTGCTGGTACGACCGGCTGCCGGCCTTCTTCCTGGAGTTCGACATCTACGACCGGCAGGCGCAGCGCTTTCTCTCGACACCGGCGCGGCATGCGTTGCTCGCGGGCAGCCCCGTGCTGCCGGTGCCCGTGCTCTACGAAGGCGAGATGCCGCGCCATGCCAAAGCACTGCGAGCGCTCGTGCGGCCTTCGCTGGCGCGCAGCACGGACTGGAAGACGGCCTTCGAGGACGCGGTGGCGAACGAAGGCCAGCCGCTCGATCTCGTGCGCCAGCAGACCGACCTGTCCGATCTGGCCGAGGGCCTGTACCTCAAGACCGAATCGGATGGGCAGGTGACGGGCCGCTACAAGTGGGTGCGCCCGGACTTCGTCCAGACCATCCTCGACTCGGGCTCGCACCACAGCCGCCGGCCGGTGCTGCCCAACCGGCTCGCGCCCGGCGTAGATCTCTACGCACCGACGCCGCCGGTCACCTGGCAAGACCTGGGGCTGCGCACCTTGCGCGACCCCGCCGAACTCGCAACCCAAGGGAGGCCGCGATGACATACGACGATCTGCGCGCCCTGGTGCCCGCGCCCGACAAAGGCACCGACTGGGCGCAATGCTGCGACCTGCTGCCGGCCTTGCTGCGCCTCGAAGAGACGCCGCAAGACCCGTACTACCACGCCGAAGGCAACGTCGGCATCCACACGCGCATGGTGCTCGACGCGCTGATGCAGGACGCGCACTACCAGCGCGCCGATGCCGACGGCCGCTTCGTGCTGTTCATGGCCTGCCTGCTGCACGACATCGCCAAGCCCGACACCACGGTGATCGACGAAGCCAGCGGCCGCATCGGCCAGCCCGGCCACTCGCGCCGCGGCGCGGTCGACGTGCGGGTGCTGATGTGGAAGGCCCGCGTGCCTTTCGCGCTGCGCGAGGCCGTCTGCCGGATCATCGCCGTGCACCAGGTGCCGTTCCACGCCTTCGCCTCGCGCAAGGGCGTGCGGCCGGAGTGGCTGGTGCACAAGCTCTCCTGGGAGCTGAGCCTGCCCGACCTGTGTTGCGTGGCGCGCTGCGACATGCTCGGCCGCCACTACGAGAAGCGCGCGGACAGCATGGCCGACATCGCGCTCTTCGAGGAGCTGGCACAGGAAGAAGGCTGCTGGGAAGGCCCTCGCCAGATGGTCGACGCTCACACGCGCCTGGCCTACTTCCGCGGAGCCGACACCAGCCCCGACTACCCGCTGTTCCAGACGCCGGGCTCACGGGTAACGGTGATGTGCGGCCTGCCGGCCAGCGGCAAGAATCACTGGGTGGCACGGCACCGCGAGGGCTGGCCGGTTGTGTCCTTCGACGATGCGCGCGCCGAGCTGGGCCTGAAGCACGGCGAGAACGACGGGCTCGCGGCACATCACGCGGTCGACCAGGCGAAGGCGTTGCTGCGCAAGCAGGAGCGCTTCGTCTGGAACGCCACGCACCTGAGCCAGCAGATGCGCACCAAGACGCTCGACCTGCTGTGGGCCTACCACGCGCAGATCGAACTGGTGTACCTGGAAGCGCCGCACGCAGAGCTGATGCGCCGCAACCGCGAGCGCGACACGACGCTGTCGAACGCGGGCATCGAGCGGATGCTGCACCGCTGGGAGTTGCCTGCGCCAACCGAGGCGCACGAAACGGTCTACGAAGTGCAGACCTGAAGACAGAAGGCCCGCCAGTGCGAACCGGCGGGCCTTCTTATATATATGGAGGGGCGAAGCGTTCGCCTAGAACGGCAGCTTGGGACCGCCGGGCCCACCCATTCCGCCCATGCCCTTCATGCCGCCCATCTTCTTCATCATCTTCATGAGGCCGGCGCCCTTCATCTTCTTCATCATCCCCTGCATCTGCTCGAACTCGTTGAGCAGGCGGTTCACTTCCTGAACCTGCACGCCGGCGCCGGCCGCGATGCGGCGCTTGCGCGTGGCCTTCAGCAGTTCGGGCTTGCGGCGCTCCAACGGCGTCATGCTGTTGATGATGCCTTCCTTGCGGCGGATGTCGCGCTCGGCGCGGGTCATGTCGGCTTCGGTGGCCTTGGCGGCCATCTGCGCGGGCAGCTTGTCCATCAGGCTGGAGAGGCCGCCCATCTGCTTCATCTGCTGCAGCTGGCCGAGGAAGTCGTTGAGGTCGAAGCCCGCGCCGCTCTTGACCTTGGCGGCGAGCTTCTGCGCCGCCGCCACGTCGACACCGGCCGTGACCTGCTCGACCAGCGCGACGATGTCGCCCATGCCCAGGATGCGGCCCGCATGGCGCTCGGCGTCGAACACTTCCAGGCCGTCGATCTTCTCGCTGGTGCCCGCGAACTTGATCGGCACGCCCGTGACCTGGCGCACCGACAGCGCCGCACCGCCGCGCGAGTCGCCATCGGTCTTGGTCAGGATGATGCCGGTGAGCGGCAGCGCTTCCTTGAAGGCCTTGGCGGTGTTGATCGCGTCCTGGCCCTGCATGGCATCGACCACGAACAGGGTTTCGACCGGGTCGAGCGCCGCATGCAGCTGCTTGATTTCGGTCATCAGCACTTCGTCGATGGCAAGGCGGCCGGCGGTGTCGACCAGCAGCACGTCGAAGTAATGGCGCTTGGCGTGGTCGAGCGCGGCGCGTGCGATGTCCAGCGGCTTCTGGTCGGGCGTGCTCGGGAACCACTCGGCGCCGGCCTGCTTGGTAACGGTCTTGAGCTGCTCGATGGCGGCTGGGCGATACACGTCGCCCGACACGGTGAGCACCTTCTTCTTGCGCTTTTCGATCAGGTGCTTGGCAAGCTTGGCGGTGGTGGTGGTCTTGCCCGCGCCTTGCAGGCCGGCCATCAGGATCACCGCCGGCGGCTGGGCCGCGAGGTTGATGTCGGACACGCCCTCGCCCATGGTTGCGGCGAGTTCCCGATTGACGATGCCGACCAGCGCCTGGCCCGGCTTGAGCGAGCCCAGCACTTCCTGGCCGAGCGACTTCTCTTTCACGCGGGCGACGAAGTCGCGCACCACGGGCAGCGCCACGTCGGCCTCCAGCAGCGCCATGCGCACTTCGCGCAGCATGTCCTGCACGTTGCTTTCGGTGATGCGGGCCTGGCCGCTCATCGTCTTGACGAGGCGGGAGAACTTTTCTGTGAGGGCGGTGGCCATGAAGAGGAAGCCTTGCTGCCCGCTGGGGCGGGACAAATGGAAAATCGCAGGAAACGAAAAATCTGAAGCCAGTATCGCCGCCCCGCCCTGGTGGAACACCGCGGAACCGGCTTCGCCGGGCCGCTGGTGTTGCCCCCGGTGAGGGGGTTGGCGAAGCGACACGAAGTGCGCGAAGCCTGGGGGAGGTCTTAATTCAGCCGGTACACTCCGGCCGATGATTTTAGCGATCCCCTCCCCGCTCGGCGTGGCGCTGGGCATCGCCACTGCGGTTGCCTACGGTTTCGTTGCCGGTGCCGGTGCCAAACTGAGCCGTCAATCGACCCAGTGGGCCCTCGGAATTGCATGGATTCTGCATGCCGCCGTGCTGGCCCACGGCCTCATCGGCAGCGAGCCGCGCTTCGGTTTCGCACCCGCCCTGTCGGTCACCGCGTGGCTGGTGCTCACCGTCTACGCGGTCGAAAGCCGCATGTATCCCCAATTGAAGGTGCGGCGCGCGCTCGCCTGGCTGGGCGCGGCCGCGGTGCTGCTGGCCATCCTGTTTCCCGGCACGCCGCTGCACGTCACGGCTTCGCCGTGGCTGCCGCTGCATCTGGCGCTGGGCATCGCCTCGTACGGCCTGTTCGGCGCCGCTGTCGTGCACGCCTGGCTGATCACCCGTGCCGAAAAGCAGATCCGCCTGGCCACCGCCGAGCCGCAGGGCGGCGTGCCGCTGCTCACGCTCGAACGGCTCACCTTCCGATTCGTCACCGCCGGCTTCGTGCTGCTGTCGGCCACGCTGCTGGCCGGCCTGCTGTTCAGCGAGCAGCTGTACGGCGCCGCCGGCCGCGTCTGGAAGTGGGACCACAAGACCATCTTCTCGGTGCTCGCCTGGATCACCTTCGCGATCCTTTTGATCGGCCGGGCCCGCTTCGGCTGGCGCGGCCGCACTGCGCGCCGCGTGCTGTACGCCGGCTCGGCCCTGTTGCTGCTGGCCTACGTGGGTTCACGCTTCGTGCTCGAAGTGGTGCTTGCGCGTCCTCCCGTCTGAAATGAAATACCTCCTCGTCCTCGCGGTGCTCTGGGTCGCGATCTGGCTCTGGCGCAAGAACCGCCGCGAAGAAATGCGCGACGCCATGCGCGAGCGCGCGGCCAAGGCGCAGCAGCGCCCCTCCGCGCCAGCCGGCCCGCCGCAGGCCATGGTGCGCTGCGCCCATTGCGGCCTGCACCTGCCGGCGACCGATGCCATCGCTGGCCCCGGCGGCGCGGTCTATTGCAGCACCGCGCACCGCGAAGCCGCAACGCCCCAATGAGCGCCCCCCTCTGGTCGCGCGGCGAGCCGGTCACCGATTGGGACGTGCTCGACCAGGGCACTGGCGAAAGCTCGGCGCTGATCCGGCTCTGGCGTGGCTTCATGGCCGCGCGCTGCTTCATCGCACTGGTGCTGATGCTGCTGCAGGGCGTGGCCTTTGTCATCGGGCAGACGATGCAGCCGGTGGCCATCACCATCTCGGCGCTCTACCTCGCCGCGACCTGGCTGGGCATGCGCTACACGCGCGTGCAGCCGCCGATCCGCGGTTTTGCCGCGCTCTGGCTGCTGACCATCGGCATCGATCTGGCCGCCTTCACCGCCTTGCAGGTGCTGCAGGGCGGCAACGTCAACTACACGCCGCTGTTCGCGCTGCCGGTGCTCATGAGCGCGGTGCTGGGCACCATGATCGTGAGCCTGGGCACCACTGCCACGGTCACGCTGCTGTTGCTGGCCGACGCGGGCTGGCACTGGCTGCAGCAGCCGGGCGATTCTTCGCCGCGCTTCGTGCAGGCGGCGCTCACCGGCACGGGTCTCTTCGTGGTGGCGCTGCTCGCGCACGAAATGGCCCGCCGGCTGGCGCGCGAGGAAGCCGTGGCGCAGCGCAGCCGCAGCAGTGCGCAGATGCAGGCGCAGGTCAACGACCTGGTAATCGAGACGCTGAGCGAAGGCGTGCTGGTGATCGACGCTGAAGGCCTGGTGCATGCGGCCAACCCAGCAGCCGATGCCATCCTCGGCCAGGGCCTGGCGAAGCTGACGCTGCCGTTCCCGCTGCATGCCCAGCCTGCCTGGCATGCGCTGGCCGCGCTGGCGCGCCAGACCTTCGCGCGGCGGGCGCCGCAGACGGAAGAAATCCCGGTGGCGCAGGTGCGCGGCGCGGCGCGCGAGGTGCGCGTGCGCACGCGGCTCACGCCCACCAGCGAGAAGCGCATCGACAGCCTGTGCGTGATGTTCCTGCAGGACCTGCGCGAGCTCGAAGCCCGCATCCGCACCGAGAAGCTGGCCGCGATGGGCCGCATGTCGGCGGCCGTGGCGCATGAAATCCGCAATCCGCTGGCCGCCATCACCCAGGCCAGCGCGCTGCTCAACGAAGACCTGACCGACCCCGCGCACCGCAAGCTCACAAGCATGGTGCAGCACAACGCGCAGCGGCTCGCGCGCATCGTGGACGACGTGCTCGACGTCTCGCGTGCCCGACAGCAACGCGTGCTGTCGCTCGGCGAGCAGGTCGTGCTCGACCCCGCGGTGCAGGTGCTGGCCGAGGAATGGGTGCGCCAGACCCAGCGCAAGGGCGTGCTGGTGTCGCTCGATGCGCCCAGCAGCGAGGTGCGCTTCGACGCCGAGCACCTGCGCCGCCTGATCGTGAACCTGCTGGACAACGCCTCGCGCTACGCCGGCAAGCGCGAAGACTCGATCCAGGTGCTGACCGCGCTGCAGCGCAGCGGCACCAACCGCCCCAGCCTGATGGTATGGAGCGACGGCGCGCCGCTGGAGCCGGCGGTGCAGCGGCACCTGTTCGAGCCCTTCTTCTCTTCCGAAAGCCGCTCCAGCGGGCTCGGCCTGTTCCTGTGCCGCGAGCTGTGCCGGCGGCATGGCGCCACCATCGGCTACGAGCGGCGCGCGCTGGTGCCGGGCGGGCCCGAGGGCAACGAATTCTTCGTCAGCTTCGCCCCCAGCGAAAACCGGCTGACACAATAGCGCCGTGAGCACTCCCCCCCCTTCCACCCAGCGACCGGCGCAGATCCTGGTCATCGACGACGAACCCGACCTGCGCACGCTCTATGAATTGACGCTGCTGCGCGAGGGCTATCGCGTCGAGGCCGCGGGCAGCGTGTCGGAAGCCTGGCAGCACCTGGAGGCCGGCCGCTTCGACGCCGTGATCACCGACATGCGGCTGCCCGACGGGCAGGGCATGGAGATCATCCACCGCATCCAGAAGGCCCAGCGCAGCGAGCGCTGCGTGGTGATGACGGCATACGGCTCGGCCGAGAACGCGGTGGAAGCGCTGAAGGCCGGCGCCTTCGACTACCTCACGAAGCCGGTCGACCTGAAGCAGTTCCGCGCCGTCGTGGCTTCCGCCGTGCAGGCGCGGCTGGCGCCGCAGCCGGTGGCCAAGCCCGTGCAGGCGGTACCCGCGAGCAACAACAGCGCCGACGCAACGGTGGTCACCTCCGGCACCGGCATTGCCGCGCTCGACCGTCTCGTGGGCGAATCGGAGCCCATGCGCCTCGTCAAGTCGCGCATCGCAAAGGTGGCGCGCGGCATGGCGCCGGTGCTGGTGCGCGGCGAATCGGGCACAGGCAAGGAACTGGTTGCGCGCGCCGTGCATGCCTGCAGCCAGCGCAGCGAAGGCCCCTTCGTCGCGGTGAACTGCGGCGCGATTCCCGAGAACCTGCTCGAGGCCGAATTCTTCGGCGCGCGCAAGGGCTCATACACCGGCTCCTCGCAGGACCGTGACGGCTACTTCCAGGCCGCGCGCGGCGGCACGCTGTTTCTCGACGAGATCGGCGACCTGCCGCTGGCCATGCAGTCGAAGCTGCTGCGCGCGATCCAGGAGCGCAGCGTGCGCTCGATCGGCTCGACGCAGGAAGAAGCTGTCGACGTGCGCATCGTCAGCGCCACCCACAAAGACCTGCACGCCGAAGTGCAGGCCGGCCGCTTCCGCCAGGATCTTTTCTACCGCCTCAACGTGATCGAGATCGCCGTGCCCGCACTGCGCGACCGGCGCGAGGACCTGCCCGCGCTGTGCGCCGCGCTGCTCTCGCGCATCGCACAGGACGGCGGCCTACCCGTGCCGCATCTGTCGAACGAACTGCTGCGCCGCCTCGCGCAGCATCCGCTGAACGGCAACGTGCGCGAGCTCGAAAACCTGCTGCACCGCGCGGTGGCGCTGAACGACGGCGACGAACTTCATCTCGACCTGATGGGCGGCTTCACCGCTGCGGCCGAAGCCGCGGCGTCCGCGCCAGCACCGCTGTCGCCCGTCACCGACGCGCCTGTCGCGCTGGCTCCACTTCCGGTGGCGCCGCCCAAGGCCGCGCCGCCGCCGCTGCCCTCCGACCTGCAGGCCTATCTCGACCAGCAGGAGCGCGAGATCCTCGTGCGTGCGCTGCACGAGAGCGGCTTCAACCGCACCGCGGCCGCCGCGCGGCTCGGCATGAGCCTGCGCCAGATCCGCTACCGCATCGCGCGACTGGGCATCACCACGCCCAACGGCGACGATGGCGCGAGCAGCCATGTCGACGACTGAAGCCAACGACAGCGGGCTCTGGCAAGCCGGCTGGTACCGTTTCGCGAAGGCGCTGCGCTCGCCGAACTTCGGACCCCGCCCCGCAGGCGCGCAGACCGACCTCATCGTGCTGCACTCGATCAGCCTGCCGCCCGGTGAATACGGCGGCGACGCGGTGCAGCAGCTGTTCACCAACCAGCTCGACTGGGACGCGCACCCCTACTTCCAGTCGATCCGCGGCCTCGAGGTGTCTTCGCATTTCTACGTGCGCCGCAACGGCGAACTCTGGCAGTTCGTGAGCTGCGACGACCGTGCCTGGCATGCCGGCGTGTCGTCGTGGCGCGGCCGCGGCAACTGCAACGACGACTCAGTCGGCATCGAGCTTGAAGGCCTCGAAGGCCAGCCCTTCGAAGAGCCGCAATACGAGACGCTCGCGAGCCTGTGCGCCGCCATCGCGCAGCACTACGCGATCGCGCACATCGCCGGCCACGAGCACATCGCGCCGGGCCGCAAACAGGATCCGGGCGCGGGCTTCGACTGGCGCCTGCTGCGCGAACAGCTCGGCTGGAATCCACAGATGTTTCCGCTGCAGGTGGTGCAGCGCTAATTTTTTCAATCGTGCGGCGTCTCGTGATGCGTCGCTCTTGCAGCGCAGCAATGCGAAAATAGCAACCGCGCGATTCAGCAACCATGCGGCCTGCAGGCCCAAATCGGCTTGCAAGCCAAGCCCCATGCGGGTTGAGAGACCATAGGCCAGTATTCAAGCGGCATCGCTGGCCGTGTCCTATGGCGGAAGTAGTACCGGCAATCCTTGTATCCATAGGAAAACGCTACATCTAGTGGGTTGTACACCCCCCGCACCCTAGATATAGTGTCCCCTGTCCGGTCATCCACACCGGCGCAGCGCCCGGCCCAGGCGCCGCCATCCAACAAGAATTGCCAACCGAGAGGAAGCGAATGCAAACTGCCCTGACCCCCCAATCGACCCCGCGTGCCGTTCCCTCGACGCCACCGCAGCAGCAGCGAGACACTGCTGGCTCCCCCACCGGCCAGAACCTGGCCCACTACCAGATCATCCGCCGCAACGGCGCTGTCGTGCCCTTCGAGCCGAACAAGATCGCCATCGCGATGATGAAAGCCTTCCTGGCCGTACACGGCACTCAGGGCGCGGCTTCGGCCAGCGTGCGCGAAACGGTCGACGTGCTCACGCAGGGCGTGATCCGCGCGCTGGTGCGCTCGCGTCCGGGCGGCGGCACCTTCCACATCGAAGACGTGCAAGACCAGGTCGAGCTCGGCCTGATGCGCGGCGGCCACCATGAAATTGCCCGCGCCTACGTGCTGTACCGCGAACGCCGCACGCAGGAGCGCTCGAAGCAGGGCGAGCAAGACGTGCCGGCCGCGCCCGCACTGCACGTGCTGGACAACGGCGAGCTCGTCACCCTTGACCTGAACGAACTCAAGGGCCTGATCGAGTCGGCCTGCGAAAACCTGGGCGACAGCATCACGTCCGCCCCCATCGTCGCCGAGACGATGCGCAACCTGTACGACGGCGTGCCGCTCGACGAGGTCTACAAGGCTTCGATCCTGGCGGCCCGCACGCTGATCGAGAAAGACCCCGACTACACCTTCGCCACCGCGCGCCTGCTGCTGCACACGATCTTCAAGGAGATCATCGGCCGCGAAGTGATGCCGGCCGAGCGCGCCACCGCCTACGCCGACTACTTCCCGCAGTTCATCAAGAAGGGCGTGGACAACGACCTGCTCGACGAAAAGCTGCTGCAGTACGACCTGCCCCGCCTGGGCGCGGCGCTGAAGGCCGAGCGTGACAACCAGTTCGACTACCTCGGCCTGCAGACCCTGTACGACCGCTACTTCCTGCACGTGCGCAAGACCCGCATCGAGCTGCCGCAGGCCTTCTTCATGCGCGTGGCCATGGGCCTGTCGCTGAACGAAATCGACCGCGAAGCCCGCGCCATCGAGTTCTACGAAGTGCTGTCGTCGTTCGACTTCATGTCGAGCACGCCCACGCTGTTCAACGCCGGCACGCTGCGCTCGCAGCTGTCGAGCTGCTACCTGACCACGGTGCCCGACGACCTCGACGGCATCTACGAGTCGATCAAGGAAAACGCGCTGCTGTCGAAGTTCGCCGGCGGCCTGGGCAACGACTGGACCCGCGTTCGCGCGCTCGGCAGCCACATCAAGGGCACGAACGGCGAATCGCAGGGCGTGGTGCCGTTCCTGAAGGTGGTGAACGACACGGCCGTGGCCGTGAACCAGGGCGGCAAGCGCAAGGGCGCTGTCTGCACGTACCTCGAAACCTGGCACCTCGACATCGAGGAGTTCCTGGAGCTGCGCAAGAACACCGGCGACGACCGCCGCCGCACGCACGACATGAACACCGCCAACTGGATCCCCGACCTGTTCATGCGCCGCGTGATGGAAAAGGGCACCTGGACGCTGTTCTCGCCCTCCAACGTGCCCGACCTGCACGACCTGTTCGGCGCCGACTTCGAGAAGGCCTACGTGGCCTACGAAGAGAAGGCTGCCCGCGGCGACATCAAGCCCGCGCGCACCATCCAGGCGACCGACCTGTGGCGCAAGATGCTCACGATGCTGTTCGAGACCGGCCACCCCTGGATCACGTTCAAGGACGCCTGCAACGTGCGCTCGCCGCAGCAGCACGCAGGCGTGGTGCACTCGTCGAACCTCTGCACCGAGATCACGCTGAACACCAGCGACACCGAAACCGCCGTCTGCAACCTGGGTTCCGTGAACCTGCTGCAGCACCTGAAGGACGGCAAGGTCGACCAGGAAAAGCTGAAGAAGACGATCTCCACGGCGATGCGCATGCTCGACAACGTGATCGACATCAACTACTACGCCGTGAAGAAGGCGCGCGACTCGAACCTGCGCCACCGTCCGGTCGGCCTGGGCCTGATGGGCTTCCAGGACGCGCTGTACGAACTGCGCATTCCCTACGCATCACAAGAAGCCGTGCAGTTCGCCGACGAGTCGATGGAAGCCATCTGCTACCACGCCTACTGGGCCTCGACCGACCTGGCGCGTGAACGCGGCAAGTACTCGAGCTACAAGGGCTCGCTGTGGGACAAGGGCATCCTGCCGATCGACTCGCTCGACCTGCTGGAAAAGGCACGCGGCGGCTACGTCGAAGTCGACCGCTCGGCTACCCTCGACTGGGACGCGCTGCGCTCGAAGATCAAGGCCGACGGCATGCGCAATTCGAACTGCGTGGCCATCGCACCGACGGCGACCATCTCGAACATCATCGGCGTGGACGCTTCGATCGAACCCTGCTTCGGCAACCTGTCGGTCAAGTCGAACCTGTCGGGCGAATTCACCGTGATCAACCACTACCTGGTGCGCGACCTGAAGCGCCTGGGCCTGTGGGACGACGTGATGGTGATGGACCTGAAGCACTTCGACGGTTCGCTGCGTCCCATCGACCGCGTGCCGCAGGATGTGAAGGCGCTCTACGCCACCGCGTTCGAAGTCGAAACCACGTGGCTGGTCGAAGCCGCTGCGCGTCGCCAGAAGTGGATCGACCAGGCGCAGTCGCTGAACATCTACATGGCCGGTGCATCGGGCAAGAAGCTCGACGACACCTACAAGCTCGCATGGCTGCGCGGCCTGAAGACCACGTACTACCTGCGTACGCAGAGCGCGACGCACGCCGAGAAGTCGACGGTGCAATCGGGCCGTCTCAACGCGGTGTCGTCGGGCAACGACGCACCCTCGGGCATGAGCGCACTCGAAGCCGCCGCTGCTGCAGCGAAGGCACAGATGAGCGCAATGCCCGCCACCGACATCGCGTTCTGCGGTGTGGACGATCCGACCTGTGAAGCGTGCCAATAACGCGTCGATGCTCGCGACAGTGAGTCAGTGAGGTGCATGCAAAAAATCGCGCGACGTTCACTCAATGAAGGCATTGACTGACATCGCGCGATGCATGCGAGCAACATAACAACCACATAAATGGCGTGCGATGTGAACGAGCACTTTGCAACTCACATCGTTACTCCGATAATTTGAGCATTGGATTTTTCTATGTTGACCTGGGACGAAGAAGTCAAGCCCTCCTTACCAAAGGATATGCAACAAGGATTGCAGCACCACAACGCATCGACCAGCGGCTTGCCCGCAGGCCGTTCGGTGGACGCTCCGACTTCGTCGATTGCGCAACCCGCGCTCCGCGCGCTCGATGACGGCGCGGTCGTGCGTCCAGTTGCCGCCGCCGCAGCAGCAACGCCTGCTGCCACCCAACGCGTCAAGGCTTCCGACAAGCGCATCATCAACGGCCAGACCGACGTCAACCAGTTGGTGCCGTTCAAGTACAAATGGGCGTGGGAAAAGTACCTCGCCACCTGCGCCAACCACTGGATGCCGCAGGAAGTGAACATGACGCGCGACATCGCGCTCTGGAAAGACCCGAACGGCCTGACCGAAGACGAGCGCCGCATCGTCAAGCGCAACCTCGGCTTCTTCGTGACCGCCGACTCGCTGGCCGCCAACAACATCGTGCTGGGCACCTATCGCCACATCACGGCCCCCGAATGCCGCCAGTTCCTGCTGCGCCAGGCCTTCGAGGAAGCGATCCACACGCACGCGTACCAGTACATCGTCGAGTCGCTCGGCCTGGACGAGAGCGAGATCTTCAACGCCTACAACGAAGTGCCGTCGATCCGCGAGAAGGACCAGTTCCTGATCCCGTTCATCGACGCCATCAGCGACCCGAACTTCAAGACCGGCACCCACGAGACCGACCAGACGCTGCTCAAGTCGCTCATCGTGTTCGCCTGCCTGATGGAAGGCCTGTTTTTCTACGTCGGCTTCACGCAGATCCTCGCGCTGGGCCGCCAGAACAAGATGACCGGCGCCGCCGAGCAGTACCAGTACATCCTGCGTGACGAGTCGATGCACTGCAACTTCGGCATCGACCTGATCAACCAGCTCAAGCTCGAGAACCCCGGCCTCTGGACCTCCGAGTTCAAGGCCGAGATCAAGGCGCTCTTCATGCGCGCCGTCGAGCTCGAATACAAATACGCCGAAGACACCATGCCACGTGGCGTGCTCGGCATGAACGCCTCCATGTTCAAGGGCTACCTGCGCTACATCGCTAACCGGCGTGCACAGCAGATCGGCCTCGAAACGCTCTTCCCGAACGAAGAAAATCCGTTCCCCTGGATGAGCGAAATGATTGACCTGAAGAAAGAGCGCAACTTTTTCGAAACCCGCGTGATCGAGTACCAGTCGGGTGGTGCGCTCTCCTGGGATTGAATCTTTCGACAAGAATTAATGAATTCAAGAATTGCCCTTGCCACCGATCGCGCCAAAGAGCGCGGCATGGACTGGGGCTCAGGTGTTCATGGTGCTGGGGCTCAGATCTCAACGCCATGAATCGCTTCACGCTACCCAACGTGCGTGGAGTGCTTCAATAGGTTGATTTTTTCAACTTGATCAAGGAGAAATAGAAATGGCAACTGCAAAGAAAGCGCCGGCTAAGAAAGCCGCTGCAAAGAAGGCTCCGGCAAAGAAGGCTGTGGCCGCTAAGAAGGCTCCGGCAAAGAAGGTAGCCGCCAAGAAGGCACCGGCCAAGAAGGTCGCTGCCAAGAAGGCTCCTGCGAAGAAGGTAGCCGCCAAGAAGGCAGCACCGGCCAAGAAGGCCGCTGCCAAGAAGGCTCCGGCGAAGAAGGCCGTAGCGAAGAAGGCGCCTGCGAAGAAGGCTGCTGCCAAGAAGGCCCCGGCAAAGAAGGCCGCCGCCAAGAAGGCGCCTGCGAAGAAGGCTGCTGCCAAGAAGGCGCCTGCGAAAAAGGCTGCGGCCAAGAAAGCCGCGAAAAAGCCTGCTGCCAAAAAGCCTGCTGCGAAGAAGGCTCCCAAGGCCGCTGCGCCCGCCAAGGCTGCAGCCGTAGCGCCTGCCCCTGCGGCGCAAACGACGCTGAATCCCCAGGCAGCCTGGCCGTTCCCCACGGCCAGCAAGCCCTGAGTTTCTCAGCGGCCTTGAAGGCGCAAAGCCCGACACCTCGCGGTGTCGGGCTTTTTTATTGGCGCTTCTGCGGGAAGAAGATCAGAGACCCAGGGCCTTGCGATCGATCTCGTAGTTCTGCGGGCCACGCTGCGCGATCTTGATCGCGCCGACCTTGTTGCCCAGCGCTGCGCACTGCGCCAGCGGCCAACCCTTTTCCAGACCGAACAGCAGCGCGCCACGCCATGCGTCGCCGCAGCCCGTGGGCTCGACCACTTCGGTGGCCACCACGCCCGGCACGTGCTCGCGCTCGCCGTCAGTCCAGATCTCGCAGCCCTCGGCCGCCAGCGTGACCACCAGTCCGCGCACGCGCTTCGAGATCTCGGCCAGGCTCCAGCCGGTGCGCTGCGACAGCATCTTTCCTTCGTAGTCGTTCACCACCACCCAGCTCGCGAGATCGACGAAATGACGCAGCGCCTCGCCGTCGAACATCGGCAAACCCTGGCCCGGATCGAACACGAACGGAATGCCGGCGGCAGCGAACTGCTCCGCGTGCTGCAGCATCGCGTCGCGGCCATCAGGCGCGATGATGCCGAGCTTGATGTCGTCGCGCGCAGCCACCTTCGTGATGTGCGCCTGCTGCATCGCGCCGGGGTGGAAGGCGGTGATCTGGTTGTTGTCGATGTCGCTCATGATCATCGCCTGCGCAGTGAAGGTGTCGTCGAGCTGGCGCACGAACTCGGTGTCGATGCCCAGCGAGCGCATGCGCTCGAGGTACGAGGCGCCGTCGCTGCCGAGCGTGGCCATCGGTAGCGCAGTGCCGCCCAGTGCATTGAGGCTGTAGGCGATGTTGCCGGCACAGCCGCCGAAGTCGCGCCGTAGCGTCGGGACCAGGAACGACACATTGAGGATGTGCAGCTGGTCCGGAAGAATCTGGTCGGCGAACCGGCCCTCGAAAGTCATGATGGTGTCGAACGCGAGGGACCCGCAAATCACTGCTGCCATGGTTGAGCCGTTGGTTGAATGGTGGATGGAAGAGAAAAGGACGCGTGCAGGCAAGCGCCCCGCTCAGGGATAGAAAGCTTCGACGCGGTAACCCGCGATCGGCGGTAGCGCTGCGGCCTCAGAAGCGGACAAGGTCAGTGGCAGCGAGGCTGCGCGGTCGGCGCGGGCCTGCAGCACCGTCGGCGCACCGTAGTCCGCCGGCAACAACACGCGGCGCACGACGGCGCGCTCCTGCGTGTCGAGCAGCGAGAGTTCGACGGCAGGCATCGCGAGCGGCACGGTGGCGCCATTGCGCAGGGTGAAGCTCAGGCGGTAGTCGTTGCCCCCGCTCTTCTCGCGCGCGAAGGCCGCGCCTTCGATCACGATGTCGCCGATCTGGCGCAGGGCCGCGAGTTCGCAGCCCGTGTATTGGCACAGTGCCGCCAAGGCGGGCCGCAGATTGGGCTGGCGCGCGGCAATGCCGTCGCGCTCGTGGCGGATGACCTGCAGGATGAGCAGCAGCACGGCAATCACCGCCAGCAGGACCAGCACGATGCGCACGCCCTTGCGCTGCCAGAAGCCGGTTGCCCTCTCGAAGGACTCGTCGTCGTCCGCGAAGGGATGCCCTATTGGCAGTTCGAAATCCGGGGAGAGCGCAAGGTCGGACTCGCTTTCAGCCTGCACCACAACAGGCGAAGCCTTCGCAGCCGCACGCTCCTCACGCGCCTTGGCGCTCGCGATCTTGGCCGACTTGATGCGGGCGCGGCGCAGCGCCTTCTGCATCTGCACCTGGTCGTGGTCTTTTTCTTCCTGCTCGCGCTCCCCTTCAGCGCCGTCGTCGCTCGCTCGCTCGATCATCAGCCCGCGCATTGCCTTGATGCGCGGGGCGACGGGCAACGGCGGCGCCGGGGGTGGCGGCGCGGGCGGCGGCGACGCGAGATTCAGGTCGATGTTCGGGAACGGCGGCAGCGTGCTCGGTGGAGGCTTCCACGCGGGTTCGCTGACGTCGAGGTCGGACCATGGCTCGTCGGCGACGATGCCGTGTTCGGGCAATGACAGCGAGAACTCAAGCGCTGCTGGAGGTGGGGGTGGCGGCACCGGCGTCGGTGCAGGCGCTGGAGCCTCCGGGGGCAGCGCATGCCGAGGTTGCTGCTCGGGCTCGTCGTCGAAGAAGTCCGCATCTTCGGCCGGCGACGGGGGCTCCAACTCGAGCGGCGGCGGTGGCGCAGGAGGTTCGGGCGCGACCTTGGGCTCCGAGGCGGACTCGACCAGCCCCGGCATGTAGCCACCGCCCTGCACCGGCGGCGCTGCACCATCGGGCGCCTCGTGCAGATCGAGCGTGGCGTCGAACACATGGCTGCATCGGCCGCAGCGCACCCAGCCATCAGAGATGCGAAGCTGGTCGCGCACCACCTTGAAGGTGGTGGTGCAGGCGGGGCAGCGCGTGACGAGACTCATGACCGGGCGATTGTAGGGTCGAGCCCCCGCCACGGGAGGGGCGCAAGGCGGCTCAGCAGCGCGCGGTCATGAGGATCCAGCCGTCCTCGGTGTCGCTGACTTCGAGCGTTGCGTACGGCGCGTAGGCCTCTTTCAATTCATCGGCCTGGCGCTCGAGGATGCCGGCCATCACCAGCGATCCGCCCGCCTTCACATGGCTGCGCAGCAACGGCGCGAGCACCTTGAGCGGCGTGGCCAGGATGTTGGCGAGCACGGTGTCGTAGTGGCCCTTCGCCGCTTCGGGCAGGCCCGCGTTCAGCCGGACGCCGTTGGCCTCGGCATTGAGCCGGGTCGACGAAACCGCGGCTTCGTCGATGTCGACAGCGTCGATGTCGGTGGCGCCGAACTTCGCCGCACCGATCGCAAGAATGCCGGAGCCGCAGCCGTAGTCGAGCACGCGTTGGTTAGCCAGCACGCCGTCGCCCTGCGTCGCAATCCACCGCAGGCACATGCGCGTGGTGGGATGCGTGCCGGTACCGAAGGCCAGGCCCGGATCGAGCCGAATCACCTGCTTTGCCTGCTCGGGCGGCTCGTGCCACGTCGGCACGATCCAGAACTCGGGCGTGATCTCGACGGGAGCGAACTGCGATTGCGTCAGGCGCACCCAGTCCTGCTCGGGCACCGGCGCAATGCCGAGCACCTCGCAGCCTTCGAAGAAGTCTTGCAGCGCGAGCACCGACGCGGCCTCCTTGGCGAGCGCCTCGTCGGGGAACAGCGCGATCACGCGCGAACGCTGCCAGCCCTCCTTCGGCGGCGGCATGCCCGGCTCGCCGAAAAGCGCCTGCTCTGCGTCGGTCTGCGCGTCGGCGTCTTCCACCGACACGCTCAATGCATCGAGTGCATCGAGCGCTTCACCGAGCGTTTCGACCCGGTCTTCCGGCGCCATCAGGCGGAGTTCGAACATCGCGGCGTCCCGGGTCAGCGCTTGTGCGCAGCCAGCCACTCTTCGAGGTAGTGGATGTTGGTGCCGCCGGTCATGAACTTGGAATCGACCATCAGCTCGCGGTGCAGCGGGATATTGGTCTGGATGCCTTCGATCACGGTTTCGTTGAGCGCCGTGCGCATGCGGGCCATGGCCTGCTCGCGCGTGTCGCCGTAGACGATGATCTTGCCGATCATGGAGTCGTAGTTCGGCGGCACGAAGTAGTTGGTGTACGCGTGCGAGTCGACGCGAACGCCCGGACCACCTGGCGGGTGCCACATCGTGATACGGCCCGGCGACGGCGTGAACTTCCACGCGTCTTCGGCATTGATGCGGCATTCGATGGCGTGGCCGTGCATCTGGATCTGGCGCTGCGTGAACGGCAGTTTTTCGCCGGCCGCCACCATGATCTGCGTCTTGACGATGTCGATGCCGGTGGTGAACTCGGTCACCGGGTGCTCCACCTGCACGCGCGTGTTCATTTCAATGAAATAGAACTCGCCGTTCTCGTAGAGAAACTCGAAGGTGCCGGCACCGCGGTAGTTGATCTTCTTGCAGGCGGCCGCACAGCGCTCGCCGATCTTCTCGATCAGCTTGCGCGGAATGCCCGGCGCGGGCGATTCCTCGATCACCTTCTGGTGGCGGCGCTGCATGGAGCAGTCGCGCTCGCCCAGGTAAACCGCGTTCTTGTGCTTGTCCGCGAGGATCTGGATTTCGATGTGGCGCGGGTTCTGGAGAAACTTCTCCATGTACACGGCCGGATTGTTGAAGGCCGCGCCGGCTTCCGCCTTGGTCATCTGGATCGCGTTGACCAGAGCCGCCTCGGTGTGCACCACGCGCATGCCGCGACCACCGCCGCCGCCCGCCGCCTTGATGATGACCGGGTAGCCGATGGCACGCGCGATGCGCTTGTTGGTGGCGGCGTCGTCCGAGAGCTCACCCTCGGAGCCGGGCACGCAAGGCACGCCGGCCTTGATCATGGCCTGCTTGGCCGACACCTTGTCGCCCATCGTGCGGATGTTGTCAGGCGTCGGGCCGATGAACTGGAAACCGCTCTGCTCCACTCGTTCGGCGAAGTTCGCGTTCTCGCTCAGGAAGCCGTAGCCGGGGTGAATCGCTTCGGCATCGGTCACTTCGGCCGCCGAAATGATCGCCGGCATGTTGAGATAGCTCTGCGCCGAGGGGGCCGGGCCGATGCACACGGCTTCTTCGGCAAGCTTGATGTACTTCGCGTCGCGGTCGGCTTCGGAATACACCATCACGGCCTTGATGCCGAGCTCGCTGCAGGCACGCTGAATCCGGAGGGCAATCTCCCCCCGGTTTGCAACCAGGATCTTCTTGAACATGGTCACTCGATGATGAACAGCGGCTGTCCGTATTCGACCGCCTGGCCGTTTTCGCCGAGGATCTGGGTGATCGTGCCGGACTTGTCGGCCTCGATTTCGTTGAGGATCTTCATCGCTTCGATGATGCAGATGGTGTCGCCTTCGTTGACTTTGCTGCCAACCTCGACGAACGCAGCAGCACCCGGGCTGGACGAACGATAGAAGGTGCCGACCATCGGCGACTTCACGGCATGGCCGGCCGGAGCGGCTTCGGCCGCCGGTGCGCTGGCCACGGCGGGTGCCGCGGGAGCGCCGGCTGCGGCCGGTGCGGCAGCCGCCTGAGGCGCCGCCAGGGTTTGCACATACTGCACCGGAGCGGCGCCGCCGCCCTTCACGATGCGAACCTTGCCTTCGGTTTCGGTGATTTCCAGCTCGGAAATATTCGATTCGGACACCAGATCGATCAGTGTCTTGAGTTTGCGCAGATCCATGGAACTCCAGTGCCGGCTGAGCCGGTCTTCAGGACATAACTTGTTCGAAAATCGGTGATTTTCGGCGTTCGGCGTCTAACGCCAGCGTAAGGAACTGATTCTAACCATGAACCAGTTCGCGTCGCCAAGTGTCCAGGTCGGTGGTCTCGAGCTTGCCCATTTTACGGGCGGCCACGGAGCCGTTCGCATTCAGGACCAGCGTGAAGGGCAAACCGCCACCCGTATTGCCCAGATTCTTGACCAGCTCCGTACCCTGAAGGCCGGCCAGGCCGGTTGGGTAGGTGACGGGCGTGCGTTGCAGGAACTTGCGCACGGCGCTGGGTTGATCGATGGCCAATCCAACCACTTGCCAGCCGTTGGCGCCATTTGCACGGAAGAAAGCGTCGATCATCGGCATTTCTTCAACGCAGGGCGGGCACCACGTCGCCCAGAAGTTGAGCAGCAGCGGCTTGCCGCGCAGGCTCGACAGGACGAGGTCACCGCCCTCCGGGCGCTCGAAGCTCTGGGCCCAGAAGGCCGCGTCGAGCATCTCCCCTCCCGCTGCGCCACCGCTGCTGCGCTCCTTCCACCATGCGCCGCCGAGCCCGGCGGCCGCAGCCGCTGCCGCCACGCCGGCATAGAGCATGCCGCGTCGGGTGGGCGAAGAAGTCATTCACTTGTCCTTTTCTCGTTCAATCAGTCGGCGCAATGCGGGCAGATCGCCACGGGGCACGCGCCCCTGCGCGTCGGGCTTCAAGGCCCCGCGCAGGTCGTCGAGGTCGTAGACCAGCAGGTGCACGCCGATTTCCTCGCCGAGTGCACGGCTCGGGGCGTGCACGCTCAGGGCCTCGACCTGCTCGCCATGAAAGCCGGTCACCATGCGCGGCTCGTAGTCCACGTGGTGATCGATCAGGGCGATTTCGGCCGATTTGGAATCATCGCAAAACAACTGAATATAAATGTCTGACAACCGGGTGGCCGTTCCATGCCACACGGCACCGCCCACGTGGGGACGGAAGACGGCCATGCGCTCCATCCATTCGAGCGCGAGAAGCCGCAATGCATGCAATTCCTGCGGCTGGGTGTCGGCGCAGAAAAGCTCGATGTACTCGCGCACCTCGGCCTCGACCTCGTCGTTGTTGGGCAGCGCGGTGCGCGCCGAAAGGCCCAGGTCACGCAGGGCCCGGCGCTTGGCCGGACCATATTCCAGTCCCTCCTCGACAACGAGGCGGGCTGCAGTGGCGGCAATTTCACGCTTGGACGTGTCCATCGGGGCATTTTGCCCGCAGTACGCGCCCCACACAGCAACATCAGTACGAAGCGCGGGACAAACACGTGGCCCAGGCACGGGCGCAGCACATCGCTTCCCTAGAATCGACCGATGCACATTCATATTCTGGGTATCTGCGGCACGTTCATGGGTGGCGTGGCCGCCCTGGCGCGCGAGGCAGGCCACCGGGTCACGGGCTGCGACGCCGGCGTGTACCCCCCGATGAGCGACCAGTTGCGCGCCCTCGGCATCGACCTGATCGAGGGCTTCGGCGCCGATCAGCTTTCCCTGGCGCCCGACATGTTCGTGGTCGGCAACGTGGTGTCCCGCGCGCGGCTGCCCGACGGAAGCCCCAAGTTCCCGCTGATGGAAGCCATCCTCGACGCCGGCAAGCCCTACACCAGCGGTCCGCAGTGGCTGGCCGAGCATGTGCTGCTCGGCCGCCACGTGCTGGCCGTGGCCGGCACGCACGGCAAGACGACGACCACCTCGATGCTGGCCTGGGTGCTGGAAAAGGGCGGCAAGGCGCCCGGCTTCCTGGTAGGCGGCGTGCCGCTGGACTTCGGCGTCTCGGCCCGACTGGGCGACGGCCCGGCCTTCGTGATCGAGGCCGACGAGTACGACACGGCCTTCTTCGACAAGCGCAGCAAGTTCGTGCACTACCGGCCGCGCACCGCCGTGCTGAACAACCTCGAGTTCGATCACGCGGACATCTTCGATGATCTTGCAGCCATCGAACGACAGTTTCATCACCTCGTTCGCACCGTGCCGAGCACGGGGCGGCTGGTAGTGAATGCCACCGAAGAAAGCCTGCAGCGTGTGCTGGCCCAAGGCTGCTGGAGCGAACTCGCGCGCTTCGGCACGAATGGTGAATGGCAGGCGCGCGGCACGCACGACGCCTTCGACGTGCTGCAGCGGGGCGAGTTGGTAGGCCGAGTCGAATGGGAGCTCTCGGGCCTGCACAACCAGATGAACGCGCTGGCCGCCATCGCCGCGGCCGAGCATGTGGGCGTGGCGCCGGCCGAGGCGGCCCGTGCGCTGGGCAGCTTCCGCAACGTGCGCCGGCGCATGGAGCTGCGCGGCACGGTCGAGCAAGGCGGCGGCGCGATCACGGTCTACGACGACTTCGCCCACCACCCGACAGCCATCCGCACCACCCTCGACGGCCTGCGCAAGAAGCTGGATGCTGCTGGCAAGAAAAGTGAGCGCATCCTCGCGGCCTTCGAGCCGCGCAGCAACACGATGAAGCTGGGCGTCATGGCGGCGCAGCTGCCCTGGAGCCTGGAGGCGGCTGACCTGTCTTTCTGCCACACGGCCGGCCTCGACTGGGACGCCGCAGCAGCGCTCGCGCCGATGGGCGACCGCGCACAGGTGGCCGGAGCCATCGAGCCGCTGGTGAAACAGATCGTCACCGCGGCCCGCCCGGGCGATCACATCGTCTGCATGAGCAACGGTGGCTTCGGCGGCGTGCACGACAAACTGCTTGCGGCGCTGCGCACGGCGACGGCATCATGACCGCCATGCCGCTCACACGCGCCCACGAACTGATCGAGACCCTGAAGCTGCAGCCCCATCCCGAGGGCGGCTGGTACGGCGAGGTGTTCCGCTCAGCATCGAGCGTCACGCCCACCGACGGTCGCGCGCCGCGCAGCGCGCTGACCAGCATCTACTTTTTGCTCGAAGCGAGCCAGCATTCGCGCTGGCACCGGGTGCTGTCCGACGAAGTCTGGGTGCATCTGGAAGGCGTACCGCTCACGCTGTGGACCTGCGACGCCGCAATGCGCACGGCGCCGGCCCATGTGCGGCTGGGCCCGGTCGATGCGCACGGCACGCGTCCCCAGCATGTGGTGCCCGCCGGCCAATGGCAAGCGGCCCGGCCGATCCAGGGCCACAGTTCAGGCGACTACGCACTGGTCGCCTGCATGGTCGGGCCAGGCTTCGACTTCGCCGACTTTTCGATGGTGCCTCCCGACAGCGACGAAGCTGCGTCGATGCGGCACCATTGGCCTGACCTGGCCAGGATGCTCTAACCCGGGCTTCAGCCCCGGCGCTGCTTGACCGCCTTCGAGAGCGTGTCGAGCACCTGTACCGAATCGTCCCACCCCAGGCAGGCGTCGGTGATGCTCTTGCCGTATTCGAGGCCCGACAGCTGGTCCTTGCCCGGCGTGAACTTCTGGGCGCCCGGCTGCAGGTGGCTTTCGACCATCACGCCGAAGACCCGGTTCGAGCCGCCGGCAATCTGCGCGGCGATGTCCTTCGCCACGTCGATCTGCTTCTGGTGCTGCTTGGAGCTGTTGGCATGGCTGCAATCGACCATCAGCGTGGGCGGCAGCTTGGCGGCCTCGAGGTCCTTGCAGGCGGCCTCGACGCTGGCGGCGTCGTAGTTCGGCGCCTTGCCGCCGCGCAGGATCACGTGACAGTCGCGGTTGCCGTTGGTCTGCACGATCGCGACCTGGCCGTTCTTGTGCACCGACAGGAAGTGATGGCCGCGCGCCGCCGCCTGGATGGCATCGGTGGCGATGCGGATGTTGCCGTCGGTGCCGTTCTTGAAGCCGATGGGCGCCGAGAGCCCCGAGGCCAGTTCGCGATGCACCTGGCTTTCGGTGGTGCGTGCACCGATGGCGCCCCAGGAGATCAGGTCGCCGATGTACTGCGGCGAGATCACGTCGAGGAACTCGCTGCCCGCCGGCAGGCCGATGCGGTTGATGTCGATCAGCAGCTGGCGCGCGATGCGCAGGCCTTCGTCGATGCGGAAGCTTTCGTCGAGGTACGGGTCGTTGATGAGCCCCTTCCAGCCGACAGTCGTGCGCGGCTTCTCGAAGTACACGCGCATCACGATTTCCAGCGTGCCGGCGTATTTCTCGCGCTCGACCTTGAGGCGGCGGGCATATTCGAGCGCGGCAGCCGGGTCGTGGATCGAGCAGGGACCCATGATCACCAGCAGCCGGTCGTCCTTGCCGGCCATGATGTTGTGGATATTGCGGCGGGTGCCTTCGATCAGGGTTTCAACGGGCGTGCCGCGGATCGGGAAAAAGCGGATCAGATGTTCGGGAGGGGGCAGCACGTTGATGTCCTTGATGCGTTCGTCGTCGGTCTTGCTGGTTTTTTCGACGCTCGCATACCAGCTGTCGCTGGCGGGGGCAGTGTTCGTGCTCATGGTTGCTTCCTTGTCTGTCGGGTTTGAGTAGATATCGCAGGGGCAAAAAAAAACCGCCGGGGCTCAGGGCACCGGCGGTTTTGGGAGGGTGTTCGTTTGCTTTACGCGCTCGCCTCTCGTCCGCCGGAAACCGGGAACCAAAAGTAGGCAAAGAAATAAGCGCGGAGGGCGGACATGTGCGCGAAATGTAGCACGGAAAGCAAAAACCCGATCAAACGGCCGAGCGCGGCGTTGTTTACCGGTAGCCCGACTCGTTGGCGTTGTGGATGATCCAGATCAGGTTGCCGCTGGTGTATTCGCCCATGCCGCCACCGGCGAAGACCAACCGGCCCTGGCCTTTGTAGGTCATCTCGAAACGGTGGCGATCGCTGCCGAAATAGAACGGAATGAAGGCCTTGCCCGTCACGTACGCGCCTTGGTCCGTCGGCGGACCCGCGAGGTCGGTGACCTGCCTGGCGCTCATGCCGATCTGCAGGCGCGCAAACTTGCTGTTTCGCGCCGGGTTGCCGGTGATTTCGCCTTCGTAGCCGTTGAGGCCCTTGACGGTGCGGCCGCTGCCGGCTTCGACCTTCGACGAGTCGACCACGTTGCCCTGGGCATCCATGCCGGCCTTCGCGCCGCCGCGCGCCGGTGCCGCGGGGGCGACTGCAGGTGCCGGCGCAGCCGCAGGCTGGCTGCCCCCGGAACCGCCGCGCGACGCGCAACCTGCGCTTGCCAGCACCACCACGGCAGTCACGGCCCACAGAGCCGCGGACGAATTGATCCTGATCCTCATCGAACGCTCCTTGTTGTGAAAGGAGCGCAGCTTAACAAGCCCTCAGGCCGTACCGCCTACGGTCAAACCATCGATGCGCAACGTCGGCTGGCCGACGCCCACGGGCACGCTCTGGCCTTCCTTGCCGCAGGTGCCGACGCCCGAGTCGAGCGCCATGTCGTTGCCGATCATGGTCACGCGGGTGAGCGCGTCGGGGCCGTTGCCCACGATGGTCGCGCCCTTCACCGGGTACTGGATCTTGCCGTTCTCGACCCAGTAGGCCTCGCTGGCCGAGAACACGAACTTGCCGCTCGTGATGTCGACCTGCCCGCCACCGAAGTTGGTGGCGTAGAGGCCCTTCTTGATGCTCGCGACGATTTCCTTCGGGTCCTTGTCGCCGCCGAGCATGTAGGTGTTGGTCATGCGCGGCATTGGCACGTGTGCGTAACTTTCGCGGCGGCCGTTGCCGGTGGGCTTGACCTTCATGAGGCGCGCATTGAGCGCGTCCTGGATATAGCCCTTGAGGATGCCGTCCTCAATCAGCACGTTGCGCTGGCTCGCGTTGCCTTCGTCGTCGACGTTGAGCGAGCCGCGGCGATCGGCGATGGTGCCGTCGTCGAGCACCGTCACGCCCTTGGCGGCCACGCGCTGGCCGATGCGGCCGGAGAACGCGCTCGAGCCCTTGCGGTTGAAGTCGCCCTCGAGGCCGTGGCCGATGGCTTCGTGCAGCAGGATGCCGGGCCAGCCGGAGCCGAGCACCACGGTCATTTCGCCGGCGGGTGCCGGGCGTGCGTCGAGGTTGGTCAGGGCGGCCTTTACGGCATGGTCGACGTACTCGGCGATCTGCTCGTCGGTGAAATAGGCCAGGCCGAAACGCCCGCCACCGCCGCCGGAGCCGATTTCGCGGCGGCCATTCTGCTCGGCGATCACGGTGACCGACAGGCGTACCAGCGGACGCACGTCGGCGGCCAGCGTGCCGTCGGCACGGGCCACGAGCACCACGTCGTACTCGCTCGCCAGGCCCGCCATGACCTGCGCCACGCGCGGATCGCGCGAGCGGGCCAGCTTTTCGACCTTTTCGAGCAGCTTCACCTTGGTGGTGCTGTCGAGTGTGGAAATGGGGTCGATACCGTCGTAGAGCGAGCGGCTCGATGCGATCTTGCGGGCCGGCGTCTTCACACGGCCCGTGCGGCCGGCGGAGGAAATGGAGCGCACCGTGCGCGCCGCGTCGAGCAGCGAGGCCTCGGAAATGTCGTCCGAATAGGCAAAAGCGGTCTTCTCGCCACTGACCGCGCGCACGCCGACGCCCTGGTCGATGCTGAAGCTGCCGGTCTTGACGATGCCCTCTTCGAGGCTCCAGCCCTCGCTGCGCGTGTACTGGAAGTACAGGTCGGCGTCGTCCACCCGGTGCGCGGTGATCTCGGCCAAGGCCTTGCTCAGGTGCGATTCGTCGAGGCCGAACGGCGTGAGAAGGAGCTGTTGCGCCGTGGCGAGGCGCTCGATGGTGGGTTCGCGAGAGATCATCGCGACATTCTAGGCAGCCGCCCTCTTCCGCGCTGCCCCAAAGGGCACTCCGGCGCTACTAGTTCTGCGCCAGCTTCCTCGCCCGGGCGATCGACATCAGGATCCCCAGCCCGAGCCCCAGCGTCACCATGGCCGTACCGCCATAGCTGATGAACGGCAGCGGCACCCCCACCACCGGCAGGATGCCGCTCACCATGCCCATGTTCACGAAGGCATAGGTGAAGAAAATCATGGTGACCGCCCCCGCCAGCAGGCGCGAAAACAAGGTCGCCGCATTGGTCGCGATCACCAGCCCCCGGAAGATCAGCAGGATGAAGGCCGAAATCAGCGCCAGGTTGCCCATCAGCCCGAATTCCTCGGAATAGGCGGCAAAGATGAAGTCGGTGGTCCGCTCGGGAATGAATTCGAGGTGCGTCTGCGTACCCTGCATGAAGCCCTTGCCGCCCACCCCGCCCGAACCGATGGCGATCATCCCCTGGATGATGTGGAAGCCCTTGCCCAGCGGGTCCTTGCTCGGGTCGAGCAGCGTGCACACGCGCTGCTTCTGGTAGTCGTGCAGCACGCGCCAGTCGACCCCGTCGGCGCACAGCCTCGACTCGAAACCCACGATCAGCGTCACGGCCACCGCGCCGATCAGCACCGGCGGCACGATCAGCTTCCACGGCAGCCCGGCAAAGAAGATCACCGCCAGCCCGGCGGCCAGCACCAGCAGCGAGGTGCCCAGGTCGGGCTGTTTCATGATGAGCCCGACCGGCACCGCCAGCAGCACCGTCGCCACCACGAAGTCGAGCGGCCGCAACTGGCCTTCTCGTCGCTGGAACCACCAGGCCAGCATCAGCGGCATCGCGATCTTCAGGATTTCGCTGGGCTGGATCACCACGCCCACGTTGATCCAGCGCTGGGCGCCCTTCTTGGTGATGCCGAACAGCGCCACCGCCACCAGCAGCGCCACGCCCATCGTATAGAGCGGCACGGCAGCCAGCATCAGCCGCTGCGGCGGCACCTGCGCCACCACGAACATGATGAAGCCGGCCAGCAGCATGTTGCGCCCATGGTCGACGAAGCGCGAGCCATGGTCGTAGCCCGAGGAATACATGGTCAGCAGCCCGGCGAACGCGAGCAGCAGCACGGCGAAGGCCAGAAAGCCGTCGAAGCCCTGGAAGATGGGCGCAATGCGACGCGCCAGGGAGGGCTGATTGAACACGGCAGACATGGGGGCGGATTATCCCCGCCCTGCCTGCGACCTCAATCGAACTCGAGTTGAACGACCGTGCGCCCAGGTCGGCTTTCAATCGTCAGCCGGGCCCCGATGGCCCCCGAACGCTCCGCCAGCGACCGCGGCCGATGCTTCACGGCGTCGAAGCCCTTGCCGTTGTCGATCACCCGCAGTTGCACCGTCGTGCCCTGCATCCCGGCCTCGAATCGCAGCACGGTGGCCTGGGCGTGCTGCAGCACGTTGGAGATCGCCTCGAACAGCAGGAACTGCAACTGCCGCATGCCTTGCGCGCCGAGCCGCTCTACCGGCTCCACCTCGTCCACCGCCCATTCGAACTCGATGCCCGAAGACGCCAGGCGGGGCTCCAGCCGGTAGCGCGCCGCCGCCAGCAGCGCACCCACGTCGCCCGGCGGCAAGTGGATCGAATCGATCTGCAGCTTGAGCTGGTCCAGCGAATCGCGCAGCGTGCGCAGCAGGTCCCCCGAGCTGGTCTGGCCCGACTGCAGCTGCCGGATCGCCGAAGTGATGTGCGAGCCCATGCCGTCGTGCATTTCGCGCAGGATGCGTTCGCGCTCGTGGGTGCGCGCCTGGTCGCGCGCCGCGGCCTCGAGTTCGGCATACGTGGCCGCCAGCTCGCGTTCGCGCTGGGCCACCCGCTCGGCCAGGGCCGCGACCGATCCGCGCGCCAGCACGCTCGCCGCACGAAAGCGCCGCAGCACGATCAGCAGCAGCGCCACGCCGAAGAACACCGACGAATAGCGCACCCAGGTGGTCTCGCCATAGGCATCGCTGAGGCGGATCACCAGCCAGTCGCGCACGCCGAACATCACTGTCACCAGAGCGGCGCCGGCCACCAGCAAACGCTCGGCGCTCGGTTTGCGCAGGGTGTCGACGGCGAAGGCGCTGACGAAGGCCAGGACGAACACGATCTGGACGGCAAGCCAGCCGGTGAGCCACATCGGCTCCTCGCGCTGCAGCGACAGCGCGCTGAACAGCACCGTAGCGACCACGATGCCCGCAATAGGCCAGCGCACCCACTGGTAGCGGCGGTCGCGCCCCCACCCCGCGAGGTGGTAGACGAACATCATGGAAGAGGCAGCCCAGCCCGCATAGCAGGCGGCCATCAGCACGCCCCAGGGCCCCCAGGACAGGGGAGGCTCGGCGATCACGCCGTCGGCCACCCGCACCGCCCAGCAGAACTCCGCCAGCGCGGCCCAGAAGTAGATGCCGTCGCGCCGCTGGGCGCCCTTGGCATCGGCGTCGACCTGCGTCAGCCACAGCGCCAGCGCGATGCCGCCGACGATCAGGCTGAAGGCCATCAGCAGCACCGAGCCGGTGAAGCGCCATGCATAGGCGCTCTCGAAGAGTTCGGTGCGAACCGGCGCGGCCGGCCCGATGACCACTTGAGACAGCCCCGCGCGCCGGGCGGTGTCGGCGTGCAGGCGGATCTGCAGGAGGTTGTCACCCTTTCGCAACAGGCGCCCGGGCACCGGCACGTAGATGGGCGCCTTGGCGTAGTCGGCGTCGTTGCTGCGGTCCAGGTCGCCGTAGACCTGCAGCAGCGCGTCGTTCAACTGCACCTCGAAGACGTTGCCGACGCGCGGAATGAAAATGCCCCACGGCGTCTCGGGCTCGGCCTCGAGCGTGAACGGCAGGTCGAAGCTCGCCATGCCCGGGCGGCCGTTGTGCTGGCGGTCCCAGTGGTAGGACAGCTCGACCGGCTCGGTGCGCGTGACGCCGTCGACCGTTGTCGTCACGGTGCCCTGGCGCAGTTCGATCGGCGCCTCGGACGCGGCCGTGGCCGCGCTGGAGACTCCGGCAATACCCGCGAGGAGCATCGCCAGCCATAGCATCAGCAGCGACGCCCATTTTGGTCGCATCTGTGCTCAGCCCGGATGAGACAACAGGCCGAGCCGCGTCGCTTCGAAAACGGCCTCGCTCTTGGAATGCACAGCGAGCTTTCCGTAGAGATTCTTGATGTGGGTCTGCACGGTGTGCACGCTCAGGCCCTTGAGCCGCGCGATCTCCGCGTACGAGAAGCCACGCGCGATCAGCGTCAGCACCTCGTGTTCGCGAGCCGACAGCAGGCCGCGGTCGGATTCGTCCGCGGCTGCTTCGGGCGCAGCACCCGGCGGCGCGCCGGGAACGGCCGCCGATTGCAGGCTGCGGTACTTCGCGAGCACGCGCCGCGCGATCATGGGCGAGATCGGCGAAGCGCCTGCCTTCATCTCCACGATGGTCTGCGCGATGTCCTCCGGCGCGGCGTCCTTGTGGATGTAGCCCACGGCACCCGCCTCGATGCTGGCGAGCACGTTCTCTTCGTCGCCGAAAACAGACACTACCAGCGGCTCGCAGCCTGGAAAGCGCGCCACGGCGTCGCGGATCACGTCGAGCCCGGTGCCGTCGGGCATGCCGAGATCGACCAGAAGCACGTCGGGAATGGTGGTGGTGCGGGACAGCCAACCCAGCGCTTCCTGTACCGTACCCGCACTGCCGAGCCAGAAGAGGCGCGGGCTGCGCTGCACGCTGGCCTCGAAAAAGGCACGCGCGCGGCTATCGTCTTCGACGACCAGCACACCCCAGCGGCGTAGCGTCGCGTCGTCCTGAGCCTCAGTGTTCATGGGCATGAGCATAAGCCCCGGCGCGCACCGGGAATCCATACACGCCTCCCCCGTTCATGGGATGCCCACGATGAAGCATCGCCGCGAAACTTTCGCCGCTTTTTTGCAGGGCATATCCCCCTTCCCATGCAAATGAAGTAACCCGAACGTAGGCCATTCATGCCGCAGTGGTCAAGGCCTTAGTACTTTTGAATTCCCGACGCACGGCGCACCCCGAACCGGGGCACGCGAAATGCCGGCGCGCCTCGGGCTCTCAGTAAGCTATGGCCTTACCGAAGAACCTCGTCCGGCGGGTTTTTTGTATGTTGGAAGCGGCCTCGCGAGAACAGACCTC
Organism: Variovorax sp. GW821-FHT09D05; assembly: GCF_059416325.1. Classification (NCBI taxonomy): domain Bacteria; kingdom Pseudomonadati; phylum Pseudomonadota; class Betaproteobacteria; order Burkholderiales; family Comamonadaceae; genus Variovorax; species Variovorax sp. GW821-FHT09D05. Next base: position 71,012 of record NZ_JBWKOZ010000015.1, on the reverse strand, counting down.
ATGCAGAATTACCCGTTCCCGGCAAGCGAGGTGCGACGCCCGCACCTCCCGTCTTTTCCTCGCATGGATCCGCAAACCACACACCTGCTTTACCTGCACGGTTTCCGTTCTTCGCCTCGTTCGACCAAGGCCCGGATCGTCGCGGAGCGCGTGGCGCGGCAGCATCCGAATCTGCAGTGGTGGTGCCCGCAATTGCCACCGTCGCCGCACGATGCCATCGACATGGTGATGAAGGGCATCGCGCACTGGCCGCGCAAGTCGATGGCGGTGGTGGGCTCGTCGCTCGGCGGCTACTACGCCACCTACGTGGCCGGCATGACGCGTTGCCGCGCGGTGCTGCTCAACCCGGCCGTGCATCCCGCGCGCGACCTCACGCGCTACATCGGCGACCAGACCGTCTGGCACGACCCCGCCGAGCATTTCTACTTTCGTCCCGAATACATCCACGAGCTTCGTGCGATGGAAGTCGGCCCGCTCACGCGGCCCGAACGCGTGTTCGCGATCATCGCCAAGGGTGACGAGGCGCTCGACTGGCACGAAATGTCCGCGCGCTACCCCGACAGCAACATCAAGCTGCTCGAGGGCAGCGACCATGCCCTGTCGGATTTCGAAAAGGCCCACCTGGACGACGTGATGGCCTTCATCAACCCGGTCTGAGCACAGCTGGGCCGAGCGGGCCCATCCTGCATGGGACAATCCGCGCCATGTTTGTATTGTTTGAAGAAGCCGGCAAGTACCTCGGCGGCCGCGTGCTGTCGGAGGCCGAAGCATCGGCACAAGTCGAGCTCGAAACCGGCAAGCGCGTCAAGGTCAAGGGCGCCAACATCGTGCTGCGTTTCGAGAAGCCGTCGCCCGCCGATCTGATCGCCGAGGCGCGCTCGCTCGCCGCCGCCCTCGATCTCGACCTCGCCTGGGAATTCGCGCCCGAGGGCGAATTCGTCTTTGCCGAGCTGGCCGCCGAATATTTCAGCGAAAAGCCCTCGCTCGCCCAGCAGGCGGCCGCCCTGTTCGCGCTGTTCGAGGCGCCGCACTACTTCCGCCGCGCGGGCAAGGGGCGCTTCAAGAAGGCGCCGGCCGAGATCGTGCAGCAGGCGCTGGCCGCCATCGAGAAGAAGAAGGTCATCCAGGCGCAGATCGCCGAGTGGGCCGCGCAGCTGGCCGAGGGCATTTGCCCCGCGCCCGTGCGCGAGCAGCTCTACAAGATCCTGTTCCGCCCCGACAAGAACGCCCCCGAATACAAGGCCGTGGTCGATGCCGCGCGCGCCACGCAGCGTCCGCCGCTCGACCTGCTGGAGCGCGCTGGCGCCATCGACTCGCCCTACCAGTTCCACTGGCGGCGCTTCCTGTTCGAGAACTTCCCCAAGGGCACGGGCTTCCCCGCGCTCGCGGCGCCCGCCATCGTGGACGACCTGCCCGTGGCCGCCGAGGTGCAGGCCTTCTCGATCGACGATTCGCAGACCACCGAAATCGACGACGCGCTCTCTGTGCAGGGCCTCGGCACAGGCACCATCACGGTGGGCATCCACATTGCCGCGCCGGCCCTGGCGCTCACGCCCGGCAGCGCCATCGACAACGTGGCGCGTGCGCGCATGTCGACGGTCTACATGCCGGGCTACAAGATCACGATGCTGCCCGACGAGGTGGTCAACACCTACACGCTGCTCGAAGGCGGCGACCGCCCGGCCGTGTCGCTGTACGCGCGCTTCGACGAAGCCACGCTGGAGCTGCAAGGCACCGAAACGAAGCTGGAGCGCGTGCCCATCGTGGCCAACCTGCGCCACGACCAGCTCGACACCGTCGTCACGCAGCCATGGCTCGAAGACGCGTCCTTCCAGAGCGACAACACGCCCGAAGCCGCAGCAAAACTGCGCGCCCCGCTCTCGTTCCTGTTCCGCCTTGCCAAGCAGCTGAAGGCGCAGCGCGAAGTGGTGCGCGGCAAGCCCGAGAACTTCAACCGGCCCGACTACAACTTCCGCCTCGTCGGCAACGATGGCGAGCCCACCGGCAGCGAGCAGGTGCAGATCAGCACGCGCCAGCGCGGCGCGCCGCTCGACCTGATCGTGTCCGAAGCGATGATCCTGGCCAACAGCAGCTGGGGCGGCTGGCTCGGCGAGCTGGGCGTGCCCGGGCTCTACCGCAGCCAGGCCAGCCTCGCGCCCGGCATCAAGGTGCGCATGGGCACGCGCGCACTGCCGCACGCGGGCCTTGGCGTGAAGAGCTACGCTTGGAGCACCTCGCCCCTGCGCCGCTACACCGACCTCGTGAACCAGTGGCAGATCATCGCGGCCGCGCGCCACGGCAAGACCGCGGCACTGGCCGCGCCCTTCAAGCCGAAGGACGCCGACCTGTTCTCCATCCTCTCTGGCTTCGACGCGGCCTATGCCACGTACAACGCCTACCAGGGCGGCATGGAACGCTTCTGGACGCTGAAGTACCTGCAGCAGCAGGGCATCACCGAGCTCGAAGCCACCGTCATCAAAGACCTGCCGAACGGCGCGCTGGTGCGTGCCGAAACGCTGCCGCTGGTGTTCCCCGTGGCTGGCCAGCAGGAACGCGGCGCCCGCCTGCGCGTGAAGCTCGGCGAGATCGATGAGATCGCGCTCGACGTGAGCGGCACGGTGCTCGAACGCCTCGACACGCCGAAGGCCGATGCGGCCCTCGCAGACGAAAGCGATGAGGGCGACGAAGAAGAAGTGGTCGCAGGCCCGATCGCCATTGCCGTCGACCTGAGCGACAGCGAGGCTGCTGCGCCCGAAAACACACCCGCATGAATTTCGGCGGATCGTCCGAAGAAATGCGGCCCCTGGAGGAGTTTCGAGAATGAACTTCAAGGACCTCAGCACGCTGCAGATTGCACTGGGCGTGTCGGTCATTGCGCATGCCGCACTGCTCGCGGTGCGCTTCGTCGATCCCGAATCGTTCAACAAGGTCTTCAGCGACACACCGCTCGAAGTGATCCTGGTCAACAGCAAGACCAACGACAAGCCCGACCCGAGCGCCCGGCTGCGGGCCCAGACCTCGCTTGCAGGCGGCGGCGACCTCGACAAGGGCCGCGCAACCAGCCCGCTGCCACCGTCGAGCTTCACCACCGTCGGTGATTCGTTCGAAGATGCGCAGCGCAAGGTCGACGCGATGCAGACCGAGCAGATGCAGATGCTCACCCAGCTCAAGCGCGACTTGGCAGCGATGCCGGCGCCCGACCCGCGCAACCCCGGGGACCCGACCGAGGCCACCGCGCAGGAAGAAAAGCGCCGCCAGATGATCAATCTGCTGGCCGAAATCGAGCGGCGCGTAAACGAAGAAAACGCACGCCCGAAGAAGCGCTTCCTGAGCCCCTTCACGCGCGAAGCGGCCTTCGCCACCTACGTCGATTCGCTGCGCCGCCGGGTGGAAGCGCAGGGCACCGCCAACTTTCCGACGCTCGCCGGCAAGAAGCTCTACGGCGAGCTGACGATGACCATCACGGTCAACTTCGACGGCCGCCTGCTCTCGACGGTGGTCGATGAAAGCTCGGGCATTGCGTTGCTGGACAAGCGCGCCCAGGCCATCGTTGCCAGCGTCGGCAACTTCGGCACCTTCACCGACGCGATGCGCAAGGAGCACGCCGACCAGATCGTGATCCGGCCGCACTTCCGGTTCGCGCACGACGGGTCGGTCGAACTCTCCTCGCAGTAGAAGCAGACGCAACAAAAGAAGGCAGACGCCATGGACCTGTACTGCGTCATGGGCAACCCCGTCGAGCACAGCCGCTCGCCGCGCATCCACGCACGTTTTGCCGAGCTCTGCGGCCAGCAGATGGACTACAGCCGGCGGCTGATTCCGCTCGGCGCGTTTGCCGAAGGCATCGCGGCCTTTCGCAGCGAAGCCGCCGAACGCGGCGACACCGCGCGCGGCTGCAACATCACCGTGCCCTTCAAGTTCGAGGCCGCTGCGCTCGCGCAGCACACCAGCGAACGCGCCCTGCTCGCGCAGGCGGTCAACACGCTGCGCTTCGACGCCGACGGCAGCATCCATGCGGACAACACCGACGGCATCGGCCTGGTCAACGACATCGTTCGCAACGCGGCCGTGCCGCTACAAGGCAAGGCGCTGCTGCTGATCGGCGCAGGCGGTGCGGCGGCCGGCGTGCTCGGCCCGCTGCTCGACGCGGGCGCTTCGCGCGTCGTGGTGGCCAATCGCACCGTGGGCAAGGCCGTCGAGCTGGTTCGCCGCCATGCGGCCATTGCGCTGCGCCACGGCGCATCGCTCGAAGCCTGGGCGCTCGACGAAGTGCCGGGCGCCTTCGACGTGGTGGTCAACGCCACCGCCTCCAGTCTCGCGGGCGATGCAGTGCCCGTTAAGGCCAGCGTGCTGCGCGCCGGCGGACTCGCGGTCGACATGATGTACGGCCCTGCGGCAGCGGGCTTCATGGCCTGGGCCGAGGCGCATGGCGCGGTCGCGCGCGACGGGCTCGGCATGCTGGTCGAGCAGGCTGCCGAGTCCTTCGAGATCTGGCGCGGCGTGCGGCCTCCTTCCGCGCAAGTGCTGGCTGAAGTTCGAGCCGAGCTGAAATGAAGGCAGTGCTGCGCCTGATCGCCTGCCTCGTGGTGGCGGGCGTGGCACTCGAGTTGTTCTTCGTGGTGCGCATCGCGGCGATGACCGTGCTCGATCCGCAGAGCACCGCATTCCAGCGCTCCGAGGCTTTTCAGATCGCCATCCACCAAGGCAGCGGAGCCGGCTGGCGGCAGGAGTGGGTGCCCTACGCGCAGATCAACGACACGCTCAAGCGCGCCGTCATCGCGAGCGAAGACGCCGGCTTCGTCGACCACAACGGCGTGGAGTGGGAAGCCATCGAGCGCGCCCGCCAACGCAACGCCAGGGCCGAAGAACTCGCCGCCAAGCGCGCAGCGCGCGCGGTGGCGCGCGGCAAGCCGGTACAGCCGGTGCGCCTGCGCGGCGGCTCGACCATCACGCAGCAGCTTGCGAAGAACCTGCTGCTGTCCGGCGAGCGCACCTTGCTGCGCAAGGGCCAGGAGCTGGTGCTTGCCACGCTGCTCGAAGTGCTGCTCGACAAGCGGCGCATCCTAGAGATCTATCTCAACAACGTCGAGTGGGGCGAAGGCGTGTTCGGTGCCGAGGCGGCCTCGCAGTACTACTTCCGCAAGCCGGCCTCGCGCCTTGGCACCAACGAGGCCGCGCGCCTGGCAGTGATGCTGCCGAGCCCCAAGTTCTTCGAGCGCCGGATCGGCTCGCCCTACCTGAGCGGGCGGGCGTCGACGGTCATGGCGCGGATGCCTGCGGCCGAGCTGCCCTGACGACCGCATCGCGCAGGCTCTCGATGGCCAGCACGGCAGCAAAGCCGATCACGTAGGCCAGCACGTCCCACCAGTCGGCCGTGCTGCCGAGCACGATGCGCAAGGCGCGGTTCGGAATGTGCAGCTGCCACGCCGCCGCAAGGTACTGCCCGAGCTCGACCGCAAGGCCCACGCCCAGCGCTGCCAACGCCAGGGGCAGCACGCGCGCGCCAATCACCGTCCTGAAGACGAAGTAGACCCACACCACGGCCAGCACGTCGCCGAAGAAGCTGCGCAGCCAGCCCCAGCGCGCGCCGACGGTGGCCAGCAGCACGAGAACGAGAAACAGGGCCACCGCCCACACGAGTGAAAGAGGATCGAAACGCCATCGCATGGCCCGTATCATCGCGCCCATATGCTGGCAAAGCTCACGGGTTGGTTGTTGTTGGGAATCGTCCGGTTGCTCACTGGCGCACAGGCGCGCTGGTATGGCTGTCCGCCGAAAGCCGAGCAGCGCATCTATTTCGCCAATCACCAGAGCCACGCTGACCTCGTGATGATCTGGGCGGCGCTGCCTGAAGAGTTGCGCAGCATCACTCGGCCCATCGCGGCGCGTGACTACTGGGCCAACACGCCGGTCAAGCGCTGGATCACGACGGAGGTGTTCAACGCGGTGTACGTGGAGCGACAGGCGTCGGCGCCTGCTGCAGCAGCGGCACCTCCTGTACTCGCACCTGTGGTGGCCGAAGCCTTGCCACCGCAACGCCCGCCGATGCCTGCCGAGCGCATCGAGCCCTCGATGGAACCTCTGCTGCCCTTGACGCCGCCGGCACCGCCCGCAGAGACCGCGCCCGAAGCACAGGGCCGGCTCGACCTTCCCGAGCCGCCCGCTCCACCGCCTCCTCCAGAGTCGCCACCGCCCGCGGCGCCCGAAGAAGTCCCGGTCGCTGCACCGGCCCCAGCCGTCGATCCACTCGCCCCCCTCGTCGAAGCGCTGCGAAGCGGCGACTCCATCATCATCTTCCCCGAAGGCACGCGCGGCCACACGGGCGAGCCGCAGAAGTTCAAGTCGGGCCTCTACACGCTCGCCACCATGTTCCCCGAGGTGGTGCTGGTGCCGGCATGGATCGACAACGTGCAACGCGTGATGCCCAAAGGCGAGATCGTGCCGGTGCCCATCCTCTGCTCCGTCACCTTCGGCGCGCCGATCCGCGTCGAAGAAGACGAAGAACGCCGGCCCTTCCTCGACCGGGCGCGCGCCGCGGTGATCGCCTTGCGCGACGTCTGACGACATGAACCAGTTCCTGCGCAACCTGACCCCGACCCAGCAAGTCGCGGCGCTCTTCCTCATCATCTTCGGCGTGCTCGTGATCGTGAGCACCACCGCCTTCTTCCTGAGCTTCAGGGAAAAGCGCAACCCCGTGCACGACGCCACCTGGCAGGCCGAGCTCGCGCACTTTCGCGCACTGCTGGGCACCACCTGGTTCATGGTCATCATTTTCTGGATCGGCTGGGCACTGGGCGAAACCGTGGCCACCGTGCTGTTCGCGCTGATCTCCTTCTTCGCGCTGCGCGAGTTCATCACGCTCTCGCCCACGCGGCGCGGCGACCACCGCAGCCTGATCCTCGCCTTCTTCGTGGTGCTGCCGATCCAGTTCTGGCTGGTGGCCACGGCGCGCTTCGACCTGTTCACCGTGTTCATCCCGGTGTACGTGTTCCTCGCGATACCGGTGGCGAGCGCGCTGGCCAACGACCCGAGCCACTTCCTGGAGCGCAACGCCAAGCTGCAGTGGGGCATCATGGTCTGCGTCTACGGCATGAGCCACGTGCCGGCGCTGCTGCTGCTGAGCTTTCCGGGCTACGAGGGCAAGAGCGCGTTCCTCGTGTTCTTCCTGGTGTTCGTGGTGCAGACCTCGGTGCTGGTGCAGCACCTGATATCGCGCCGCACACAGCGCGCGCCCTTCGCGCCCAACGTGAGCCGCAGCTTCAACTGGACCAGCTGGGGCATCGGCATCGTGGTGGCGAGCCTGGTGGGAGCGCTGTTCTCGTTCATCACGCCGTTCAAGTTCGGGCAGGCGCTCGCGGTGTCGGTCATTGCCTGCATCGCGGGGTCGATGGGGCACCTGGTGATGAAGGCGCTCAAGCGCGACCGGGGCATTCCGAACTGGGGCCAGAAGGGCGTTGGCGTGACCGGTGCGAACGGTCTGCTGGACCGCGTCGATGCCCTGTGCTTCGCCGCCCCCATCTTCTTTCACTCCATCCGCTGGTACTTCAACGCCTGAGCCTCATCAGGCCTTGCGGCGCACCACGCGGTCGAAGGCCTGCTTCGCCGCGCGTCCGAAGGCCTTGGCCTTCAGCGCCTGCAGCTCGCGCGTCAGCCGCGTGCGCTGCTCGGCCGACAACGCCGTGCCGAAACGGCCCAGCGCGGCTTCGAGTGCCGCGCGCTGCGCCTCCACACGACCTTGCCGGCCCTCGGCCTCGGCCAGCCATTCGCAGGCATTGGCGACGCGTTCGCGCAGCGCGGCATCGCCTGTATCGCCGAAGCGCGCAATGAGCGCGCGATAAGCCTTGGCCTGCCCCACGGGATCGCCGAGCTTGTCGAGCGCCTTGGCCTTGTTGATCATCGACTTGGCGGCCCACAGCTGCAGCGTGCCTTCCCTCGCGCCGGTGGTGCGCGCGATGGCCTCGTCGTAGCAGGCCACGGCCGCCTTGAGCTGGCCGGTCTGGCGCAGCGTGGCGCCCTTGCGAAACAGCGCGCCGACCACGCGCCCGCGCAGGTCCGGCAGCTCGGAGTTGCCCCAGCGCGCGACGATCTCGTCGTGCACCCGCATCTCGTCGTCGTGCAGGCCGAGGCGATCGAGCGCGGTGCTCTTGTACTGCAGGCACAGCGCGACCGTCTCCTGCATCTCCGTCGACGGATCGGCGCCGTAGCGCGCGTCCATCGCGTCGGCTGCGGCTATCACTTCGGCAAAGCGATCCAGCGCGACCAGGCAGAAGGCCTTGTGGACGAGCGCCCGCGCGCACTGGCGGCGCAGCTCGGGATGGGGCGATGCGGAATACGCGGCCAGCACTTCGTCGAACAGTGCGATGGCCTCGCGCGACTCGCCCGCATCGCCGTGCTTGCGGCCCTGTTTGACCTTGTCGCGCACCTCGTCGCGCAGCTCGGGCGGCAGCTCCGTATCGGCCTTGCGCAGTCGCTTCAGGCAAGCCTGGCGGCCAGCGTTGGCCTTGGACAGGGTGTCCTGCAGCTCGGGCGTGGGCGTGTCCTTCAGCTGCTTCGCGAGTTGCTCGTACACCGCGAGCGCTTCCTCGGGCCGGTTGAGCCGTTCGAGCAGCACGAAGCCCTTGTTGAGCAGTGCGCTCGCCACGGTGCGCTGCACTGCGGCGTCGTTGTCGGCGCCGAAGGTGGCGAGCAGCCGCTCGCAGGCGGCCAGCGCGACTTCTCCGTCGTCCTGCTCGCGCAACCCCACCGACCAGTCGTAGGCACGGCGCACGGCCATGCGGCGCACCTGCGACGACTCGTCGCGGCCGTAGCGGTCGAGCAGCCAGCCGACCAGCTCGGCGCGGTTCGCGTGCTCGTCGATGCCGAAGCCGTCGAAGAACAGCGTCAGCGCCCGCACGCCTTCGATGCGCAGCTCGGGCGCCGCGTCGGCGAGGCCGGCCTCGATCTGGTCGGCCACGGCCAGGCACATCACCTGGGCCTGCGCGTGCTGCGCCAGTTCGCGCAGGTTCAGCACCGAGGCCAGGCGCGCACGCGCCACGCGCAGCACCACGCCGGGGTCGGTGCTGCCGTCGAAGCGCTCGATCGCTGCTTCCAGCGTGGCCAGCGCATCCTGCGGCAGGCCGCGGTGATGTTCGATCTCGGCCTTCAGCAGCCGGGCCTCCACGCGCCACGCGTCGAGCGCGGCATCGGGCTGGCTGTCGAGCAGATCGCTCATGGCATCGCAGGCTTCGCAGCGCGCCTCGGGCTCGTCGATCCACCAGGTGCGCTGATACAGCGCATGGGCGATGTGCTCGCGGATCGCGGGCTCGCTGCGCTGGCCGTGCGCGGCGATCAGGCGGTCGAGGGTGGCGAGCGCGTCGGCGGGGCGATGCATCTGGCGCAGCATGTGCGCCAGCAGGCGCAGCGCCTGGCAGCAGGGCACGACCACGCCGACGTCGGGCCTGGCTGCGTACTCGTCGAGCAGACGGGTACAGGCGGCCAGTGCCTCGTTGCGGCGGCCCAGGTCGTTGAGCAGTTCGATGCGGCGGAAGCTCGCGGCCGCGCGTTCGGCGGGGTGCTGCTGCAGGCGTTCGATCAAGGCTTGCGCCTCGTCCAGTTGCCGCTGCGCGGAGGACTCGACTACATTCACATTCGCTTCCTTGTGTGGCGCGCCCTGCGGAAAGCGGGGCAGACTGTACGAATCGGCACGGATTCTGCCCGCGATAGCGCTGCTTTCGAGCGATAGTTCGGTCCCTTCTCTCTCCTCTTTGCACTGGCGTAAGCCTTTTCGCTTCCTTTCATGCGCATTCTTGGCATCGACCCCGGCTTGCAGACCACCGGCTTCGGCGTGGTCGACGCGGACGGCCATGCGCTGCGCTACGTGGCCAGCGGCACCATCAGTACCCGGCACCTGGGCACCGGCAACCTGCCGGCGCGCCTGAAGGTGCTGTTCGACGGCATCGCCGAGATCACCGCGCGCTACCAGCCCGATGCGTCGGCGGTCGAAATCATCTTCGTCAACGTCAACCCGCAGTCGACGCTGCTGCTGGGACAGGCACGCGGCGCCTGCGTGACCGCGCTGGTGAGCAACAACCTCTCGGTGGCCGAGTACACCGCGCTGCAGATGAAGAAGGCGGTGGCCGGCCACGGCCAAGCCGCCAAGGCGCAGGTGCAGGAGATGGTGCGACGGCTGCTCGAGTTGCCTGGCTTGCCGGGCGCCGACGCGGCGGACGCGCTGGGCATTGCCATCACGCATGCGCAGGTGGGACGGTCGATGGCGCGGCTCGCGGAAGCGGCCGAGCTGTCGAAGACGCATGCCGGCACCTACCGGCAAGGGCGCTCGCGCTGACTCAGCGCACGATGTAGCGCAGTTCGCCGAGGCGCTTGCGGCGCTCTCGCACTTCAGCGGCCACGGCGGCCGCATCGCCTGCCAGAGCCCGCGCGATCCAATCTGCCAGCTGCGGCATGTCGTCTGGCGTGAAGCCCAGTCGCACGATCTCCGGCACGCCGAGCCGCAGGCCGTTGATGTCTCCCTCCACGGGTGCGATCGGCAGGCCGATGCCGCAGGCCAGCAGGCCGCCCTGCGCGAGCTTCTTCGCCGCATGCTGCCCGCCACCCCAGCGCGCCGCTTCGACCGCAAGCTGGTGCGACTGCGTGAAGCCGCGCGCCTTCGCGAACACGGGCAGGCCTTGCGCATCGAGCGCACGCGCCAGGGCCTGCGCGGTCTCGCGCATCGCGGCCGCATAGGCAACGCCATGCACCTTCCAGTCGAGCAGCCCGCGAGCCAGCGCGGCGGTGCGGCCTGCATCCGAGTTGGCCGTGAGGCCGGGGTAGGCGATGGCGTCGATGCGCTCCATCAGCGCCGCGTCGTTCGACACAATCAGCCCGCCTGCCGGGCCGCCCAGGCTCTTGTAGGTGCTCATGGTGATCGCATGCGCCCCCTGTTCGAGCGGCTGCGGCCACGCCTTGCCGGCCACCATGCCCGAGAGGTGCGCAGCATCGAACAGCAGCTTTGCGCCCACGCTGTCGGCGATCTCGCGGATCGCAGGCACCGGGTGCGGGAACAGGTTCAGGCTGCCGCCGATGGTGATGAGCTTCGGCTTCACCTCGCGCGCCAGCTTCGCCAGCGCGACCACATCGACCGTGTAGCCGTCGGCATCCACCGGCGCGGAGACAGGCTTCAGGCCATAGAGCCCGGCCGCGCCCGCCGCATGGTGCGTGACGTGGCCGCCGATGCTGGGCGGCGGCACGATGATCGTGTCGCCGGGCTGGCAGGTCGCCATGAACACGTAGAGATTCGACAGTGCGCCGGAGCTTACGCGCACTTCGGCGAACTTCGCGCCGAACACCTCGGCTGCGAGCTCGGCCGCGACGACCTCGATGCGCTCGATGGCTTCCAGTCCCATCTCGTACTTGTCACCGGGATAGCCGAGCGACGGACGCGAGCCGAGCCCGCGCGACAGCAGCGCTTCGGCGGCCGGGTTCATCACGTTGGTGGCGGGGTTGAGGTTCAGGCCCTCGACGTCGTGGATGCGGTGGTTGTCGGCCACCAGCCGTTCGATCTCGGCAGCGACGCCCACCGCGTCGCGCGCAGCGGCATCGGCGGCAATGGAGAGCACGTGGTCTTCGCTGGCGGCGGGAACCCAGGGGCGACGTTGCAGGGCGGCTGGCATGCGGTGGATCTCGCTGGAAGTGGTGAATGGCCGCATCGTCGCCTGCCGCCGCCGGCCGGGCAAACCGGATAATCTGGGCCTGGGCCCTAGAAAAACTTGGCCTGAAGGATTGCTTCGATGCCGCTCGCACCGCCCCGCCCCCGCCTGCCGCCGCACACGGCCGTGCGCGCCTTCGAGGCCGCAGCGCGCCACGGCAGCTTCGCGCGCGCAGCCGAAGAACTCTTCGTCACGCCGGCCGCCGTCGCACAGCAGATCAAGACGCTGGAGACATGGGCCGGCGGCGCGCTGTTCGAGCGGCACAGCCAGGGTATTCGCCTCAGCGCGCACGGGCGGCGCGCGCTGCCGGCGCTCAGCGCTGCCGTCGACCAGCTCGGCCTCGCAGTACAGGCGCTGCGCCACGAGACGCAGACCGCCGCGCGCCGCAGCACGCTGCAGGTGGCCGCCCTGCCGGCCGTGGCGCAGCTGTGGCTGTCGCCCCGGCTCTCCCGGCTGAAGGCCGCACTGCCCGGCGTGCAGGTGTCCGTCACCGCGTTGGAGCAGCCGCCGAACTTCCGCCGCGAGCCTTTCGATCTCGGCTTGTTCTATGCGCGGGCCGGTGAGCACATCGAGGCTGCTGTCGGCGCGCAGGCGATTCCGCTCGTGCGCGACCGGCTGCTGCCGGTGTGCAGCCCGCGCCTGCAGCAGCCGTTGCCCAGCGGGCGTCCTCGCTCGCTCGATGACCTGGCGGATCTGCTCGCGCGCTGCGGCGGTTTGCACGACACCGTGTGGCGCGACGATTGGCCGCGTTGGCTGCAGGCTGTTCGCCCCGGCTTCACGGCAGTCGAAGCCGAAGCGATGGCTGCCGGGCCGGACTTCTCGCTCTACAGCCTCGCGCTGCAGGCCGCGCTCGATGGCGAAGGAGTGTTGATGGGCCGTGAGCGGCTCGTTGCGCCATTGCTTGCGCAAGGCAAGCTGCATGCGCCTTGGGGACGGCCGAAGGCGGTGGGAGACACGGTCATGCTGCTGGTGCCTGCGCACCGCAAGGGGCCGCTGCTCGCACAGCAAGTGCAGGCCCTGCAGGCACTCGCCGCAGCCTGAGCAGCCCTATCGCCGGAAATCCAATCGCCCGTTGGGCCAGCGGCCGTCGATCCGGCGGTTGTCGACGATCAGGCCCACCCAGGGCTGCGTGATGGCCGGATTGCCCAGGTTGATGTAACGGCCCACAAGCATGTCGGGGTCGACATAGCGGACATCGAGCAGTGCCTGCCGCGCGCCGCCATCCCAATCGAACAGCAGGTAGAACCGGCTGCCGGCCACCCGCACGGTGGCCTTGCCCTGCTTCCACGCAGCTTCGGAATCACCGGGGATCGTCGGATCGGCGCCTCCATTCCAGCGGCTGGACCATGCGCCGACGATCGAGGACGACGCATCGTTCACCGATGTGCCCCACGCAGGCGCGTTCGGGTCATCGGGCCCGCCGTGCAGTTCGATGTTCTCGGCAAACGCTTCGATATCTGCGCCCTCCGGGTCGGGCGCATCTTCAACGCCGAATGGATTCCGGCTGGGGGATGTGTTGGTGTTCATGGCGCCATCGTGCGCCGGAGTGTGCTGCCACGCATGCCGTTTCCGGACACGCGAACGAGGACGCGAAGGCTACGCCACCCGCTCGGCGATCAGCACTGCGAAGAAGCCGAACGCCGCCAGCAGCGTCCACTTCAACACGATCCATCCGATGCGCCGGTACTTGGCCTGCCCCGTGCCCGCATAGAACGCAAAGCACACGCCCGCCACCAAAAGAAGCAGCAGGATGGCCCAGCGGAAAAGAAGCATGTGGGACTAAAAGCGGACGTGGCCTACCAGGCCCGGGCGACTTCGCCGAAACCGCGCGGTGCACGCTTCTCGTCCTCGAAGGTCACGACTTCGTAGGCATCGCTGTGCGAAAGCAGTTCGCGCAGCAGCTTGTTGTTGAGCGCATGACCCGAGCGGAACGCGGTGTAGGCCGCCAGCAGCGGCTTTCCGATGATGTACAGGTCGCCCATGGCGTCGAGGATCTTGTGCTTCACGAACTCGTCGTCGTAGCGCAGGCCGCCCGCATTGAGCACCTTGGTGTCGTCCATCACGATGGCGTTGTCGAGACCGCCACCAAGCGCGAGGCCCTTGCTGCGCATGTACTCGACTTCCTTGGTGAAGCCGAAGGTGCGCGCGCGTGCGATGTCGCGGCTGTACGAGTCGGTGCCCAGGTCGAACTCCACGCGCTGGCCGGTGGAATTGACCACGCGGTGGTCGAAGTCGATCTCGAAGCTCAGCTTGTAGCCGTGGTACGGCTCCAGGCTCGCCCACTTCTCGTTGGCGCCCTCGCCTTCGCGCACCTCGACCTTGCGGGTCACGCGGATGAAGCGGCGCGGCGCCTTCTGCAGCGCGATGCCCGCGCTTTGCAGCAGGAACACGAAGGACGAAGCCGATCCGTCGAGGATCGGCACTTCGTCGGCCGTGATGTCGATGTAGAGGTTGTCGATGCCCAGCCCGGCGCAGGCCGACATCAGGTGTTCGACGGTCTGCACCTTGGCACCGCCGGTGGAAACGGTGGATGCAAGGCGCGTGTCGGTGACCGCCTCGGCGGTCATGCGGATCTCGGCCGGCTCGGGCAGGTCGACGCGGCGGAACACGATGCCCGTGTCGGCAGGAGCCGGTCGCAGGGTCAACTCCACGCGTTGGCCGCTATGGAGCCCCACGCCCACGGCGCGGCTGATCGACTTGAGGGTTCGTTGTTGCAGCACGGCCGGGATTTTAGGCGCGCGACGGGCATGGCGCCCTATGCCCCTCGCTATGGCACCGATAGACATGGGTTCTATGCAATCCCGCCAAATTGGCGCGAAATGGACGCAAAGGGCACGAGGTGAGCGCAGCGCCTAGAGCCAGCAGACGTCCCTTTCAGGTCGTCCCTGTGCCCCTTGCGAACCCTCGTGCCCTCTGCGTTTGGTCGAGTTCACCCCGCGATGGCCTCCAGCGAGACCATCGAATGGGGTGTCCTCTTAATCAGCCTGGCGGCGCAGGAAGGCCGGGATCTCGAAGTCGTCCATGCCGCCCGAAGACAGCGCGTCCACCTTCGCTGCAGCCATCGTGCGGTTGGTGCGCCACACGCTGGGAACGGCCATGCCGTCGTAGTTGGGCTGGCTGTGGCCGCCACCACTGGCGTGCCCCGTACCACCGAGCGTCGGCACGTTGAACGGGATGTTGTCGGTGCCGGTGCGGATCACTTCCAGCGTAGGTGCCTGGCGGCGGGCATCGGCACGCGACAGGCCGGTGGCCACCACCGTCACGCGCATCTCGTCGCCGAGGCTGTCGTCGTATGCAGCGCCGTAGATCACGTGCGCGTCCGGCGAAGCGTAGGCACGGATGGTGTTCATCGCGAGCTTCGATTCGTTCAGCTTCAGCGAGCCCTTCGACGCCGTCACCAGCACCAGCACGCCCTTGGCGCCCGAGAGGTCGATGCCTTCGAGCAGCGGGCAGGCCACGGCCTGCTCGGCTGCGATGCGCGCGCGGTCCGGGCCAGCTGCGGCAGCGGTGCCCATCATGGCCTTGCCGGGTTCGCCCATCACGGTGCGCACGTCTTCGAAGTCGACGTTCACGCCGCCGTACTCGTTGATGATTTCCGAGATGCCGCCCACGGCGTTCTTCAGCACGTCGTTGGCTTGCGCAAAGGCTTCGTCCTGCGTGACGTCTTCGCCCAGCACGTCGAGCAGCTTCTCGTTGAGCACCACGATCAGTGAATCGACGTTGGCTTCGAGCTCGGCCAGGCCGGCGTCGGCGTTGGTCATGCGGCGACCGCCTTCCCAGTCGAAGGGCTTGGTCACCACGCCCACGGTGAGGATGCCCATTTCCTTCGCGACGCGCGCGATGACCGGAGCAGCGCCGGTGCCGGTGCCGCCGCCCATGCCGGCCGTGATGAACAGCATGTGCGCGCCGTCGATGGCCGCGCGGATGTCGTCCACCGCGAGCTCGGCCGCTTCACGGCCCTTGTCGGGCTTGCTGCCCGCACCCAGGCCGCTGGTGCCGAGCTGGATGATCTTGTGCGCGCTGCTGCGCTGCAGTGCCTGTGCGTCGGTGTTCGCGCAGACGAACTGAACGCCCTGCACACCGCGCTCCATCATGTGGGCGACCGCATTGCCGCCGCCACCGCCAACACCGATCACCTTGATCTGCGTGCCCTGATTGAACTCTTCGACTTCGATCATTTCGATGGTCATTTTTAACTCCTTGAATCTTGCAGTTGCCGTTGTGTGTCTATGAATAATTCTTGTGCCGTGACGAGATCAACGATGCGTCCGTCACGATGGTGGACCTGTTCGTCGCCATCGCTCGTTGAAATGCAATGGAGGGCTGCCACGCGCGAGCCAGAGTGGAGACTTGATCATGGCTAGAAATTCCCCACGATGAAGTCTTTGAAACGTCCGAATGCAGTCTTTACCGACCCATTCTTCTGCGCGACCTTGAAGCCACGCATGCGCGCGAACCGTGCTTCTTCGAGCAGGCCCATCACCGTCGCTGCGCGAGGCTGCGCGACCATATCTGACAGCGCGCTCGAATACTTCGGGATGCCGCGGCGCACGGGCTTCAGGAAGATGTCTTCGCCGAGCTCGACCATGCCGGGCATCACCGCGCTGCCGCCCGTGAGCACCACGCCCGACGACAGCACCTCTTCGTAGCCCGACTCGCGCACCACCTGCTGCACCAGCGAGAAGATCTCTTCGATGCGCGGCTCGATCACGCCGGCCAGCGCCTGCTTGCTCAGCATGCGCGGGCCGCGGTCGCCGAGGCCCGGCACTTCGACCTGCGTGTCGGGGTCGGCCAGCAGTTGCTTGGCATAGCCGTTCTCGACCTTGATGTCTTCCGCGTCCTTCGTCGGCGTGCGCAGCGCCATGGCGATGTCGCTCGTGATGAGGTCGCCCGCGATCGGGATCACGGCCGTGTGGCGGATCGCGCCGTTGGTGAAGATCGCCACGTCGGTCGTGCCCGCGCCGATGTCAACGAGCACCACGCCGAGTTCGCGCTCGTCCTCGGTCAGCACCGCCTGGCTCGAGGCCAGCGGGTTCAGCATCAGCTGGTCGACTTCGAGGCCGCAGCGGCGCACGCACTTGATGATGTTCTCGGCCGCGCTCTGCGCACCGGTCACGATGTGCACCTTGGCCTCGAGCCGCATGCCGCTCATGCCGATCGGCTCCTTCACGTCCTGGCCGTCGATCACGAACTCCTGCGGCTCCACCAGCAGCAGGCGCTGGTCGCTGGAGATGTTGATGGCGCGCGCCGTCTCCACCACGCGGGCCACGTCGGCGGGCGTCACTTCCTTGTCCTTCACCGCCACCATGCCGCTCGAATTGATGCCGCGGATGTGGCTGCCGGTGATGCCGGTGTAGACGCGGCTGATCTTGCAGTCGGCCATCAGCTCGGCCTCTTTCAGGGCCTGCTGGATGCTCTGCACGGTGGCGTCGATGTTCACCACCACGCCGCGCTTCAAGCCGTTGCTCGGCGCAATGCCGAGGCCGGCCAGCTTGAGCTCGCCTCCGGGCAGCACTTCGGCCACGACCACCATCACCTTGGCGGTGCCGATGTCGAGTCCTACGACCAGGTCTTTGTATTCTTTAGGCATTGAGATATGTCCTCGATTTCTCGATGAGCGCTACTTGATTTTTCTTGGGGCCTCTGGCGAGACCGTGGTGACGCCGCGCAGCCGCAATGCATACGCGTCGTTGTGTCGCAGGTCGGCGCCCTCGACGTCGGCCATCGTGCGGCGGTACTGGCCCGCGACCTGGGTCACGGTCTTCAGGAACCGCTGCAGGCGGGCCGTCACCTCCTCGCTCTGGCCGCGGCCGAGCTCTATTTCGGCACCGCTGTCGAGCACCACCTTCCAGCTTCCCCGGCTCGACAGCGTGAGCTCGTCGATGCTCATGTCGTAAGGCTGGAACTGTGGCTGCAGCACGCGGTACATCCCCAGCACCTGGCCGGCCTGTTCGATCGGGCCGTCCAGGCGCGGCAGGTTGTCGTCCACCTCCGCCACGTTGGCCTCGAACACGTCGCCGAAGCCGTTGATCAGCTTCGAGCCCGCGTCGTCGCCCCAGTTGGCAACCGGCACCTGCTCGGTCAGCGTCACGCGCAGCTTGTTCGGGAACTCGCGCCGCACCACCGCGCTGCGCACCCACGGCACCGACTCGAAGGCGGCGCGTGCGCGCCCCAGGTCGATGGTGAAGAAGTTGCCCGTGAGCTGCGGCGCCACATTGGCGCGCAGCGTGACTGCGTTGTTGTGCGTGACCTCGCCGTCCACCTTGATGCCGCCGATGGGGAAGAAAGGCTGCCGCAGCACCCACCACGCACCCGCCGCCAGCAGCATGAGCGCCACCATCGCGAAGGCAATGTTCGCGACGATGTTCATGAGCTTGACGTCGAAGGGAGCGGGGATGCTGTCGGCCATGGCTATAGCGAGCCTCCCGTTGCGTCGAGCGCAGCCGAGGCCAGCACCCGCAGGCACAGGTCTTCGTACGCGATGCCCGCGGCGCGGGCCGACATCGGCACCAGCGAATGGCTGGTCATGCCGGGCGAGGTGTTCATCTCCAGCAGGAAGGGCTTGCGGTCGCTGGCGCGGATCATCACGTCGGCGCGGCCCCAGCCGCGGCAGCCGAGCGTGCGATAGGCGGCCAGCGTGATGCGCTGGATCTCGTGCTCTTCCGCTTCGGGCAGGCCGCTCGGGCACTGGTACTTCACGTCGTCGGTGAAGTACTTGTTCTGGTAGTCGTAAGCGCCTTCGGGTGCGGAGATGCGCACCACCGGCAGCGCGCGCGCGTCGAGCCCGTGGCCGAGCACGGCGCAGGTCACTTCCTCGCCTTCGATGAATTCCTCGCAGAGCACGTCGGCGTCGTACTTGGCCGAGAGCGTGATCGCGTCCTCCATCTGCGAGTAGCCCTCGACCTTGGTCACGCCGATGGAGGAGCCCTCGCGCGGCGGCTTCACGATCAGCGGCAGGCCGAGCACGTCGGGCACGGCCATGATCTGCTCGCGGCTTTGCTGGTCGAAGGCCAGGCGCACGTACTTGGGCGTCGGCAGGCCGTCAGCCTGCCAGATGCGCTTGGTCATGACCTTGTCCATGGCCACGCTGGAAGCCATCACGCCCGAGCCGGTGTAGGGAATGCCGAGCAGTTCGAGCGCACCCTGCACCGTGCCGTCTTCGCCGTGGCGGCCGTGCAGCGCGACGAAGCAGCGCACGAAGCCTTCGCGCTTCAGGTCGGCCAGATCGCGCTGCGAGGGGTCGAAGGCGTGCGCATCGACACCGCGCGAGCGCAGGGCTTCGAGCACGCCGGTGCCCGACATCAACGAGATTTCGCGTTCGGCGGAACTACCGCCGAACAGCACGGCAACCTTGCCGAAAAGTTTGGGGTCCTGAAGGCTCATGAGGCCCTCCCTTTGCGCGAATCGCGCTGCGATGTTGAGGGTGCTACGGCGGTGACCGCCGCTGCGCCGAGTTCGACGACCTTGCCCGGTACCGCGCCAATGGAGCCGGCGCCCATGGAAAGCACCACGTCGCCCGCGCGGGCGTTGTCGAGAATGGCTTGCGGCATGGCGGCGATGTCGTCGACGAACACCGGCTCGACCTTGCCGGCCACGCGCAGCGCGCGCGCCAGCGTGCGGCCATCGGCCGCCACGATGGGCGCCTCGCCCGCGGCGTAGACCTCGCCGAGCAACACGGAGTCGGCCGTGCCGATGACTTTCACGAAGTCTTCGAAGCAGTCGCGCGTACGGGTATAGCGGTGCGGCTGGAAGGCCAGCACCAGCCGGCGGCCCGGGAACGCGCCGCGTGCGGCGGCGATGGTGGCCGCCATCTCGACAGGGTGATGGCCGTAGTCGTCGATCACGGTGAAGGTGCCGGCCCCACCTTCGTTATGGCCGCCTTGCACAGCCACGTCGCCATAGCTCTGGAAACGTCGGCCCACGCCCTTGAAACCTGCGAGGCCGCGCTGCACGGCTTCGTCGGGAATGCCGAGTTCCACGGCCACCGCGATCACCGACAGCGCATTGCGCACGTTGTGCTCGCCCGGCAGGTTCAGCACGATGGGCAGGTCGGGCAACGTCACGCCGTTGCGGCGCTGCGCGGTGAAGTGCATCTGGCCGCCGACGGCGCGCACGTCGATGGCGCGCACCTGCGCGTCCTCGCCAAAGCCGTAGCTGGTGACCGGGCAGGTCACGTCGGCCACGATCTCGCGCACCGCCGGATCGTCGGTGCAGAGAATGGCCACGCCGTAGAACGGCATGCGGTGCAGGAAGTCGACGAAGGCTTTCTTGAGCTTCGCGAAATCGTGCCCGTAGGTCTCCATGTGGTCGGCGTCGATGTTCGTGACCACCGCCATCACGGGCAGCAGGTTCAGGAACGAGGCGTCCGACTCGTCGGCCTCGACCACGATGTAGTCGCCGCTGCCGAGCTGCGCGTTGGCACCCGCGCTGTTGAGGCGCCCGCCGATCACGAAGGTCGGGTCGAGCCCGGCGGCGTCGAGCACGCTCGCCACCAGGCTGGTGGTGGTGGTCTTGCCGTGCGTGCCGGCAATTGCAATGCCCTGCTTCAGGCGCATCAGCTCGGCCAGCATCAACGCGCGCGGCACCACCGGAATGCGCTTCTCGCGCGCGGCCAGCACTTCGGGGTTGTCCGACTGCACGGCGGTGGAGGTGACGACCGCGTCCGCGCCGTCGATGTGCGCGGCGGCGTGGCCCACGAAGGTGCCGATGCCCAGGCCCGCGAGCCGGCGCAGCGTGACGCTATCGGACAGGTCAGAGCCCGTGATCTTGTAGCCCAGGTTCAGCAGCACTTCGGCGATGCCGCTCATGCCGGAACCACCGATGCCCACGAAATGGATGTGACGAATAGCGTGCTTCATTTGGCAAGCTCCTCGCAAGCGCGGACGACCGCCTCGACGGCTTCAGTCTTCTGCATGGTCTTGGCCTTGACGGCCTTTTCGATCAGCGCGGTGCGCTCGGTTTTCTGTAGCAAGTCAGCCAGCAATTCAGGAGTGAGGTCGGCCTGCTGCACGAGCCATCCGCCGCCCGCGTCCACGAGGAAGCGCGCGTTGGTGGTCTGGTGGTCGTCGACCGCCGAGGGGAAAGGCACGAACAGCGCTGCTGCGCCGACGGCCGCGATTTCTGTGACGGTGCTGGCGCCGGCGCGCGCGACGATGATGTCGGCGTCGGCGTACGCCTGCGCGGTGTCTTCGATGAAGGGCGTGAGTTCGCCTTCGACGCCGGCCGCCGTGTAGTTGGCGCGCAGCTCATCGATCTGCTTGGAGCCGCTCTGGTGCAGCACCTGCGGACGCGTGGCCGGCTCGATGCGCGCCAGCGCCTGCGGCACAACAGTGTTGAGGCCGCGTGCGCCGAGGCTGCCGCCCACCACCAGCAATTTCAGCGGACCGGTACGGCCCGCGAAACGCGTGGCCGGATCGGGCTGCGAAGTGAAGGCCGCGCGCAATGGGTTGCCCACCCACTGCGCCTTCTTCAGCACATCGGGGAAGGCTGTGAACACGCGGTCGGCCACGCCCGCCAGCACCTTGTTGGCGAGGCCGGCGACCGAGTTCTGCTCGTGCAGCACCAGCGGCTTGTTGAGCAACACGCCCATCATTCCGCCCGGAAAAGTGATGTAGCCGCCAAGGCCCACCAGCACGTCGGGCTTCACGCGGCGCACCACGCGCAGGCTCTGCCAGAAGGCGCGCAGCAGCTTCAGCGGCAGCAGGAACAGCGTGAGCGGGCCTTTGCCGCGCACGCCGCCGAACTGCACGGGCTCGAAGGCGAAGCCGCGCGGCGGCACGAGTTTTTCTTCCATGCTGCCGGGCGCGCCCAGCCAGTGCACCTGCCAGCCGCGTTCGCGCAGGGCTTCGGCCACTGCGAGACCCGGGAAGATGTGGCCGCCAGTGCCGCCTGCCATGACGAGTGCGGTGCGCGTCATACGCGACCTCCCCGCATCAGCACGCGGTTCTCGTAGTCGATACGCAGCACGATGGCAAGCGCCACGAGGTTCATCAGGATGGCCGAACCGCCGAAGCTCATCAGCGGCAAGGTCAGGCCCTTGGTCGGCAGCGCGCCAAGGTTCACGCCCATGTTGATGAAGGTCTGGAAGCCGAGCCACACGCCCACGCCCTGTGCCACGAGGCCCGAGAACACGCGGTCCAGCGCAATCGCCTGGCGGCCGATGTGCATGATGCGGCGCGTGAGCCAGAGGAACAGGCCGATGATCAGCAGCACGCCGACCAGGCCGAACTCTTCGCCGATCACGGCCAGCAGGAAGTCGGTGTGCGCCTCGGGCAGCCAGTGCAGCTTCTCGACGCTGCCGCCCAGACCCACGCCGAAGATCTCGCCGCGACCGATGGCGATCAGCGAGTGCGACAACTGGTAGCCCTTGCCCAGCGCGTGCTCTTCGCTCCACGGGTCGAGGTACGCAAAGATGCGCTCGCGGCGCCACGGGCTGCTCGCGACGATGGTGCCGAAGGCCACCACCACCAGCGCGGCAATCACGAAGAACATGCGCGCGTTCACGCCGCCCAGGAACAGGATGCCCATGGCGATCACGGCGATCACCATGAACGCGCCCATGTCGGGTTCGGCCATCACCAGCATGCCGACCACCACCACCGCGATGCCCATCGGCAGCACGGCGCGGAAGAAGCGCTCCTTGATCTCCATCTTGCGCACCATGTAGCTGGCGGCGTAGAGCACCATCGCGAGCTTGGCCAGCTCCGAGGGCTGGAAGCGCATGAAGCCCATCGGCAGCCAGCGGCGCGCGCCGTTCACGTTGATGCCGATGTGCGGAATGAGCACGGCCACCAGTAGCAGCAGCGAAGCCACGAAGAGCCAGGGCGCGGCGCGCTCCCAGGTCTTCATCGGGATCTGGAAGGCCAGCAGCGCGGCGATGAACGCGAAGATCACCGAGGCCGCGTGCCGCGTGAGGAAGTACGAGGCGCTGTAGCCCGCGCGTGCAAAGCGCGGGTTGTCGGGCAGCGCGATGGAGGCCGAATACACCATGATCAGGCCCCAGGTCAGCAGCGCGACCGTGACCCAGACCAGCGCCTGGTCGAAACCCAGCACGCGCATCGGCGTGGCTTTTGTCTGCGCGATGCCGGCGCCGCCCAGCCGCACGGGCAGGTGCACGGGCAGCGAGTCGATCCCGCTGCGGGCGCGCCTGAACCAGCCGCCGAAGCGGCTGGTGGATGCGTTGGGCGTGGCGCCTGAGGCGGCAGAGTTCAAACCGTGTCCTCCGTCGTCGAACCGCCCATGCCGCGCGGGCTGTCCTCGTAGGCCTGCACGGCCTCGCGGAACACCTCGGCGCGGTGCGCGTAGTCCTTGAACATGTCGAAGCTCGCACAAGCCGGTGACAGCAGCACGGCGTCGCCGGGGTTGGCGCGTGCGGACGCGAGCTTCACGGCCTCGTCCATCGAAGCGGCATGCAGCAGCGAAACGCCGGTCGATGCCAGCGCGGCTTCGATGAGCGGTGCGTCGCGGCCGATGAGCACCACGGCGCGCGCGTACTGGCGCACGGGTTCGGCCAGCGGCTCGAAGTCTTGTCCCTTGCCATCGCCGCCGAGGATGACGACCACGCGGCGCTCTTCGCCCAGGCCGATCAACGCGGCCACGGTGGCGCCGACGTTGGTGCCCTTGCTGTCGTCGAAGTACTCGACCTCGTCCACGATGGCGATGGGCTCCACACGATGTGGCTCGCCGTGGTATTCGCGCAGGCCGTAGAGCATGGGGCCCAGCGGGCAGTCGGCGGCGCTGGCCAGCGCGAGTGCGGCCAGTGCGTTCATGGCGTTGTGGCGGCCGCGGATGCGCAGCGCGTCGGCGGGCATCAGGCGCTGCAGGAAGATTTCTTCTTCCACCACGGCACCGCGCTTGCGCTTCTGCGTTTCGTCGGCTTCCAGCGCGCGCACCAGCCAGGCCATGCCGTTGACGCGCTCGATGCCGTAGTCACCCGGGCGCAGCGGCATGGCCGCGCCGAAGGTGACGTGCGTGCGGATCTGCGGGCGCTGCAGCTTGACCCGGACGGGCGCGGGCAACATCGCCATCACGCCGGTATCGTCGCGGTTGAGGATCATCAGCCCATGCGCGCCGAAGATGCGCGCCTTGGCCGCCGCGTAGGCCGGCATGTCGCCATGCCAGTCGAGGTGGTCCTGCGTGAGGTTGAGCACGGTGGCGGCCGTGGGCTCGAAGCCCTGCACGCCGTCGAGCTGGAAGCTGGACAGCTCCAGCACCCACACGTCGGGCAGCGTGTCGGCATCCATGTGCGCCGAGAGCGTGTCGAGCAGCGTCGGGCCGATGTTGCCGGCCACGGCCACGGTCTTGCCCGCACGCTCGACCAGCTGGCCGGTGAGCGAGGTGACGGTGGTCTTGCCGTTGGTGCCGGTAATGGCGAGCACCGCGGGCGCATAGCCCTTGGGGGCTTCGGGCTCGACGATGGGCGCCAGCTCGAGCTGCGGCGATTCTTCTTCGACGGCGGCCGAGGCCGGGTTGGTGGCGGAGATTTCGGCGATCTTGGCGACGAACTCCGCGGCTTCCCTGGCGGCGGTCGGGACGTAGGGCTTGCCGGTGACGGGCAGGCGGGAAGCGGTGGCGAGTGCAGGAGCCGAAGCCTCGGAGGACTCGGGGACAACGGCGGGCACCTCCGGCGCGGGCTCGGCCGCCGGCTCGACGACTTCTGCGGCCTCGGGCGGCAGCGGCACGGCGACGCTCATCGACGGATCGCGCGGCATCGCTTCAGCCTGCGCGGGCACGGTCGGCTCGGACGCGGCTTCTGCGGCGACTTCGGGTGCTTCGATTTCGACAGGCTCGGGCTGTTGCTCCGGCTCGGCCACGGCTTCTGCCTGCTCGACGGGCGCGGGCTCGTCCAGCGGCAGTTGCGCCTGCGCCTCCGGCTCGGCGGTTTCCACGGGCGCTTCGGCTGCCGGCTCGATGGGTGCTTCCGCCTCGGATTCCGGCTCAGCCTCGACCACCGGCAGTTCCACCGTCCGCAGGTCCAGCAACGCACGCGCGAACAGATCCAGCTCGCCACCGACCGGCAGGCCGACAGCACGCGCCGCTTCCACCACCGGCGCAATGGTCGCGGGCGACAGCCCCGGCGAGCGATACACCGCGCGGATCGGCGTGCCTTCGACCAGCGCGGCCGAGAACGGCCCGCCGACGAACGTCACCCCGGGCAGCTCCGCCTGCAGCGTCGCGAGCAATGCCGGCGCCTCGCGCGTGTCGGCCACGGTCACGACGGCGCCGTGGCGCGCGCACCAGCGCGTCATCGCCAGCCCGGACGCACCGAGGCCGAGGATGAGAACGGGGAGGTCTTTCAGATGCCGCATGGTTCCGTTACCGCAGCTTCAACGTCGAAAGACCCACGAGGCACAGCAGCATCGTGATGATCCAGAAGCGCACCACGACCTGCGTTTCGCGCCAGCCGCTCTTCTCGAAGTGATGGTGCAGCGGCGCCATCTTGAGCACGCGGCGGCCTTCGCCGTAGCGCTTCTTCGTGTACTTGAAGTACATGACCTGCGCCATCACCGAGATCGCCTCGACCACGAAGATGCCGCCCATGATGAAGAACACGATCTCCTGACGCACGATGACCGCGATGGTGCCCAGCGCGCCGCCCAGCGCCAGCGCGCCCACGTCGCCCATGAAGACCTGTGCCGGGTGCGTGTTGAACCAGAGAAACGCGAGCCCCGCGCCGGCCATTGCCGAGCAGAACACCAGCAACTCGCCCGAGCCCGGGATGTTGGGGAACAGCAGGTACTTGGAATACACCGCGCTGCCCGTGACATAGGCGAACACGCCCAGCGCCGAGCCCACCATCACCACCGGCATGATCGCCAGGCCATCGAGGCCGTCGGTCAGGTTCACCGCATTGCTCGCGCCCACGATCACGAGGTACGTGAGGATCACGAAGCCGATGCCGCCCAGCGGGTAGCTCACCTCCTTGAAGAACGGCACCAGCAGGTTGATCTTGGGCGGAAAGTCGAGGTCGAAGCCTGACTGCACCCACGCGAAGAACAGCTGCACCACGCGCCAGTTGGAGCTCTCCGAGATGCTGAAGAGCAGGTAGAAGGCCGCAATCAGGCCGACCACCGACTGCCAGAAATACTTCTCGCGCGAGCGCATGCCTTCCGGGTCCTTGCGCACCACCTTGCGCCAGTCATCGACCCAGCCGATGGCGCCGAAGCCCATCGTGACCCACAGCACGATCCACACGAACCGGTTCGAAATATCGAACCACAGCAGCGTGGCGAAGGCGATGGCGAACAGCACCAGCACACCGCCCATGGTGGGCGTGCCGCTCTTGGTCAGGTGCGTTTCCATGCCGTAGCCGCGAATCGGCTGGCCGATCTTGAGCGCGGCCAGGCGGCGGATCACGTACGGGCCGGCCACCAGGCCGACCACGAGCGCGGTCAGCGCAGCCATCAGCGCGCGGAAGGTGAGGTATTGAAAAACGCGCAAGAACCCGAACTCGGGCGAGAGCGTCTGCAGCCATTGGGCCAGGGTCATCAGCATGTGGTTTCGCGCGGCTCATGCGTCATGACCGGCCTCCTTTTGTTGTTGTGGTTGTGCTTGCGCCTCGACGACCTGCACCACGCGCTCCATCTTCATGAAGCGCGATCCCTTCACGAGCACGCTGCCGAGTTGCGGCAGGCGCGCGAGCACGGCCGCGCCGAGCGCGTCGAACTCTTCGAAATGGCGTCCGTCGGCACCGCCGAAGGCAGCGGTGGTGTGCGCCGTCGCGGCGCCCAGCGTGTAGACGGACTCGATACCGCGCTGGCGCGCCCGCTCGCCGACTTCGGCGTGGAACTCGGGCGAGCGGTCGCCCACCTCGCCCATGTCGCCGAGCACCAGCAGGCGCGGGCCCGGCAGGGCGGCGAGCACGTCGATGGCGGCAATCACGGAATCGGGGTTGGCGTTGTAGCTGTCGTCGACCAGCGTGAGCGCATGGCCACCGGCCAGCACGATCTCGTTGGCGCGCGAACGGCCCTTGACCGGCTCGAAAGCTGACAGGCCCGCCGCAATGGTCTCGACCGACACGCCGGCCGCGAGCGCACAGGCCGTGGCGGCCAGCGCATTGACGACGTTGTGCCGGCCCGCGATGTGCAGGCGCGCATCGAAGGCGCCGATCGGCGTGCGGATGCGCACGGCCCAGGCACCCTGCTTCCATTCGGCGCTGTCGAGCGAGATGTCGGCATCTTCCGATTCGCCGAAGGTCATGCAGCGGCGCGAGCCACCGGCGTGCGCCATGTCGGTCCACAGAGAAGTGAAGGCGTCGCCATAGGGGAACACGGCGGTGCCGCCTTCGGGCAGCACCGCGAACACGGCGGCGTTCTCGACGGCCACCGCCTCGACGGTGGCCATGAACTCCTGGTGCTCGCGCTGGGCGTTGTTGACGAGTGCGATGGTCGGGCGCGAGATGGCGGCCAGTCGCGCGATCTCGCCCGGATGGTTCATGCCCAGTTCGAGCACCGCGCGCTGGTGCTGCGCACGCAGGCGCAGCAGCGTGAGCGGCACGCCGATCTCGTTGTTGAAGTTGCCGGCGGTGGCCAGCGCGCGTTCGGCGCGGAAGGCGAACAGCACGGCCGCGATCATCTGCGTGACCGTGGTCTTGCCGTTGCTGCCGGTCACGGCGATC
Organism: Variovorax sp. GW821-FHT09D05; assembly: GCF_059416325.1. Lineage (NCBI taxonomy): Bacteria > Pseudomonadati > Pseudomonadota > Betaproteobacteria > Burkholderiales > Comamonadaceae > Variovorax > Variovorax sp. GW821-FHT09D05. The sequence goes on along the minus strand of NZ_JBWKOZ010000015.1, from coordinate 43,712 downwards.
AGCGGCAGTTCGAACTGCGCGCGCCAGCCCGCGCCGAGCGCGCCGAGCGCGACCAGCGAGTCGGGCACTTCGAGGCCGCTGAGGCCGGCGGCCTCGAGGCCGTGGTGCGCAATGGCGGCCACGGCGCCGCGCTTCTTGGCGTCCGCCAGGAAGTCGTTGGCATCGAAGCGCTCGCCCTTGAGCGCGACGAACAGGTCGCCCTGCGCGAGCGTGCGCGTGTCGGTGTGCACGCGGGCGATGACGGTCGAAGCGTCACCCACCAGGCGCGATCCCGGAATCCATTGCTGCACCTGGGCCAGCGTGATGTTGAGAGGCGTCGTGTCGGTCATGCCGCGGCCCCCCTCTTTGCCAGCGCCTGCAGCGCATGGGTCTTGTCTGAAAATTCGATGCGCTGGCCGGCGATTTCCTGCCAGGCCTCGTGGCCCTTGCCGGCGATCAGCACCACGTCTTGCGGGGCGGCCTGCGCGATGGCGTCGGCGATGGCGGCGGCGCGATCGGGCTGCACCTGGGCGGCCTCGGGGCGCGAGAAGCCGCGCAGCACCTGGCTGATGATCGCGTCGGGCTTTTCGCTGCGCGGGTTGTCGCTGGTGACGACAACGCGGTCGGCCTGGCGCTCGGCGACGGCGGCCATCATCGGGCGCTTGATCGGGTCGCGGTCGCCGCCGCAGCCGAACAGGCACCAGAGCGCGCCGCCACGTTGCTTTGCCAGCGGGCGCAGGCCGATCAAGGCCTTGTCGAGCGCATCAGGCGTGTGGGCATAGTCGACCACGGCGAGCGGTGCGCCTTCGCCGGTGCCTGCGCGGTCCATGCGGCCCGGCACGCTGGTGAGGTTGGCGCAGGCTGCCACGGCCTGGGCGAGCGTGAGGCCCAGCGCGCGCAGCGTGCCGAGCACGCCCAGCAGGTTGGCCACGTTGTACTGGCCGATCAGGCCGGTAGACAGGCGCTCCACCGCGGCGGTGCCGTGCTCGGCCACCGAGAACTGCAGGCCCTGCGCGTCGTAGCCGATGTCGCGCGCCACGAGGCGGGCCGGCTTGCCGCCGGCAGAGACGGTCCACACGTCGAGCGCGCCTATGCCGGCGTCGATCAGGTTCGCGCACAGGCTGGCGCCGTGCGTGTCGTCGATGTTGATCACCGCCGCGCGCAGGCCGGGCCAGCGGAACAGCTCGGCCTTGGCCTGCCAGTAGGCGTCCATGCTGCCGTGGTAGTCGAGGTGGTCCTGCGTGAAGTTGGTGAACACGGCCACGGCGATCTGCGCGCCGTCGAGGCGGCGCTCGGCGATGCCGATGGAGGAGGCCTCGATGGCGCAGGCACCGAAGCCGCGCGTGACCAGCGAGCGCAGCTCGCGCTGCATCATCACCGGGTCGGGCGTGGTGAGGCCGGTGTAGGTCAGCTCGGGCGGCACGCCGATGCCGAGCGTGCCCATCACCGCGCAGGGCGACGGCGCATCGCGCTGCATGGTGCCGTCTGGCCGCATCGCGCGCACGCCGCCCGCCGCGCGCAGCGTGGAGAGCGATTCGGCCAGCCACCAGGCGGTGGAGGTCTTGCCGTTGGTGCCGGTCACGGCCAGCACGTCGAGCAGGGCCGAGGGGTTGTCGTAGAAGGCCGAGGCGATCGGGCCGGTGGCGGCCTTCAGGCCGGGATAGCTCACGATGCGGTCGTCGCCTTCGAAGCCGAAGGCCTCGACGCCCTCGTTCTCCACCAGGCAGACCGCCGCGCCCTGCGCCAGCGCGGCCGCCACGTGCTTGCGCCCGTCGGTGGCGGCGCCGGGCCAGGCGATGAAGACGTCGCCCGCGCCCACGGCACGGCTGTCGGCGTGCAGCGCGGCCTGCGGCACGCGCTCCTTGAGCCAGGCCGCGGCGAGTTGGGGTGAAGTGAAGGTCAGCATGTTCAGAAACTCTCGTCGACGCCCTGCGTCATCACAAGCGGTTTGACCGCCAGATCGGGCGGTACGTTCATCATGCGCAGCGTCTGCTGCACGACTTCGCTGAACACGGGCGCCGCGGCGACGCCGCCGAAATACTGGCCGTCGCTGGGCTCGTCGATCATCACGGCGACGATGATGCGCGGCTTGTCGATAGGCGCCATGCCGGTGAACCAGGCGCGATATTTGTTACTCGCGTAACCCTTGCCGACCTGCTTGTGGGCCGTGCCCGACTTGCCGCCGACCGAGTAGCCGACCGTCTGCGCGCGCGTGCCGGTGCCGCCGGGGCCGGCGGCCATCTGCAGCATCTTGCGCACCGCCAGCGCGTTCGACGGCGAGAACACGCGCACGCCGACCGGCGGCTCGGAATTCTTCAGGATGGTGACCGGAATGATCGAGCCGTCGTGCGCGAACGAGGTGTACGAATGCGCCATCTGGAACAGCGACGCCGACAGGCCGTAGCCGTAGGCCATGGTGGCCTGCTCGACCGGCTTCCAGGTCTTCCACGGGCGCAGCCGGCCCGTCACGGCGCCGGGGAACTGGATCTGCGGCTTCTGGCCGTAGCCGAGCGCGGTGTAGGTGTCCCACATCTCGTGCGGGGTCATCTTCTGGGCGATCTTGAGCGCGCCGACGTTGCTCGACTTCTGGATCACGCCTTCGACCGTCAGCGTGCCGTAGTTGTGCGTGTCGCTGATGGTGAAGCCGCCGATCTGGAATCGGCCGGGGCCGGTTTCGATCAGGGTCGAGGGCTTCACGCGGCCGGCTTCGAGTGCCATGCCCACCGTGATCGGCTTCATGGTCGAACCGGGCTCGAAGGTGTCGGTGAGCGCGCGGTTGCGCAATTGCTCGCCGGTGAGGTTCTGGCGCTTGTCGGGCACGTAGCTCGGGTAGTTGGCCAGCGCTAGCACTTCGCCGGTGACGGAGTCGAGCACCACCACGCTGCCGGCCTTGGCCTTGCGCGCGGTCACGGCATCGCGCAGCTTCTGGTAGGCGAAGAACTGCACCTTGCTGTCGACGCTGAGCTGGATGTCCTTGCCGTCGAGCGGCGGCACGGTTTCGCCAACGCCCTCGACCACGCGGCCCAGGCGGTCCTTGATGACCCGGCGCGACCCGGCCTTGCCCGCCAGCTCCTTGTTGAATGCGAGCTCGATGCCTTCCTGGCCGTTGTCTTCCACGTTGGTAAAGCCCACCACGTGCGCGGCAGCCTCGCCCTCGGGGTACTGGCGCTTGTATTCCTTGCGCTGGTAGATGCCCTTGAGGTTCATGGCCGCAATCTGCTTGGCGATGGGCTCGTCGACCTGGCGCTTGATCCAGACGAAGGTCTTGTCCTCGTCTTCGAGCTTCTTGTCGAAGTCCTTCTGCGACATCTCCAGCAGCTTGGCGACCTGCTTGAGCTTGGCGCGCACTTCGGGGTCGTCGCGCTCGATGTCTTCCGGAATGGCCCAGATGCTGGGCGCCACCACGCTGGAGGCCAGGATGAGCCCGTTGCGGTCGAGGATGCGGCCGCGGTTGGCCGGCAGCTCGAGCGTGCGCGCAAAGCGCACTTCGCCCTGCCGCTGGAAGAAGCTGTTGTTGAGCACCTGCACGTAGGCCGCTCGGCCCGCCAGCATGACGAAGCCGAGCGCAATGCCCGCGACGATGAACTTGCTGCGCCACACCGGCGTCTTGCTCGCGAGCAAGGGGCTGGTGGTGTAGCGCACGCTGCGGTTGCCCCGGTTCATCGCGCGGCCCTCGCTGCGGTGACTGGCTTGGCCGCCGGCTTGGGCGCGGTCGGCGCAGGCGCCACCGGCGCGACCGCGGGGATCACCGTGCCGTCAGGGCGCACGTACTGCGTGATCGCCGGCGAGGTGGTGCGCATCTGCAGCTGCTCCTTGGCGAGCTTCTCGACGCGCAGCGGCGTGGCCTGTGCGCGCTTCTCGACCTGCAGGCGATCGCGGTCGGTCTCCAGGCGACGGGCTTCCTGCTGCACGCGGTCGAGCTCGGTATAGAGCTGACGTGACATGTACTGCGTGTGCACGAGGTACAAAGCCGTCGCAATGACGGCCAGCAGCAGCAGGATGTTGAGGCGGGCCATGATCAGCTGGCCTCGGTGCGTTCTGCGACGCGAAGAATGGCGCTGCGCGAGCGCGGGTTGCCGCCCACCTCGGCGTCGGACGGCTTGATGCGCTCCAGCGCGCGCAGCTTCATGACCTTCGGGGCGGCAAACGGCGCGCGGCGGTCGTAGACCTCCTTCGAGTGCTTGGCGATGAACTGCTTCACGATGCGGTCTTCCAGCGAGTGGAAGCTGATCACCGCGAGCCGCCCTTGGGGTTTGAGCACGGACAGACTCGCTTCTAGCGCCTGTTGCAGCTCTTCAAGCTCGGCGTTGATGAAAATCCGAAAAGCCTGAAATGTGCGCGTTGCAGGGTTCTGGCCCTGCTCGCGGGTTTTGACCGTGCCAGCCACGAGCTCGGCCAGTTCGGTGGTGGTTGAAATTGGGCCCCGTTCTTGTCGGCGAGCAACAATCGCCTTTGCAATCTGAACAGCAAACCGTTCTTCGCCATAGTCACGGATCACCTCTGCAATCTGCTGAAGTTCGGCCGTTGCCAGCCATTCGGCCACGCTCTCGCCGCGCGTGGTGTCCATGCGCATGTCGAGCGGGCCGTCGAAACGAAAACTGAAACCGCGCACCGGGTTGTCGATCTGCGGCGAGCTCACGCCCAGGTCCATCAGCAGGCCGTCGACGCTCGCGTCGGGCAATTCGCCCAGCGAGCGGAATCCCTGGTGGCGGATAGAAAAACGCGCATCGGAGATGCGCGCTGCTTCGGCCACTGCTTCCGCATCCTTGTCGAATGCGATCAGCCTGCCTTCCGGCGCCAGCCTGGAGAGGATTGCACGCGCATGCCCTCCCCGCCCGAAGGTGGCGTCCACGTAGGTGCCGGTTGCCGCCGTGCTGCCGGAAAGAAGGGCTTCCACCGCTTCGTTCAGCAAGACGGTCGTATGGGTCCATGGGGTGTTCACTTGGGTCCTCAGAACGCAAAGTCCTGAAACACATCCGGCATCTCGCCCTGGGTGGCCTCGGCCTCCTTGGCCTCGTATGTGGCCTTGTCCCAGAGTTCGAAGTGGTTGCCCATGCCCAGCAGCAGCGTCTCTCGCGTGATGCCGGTGGCCGCGCGCAGTTCGGGCGACACCAGGATGCGGCCGGTGCCGTCCATCTCGACGTCCATCGCGTTGCCCAGGAAGACGCGCTTCCACCACTGCGCCGACATCGGCAGTGCGGCGATGCGCTCGCGGAATTTTTCCCATTCGGGACGGGGAAACACCATCAGGCATCCGTGCGGATGCTTGGTGATCGTGAGCTGGCCGCCTGCCGTCGCGCTCAGGACGTCACGATGCCGGGTCGGCACGGAGAGCCGCCCCTTGGCATCCAGACTGAGCGATGAAGCGCCTTGAAACACGACCACGAACCCCTGTGTTGGGAGTGCTGCGGCACCCGAAAGGGGCACTACCCGCACTTTTTCCCACTTAACTGCACTTTTTTGCACTGTAGCAGGAAACACTTCGGAAGCAACTGGCCGTTTGGGCTATTTTTTGTAATGGAATCAACGACTTAGCGCCGATTCCAAAACCATGGAATCGGCGAATTTCGTTGAAAATGAAGTACTTAGCTCACGCAATGAATGTGATGCGTGAAGGATTCCCCCGTTACAGGGGGAAGGAGAAGCGGCTTCAGAGAATGAAGCGCGAAAGGTCTTCGTCGTGACTTAGTGCCGCAAGGCGCTGGTCGACATAAGCGGCATCGATGCGGATCGATTGCCCTTCGAGGCGGGTCGCGTCGAAGCTTACCTCATCCAGCAGGCGTTCCATCACGGTCGACAAACGGCGTGCGCCGATGTTCTCGGTGCGCTCGTTCACCTCGAAGGCGATGGTGGCCAGCCGGTTCACGCCTTCGGGCGTGAATTCGAGCGTCACGCCCTCGGTGGCGAGCAGCGCCTGGTACTGCTTCACCAGCGACGCGCGGGTCTGCGTGAGGATGCTTTCGAAGTCCGCCACCGAGAGCGACTGCAGCTCCACGCGGATCGGAAAGCGCCCCTGTAGCTCGGGGATCAGGTCGCTCGGCTTGCTCAGGTGGAAGGCGCCGCTCGCGATGAACAGCATGTGATCGGTGCGCACCACGCCGTATTTGGTGGTGACGGCCGTGCCCTCCACCAGCGGCAGCAGGTCGCGCTGCACGCCCTGGCGCGACACGTCGGAGCCCTGCGCTTCGCTGCGCGTGGCGACCTTGTCGATCTCGTCGATGAAGACGATGCCGTTCTGCTCGGCATTGGTGATCGCCTGCGTGCGGATCTCGTCCTCGTTCACCAGCTTGGCCGCTTCCTCGTCGATCAGCAGGCGCAGCGCCTCGGCGATCTTGAGTTTGCGCGTCTTGCGCTTGCCGCCGCCGATCTGGCCGAACATGCCGCGCAACTGCTCGGTCATTTCCTCCATGCCGGCCGGGCCCATGATTTCCAGCGGGGTGCGCGTCTCGGCGAGGTCGAGTTCGATTTCCTTGTCGTCCAGCTGGTGCTCGCGCAGTTTCTTGCGGAAGGCCTGGCGGGTGGCGTTGCCCGTGTCGGCCACAGCGCCATCGGCACCACGTGCGGGAGGCAGCAGCACGTCGAGGATGCGGTCTTCGGCGGCGTCTTCGGCACGCGCGCGCACCTTGGCGCTTTCCGATTCGCGGGTCTGCTTGACGGCGATTTCGGCGAGGTCGCGAATGATCGAATCGACGTCCTTGCCCACGTAGCCGACCTCGGTGAACTTGGTGGCCTCGACCTTGATGAAGGGCGCATCGGCCAGGCGCGCGAGGCGGCGGGCGATCTCGGTCTTGCCCACGCCCGTGGGGCCGATCATGAGGATGTTCTTCGGGGTGATCTCGTGGCGCAGCTTGTCTTCGACCTGCTGGCGGCGCCAGCGGTTGCGCAGGGCGATGGCCACGGCGCGCTTGGCGGCCGGCTGGCCGACGATGTGGTTGTCGAGCTCGGAGACGATTTCCTGGGGGGTCATGGACATGGTCAGAGCGCTTCCACCGTGTGGTTCATGTTCGTGTAAATGCAGATTTCTCCGGCGATCGCCAGCGATTTGCGCACGATCTGCTCGGCCGAGAGGTCGGTGTTGTCGATCAGCGCCTTGGCCGCCGACTGGGCATACGCCCCGCCCGAACCGATGGCGATCACGCCGTCTTCGGGCTCCAGCACGTCGCCATTGCCGGTGATGATGAGCGAGGTGGTGGCGTCGGCCACGGCGAGCATGGCCTCGAGCTTGCGCAACACACGGTCGGTGCGCCAGTCCTTGGTGAGTTCGACTGCCGCGCGGGTCAGGTGCCCCTGGTGCTTTTCGAGCTTGGCCTCAAAGCGCTCGAAGAGCGTGAAGGCGTCGGCCGTGGCGCCGGCAAAGCCGGCGAGCACCTTGCCGTGATAGAGGCGGCGCACTTTGCGCGCCGTGCCCTTGATGACGATATTGCCGAGAGTGACCTGCCCGTCCCCGCCAATGGCGACCTGGTCGCCTTGGGGGGTCTTGCGGCGCACGCTCACGATGGTGGTGCCGTGAAACTGTTCCATCGCAGCCATCTGGGGGTGCGCCGCGGCAATGCAACCGCCATAGGGCGGCGCAGGTTTTAGTTTTTCCTAACCGTCACTGTCGAATGATCGGCAATGCCTACCAGGTTGAACAGCGCAGCAATCAACCGGTGCGCATCGACGAACTGCACGCGCTCGCCATTGGCATCGCGTGCGCGCACCCAGCTCAGCAGCGTGCCCACGGCGGCCAGGTCCATACGCAGCAGCGCGGCACACGAAATGACCGGTGCCGTGGTGTGGCGCAGGTCGTTGTCCAGCCGTTGCCAGCTCGACAGCGACTCGCCCCGCAGATCGCCCGCCAGCGCGGCAAAACCGCTGTCGGTGGACGGAAAGCTCTCCGAATCGCCACCGACCGACAGCAGCGACCACACCGAGCTGGGCCGGCTCGCCGGCGGCGCGGCCAGCGTGGTGCATTCGCCCTTCGGGTCTTGCCAGGAAGGCGGCGACACCTCGTAGGTGATGCAGTAGTTGAGCGCCACCAGCTCGAAGTCGTCGGGCAGGTGCATCAGGCGAAGCGCCGCAAGGTGCAGCTGCCACCAGATGTCGTCGGTGCCACGCTCGTTGTTGGGTGCGGCTTCGGACAGCACGGCCAGCAGCTGCGCCGAGCCCATGAAGCGCAGCTGCACCGGCGAATCGGCCCAGTGGGTGAACAGCACGCGCAGCGGCGCAGCAGCCTCAGGCTCGACGGCGTGCAGCCCGCGCCAATCCAGCGTCCATACCGAGCCTGCCTTCGACAGCGCACGGGTGAGCTCCATCAGGCCTTCGCGCGCCAGGCGCGTGGGACAGGTCCAGTCGGCATGGGCGCTGCTGCCTTCGGCAGCGGCCCCAGCCGCCTCTTCGCTGGCAGTGACGGCCTTGACGCTGCGGGCCAGCTCATCGAGCGAAACCCAGTCGGGGCCCATGCGCCGCATGCGCTGCGCATAGCGCATGCGGGCGGCTGCGAACTTGGCGGCGTCACCGGTTGCGCGGTACAGATCGAACAGGGCGCGCCAGCGGTTGTCGTCGCGTTCGGCCGCGGCGTCGTGCCCGCCCTCGACGGGCGTCGTGCCTTCGGTGGAGGCCAGGGCCTGCAGCAGGATGGCTTCGGCGCCGGTGTCGTCGCTGTGCGCGAAGCGGATCACCGCCTCTTCCAGCGCGCCGTCGTGCGCAAGGCGCGACGACAGCAACGGCACGCTGGCGGCCACCGCCGGGGCATCGTCACCAGCCTCGGCTGCAGCCGCTGGCGGGATGATGGGCAACACGGCGGGCTCGGACAGCAGATCGTCGGTATGCACCGGCGGCAGCGTCTCGGCGCCGGCGTCAGGCGGTGGGTTGACCAGCGTTTCGCCATTCGGGCCCCGCCCCTTCCACCACTGCTGCGACATCTGCTGCTCGATCTCGTCGATCTTCTTGAGCGTGAGCGCGCGGCCTTCCGATTTCTCGGAGGTGCTGTTGATGTTGAAGGAAGACGGCGTGACCGTCGCCTCGAAGGCGTGGGCGGCGGCCTCGCGCTGGCGCAGCTTGCGCAGCATGTCGAACTCGCGCCGGCGCACGAAATCGTTGCGCTGGCGCCGCTCGATCATCTCCTTCAGCATCTCGCGGCTGTAGGTCTGCTGGGCGGGCAGCGAAGAGTCCGAGGTCGAGGCGGAGGCAGGGGCATCCAGCTCCGACCAATCCTTCAGGGGATTGCGGACAAATTTGGCCACCTTGGAAAAAAGGCGGCCCGATTCTTCCTTAGGCATTCGGCGAAGGCTATCGAAGTCGCTGGGTTCTATCTACCTTGACCCTGTTTCAATCCCCGAACATCTTTTGCTTGAGTTCGCGGCGCTGTTGCGCTTCGAGCGACAGCGTGGCAGTCGGGCGGGCCAGCAGACGGCCGACACCGATGGGTTCGCCGGTTTCGTCGCAGTAGCCGTAGTCGCCGGCGTCGATGCGCTGGATCGACTGCTCGATCTTCTTGAGCAGCTTGCGCTCGCGATCGCGGGTGCGCAGTTCGAGGGCATGTTCTTCCTCGATGGTGGCGCGGTCGGCCGGATCGGGCACGACCACCGTGTCTTCACGCAGATGCTCGGTGGTCTCGCCGGCGTTCTCGAGAATGCCGCGCTTGAGTTCTTCGAGCTTCAGGCGGAAGAACGCCATCTGCTTTTCGTTCATGTACTCGTCGTCGGGCATGGCGATGACTTCAGCGTCGCTCAGCTCGGAAGGAGTCTTGGTCTTCCAGTTGTTGGCCAGCTTCGGGTCTTTCTTCACGGCCAGGGGCGGCGGCGGCACCAGCGCGGTGGAAGGCGCCTGCGAGAAGCTGGACTTGGCGGCAGTCGATGCGACAGATTGCGGCATCGAGGGCACGGTAAGTTGCGACAGCCGGGACACGCGGCCACCACGCGCGGCGGGTGCGGGCGTGGGGGTTTGAACGGGCATCGAGGGTGTCGCCGGGGCGGAAGTGGAGGCGGCAGCCGTTTTTTTCATGGGGATCGAGGGGGCAGAAGGAACGGCAGCAGGGCGGCCGACGGGTTTGGATGACGATGAGCCCGCGCCTGCGGTCTTGGTGGCGGCAGTTGCAGGCTTGGCGGACTTCTTGGTCGCAGCGGTCGCGGCCTTGGCCGGTGGTGCTGCGGGCTTTTTGGACGGCGCGCTTTTCTCCTTCGCTGCGGGGCCATGTGCGGTGGCGGAAACCTTTTTGGCCGCAGGTACAGCCTGCTTCGCAGCCGGCGCCTTCTTTGTGGCGGGCTTGGGTGCTGGCGTGGCCTTGGCGGCGGGTTTCTTCACGGTGACTGGCTCCTTGGTCGAACTGGAACGCGCTTTCACTGGGTGTCTCCTCCCATGGGAGCCACTTGCGGCTTTCAGACCACGCAGGCTCCCCGTTGTCGGGGTGCTCGCCAGTGGCGAACCCCGGGGTTATACCCCCGAAAGCCCACCAGGAACGTGCGGCGCCCCGTGCCGGAAGTCACATCTTGTCCACGAGAACTGGACATGGCTGCCGGAACAGGCGCGCGATTGTATAGAGAACTCGCAGGCGCGGGCGATGTCTCGGCGTGCCGGCCAACTCCGTTAGCATCGCGCGGCGCTGTCTGTGGGAGCAGCGCGGCCCCGGGCCTTTGTCCATATGGCGCAGGGGGCCTATCCGTTCATTCGCAAAAAGAAAGCAAGTCTTGAACAAGAAAGTAGTTTTGGGAGTCCTGGCCGCGGCTATCGCCGTCGCCTACGGCGGCAGCACCTGGTGGGCCGGCACGCAAATCAAGTCGCGCTACGACATCGCCTTCGACGAGCTGCCGAAGCAGACCGCGCTGGTGCGCGTGACCGAGCGCAAATATGAACGCGGCTTCTTCGGTGCCGTCAGCACCGTGACGCTGGAAATCGGCTGCGCAGCCGATGCCGCCGCCCCGGCAGCAGCAGCACCCGCCGCCGCCGACAAGCCCGCCGAGGGCGAGGAAGCCGAGGCAGACGAAGAGGAAGACGCAGGCGGCATCAAACCGCCCAAGCAGCTGCGCCTGACCATCCGCGACACCATCCATCACGGCCCGCTGGCCGGCGGCACGCTGGCAGCGGCCACCATCGACAGCGAACTGGTGCTCGACGAGAAGACGCAGGCCGCGGCGAAAAAGCTGTTCGGCGACGCCAAGCCCCTGAGCGCGCGCACCAAGGTCGGCTTCAGTGGCGCCTTCACGACCGACCTCACCGTCGCCCCCGCCAAGCTGGTCGAAGAAGGCAAGGGCCGCCTCGACTGGCAAGGCATTCAGGCCCGCCTGGAAGTCAACGCCGCGCGCACCCAGGCGCGCTACGACCTGACCGTGCCCGGCCTGGACTTCAGCGAAGCGCGCAGCGGCGTGACCATGAAGATGGGCAAGCTCGCCGCCAAGGCCGACATGGACATGAGCGCCGGCTGGTTCCTGGCCACCGGCAAGACCGAAGGCCGGCTCGACACCCTCGAGTTCGCCGTCAAGAAGAAGGCTGCCGAGGACGGCGCCGCACCGGCAGAACCACCAAAGGCGCTGCCGGCAGTCGTGCTCCAGAACATCGAACTGGTCGGCGAAGCCAGCACCAAGGACGGCCTCTATGCGTCGAGCGGCACGTTCAGGGGCACCGGCAAGATCGGCGAGACGAAGATCGACAAGTTCGAACTGACCAGCGGCGCGCGCCGCATCCATGCCGCCGGCTACAAGAAGCTGGCCGACGCCTGGATGCAGTCCAGCGCCGCCAGCGGCTGCGGCAAGGGCGGCAGCAAGGCATCGCAGGCAGCCATGCAGGCGCTGGCCGAGCAGCTCGCCCCCGACCTCAAGGCCATGGCGAAGTACGGCCCCGAAGCCGGCCTCGACAAGATGCTGGTCGAAATCGACGGCAAGCGTGCCGAAATCGGCTACACGGTCAGCATGGCCGGCGTGACCGACGAAGACCTGCAGATGCCCGGCACCGCGCTGCTCATGAAGCGCGGCGTGCTCAAGGCCCACGCGCGACTGCCCATGAAGTGGATCGAGAAGCTGGCCGAAACCGGTGCAGAGAGCGGCCAGACGCCTCCGCCCGAAATGGTGGCCGGCCTGGTCGAGCAAGGCGAGCAGAGCGGGTTCGTGAAGCGTGACGGCGACGACGTCACCGCCCAGGTCGAGTACAGCGAAGGCAGCCTGAAGGTCAACGGCAAGCCGCTGGGCGGGATGGGCGCAACCGGCAAGTAAGCCGGCCCCGGCCCGAATGAAAAACGGCGCTGGCCTTTTGGGGCCAGCGCCGTTTTCTATTTCAGCAAGCCTTCAGCTCAGACCAGGCACTGCTCCAGCCCCTGCTCGAGAATTTCGCGCGGCAGCTCGATGCCGATGAACACCATGCGGCTCTGGCGCGCCTCGTCCTTGCCCCACTCGGGGCCCAGGTCGCTGCCCATCAGCTGGTGCACGCCCTGGAAGATCACCTTGCGCTCGGTGCCCTTCATGTTCAGCACGCCCTTGTAGCGCAGCATGCGCGGGCCGTAGATGTTGACGATCGCGCCCAGGAAGTCTTCCAGCTTGGCCGGGTCGAAGGCGCGGTCGGCCTTGTAGACGAAGCTCTTGACGTCATCGTCCGTGTGGTGATGGTGGCCGTGGCCCTCGTGCTTGTGCGAGGGGTGGTCGCACGCCTCGCCATGCGCGTGGTCATGGTCGTGATGGTCATGGTCGTCTTCCTTCAGGAAGTCGGGGTCGATGTCGAGCTTGGCGTTCAGGTTGAAGCCGCGCAGATCGAAGATGTCCTTCAGCGGCACGTCGCCGAAATGCGCCTTCTGCTGCGGCGCGCGTGGGTTCATGTGCTTCAGGCGATGAATGAGCGCATCGGTCTCTTCGGCCGACACCAGCTCGCTCTTGCTGATGAAGATCTGGTCGGCAAAGCCCACCTGGCGGCGCGCTTCCTGGCGGTCGTTGAGCTGCTGAGGCGCGTGCTTGGCGTCGACCAGCGTGAGGATCGAGTCGAGCAGGTAGCTCTCGGCGATCTCGTCGTCCATGAAGAAGGTCTGGGCCACGGGGCCGGGGTCGGCCAGGCCCGTGGTCTCGATCACCACGCGGTCGAAATCGAGCAGGCCCTGGCGCTTCTTGGCGGCCAGCATTTGCAGCGCTTCGCGCAGGTCTTCGCGGATGGTGCAGCAGACGCAGCCGTTGCTCATCTGCACGATCTGCTCCTTCGATTCGGTCACGAGGATGTCGCTGTCGATGTTCTCTTCGCCGAACTCGTTCTCGATGACAGCGATCTTCTGGCCGTGGGCCTCGGTCAGGATGCGTTTGAGCAGCGTGGTCTTGCCGGAGCCGAGAAAGCCGGTGAGGATGGTCGCGGGAATGAGGGCCATGGGGATAGTGCTCCGGAAGCGGAAAACAGGAGATGGGGGCGGGAAATGGGACGAAAAGGCGTGGCCCGGCAGTTTAGCCAATGCCACTGAGTTGCGTTGGCGGCAGGGTCAAGACGGCGTCAGGCGGGCTTTCTGACCACTACCAGGCCCTTCAGGTACTCGCCCTCGGGAAACTCGATGGTCATCGGATGGTCGGGCGCGGCGCCCAGGCGCTCGGCGATGTAGCCGTCCACGCCCGCATCGAGCCCCGCCGAGGCCACGATCTTGTGGAACAGGTCGGCACTGATGCCGCCCGAGCACGAGAAGGTCAGCAGCACGCCGCCCGGCTCCAGCAGCTTCAGCGCCAGGCGGTTGATGTCCTTGTAGGCCCGCGCGGCGCGCTCGGCGTGCGCCACCGTGGGCGCGAACTTGGGCGGATCGAGCACGATGGCGTCGAAGGTGCGGCCCTGGTCGATGAACTCGCGTAGCACGGTGTTGACGTTGGCATCGAGAAACTCGGTCTTTATGCCCTGCCCCTCGAAACCATTGAGCGCGAGGTGGCCACGCGCCCGCTCCAGCGCGGGCAGCGACGAATCGACCGACACCAGCTCCACGCCTTCGAGCGCGCCCGCGGCCTTGAGCCCCGCCAGCGCCGCAACGGTGAAGCCGCCCGTGTAGCAAAAGCAGTTCAGCACGCGCCGGAAGCGCCGGTGCTGCGCCAGCTCGGCAAAGCGCTGGCGGCTGTCGCGCTGGTCGAGATAGAAGCCGGTCTTGTGGCCGGTCGCGATGTCGAGCGAGAGCTTCCAGCCGTGCTCGCGAATGGTGATTTCGGTGGGGCCATCGCCGCGCAGCCAGCCCGTGACGGGCTTCAGGCCTTCGCGCTCGCGGCCGCTGGCGTCGGAGCGTTCGTAGAGCTTGCCCAGGCCCGTGGCCTTGAGCAGCGCGTCGGCCAGAACATCTTTCCAGCGCTCGACGCCGGCCGAGAGGAACTGCGCCACCAGCGTGTCGCCGTAGCGGTCGACGATCAGCCCAGGCAGGCCGTCGGCCTCGCCGTGCACCAGCCGCACGCCGTCGCTCTGCAGGTCGAACAGGCCGCGGGCGGCCACGGCGCGCGCACACACCGAGGCGAAGAAAGCAGCGTCGATGCGCTGCGTTTCGACGAAGCTCCAGGCCCGCGCGCGGATCTTTGAAACGGGGCTGAAGGCCGCCCATGCGAGGAAGGCGCCGTCGTGCGACTCGACGCGCACGGTCTCGCCGGAGTCGGCGCCACCGCGCGCGATGGCCGATTCGAAGACCCATGGGTGGCGGCGCTGCATCGAGCGCTCTTTGCCGGGTTTGAGGCGAAGTGTTTTCATTGTTCTTTGCTTACTTGTCGTTCTCTGGCTTGGCCTTCGCACGTGAGGACTCGGGGCGCGCCTTCGCGCGCGGATGTGCCGCGTCATAGACCTTGGCCAGGTGCTGGAAATCCAGCCGCGTATAGACCTGCGTTGTCGCAATGTTCGCGTGCCCCAGCAGCTCCTGCACCGCGCGCAGGTCGCTGCTCGATTGCAGCACGTGGCTCGCGAAGGAATGGCGCAGCATGTGCGGATGCACCGGCGCCGCGAGGCCGGCCTTGAGGCTGCGCTCGCGCAGCAGCTTCCACACCGCCTGCGACGACATCCGCATGCCCTTGGCGCTGATGAAAAGCGCGGCCGCCGCTTGCGGGTCGCGCAGCCGGGCGGTGGTCAGCCCGGCGCAATCGCCGCGCACCGCTAGCCAGTCGCGCACCGCCTCGGCCGCCTTGCTGCCCATCGGCACGATGCGGCGCTTGCTGCCCTTGCCGAGCACGCTGGCCTCCATCGCATCCAGATCGACCCAGCCTCGCGCCGTGTTGCTCGCCTGCGCATCGAGCCCCGTGAGCTCGCTCACGCGCAGCCCGCAGCCGTAGAGCACTTCGACGATCGCGCCATCACGCGCTTCGGTCCATGGGTCAGCCTCGGGGTCGTACAGCTCGGCGAGGCGCACCGCGTCGTCCACGCCCAGTGCCTTGGGCAGCGGCCGGCCGGCCTTGGGTGCATGCACGTCCTGCACGGGGTTGAAGCCGATCAGCCCTTCATTGCCCAGCCAGCGGTAGAAGCTGCGCCAGCACGACAGCACCAGCGCAATGCCACGCGGCTCGCGCCCGGCGCTGTGCAATTGCGCCATCCAGCGGCGGATGTGGGCGGTCTGCACGCGGTCCAGCGGCAGCTTTGCCTCGGCGGCGCGGTCACGCAGGGCCTGCAGGTGAAAGGCATAGAGCTCGACCGTGCGCGCCGCGAGCCGGCGCTCGACGCGCACATGCTCCAGGTATTTTTCGATCCAGTCCGGGGGAGTGGATGCGACCGGCTCAGAAGAGATAGCCATGGCCGGCATTGTTGATGATGGCTGCCGGCTCGCGCAATGCGCCTTTCGAGAACGGGCCCAGCGCCCGCCAGCACGACGTGGGCGCCGCCGCGTACTGCACGTCGAAGCTCTGGTCGAAGCCGCTCTTCTTCACGAGCCGCTCGATGCGCCACAGATGGAAGGGCTCCGACACGATGACCACGCTGCGCACGCCGGCTGCCAGCAGCAGCGGACGCGACAGCGACAGATTCAGCCGCGTGGAGGTCGATGCAGGCTCCAGCACGATCGGCCCCGCAAAGCCCGAGGCCACCGCGTGTTCCCCCATCGTGATGGCCTCGATGCGGCTGTCCTCGGAATCCACGCCACCCGAAAAAGCCAACTGCCTGACCAGGCCGGCTTTCGCCATTGCCAGGGCCACGTCGACCCGCCCCGTGAGGCACGGATGCGGCTTGCCGTCGAGGTACGCGCGGCTACCGAGCACCAGCGCCGCATCGGCCGGGCGCTGCGGCGGATGCGCCAGCAGCTCTTCGGCATGCCACCAGAGGAAGGCTCCGATGGCCGCATACACCACCGCCACGGCCAGCACCCCGCCGGCCAGCACGACCTGCCAGGGCCGCCGCAACCAGCGCGGGCGCTTCAAGGACGAAGCCGCGAAAGTCCGCCCGAGGCCAGCTCGGCGATGCGCTCGAGAAAGTCGGTGCCCATCTCGGCGTTGAAGCGCTGCGCATCGGGCGACGCCAGCACCAGCATGCCGAAGGCCGGCGACTCGGTATCGGGGCGCAGCGGAATCAGCGCGATCGACATCGCGGCCTGCGGCTCGGGCAGCCAGTTGGCCGCCTCGAAGCCCGAATTGAGCCCGCAGTACGGCGAGGTCAGCGAGGTGGCCAGCGCCTTCACGTCGTCGCTCACCCACTGGGCATAGGCTTCGTTCAGGTATTCGCTGCCGCAGTCCCACACCTTGATGGCGGTCTGCGGCACCAGGAACAGCGACTGCAGGTCGACCGCGATGCGGTACGGCAGGCTGCGCGGGTCGCGCGTGGTCAAGAGGCCCTTGGTCCAGCGCTGCAGGCGGTCGGCAATGACGACGTTCTCGGTGCCGTGGCGCACCATGTCCATCAGGCGGTGCTCCAGCGCCTTGATCTTTTCGCGCAGCATCTCGGCCTGGCGCTCCTGCAGGCTCACGGCACGGTTGCCGTGCGGGCTGGTGAGCTGCACCTGCGCCAGCAGCTGGGCATGGCGCTCGAAGAAGTCGGGCGTGTTCGCCAGGTAGTTGGCGATGTCGTCTTCGGTGATCGGGTTCATGGCGTTGGCGTCGTTGTTGTTCGTGAAGTTGGTCGTCATGGCAGCTCCGGCACCTCGATGTCGCCTTCGAAGACTGTGGTGGCCGGCCCGGTCATCAGCACCGGCTGCCCTTCTCCCTGCCACTCGATCGTGAGAATGCCGCCGTGCGTCTGCACGTCGACCCGGCGCTCCAGCAGGCCAAGGCGAATGCCCGCCACCACCGCCGCGCAGGCACCCGTGCCGCAGGCCAGCGTTTCGCCGGCGCCGCGCTCGAACACCCGCAGCCTGATGTGCGAGCGGTCGACCACCTGCATGAAGCCCGCATTCACCCGCTGCGGAAAGCGCGGATGGTGCTCGATCTGCGGGCCCTGCTCGGCCACCGGGGCGGTGTCTACGTTGTCGACCACCTGCACGGCGTGGGGGTTGCCCATCGACAGAACCGCTACCGAAACGATAGCGGTGCCCGCGCGCGTGCCAAGGGCAAGGTGCCACTTGTGCCAGGCGCCTTCGGGCTGCGGGTCGAGCCCGGCGATGTCGAAAGGCACGCGCTCGGTTTCGAAGACGGGGGCGCCCATGTCGACCGTCACGCGGCCATCGGCGCCCATGCGCGGCTCGATCACGCCGGACAGCGTCTGCACGCGCACTTGCGTCTTGTCGGTCAGGTGGTGTTCGTTGACGAAGCGCATGAAGCAGCGCGCGCCGTTGCCGCACTGCTCCACCTCGCCGCCGTCGGAGTTGTGGATGACGTATTGAAAGTCGACGCCTGCCGCGGGCGAAGGCCGCACGGTCAGGATCTGGTCGGCGCCGACGCCGAAGTGGCGGTCGGCCAGAAAGCGGTATTGCGCGGCACTGAGGCCCAGCGTGCCGCGTGTTTCGTCCAGCACGACGAAATCGTTGCCGGCTCCCTGCATCTTGGTAAAGCGGATTCGCATCCCGGGATTATCGCCACCGGCACTACCCTTGGCGACCACGGGCCCAAGCCCGTGGCCATGAAGACGGAACGATCAGGCCTGGATGAACGCCAGCAGATCGGCGTTCACCTGGTCCTTGTGGGTGGTGCAGGTGGCGTGCGGCGCACCTGCGTAGACCTTGAGCTGGCTGCCCTTGATCATCCCGGCCGCAAGCTTGCCGGTGGCCTCGAAGGGCACGACCTGGTCGTCGTCGCCGTGGATCACGAGCGTGGGCACGTCGATCTTCGCCATGTCGGGGCGGAAGTCGGTTTCCGAGAACGCGGTCACGCAGTCGATGGTGGCCTTGATCGAGGCCTGCAGCGCGATCTGCAGCGTCTGCTTGAAGACGCCTTGCGACACCTTGGCGCCGGGGCGATTGGTGCCGTAGAAGAGCGTGCTGAAGTCGTCGAGGAACTGCGGGCGGTCGGCGGCCAGGCCGGCGCGGATGCCGGCGAACAGCGAGGCGTCGGGGCCCACGGGGTGGTCGGCCGTCTTCATGAACAACGGAGTCACGGCGCTGATGAGCGCGAGCTTGGCCACGCGAGCGCTGCCCTTGCGCGCGATGTAGCGCGTCACGTCGCCGCCGCCCATCGAGAAGCCCGCGAGGATCACGTCCTTCAGGTCGAGTTTTTCGATCAGCTCGGCGATGTCGTCGGCGAAGGTGTCGTAGTCGTAGCCGGTCCAGGGCTGGCTCGAGCGGCCGAAACCGCGGCGGTCGAACGCGATGGTGCGGTAGCCACGCTCCGCGAAGAACAGCATCTGGGCGTCCCACATGTCGGCGCTGAGCGGCCAGCCGTGGCTGAAGAGAATGGGCTGGCCCGAGCCCCAGTCCTTGTAATAGAGCTCGGTGCCGTCGCGCAGTGTGAGTGTGGTCATGGTTTTCCAGTGGAGTGAAAAAAAAGAAAGAAGGAAGGAAGGGAAGGAAAAATCAGATCGCAAGAAAGTGATGCACCTCGGGCTTGCCCGGCCCGATGTGAAAGCGCAGCGCCTCGCCCTGCAGGTCGGCATCGGCCTTCGACACGCGATGGTGCTGGCGCAGATGCTCCGCCCACGATTCGACGAGGAACCACTCCATCACCCGCTCGGGGTCGGCCGTGTGCTCGTGCACGCCCCAGGCATAGGCGCCGTCGCGGCGGCGTTCCAGAGACAGGCGCTTCATCGCATCGAGAAACGCAGGGCGGTCTTCCTTGCGGATGCGGTACTCGACCTGGATCATCACCGGCCCCCGGTCGTTCGCCACCGGTTCGGCGAGCAGCGGCTCGGGCCAGTGGTTCGATGCCTGCAGGTCAGCCTCGCCGGCCGGCAGCCGCACGCGATGGAAGACCAGCCCGGCCATCACGAGCCCCACAGCCCCCGCCACCAGCGTGGCCGGCACGCCGATCTGCTGCGCCACCAGGCCCCAGCCCAGGCTGCCCGCAGCCATCGCGCCGTTGAACACCGTGAGGTACACGGCCAGCCCTCGCCCTCGCACCCAGTTCGGCAGGATCGACTGGGCCACGCCGTTGAGCGTGGTCAGCGCAACGATCCAGCCCAGGCCCAGCAGCAACAGCAGCAGCACCGCCAGCCACTTCGGCGGCGCGAAGACCAGGCTGCCCATCACGGCCGCGGTGAGCAACGCGGCCAGCAGCAGCATGCCGTCCGCGTCGAGCCGGGCGCGCAGGCGCGGCAGCACCAGCGCGCCGCCAATGGCGCCCGCGCCCACGGCGCCGAGCAGCACGCCATAGAAGCCCGCGCTGCCGCCGAGCATCTGCCGCGCCACCAGCGGCAGCAGCGCCCATACCGAACTGGCGAACAGGAAGAACACCGTCGCGCGCAACAGCACCACGTGCAGCTCCTTGCTGGCGCGCGTGTAGCGCAGGCCGGCGCGGAAGGCGCCGAAGAAGTTTTCCGACAACCCGCTGTCCACCGGCGCGGGGCGCTTCCACCACAGCAGCGCCGCGATCACGAACACGTAGCTCAGCACGTCGACGCCATAGGTGGCGGCCGCGCCGAAGCTCGCAAGAATCAGCCCGCCCGCAGCCGGGCCGATGGAGCGTGCGATGTTGATGCCCAGCGAGTTCAGCGCCACCGCGCTCTTCAGATCGCTGCGCGGCACCAGCTCCGGCACGATCGATTGCCAGGTCGGCCCCATCAGCGCCGCGCCGATGCCACCCACGAAAGTCAGCGCGATCAGGTATTCGACCGTCAGCGCGCCTGTGTGCGAAAGCACCAGCAGCGCACCGCTCACGGCCGCGAGCACCACCTGCACGAAGATCAGGAAGCGCCGCCGGTCGAGGATGTCCGACAGCACCCCCGCAGGAATCGCAAGCAGGAAGATCGGCAGCGTAGCCGCCGTCTGGATGAGCGCCACCGCCGTCGGGTTGGCGGACAGGTCCGTCACCAGCCACGAGCTGGCCACGTCGCGCATGAAGCTGCCGATGTTGCCGAGCACGGTGGCAGCCCAGAGCACCGCGAACACCGGCTGGCGCAGCGGCGCGAAGGCGCCTGGTTGCGGTGCCGGTGCGACCGCACTGTGCGAAGGTTCAGACATGGGCGCGCTCCTTCAGGTCATGCCAGGCGACGAGCAGAAAGCCGCCGACCAGCCCGAGATGTTCGAAGAAGGAGTTTGCCGCCATGAAGCGCTCCTGCCCGATCGGCATCTGCCAGAAGCGCAGCGCCACGAAAGTCGCCATCAGCGTGAAGCCCGCAAGCGCCACCGCACCGAGCCAGCGCAGGCGACCGGCGAGGATCAGCGCCGAGGCCCCGAGCTCCAGCACGATGACCGCCACGGCCAGCGGGCCGGCGGGCGACAGGCCGAAGTGGTTCATCTCCGCGAGGGCCGAGTTGAAATCCATCGCCTTGTTCAGCCCGCCCTGAAGATAGGCGGCGCACAGCAGCAGCAAGGCGATCCAGCGAAGCGCGGGCGAAGTGGTCCGGCGCATCGTCATCACACCGCCCAGCAGGCGCAGCCGAGCGCGCCCCAGAAGCTCTTCAGGTCGGCAATGGGCAGCTTGCTGCTCCAGGCCGTGGCGTGCTGGTGGCCGTGCACGTTGCAGTTGTTGGCGCAAGCGCAGGCCGCGGCCGCGTTGCGCAGAACCTTCTGCATCGGCGCGCCTTCGGCGGTGTCGGCCCAGCCGGCATAGCCGCCGAAGGTGCGCGCGGGCGACCAGTCGGGCATGGCCGGCGGCGGCGCGCCTTCGTCGTGCGCGGCGAAGGCGCCGGCGCCGTAGACCACCTTGCCGCCCACCATCGTGAGCAGCGCGGTGGTGTCGGCAATCTCCGATTCGGCGCAGGCGAAGAAGTCGCGGTCGGGCACCACGAGGTCGGCGAGCTGGCCGGCCTGGATGCGGCCCTTCTTGCCTTCCTCGTTCGAAAACCATGTGACGTTCTCGGTCCACATGCGCAGCGCCTGTTCGCGGTCGATCAGGTTGCGCTGCGGCGTGATCTGCATGCCGCCCACCGTCTTGCCCGTGACCAGCCACGACAGCGACACCCACGGGTTGTACGAGGCCACTCGCGTCGCGTCGGTGCCGGCCGACACCTTCACGCCCTTTTCGAGCATGCGCTTCACCGGCGGCGTGGCCTCGGCCGCGCCCGGACCGTAGCGCTCGACGAAATACTCGCCCTGGTAGGCCATGCGGTGCTGCACCGCGATGCCGCCGCCCAGCGCCGCGATGCGGTCGATCGACTGGTCGGAGATGGTCTCGGCGTGGTCGAAGAACCAGTTCAGGCCGGCCAGCGGCGTGTCCTGGTTGACGCGCTCGAACACGTCGAGCGAGCGGCTGATGGTCTCGTCGTAGGTGGCGTGCATGCGCCAGGGCCAGCGGTTCTGCACCAGCACGCGGATCACTTCCTCCAGCTCGCCTTCCATCTCGGGCGCCATGTCGGGGCGCGGCTGGCGGAAGTCCTCGAAGTCGGCCGCGGAAAACACGAGCATTTCGCCGGCGCCGTTGTGGCGGAAGTAGTCGTCGCCCTGCTTGTATCTGGATGTCGCGGTCCAGTTCAGGAAGTCCTGCTTCTCCTGCTTGGGCTTCTGCGTGAACAGGTTGTAGGCCAGGCGGATCGTCAGCTGCCCGTCGTCGGCCAGCTTCTGGATCACGGCGTAGTCGTCGGGGTAGTTCTGGTTGCCGCCGCCCGCGTCGATGGCACCGGTCACGCCCAGCCGGTTGAGCTCGCGCATGAAGTGGCGCGTGGAATTGAGCTGGTAGTCGAAGGGCAGCTTCGGCCCCTTGGCCAGCGTGGCATAGAGGATGGCCGCATTGGGCTTGGCCAGCAGCAGGCCCGTGGGATTGCCGGCGCTGTCGCGCACGATCTCGCCGCCGGGCGGCGCGGGCGTGTCCTTGGTGTAGCCCACCGCGCGCAGCGCAGCGCCGTTGAGCAATGCGCGGTCGTACAGGTGCAGGATGAAGACCGGCGTGTCGGGCGCAACGGCGTTCAGCTCCTCGATGGTCGGCAGGCGCTTTTCCACGAACTGGTGTTCGGTAAAGCCGCCCACCACGCGCACCCATTGCGGTGCCGGCGTGTTCGCAACCTGCCGCTTGAGCATGCCCATGGCATCGGCCAGGCTGCGCACGCCGTCCCAGCGCAGCTCCATGTTGAAGTTCAGGCCGCCGCGAATGATGTGCAGGTGGTTGTCGATCAGCCCCGGCAGCACGCGCTTGCCGTGCAGGTCGATCACGCGGGTGGCGCTGCCGGCCAGCGGCAGCACGTCTTCGGCGCGGCCGACGCGGGTGAAGCGGCCGTCCCTGATGGCCACGGCGTCGGCCACGGGGTTGGCGCGGTCCAGCGTGGTGAAACGGCCGTTGTGCAGGATCAGGTCTGGGGTTTCGGTGTTGGTGGTCATGTTGTCGGAGAAGGAGGCGACGGCAAGGCCGGGAGCTGCGAGGGTGGCGCCGAGCGCTCCGAGGAGGCGCCGGCGGCTGGGGTCTGCGGACGGCTTCATGCGTCGCGCCTGCCGGAAGACTGGGCTTCGGCGGTGTTCACCGCCGTCGGCTGCGCACACTTCGGCAGTTCGCCGAACACGTGCGGCTTGACCTGGTGGTGCAGCCACGAGGTGGCCGCCGCATCAGGCTTGATCACGCTCTTGATGAGCGGCGGGATCTGCTCGCCGAGCAGGATCCCGAGAAGCCCCACCAGGGCGATGACCGGCGGCGCCGGCGAGCGCACCTGGAACAGTGCGTAGATCACGCCGACCAGCAGGCCGAGCGCGAGCGACAGGACATAGGGCTTCATGATTTCGTTCGCCTCGGCGTTGTCGATCAACCTTCGTGTGCGCCGAACATGGTCTTGGCGTAAGTCACGCCAAGGCCGTAGGCGCCGCCAACCTTTTTCGCGATGCCGGTGGTCAGCTCGTAGGTGTCGCCACGGGCCCAGTCGCGCTGCAGCTCGAGCAGGTATTGCAGCGAGGTCATCGGCTGCGCGCCGGCCTGCACCATACGTTCCATCGCGCGGTTGTGCGCCTCGGCCGACACGTCGCCGCAGGCGTCGGCAATCACGTACACCTCGAAGCCCTGGTCGAGCGCCGACAGTGCCGGCCCGACGATGCACACGCTGGTCCACAGGCCCGCCAGCACGATGCGCGGCTTGCCGATCTGGTTCACGCGCTCGATCACGGCGGCGTCTTCCCAGGTGTTCATCGAGGTGCGGTCGAGCATCTTCTGGCCGGGGAAGGCGTCGGTGATCTCGCTGAACATCGGGCCCGAGAAGCTCTTCTCGGCCACCGTCGTGAGAATGGTCGACACGCCGAAGCCGGCCGCCGCCTGCGCCACCAGCGCGGCGTTGTTGCGCAGGTTCACGGCGTCGATCGAGTGCGTGGCAAAGGCCATCTGCGACTGGAAATCGATCATGACCAGCGTGTGGTCGGTGGGGGTGAGCAGCTTGGCGCCGGCGGTGGGGGTGGCCTTGATGGACATGTGAAGCTCCTTGCGGTTGAGTGGATATTCGATTGAATTCACAATTGCTTTCGGAGGGAATCTCCTTGGCATGGGCTGAATCATCGGGTCCACATCAACTGTCATCGACGAAACTTTTCACAGGCAATGATCGAAGTTTTCGATCATTCTTTTTCATCCCTTTCTCACCCTTTTTTCTTCTTCAAGGAACCGCAGCGTGCTCAAACTCAGCCTGGAAGCCATCGAGGTCGTCGACGCCATCGCCCGCCACGGCTCCTTCGCCGCCGCCGCCACTCGCCTGAACAAGGTGCCCTCCACCATCTCGTACGCCGTCGGCAAGCTGGAGGAGCAACTGGGCATGCTGCTGTTCGAGCGCAACGGCCCGCGCGTGACCCTCACCGCCGCCGGCGAAGAAATGCTCAAGGAGGGCCGCTGGCTACTCAGCGCCGCGAGCGATCTCGAATCGCGCATGCGGCTGATAGCCACCGGCTACGAGTCGGAGCTGCGCCTCGTGCACGACTCGCTGATTCCCACGCAGGCGCTCATCGACGACATCCGTGCCTTCGAAGACCTGCGCTGCGGCACGCGGCTGCGCATCGGCTGCGAGGCGCTCACCGGCAGCTGGGAGGCGCTGCGCGAGGGCCGCGCCGACATCGTCATCGCCGCGGGCGAAGGCCCCGCCGGCGGCGGCTACCAGGCGGTGACCGTAGGCAGCCTCGACTTCGCCTTCTGCGTCGCGCCTTCGCACCCGCTCACGCGGCTCGGCCGGCCGCTGCAGCGCGGCGACCTGCTGGAGTGCAACGCCATCGTGGTGGGCGACAGCGCGCGCACGCTGTCGGAGCGCACCGTCGGCCTGCTGGCCGGCCAGCCGCGCATCACCGTGCCATCGATGCCCGCGAAGATCGCCTGCCAGGTGGCCGGCCTGGGCCACGGCTTTTTGCCGCGCGCCTGCATCGTGGGCGAGCTGAAGCGCGGCACGCTGGTCGAGTTGCCCACCGAGGAACCGCGCCCACCCGAGGCCTTCTGGCTGGCCTGGAAGACCGGCGCGCAAGGACAGGCGCTGCGCTGGTGGCGCGAGCGGATGAACCGCACGCTGGTGCCGGCGCTGCTGCCGCGCTCGGCCGGATGGCAGTGAGCGGGAGCGTCAGCCCGCCGCGCGCAGCTTGTCCAGCGCCCGATCGAGGAACGCCAGCCGGTCCTGCCCCCAGAACCGCTCGCCGTTCAGGATGAAAGTCGGCGCCCCGAACACGCCCGCCTCCACCGCCTCAGCGCTGTAGACCCGGTACGCCGCCAGCGTCTCGGCCGCCTGCTCCAGTGCCTGCAGCGAGGCGCCGTCGTAGCCGGTCTCGTCGGCCACCGCGATGCGCACCTCGGCCTGCGAGGTGTCGCGCTCCTCGGCCCACAGCGCGCGCAGCAACGCATGCGACAGCGGCTGCGCGTCGAGCCCCTGCAGCTGCGCGGCGATCACCATCCAGCCCGGGTACTTGTTCCAGTTGGGGTCGCTCGGCGCGCCCTTGGGGTAGTGCGCGGGCGCCAGGTTCAGCGGCATGCCGAGGTAGTCGCTCCAGCGGGCGAGCTCCAGCGCGTGGTAGGTGCGGCGCGGCTCGGGGCGGGTCTTCAGCGGAATGCCGCCTGTCTGCGGCACCACGGCCTGGAAGTCGTAGGGTTTGAGCGTGAGCCGCACGTGGTGGCGGCGCACGATGTCTTGCAGTTGCGGGCCGCCGAGGTAGGCCCAGGGAGAAGAGAGGCTGTAGTAGCAGTCGAGCGCGATCATGTTTCGATTATCTTCAGCGCATGCCCGACGCCACCGCGCTCCCCACCCTTCTCCCCTTGGGGTTTGCGCAGGCCAAGCCGCCACGATGACGGCACGATGAAGTTCCCGGCCTTCCTCTTATCGCTGTTCGTCTCCAGGCTGGCCGACCAGCTCCTGTTGTTCCTGGTGCCGCTCGTGGTGTTCCAGGTGACGCAGGACGTGGCTTGGTCGGGCTACGCCTTCGCGGCCGAGACGCTGCCGCGCTTTCTCTCGTTTCCCGTTTGCGGCGCGCTGTGCGACCGGGTGTCGCCGCTGAAGCTGCTGCGCGGCAGCCAGATCTTTCGCGCACTGGCCTGCGTGCTCGGCGTGCTGGCCAACGAAGCCATGGGCGGCATCTGGTGGCTCGTGGGGCTCTCGGCCGTGTGCGGCGTGCTCACCACGCAGGGAATGATGGCCCGCGAGGTGATGCTCCCGCAGATCGCCAGTGGAACCCGCGGCCTGGGCTTCGACAAGGTGCTGGCCTATGCGCAGACCGCCGACCAGACCGGCATGGTGCTGGGCCCCCTGCTGGCGGCTGCGCTGATTGCCGTGTGGCCGTGGCAGGCGGCAGTGTGCGCTGCGGCGGCGCTGTTCCTGCTGGCCGACGTAGCCACTGCCTGGTGGCGGCGCGGCAACCCCGTCGAGCTGCACGAGCCGCAGGGCGAGCCGGGGCAGCATCTGCTGAAACTCATCGCCACCGCACTCGACCATGTGCTGCGCCTGCCGGGCCTGCTGCGACTGACCATGCTGACAGCAGGCGTGAACCTGATGCTCGGCACCACGCTGGCCTCTTCCGCCGCGATGGTCACGGGGCTGCACCAGCGCTCCGCCACCTACTACGCCGGGCTGCAGACACTGGGGGCCGTGGCCACCATCGTGATCCTGCTGGCGATCATCCGGGGATCGATCGCGCTGAAGCACATGGGCATCACCGCCTACCTGCTGATACTGGCCGGCGGCCTGCTCACGGCCGCAAGCACCAATCACTGGGGCTATGCGGCCGGCTTCCTGCTGGTGATCGGGTTCGACAAGATGTTCAGCATCTACATCCGCATCCACCGGCAGCGGATCATTCCTGCGAAGGACTACGGCAAGACCACCGGAGTGATCGTGCTGCTGAACAACCTGACGCAGCCGCTTGCGGGGTTGATCGTCGGTGCGTTTGCCGATGCGACGCAGACGCGTGGGGTGATCTTTTCGGTGTGCCTGCTGGTGGGGGCCATCGGCATCGTTGCCGCCGTTGTGGCCAGCAGGAACGCCGCTGCTGCTGCAGAGCCTTGATGGCAACGGTGGTCAAATCCAACCGCCATGCTCAACCTGAACCGTTTCGATCTCATCTCCCTGCGCCTTTTCGTCGCAGTCGTCGATGCAGGGAGCCTGACGGCGGGCGCGGATCGATTCGGCGTTTCGCTCCCGGCGGTGAGCAAGCGCATCACCGACCTCGAACGACATTGCGGCGTCGCCCTGCTTCAGCGGGGGCAGCGCGGCGTGACCGCCACGCCGGAGGGACAGACCCTGCACCGGCACGCCATCGAGGTAATCGCGCGGCTGGAGCAACTCGTGCAGGCCGTCGACGATCTTCAATCGGGTGCCACTGGCCACCTGCGGTTGTGCGCCAATCCTTCAGCCTTCGGAGGCTTCCTGCCGAGCGTGCTGGCAGCGTATGCCCGCCGCTATCCCCATGTCGTGATCGACATGGAAGACGCATTGAGCGAGGACGGTATCCGCGCCGTGCTTAAAGGCACGGCGGAGCTTGCCGTCATCGGCGACAACGTTCCGCGTGAAGGCCTGGAGACCATCGTCTGCAATATCGACCAGCTGGTCCTGCTCGTGCCGGCAGGCCATGCACTGGAGGGCCGGCAGAACGCCTCCATCGAGGACGTGTTCGACCACGACCTCGTCACGCTGGCACGAAGCGCGTCGCTCACGCGCAAGGTAATGGCGGCGGCCGACGCGGTACAGCGCACGCCCCGCATCCGGGTGCAGGTACGCAGCTTCGATTCGATGTGCCGCATGGTCGCATCGGGGCTGGGTCTGGCGATCCTGCCGCGCGCGGCCGCCGCCCTCTATGCCCAGGCCCTCGGCCTCGTGCAGGTTGGCCTCGAAGGCATCGAGATGGAGCGCGTGCTGCTGCTGGCCATGCGCAGCCGCTCGGAACTGTCCGTACCGGCAGCCGCCCTCGTGGAGATGATCGAAGGCACGGCCGCGTTCAGCGAAGCACAGCGCTCTCGGACGCCTGCCGGATGAGCCGGTCACGATCGGCAGGCAGAAGAAAGCCCTCGGCAAACGCCTTGCCGGCTGCGGCGCGAACCGCAGCCTCGTAGCCCTCGTGGCTGCCGTAGCGCTCCTCGAGCGACAGGCGCGGGTCGCCGCGGGCGATGCGCTCGGCACGCGTTCGCGCGAACGGCACATAACCGCCCACGTAGTTGCACACCTGCCCCTGATGGAAACCCCCGGCGGTGATGTTGAAGCCCAGGTAGGTGCCCAGCGGCGCCATCACGAGCACGGTGGGCACACCCCCGATCTCGTTGCCGTCGGCATCGGCCTTCGGCACCTTCATCGGAATGACCTTCCTGATGACCGGCGGCACGTTGGTAGGCACGCCAGAAGCTTCCGCGTGATCGAATTGCGGGCCCCAGTCGTAGTCGAACACCGGAAACGCAAAGTTCTCCCGCTGGAAGATCGAGTCCGGAACGCCGGGCACGGCGCCCGGAAAGCCCATTGCGGCCCTGTTCGCGTCAACCAGCGTCTTGCCCGCCAGCGTGGGCCATCGGCTCTGCGGCGGCGGTGTGCCCTTCAACACCCAGTCGCGCATGGCCATGCGCAGCACGTTGGTGATCTCCGTGTGCGGCACCGGGTTCGCCGCCAGCGTGCCGCGGCCAAAGCTGTTGCCGGGGCAGATGGGGCTGGTGGCAGTCTCCGGCGGCATGTGCGCGAAGCCACCAGATCCGCCGCCATGGCTGCTGCTCGGCACGTAGTAGCGGCGAACGTTGCGGGGCAACGGAATGTCCGCGTCGCCGGCCGTGCCGATCCATTCCGGCGTCAGCTTCAGCGCGTACACCTCGGCCGACCCGAAATGCTCGATCACCTTCGGGCAGGTGCTGTTCTTGTCGCAACGCGAGAAGATGCTGCCGGTGGGCTGCTTGCGCACCGGGTCTGGCCAGTCCGCCCACCACTGCGGGCCTTCGCTGCCCTGCTGGTAAAGCTCCAGCACCCCGTCCGGCTGGGCCCAGCGCGAGTTCGCGGCCACCCGGCGGCCCGCGATGATCGGCCAGGCTCCGTCATAGACCATGCGGTTGCGTTCGTCCTGGTTCAGGCCCATGAAGATGAACTGCCGCACCATGTTTCCGGACTGCGACACACCCCGCACGGCCGTGCCCTTGACGAAGCCTGCAACCGGATTGCGCGTGCCGGAGTCGTCGGCGGCTTCGTAGCGGAAGAAGGTGCCAACGTCGCGGAATGCCGCCATCCCCACGCCCAGGACGTAGGCGTTCTGTGCCGGATACACCACCTGGTACAGCAGCTTGGGATCGAAGCCGTTGCGCAAGCAGATATGCACCGGCAGGTTGCCAGGTGCGTTGGCGGGGTTGTTGTCGATCGGCGTACCGGGAAACGGGTTGCCGGCGTCGCATTTCGCGAATGCCCAGTCGTCCGGGGCGATGTCAGGCCCCTCGGTAACAACGCCGTCGACAGTCTCCTTCGTGTGCGTCTTCAGCGTCGCCTTGGTCGTGTCCAGCGTGGCCGGGAGATATGGCACAGGGTTCGTCTGCACCATCAGCGGCTTGGAGTCCGGGCCGCTCTGATTGACGATTCGCGCGAGCACATTGCCTGAGACGGCCACGCCACCCACCTTCGCGATGGGCGCCGCCACCCAATGATTGGTGCCCGAGGCGCGGTTGACAGGAACGCCTGTGTTGCCGGCGTTGTCCGCCTGCCAGCCGCTGCGCAGGCCAATGTCGCCCAGTTCGCGCTCTTCGACGACGATGGTTCCGGCGCCGCCGCGATTGGGTACGTCATGCCAGAGAAAGCCGCTGGCGCGGTTCATGTCGACCGGCTTCACCAGATTGAACGAGGTTTCGTAGCGCACCTTGCCATCGGCGTCCGCCCCCAGCTTGATGTCGGTAACGATGCTGTTGTGCGGATCGTTCGGGTCGAGCTCGCCGAAGGCGCGACCGCGGATCTGCTCGTACGGAATCGACTGCCCCGTGAGCGCCGAGACATCGTCGATCACGATGCGGGTGACACGAGCCTCGGCCGGTGCGGCAGCCACGATCGCCGCCACGGCCGCCGCGGCCGCCGTGAGCCAATGCAGGCGTAACCGGCGCCCGCTCAGGTTTCTGGGGTGCATGCTGTCTCCTGTTTTTATGCTGCTCCGAACGTGTCGGCGCCTTGCATCCTCACGATTCGGAGGCACGCCGACAATTCGCGTCTTGTTTAGCCGGTCTTAACCGATGGTTAAGGACAGGCGCAGCGAGCGCTGCTACATCACCTTGACCGCACGCCCGATGAACTGGATCGGCCCCGTCGGCCGGTCGATGGGCGAGCCGTTCTCGGGCTCCAGCGTGAGCTCGAACAGCTGGTTCGGCTCCAGCGGCGGCAGCTTGTCGATGGGAATGCGCAGCGTCTGCCCCTGCTTGACCAGCCCCAGCGACACCGGTCCGCGCCACTGATCGGCCTTGGTCCAGAACTGAAGCGCTTTCTGCGGCGGCACCTCGAACGTGCCCAGCGGCACCAGGCTCAGCTGGCGCGACGAGGTGGTCTGGATCACCCAGCCCGGCGACTTGTCCTGCGGGGCGACCAGCACCACCATGTACTGCGGCTGAGGCAACGGGCGAGTGACGAGTACCGCAACCATCAGTGCAGCGGCAGCGAACCCGCCAGCGGCCAGGCCACGCCAGAGCTGAAGGTTGTTCCACCAGCTTGAGAACGCCGACGGACGCGCAGGCTTCGGCTCTGCAACGTTGCCAAGGCTCTGCTCGATGCGCGCCCATAGCGCGGGCGACGGGTCCGCTGGCGGCGCAAGCGCGGTCAGTGGCAACAGCCGCGCCTCCCAACCCTGCACGGCTTCGCGCAAGGCCGGCTCGCTACGAATGCGCGCTTCGACCGCCGCACGCGCGCCAGCCGACAGCGTGCCCAGCACGTACTCGCCCGCCAGTGCGTCGATGTCGTCATCGGCCGGGTTGTTGCTGCCGCTCATGCCATGCACTCCCGCAGCGCGCGCATGCCGCGCTGGATCCAGGCCTTCACCGTGCCCAACGGCGTTTGCAGCCGCTCGGCGATCTCGCCATGCGAGCAGCCTTCGACATACGCATAGAGGATGCAATCGCGCCGCGCCGGCTCCAGCCCTTGCAGGCAGTTGTCGAGCCTGCCCAGATCGGCGCGCAATTCGAATGGATCGCCAGCCGAGGCATATGCCGCCAGCGCGGCCTGGTCGTCGATGGCTTCGGCGGCGTCTTCGCTCACGTCCACCTGGCGTGCGCCGCTGCGCACCATGTTCAGCGCCGCATTGCGCACCACGCTGTAGACCCACCCACGACCTTCGCCGCGCGCCGGATTGAAACTCTCCGCGCGCTGCCAGATGCTGATGAAGGCATCGTGCAGCACGTCTTCAGCCTGCTGGCGCTGGCGCACGATGCGCAGCGCCACGCCCATCAGGTAGCGGCTCTCGCGCTCGTACAGCTGCTGCAAAGCCTGGCGATCGCCGCGTGCGCAAGCCATGAGGGCGGCGTCGTAGTCGAAGGGCGCGGCGGTGGGCGGCGGGTTTTGCACCGGCCGATGGTAGTGGAGCCGAGGGCTCCACCGCTGAATCACCCGCCGATCAGGACGCCTTCCAGAAGATGTAGTCGGCCTGGTACTGCACGACCTGCTTCTGGCCCTTGGTGGCCGGCGTGCACGGCACGGCAGCCGGAGCCACGCCGCCCTGCAGCGCCACGCGCTGGATGTAGGTCACGCCAGTCATCGCGCCCGAGCCCACGGCCGGATTGGCCTTCACGAGCTGGAACGGCAGGCTGGTCGGCCCCGAGGGTGCGACAGCCAGCTGAGTGGCCGTGAGCTTGGAGCCGTCGTTCGACTCCCAGGTGGCCGGCGGGCCGTAGTACTTGCCGACCTGCTTGCCGCCGCGGTCCCACAGCTTGGCGTCGGGGCCGACGAACACCCATTCGGTCTGGCCGGGGGTGTTGGCCTTGTCGCGGCATTCATACGTGATGTCGCCCTTGCCGATGGTTTCCATGGCGACCTTGTTGCCGGCCGGCACCTGGATGGTTGGCGGCAGGCTGGACTGGTTGAAGGCGGGGCCCGAAGACATCGAACCGCATGCGGTGAGTACGGCGGCAGCGGCGGAGACGGCGCCGAGAACGGCGAGCGAGCGGGTGGGACGGGAGGTGTGCATGGAAATACTCCTGGGTTGTAGATGGGCAGCAGCAGCTCCTCGCTGCTGAAGGGTCTACACGCCAGGGGTGGGTTTGGATGCAGGGGAGGGCAAAAGATTTTTCTTGCGATCAACGAGCCCTGAATCGAATGTGCGTCGCACCGTGAAATACGAACGGGCGTTTAACGATAGACAACAGTGCTTACTCGCTCGGCCACGTACACCTCTTGGGTCATCAACTCTGGGTGTATTGAATGGATCGAAAGGTTCTTGTGGTCGGCGATCCGCCGGCTCCTGGTGGGCGGGTGCTGCCCTACGACGGCCCGATGCTCGATATGTTCGGCCGCCGCGCCGCATTGATCGGCGGCAGGGCCTACTGCGAGGGGTGCAACAGCGTCGGCATCATTGCTAAGGCGGGAGGGCCACGGCGCCCGCAGTTCATATCGGAGGTAGCGTTGGAGGGGGATGTGGTGGTATGCCACTGCCCGGTGCCGCAACCGCTGCTGTCGATGCTGCAGCAATCGGCGGTTTATGACGATGACGCCGCGCATGCAACTGGCTTGTCCCCGTTGACTTCGATAACGGCCATAGCCTCCAGTCCCGAGATGGCTGCCTTCAAGAAGACGGTGGACGACAACGTCACACATCCACCCGAGGCCGAACAAACAGAAAACATCTGCCCAAAAATGACCAACAAGGCCTTCGCTACCTTGATGATGAAATTGCGAGATATGGCAGTCGACTACATCACAAAACAGCGTCTACCCGAATTGGAGCGTTGGGATGAAGAGGCTCAGGCTCGCGTGTTGACATGGTTTGGCATTGCCGATCAGAGCACGCGTGAACACTTGCGCAAAGGCTTGACTGAATGCGTTCGCGTACTTCAGGGCCTGAAAGCGAAGAATTTTGTTCGGTTCACGGCAGGCGGCAAGCTGGCGACCTGTGTTCTGAACGACGGAGTGGGTACTGTCGCGGCGGTATGCAAGCCGGATACCGCAACCCATACCATTGCGATTGCATTGCCGTTCTGCGAGTTCCAGTATGACAACAGGGTCATCTTCGGAACAAACAAGGTCTTAGACGGTGACTCCAGGCTTTTGACTCTGATCCACGAAGTGACGCACTTCGACGATACCTTCAGCTCGAACGACACTTGGTACGGTACGACAAACTCAAGGGATCATGTCAGCACGGAGAATCTGGCCGCACTTCGGGTCAATGCGGACAGCATTGCCGCCTATGTTCTCAACGTTGACAAGGATGCATCGAAATGAAGAACAACCGGCGCTCTTTTCTCCGGCACTTCACGGCATCTCTTGCCGTGCTGTTCACACCGGCAGTGTTGGCATGCAGCCCGATCAAGAGTATTGGTATCGTGTTCGACTGGAACTCTGCAGAAGTTCCGGCCAAAGAGGTTCTCAAGCTTGCAAACTGGACCTCCATGCTTCGCGTGAGGTATCCAAACCGGGAAGCCATCTTCATGACCACGCAGGCAGCGTTTGGCGAGAACGATGCAAGCAACCTGGGATTGGAGCGCACCAGAAATGTTGCAAAGGTCCTCACGGAGGATTTGCAGTTCGATGTGCAACGAATCAAGCTCCCCACCAAAGGGTATATCGCCGCCGCGCCAGCTCCCAAGGGAAGTGACTTGGTGAAACGCGTCGATATTGAGTTTCTTCCGGCCTGCCCGCACGAGTGTCCATGTCAAAAGGGCGACCCTCTTTACAAACCACAGGCTTCGCAATGACGAAGCTCAGATTCAACGGCCTGCTTTCACTGATTCTGATCACCGGGCTGCCGACTGCGCTGGCCTGCAGCCCGATCAAGGTCAGGGGGGTGTATTTCGAACGTGACTCTTCGGCAGTTCCCGCATCGCAAGTTTCCAGGCTGGCGAACTGGATGATCGATCTTCGCCAACGGTATCCGAACCATCAAGCTTTCTATGTCAGCGCTTCCACGGAGCCCGGCGAGCAGGCCCCCAATCGTCTGGGGATGGATCGTGCACGCAACATTGCTCGCGTGCTTCAGGAAAATCTGCAGATCGCTCCAGCGAAGATTGAGCTCCCGGAACGAAGCTACGTCGAAGCGCCCGTTTCCGCATATTTGAAGCAGCGGGAGAAGAGCCAAGGCGTCAGAGTGGACCTCGGTTTTTTACCGGCTTGCCCACATGAATGTTCTTGCCAGCTAGGGGACCCGCTCTACAAGCCGAAGGCGCCGACGCAATGAAAGGCCGACTCCTTGCCCTCACCTGGGCCCTCACTCCCGCATGGGCCATCGCCTGTTCCTTTGGCAGCCTCGAACACGACGTTCAGTTCGCCCCCGCAAGCACGCATCTCGAATCGCCGCAGGTCGTCTCGCTGACGAACTGGTTTGTCGAGCAGCAGAACCCAAAAAGGGCGACCGGCGGCATCTACCGCGCCGACATCTATGCCGGCGCCATCAAGGGCGATGCCGCTTCGCTGAAGAAGGCGAACCTCCGGCTTGCCGAGATCGCCGATCTGTTGAGAACCTTGAGCACCACGGCCTCCGTCGAAGTGCAGGGGCATATCGATGAATTCGAAAGCCAGGCGATAGGGCACCCGGAGCGTCTGGATGTTCTGAACGCAACCGTTCAACCCGCGTGTGCCAAAACAGTCTCATGCTGCAAATGGTCTGAAGGACCTGCCGCGCCGCCCAGGCAGCAGTAAGCCGATGCACCGACGAATCATCTGGGCTTTGGCCACGACCCTCGCTGCGGGGCAAGCAACGGCATGCAGCTACATCGTGGCGACTCAGATCAGCTTTGAAAGCGGCGCGGCGGAACTGGATCGATCGCAGATCGTCAAGCTCTCGGAGTGGCTGAACCGTTCCTATGCAGCCTTTCCCAAGTACACGGGCGCGGGGGTAGAAACCGGCGCTTCTGGCGCCGTTCCCAGAGAGGCAAAGGCGTTGGCTGAACTGCGTGCGGCCAACACGGTAACGCGCTGCGTGTGTTGCTGCGCACCGACCTTCCCGTGGAGACGTACTCCCGGGCATACCGCTCTCCAAAGAGCCCATTCGGAGAGAGCAACGATTTCGCTGCGCTCCATCTCTATCCTGATGTTGAGGGACTGAAGCTACCGAGGTGCCATTCGCACATGGGCGCAGTCGTTGTGCGGGAGGTTCAACGGCTGAGCTGAACGATCACGTCGATGGTGTGCTCTGCGCAGCGAAATAAAGGAGGAGTCCGAAGGACGGGGGACATTCGCGGAGCAGAGCACGCCGTCGGCGTGAGCGCGCCCCGACAAAGCCCCATGAGCTGTTTGAAACGCGCTCTCACCCCTTCCCCCGTATCAACTGCGCCACCAACAATGGCTGCTGAGGGAGGCAGGCGCACCGACTGCCTGATCGATCGCTCCCGCCCCAGCGTGCCGCATCAAAGCTCGTTGCAATAGCTACTGACAGGCGCCCCAGCCAGCTCAGCCGCCATCATGTCCCAAGCACCAGACGACACCACCCCCGCGATATGCGCCTGATGCTTGCTCCGTGACTCCCACGACTCGACCAGCGTGAACACGCAGTCGTTGTCGCCGTGCCCGAACAACTGCACGCCACGGCACCCATCCGCCGATGGCAGCGACTGCTTGACCTGCTGCATGAGTTCGGCGAACGCGGATGCGCGCTCGGGCTTGGCTTCGAAAGTGATGATGACGTTGATCGGGTTCATGAGAATTTCTTTGTCGTTTGCTTTAAGAAAAAGGCAGACGGCAGGTTAGCCAGCGCCCTCCCCCGCGCCAAGGCGCAAAGCTGCGAAGAAATTGACCATGGCTGCGAAAGACGCAGCCGCCCCCACGTCGGTGAGTCAGTCAGTCGGTCAGTCAGCCTGACTGAACGCGCCGCACGTACTCGGCAGGCGTTGCCTCGAAGCGCCTGCGAAACGCGCGATTGAAATGCGCCGCGCTCTCGAACCCCACCTTCGCGGCCGCATCGCCGGGCCGCAGCCCCGCGCCCAGCATCAGCATGCGCGCCTCTTCCAGGCGCAGGTCGCGAATGCAGCGCATCGGCGTAACCCCGGCCACTTCGCGAAAACTGTGCGCGAAGTGCGAAGGACTCATGTGCACGTGGCTGGCAATCTCGGCCACCGACAGTGGCCGGCCCAGATGGCGGCGCATGAAGGCGATGGCCGTCTGTATGCGTGCACCGGCCTTGGTAACGGCGCCCGCGCTGCGGATGGCGGCCGCGGCCTCCGAGCGCAGCAGCCGCAGCACGATTTCTTCAACCGCCAGCGGCGCAAGCGTGCGGCGATCCACCGGGTCGTCGGCCGCCAGCAGCAGGCGGGCAAAGGCCTCGACCACCTCCGGCCCCACCGCAGCCGTGAAGTTCTCGGTCACGCGGGCGGGCTCGGCCAAGGTGCCGCTTTCTGCCAGCGCGACAAAAGACTTGACCAGCATGTCGGGCGGCAGGTCGAGATGAAT
The DNA here is from genome assembly GCF_059416325.1 of Variovorax sp. GW821-FHT09D05. Classification (NCBI taxonomy): domain Bacteria; kingdom Pseudomonadati; phylum Pseudomonadota; class Betaproteobacteria; order Burkholderiales; family Comamonadaceae; genus Variovorax; species Variovorax sp. GW821-FHT09D05. The sequence continues at coordinate 7,385 of NZ_JBWKOZ010000015.1, read as the reverse complement.
AGCGAGGTACGGATGCTCGGCGCTCGCCCCGACGACCGTGCCGAGGCACGCGACCTCGGCCCCGAGCACCAGGCACTGCGTGGCGCCGTAGTCGAGCGAACGACGGTCGCCGAGGTGCGCGGTCTTGCGGCCCTGCAAGACCACCACCACGCCCGGCGTGAGGCGCTGGGTTTTCTCGTAACGCACCGGGCGCGAGAACCGGTAGCAGCGCAGCCCCGGATACAGCGCATCGGTGCGGCCGTCCGCAGGGGTTCGCGCCGCGACCATGTCGCGCAGACGGGCCCAGGCGGCGGTGGGAATGGCCTCGGGCTTGTTGTCGGCGACGGGCGAAGCTGGCATCGGTTTTGTTGTGGGGAGAAGAAGAGAAAGAAGAAAACAAGCGCGATGCGCAGCGTTGCCGGTCGACCGGCGCGTGCCCGTTGCCGGGGTGCGCGGTTGGCGCTATTGGGCGCTGCCGATTTTCTGTCGCAGCGCTTCGCGCACTGCGCTGGTGGCGCCGTTGACGGTATCGATGCGGACCAGCAGCGCGTCGTTGAGCACGCCCAGCAAGGCGCTCAGTTCGGTGCGGCTGGGGGTGAGCACCTCGCTGTCGTTCAGGGCACTGGTGTCGACGAGCTTCTTTAGTGCGCTGTAGGCGCGCATCACGTCGTTGAGGGTGTCGGCGTCGTCGCAGGCTTGGAGGGCGAGATCGTCGAGGTTGGGGAATGCGGGATCGGGGGAAACAGAGTGAACGCGAGATCGCGCCGGTGCAGAAGCAGTGCCAGCCATGAGAGGCCTCCAAGAATTTCGGTTTGCTACAACCGCCGCATCCGCTTCCAAACGGGGGCGGCAGCTCGAACAGGTTGGAAGACCGGGAAACCCTTGCGAGAAACCGGCAGGGCTCGCGCCCTCCCGTTCGAGCCGCCAAAAACTGGCGCGCGAACGAAAAAGCCGCAGACCATGTGCGGTGACTGCGGCTTTCGTCGCAGAGTTTCTACGGGCTTCCAAACCCGATCACGCTTTTTTGCGTGACGGGACAGTATATCGATGAAGGCTCGCTGATAGCCACTCGGGACCATACCTTGGCCCCAACACCCCCTGTGCTTTCGGCTAAGGAAACCAATGACCTTGCCGCGCGGCGCTCAGCCCGCTCTGAAGCCATCGGGGCAAGCAAATCACAAAGGGCCCGCTACCCAATGGACTTCACTCTTGTGTCATCTTGTAAAAAATGATCACATCAAGGCCTTCGTTCTAACTTCAAAGCGGCCAAGGGAATCATGAAATACCGCGAGAGCGCAAAAGATAAAAAGCTTCGGACATGGTTTGCTGCGGACATGACCCGAGAAGCTTTAAAACAAATTACCCTAGCCAAAGGCGAATTTCGAGGACTAAATGCTCTGAGCATCACCTTCGAATACCCTATTACCGCAATCGCGGGCCGTAATGGCGCGGGAAAATCCACCATCCTTGCATTGGCGTGTTGCGCGTTCCACAATTACGACACTGGCTTCAAGCTCCCCAAAAGAAGAAATGCCTACTACACGTTTTCTGATTTTTTCATTCAGAACTCCGAAGAGGTGTCTCACAAAGATATCGAAATCAGATACGCAATAGCCTCCAATAAATGGAGGAAAACGACTCGTCTTCCAGAAGGAGTTGGACTGGGCAATCAAATTCGGAAAAAGAAAAAAGGTGGGAAATGGAATGACTACGATACTCGCGCCAGAAGGACTGTAGTCTTTTTAGGGATTGAACGCATCGTTCCTCACAGCGAAAGAAGCCAGTCCCGATCTTATTCAAAAGTTTTTAAGGATGCGAAGCCCAAAGGTTGGGAGGATAAAGTCCGAGAGGCCGTCGGATACATTTTGGGGAAAAACTATATAGACTTCAGGTATCTTGAATATTCAAAATACACACTCCCAATCGTAAAAACAAAAGATCATACATATTCTGGCTTTAATATGGGGGCAGGTGAAAATGCACTCTTCGAGATTTTTTCAACCATCTATTCAACCGGAGATGGAGCACTGCTTGTGATGGATGAAATTGAGCTAGGACTTCACTCCGATGCGCAGAAAAAATTCATAGAAAAGCTAAAAGATGTATGCATGGAAACGCATACTCAGATCATTTGCACGACTCACTCAAGAGAGATATTTGACTGCCTACCTCCAGACGCTCGTTTTTTTGTAGAAAATGTGGGCGGAAAAACAAAAGTGATGCAAGGGATTTCTTCTGATTTTGCATTTAACAAAATGGGAGGCCCAAGCGGCACAGAACTGGAAATTTATTTGGAAGATGAGGTGGCAAAATCGATACTCATGTCCAAATTACCTTCATCTCTCCGTGTCCGAGCAACCTTCACCGTAATTGGTTCAGCGACAGCACTAGCGCGACAATTGGCGGCAGCTTATGTACGAAATGAAAAGAAGCCTGTTTTAGCGGTTTTTGATGGCGATCAGCGCTCAAAAACAGCGGACAATTTGGCTCATGCCAAAAATATGGCGGAAAATCCAAAAACAGATTTCCCTGAATGGTTCAATCAACACATATGTCATCTTCCGGGGGACACTTGGCCGGAACTGTGGTTACTGCAAAAGGCAAATGAAGTACTTCCGCATCTAGCCGCTGTTTTTGGAAGCGAGCCTGAAGAACTTGCCGCAGCAATTGAGTATGCAATGCAGGCTGGCAAACATAATGAGTTTTATGAGCTATCCAAACATTTAGGACTTGACCAAGAACTCTGCCTACAGCATTTTTCAACAACCATCATTTCGGAGGAGTTAGGTGAAATTCAAAACAAAATTGCAACCATACTCGCCGCATAGAGAAAATTCAAAGTTAATCTGACATCAAAATAAAAACCAAAATTCTTGTCCCCACTCAGCTTAAAGCACACTTAAATTCACCCACTTAAATGAGTGCAGCAATACTGCTCAATGACGGCTTTGACTACATTTGCTGGCCACGCAACTAGATGATGCTTGCTTTGTAGGCAACTATCTTCTGCCCCAACCCCCATTTATCCGCAAAGGTAACCGCAAGACACTCCTCTACATCCAAGAAGGAGTGCTCTCATGCCAATCGCCTTGCTCGCGCTGACCCTCAGCGCCTTCGCCATCGGGACGACCGAGTTCGTCATCGTTGGCCTCATTCCCACTGTGGCCGCCGACCTCGGCATCGGCCTTCCCTCCGCCGGCCTGCTGGTCAGCCTCTACGCACTGGGCGTCGCCATCGGCGCGCCGGTGCTCACCGCCCTCACGGGCAAGCTGCCGCGCAAGGCGCTGCTGCTCGGGCTGATGGCGCTGTTCACGGTCGGCAACTTGCTGGCGTGGAAGGCGCCGAGCTATGAATCGCTGATTGCCGCCCGCGTGCTCACGGGGCTGGCGCACGGGGTGTTCTTCTCCATCGGCTCGACGATTGCCACCGGCCTGGTGCCGAAGGAAAAGGCGGCGAGCGCCATCGCGATCATGTTCACGGGCCTCACGGTGGCGCTGGTCACGGGCGTGCCGCTGGGCACGTTCATCGGGCAGCACTTCGGCTGGCGCGAAACTTTCCTGGCCGTGTCGGCGCTGGGCGTTATCGCGTTCATCGGCAGCTGGATTTTTGTGCCTAGCAACATCCGCCACACGCCGCCGGCCTCGCTGGCGCAGCAGGCCAAGGTGCTGGCCGAACCGCGCCTGTTGCTGGTGTATGCGAAGACGGCCATCGGCTATGGCGGCTCGTTCATTCCGTTCACGTTTCTCGCGCCGATCCTCACCGACGTGTCTGGCTTCAGCGCCGGCGCGGTGGGCTGGGTGATGCTGGTGTACGGCATCTCGGTGGCGGTGGGCAACATCTGGGGCGGCAAGCTGGCCGACCGCATGGGCCCGATTCCGGCGCTGAAGATCATCTTCGCGCTGCTGGCTGCAGTGCTGCTGGTGTTCAACTTCGCGGCGCCGCACAAGTGGCTGGCCCTGCTGGCGGTGCTGATGTGGGGCGCGGTGGCTTTCGGCAACGTGCCGGGGCTGCAGGTGTACGTGGTGAAGCAGGCCGAACGCTTCACGCCGCAAGCGGTAGACGTGGCCTCGGGCCTGAACATCGCGGCTTTCAACCTGGGCATTGCCGGCGCGGCCTGGGCCGGTGGGCTGATCGTGACGCACCTTGGGCTGATGCACACGCCGTGGATTGGCGCACTGGTCGTGCTGGTGTCGCTGGCGCTCACGCAGTGGAGCGGCTCGCTTGATCGGCGTGCCGGCATTCCGGTTCGCGCTTCGGGGCCGGTGCCGGTCGGTCACTGAACCCGCTCTTTTTTTCAACACACAAGGACAACACACATCATGAACACGAGCAACAACACCATTCCCGCCTTCGGCCTCGGCACCTTCCGCCTGAAGGGCCAGGTGGTCATCGACTCGGTGAAGAACGGCCTCGACGTGGGCTACCGCACCATCGACACGGCGCAGATCTACGGCAACGAAGCCGAGGTGGGCCAGGCCATTGCCGAAAGCGGCGTGGCTCGCAGCAGCCTGTTCATCACCACCAAGATCTGGACCGACAACTACGCCAAAGACAAGCTGGTGCCCAGCCTGAAGGACAGTCTCGCCAAGCTGCGCACCGACCATGTCGACCTCACGCTCATCCACTGGCCCTCGCCCGGCAACGCGGTGCCGGTGGCCGAGTTCATGGGCGCGCTGGCCGAGGCCAAGGCGCAGGGGCTCACGAAGCGCATTGGCGTGTCTAACCTCAACATCGCGCTGATGAAGGAAGCCATTGCGGCCGTGGGCGCGGAGCAGATCGCAACCAACCAGATCGAGCTGCACCCCTACCTGCAGAACCGCAAGGTGGCCGAGTTCGCGAAGAGCCAGGGCATTCACATCACTTCTTACATGACGCTGGCTTACGGCAAGGTGCTGGGCGACCCGGTTGTCGAAGCGATTGCCAAGGCGCACGGCGCGACCACGGCGCAGGTGGTGCTGGCGTGGGCGATGCAGCTGGGCTATGCGGTGATTCCGTCGTCCACCAAGCGTGCGAACCTTGAAGGCAACCTGAAGGCTCTGCAGTTGAGGCTGACGGATGAAGAAATGGCGCAGATTGCGGTGCTCGACCGCAATGAGCGCCTGACAGACCCGGCCGGTCTGTCGCCGGCCTGGGACTGAGCTCCCAACGCTCTTCCTCTCAACCCGCGCTGCCCACGGGCTTGAACCCCCAGGCCTGCGCCCGGAACCCGGTGAAGCTGATGGGGCCGGCCACGGCGCTGGCTTCCACCTTGTTGTCGGCGAGCCCGATGACCAGCGGCGCATTCGAATTGCTCGCCCCGGACTTGCACTGGATGTACCAGTAGCCGGGCTCCTCGGTGGACAGCAGGCTCCAGAGTTGCCTGTCGGCATCGGACAGGCCGACGGGCATCATCACGACGGGCGTGGGCATGACCGGGGAGTCGGGCTGCAACGTCAAGACGAACCCGGTGCCCATCTTTGTCTGCAGGTACCACCAGCCCGGTGCCTGGGGTGCGGGAACGAACAACCATTGCTGGTTGCCGACCTGCGGCAGCTTGAGCGTGTACCCGATGACCCCTGCGCCCTTGGCGGGGTTGTTGCCGCTCACGTCCAGCACGTAGTGGTCGCCTGGCAGGTACTGGATGTTGTAGGGCCCGAGGTCCAAGTTCTCCACGGGGATAGCGGGTGCTGGCGCTGCAGCACCTGTTGCGGTGATCGACATTGTCGTTTCTCCTTTCCTGGAATGCGTTTGCTTGCAGGTGATGCTCAGGTCCGCACCGAGCCGAGCGCGTGTTCGACCCAGTACAGCTGCAGCAGGGCTTCGGCGTCCGCGGTGTCCGCGTTCGCGCCCTTGTCCTGCAGCAGCTGCAGGGCCTGCGGGTAGACCGTGTTCTCCGGAATGAAGAAGGGCAGCGTCGGGTTGATGTTGATGTAGCGATCGCCCAGCAGCATCTTGGCGAGCATCGGCATGAGTTCGGTCGAAGTGCCGTTCAGGCTCATGTCGAGCACCGGCGACGACTTCAACTGGTTCATGAGGAACGGCGGCGAATTGTTGAAGGGATTCGCATCGCCGTTCATCCACTGGTCCGCACCCCAGCCGTGGGTATCGCTGGCAACCCAGTCGGGCATGTAGCCAGTGCCGAAGGTGATGGCGGTAATGTCCTCTAGTGCATGGCCCGCCTTCACCGCCAGGGCGATTGCCGCGACCGTGGGGTCGTGGTTGAAGAAGCAGCCGTCGACGTTGCCGTCGAGCGAGCCCAGCTGCCCGGGCATCGCGCCGCTCGACGTGGCCGCCTTGGCGATGGTCACGTCGCCATGGTCGGGGATCATGTTCGTGTACATGACCGGCTGCCACGGTATGGCCGTCTGCACGGAGTTCTTCACTTCGAGCCCGCCGACATTGAAGGTCACGAAGAGCGCTTTCTTCAGGTAGATATCCTGGACCTTCGCGTCGCCATGCAGCGCAAGCTGCGAGGCGTAGACCTCATCGATCGAATACGCGGGCTCCGTCGGATCGGTGTTCATCTTTTGGTAGAACCCGATCTCCCCGTTCTGGGAGGTGAAGAGATTGATGATGTCTTGCGGCGTCTTTCCCGCCAATAGCTCACTGGTGATGATCGAGCCCGTCGAGCATCCCGCAATGAGGTCGGTGTTGTCGATGATCTGAGGGAACTTCGCGTACAGCTTGTTCAGGACCGATACCGGCATCAGCCCTCGTATGCCGCCGCCGACAAACGAGAGGATGGTGAATTTCTGCTTTTCCGCCATTGCCAACTCCTTTCAAGAGAAATGACTTCCATGAAATAAATTCCCGGCCGGGGAAGCGGAGTCTGGGCGCTGGTTGTGTTTGTCGCTACGAGTGAAATCCCGTTCAATCCATCAGCGTAATTCCGAAGGCCGCGCAACGATTCGGAACGCACCACAGTGGGACAGAAGTTGCGCGAAGGTACTCGTCTTCATGCAGCTGAGTTGCGAAATTCGTCGAGCGCGTACCTAAGTTCGCGCTCCTCTTCAAGGGTCAGCGCAAGTGCCAGTTCGCGTAAGCTGGATTGGTAGCAGGGCAGCATCAGCGCTGCGGTGAGTGCGTAGGCGTTACTGCTGCTGTTGTTTGCGATGTGCGCGTGGCACGCGGCGATGCTTCGATAGATGGCGAGCGCCTGTGCAACCAGTGCGGAGGGTTGCGTTGTCGCGGTGTTCCTGACGCTGCTCATGCCGACTCCTCATAGCGCGCTTCGTATCGCGCCATGAGGCAACTCTATTCACGCTGGCTTGCGGTGGGGAGTAACAACATCGTCGTGAATCGCGCGCTGGCGGCGCTCGAGTAGCCAGCGCAGGTGAACTCTTGAAGAACGCTAGGGAAGGTCTGAACAAGAGCACGTTTCTTGCATGAAGGACTGAACCCTGCAAAGGAGCACGAGCGATGAGCCA